>CAYJGW010000032.1:0-30038 GCA_964369425.1 uncultured Lachnospiraceae bacterium
TGTTCTTGCATTTTGCAATCTTATCGTTCAAATCTCCCATTCTTGTCTCTTCAAATGCCATAGTTCCAAGCTCTACTTGGTTGTCATATACAACTTTTAATACTGCGTGTGCTGCTGCATCTGCTTGCTCTTGTGTTGCAAATGCAAACTTTTCCTGTGCTTTTTTAGCTAATGCTACGATTTCTTTTACTGATGATACTTGATTGTCACTCATCGCTAGTCTCCTTTTGGTTTTTATTTTGTTTTTCCTCTATATGTTAAATTATAGAAAATTGAGGCCAATAATTTAAAAATGCATACCCTACAAGTATTGCTAATACAATATTTAATATGGTTGATACCATCCCATACTTCATTAACTTATCTGCATTCAAGCCATATCCTACTGGAATTGCCTGCCAGCTAATCGGTAGTACAAAGATTCCACTAAACCCAAAGACAAGTATCATAATATAAGGAACGGCATTGAGATCTAAATTTGTACAGAAGCTAATCATTATCGGTATAATTACCGCTGCTCCCGTTGTAGAGCTTGTCACTTCTGAGATTAATTTAATTGCCACCACAAATACAATTAACGTTGTAATTCCACCATCAAGTGACATATTTGTAATGATGTCAGCTACTGCTGTTGCTGCTCCTGATCCATTGATTAATTCACCCGCTGCAAAACCTCCAGCAAAACAAATCATCATCGACCACATCAATTTTTGCTGTGCTGTTTCAAAAGTTAGAAGTGGTTCTTTGTCTTTTCCAGACATAAAGAAATTCATGCATCCAAAAGCTAAGAACAAGTATGCTGGTACCACACCAGGTAGAAACTCTGCGTACAGCGGCCTTAGAAGCGATCCTGCTACAGCTAGCCCAAATGTAATCATACATAGCTTCTCGTCATATTTAATTGGCCCTAATTCCGCATAACTATTTTTAAAAAATTCTTTTGAACCTTCTAGTCTTTTCACCTCATTTGGTACTCTGCTAATCCAAAAGTAAAGCACAACTAATGATAACAATAAGAACGGTAGCACTTTTATAATCCAGTCAAAATATAGCACTTCACTTCCTGTATAATCTTGAATCAAGTTGATTGCTACCAGATTCATCGCACCGCCCATTGGCGTACCCATCCCTCCAATTCCAACTCCCCATGTGATGCAAAATAATATAGGTACAGCTGGTGCTGCACTTGGAATGTCTTCATATCCCGCTGCTGCAAGCATTGCACAGGCAATCGGTACTAATAATGCTGCCACAATTGTATTTGGCAAAACCGAAGATAATAATGCGCTAATGGCTAACCAAACTATAATTTGTGATCTCATAGAAGGTCCTATAATCGAAAGACACTTTAGTGCAATTCTTCGATCCAATCCGATGCGCGACCATGGCATAATCAATAAGCTCGATCCAAAAATCAATATAATACTTTCACTTGCATACTTTGAAATAACATCTGCCATAGGTACCATACTTAAAAAAGCATTGGCAATTACAGGCACCATTCCTGTCACTGCCATATTTACAGGTCTCTTAATCCACCAATAAATCATCCATAATAAGGTTCCAACCGCTTGTGCTCCTTTCATCCCTAAAAAATCTTTCAATAATATAGCAGTAATAAGTAATATTATAGGTCCTACAAGCAAGTCTTTGTTACGTTTGTTCATTTTTTCTCCCTTTCACTTTGTATTTATGTAATATTTTAACAGTTTATCTTCCACCTTATAAGTAGAAACATAGGTAGTATTGCATAGGTAACATTACTTATTTTTTAATTGCTTTTTACATTAGGGCAACAAAAAAGTGGCTTCCACATTCATACACTGTGAAATCCACTTTTATCATATGATTAAAAATATAACTCTTGCTTAGATAGTTGAATATACTCTATCTCATCTTGTGCTTTTTCGCTCACTACGCACATTCCATGTCCTTCTATTTCCTTCCAATAAAAGTACCATTTTTTTCTCTCTATTACATGCTCTCCATCTTTTAGCGGCAATACCGAAAAACTGATTGGGTCTAACGAGAACCCTGTCCCAATCGCTTTGATATACCCTTCTTTCGCCGCCCAAATATCAAAAAATCGATTCATATCTATATTTTCTAGAATCTGATTTTCTTCTTCTGTAAAGCATTTTTTAGCAACACTTTTATTTGCTTTTGCTACTTGCTCAATATCAATTCCCATTTCGTATTTATCTATCGCTAAGACCACATAGTCACCTGAATGAGAAATATTAAAGTACTGCTCGCTTTCCACTAGATAAGGTTTTCCATGCTTTCCATATTGGATTTGATCATCCTTTGTAATTCCCAGTACTTTTCTTTCTAGTAGACCGCTAACCAAGCATCTTATTTTATCTTTTTTTTGTACGTAGCGCATGATGCCTTCTTGTCTTTTCTTACGTACTAAATCACATCCATCTAAATTTTCAAATTCGTTTATATTACATATATATATGTTCAAATATATTCTCCTAAGATAGCCTCTCTTTAAAATCTTGATAACCAAATGATTTGATTGTTTCTATCTCTCCATCTCGCTTCATGATTTTTATATCTGGCAAACTCATTCCATTGAAGGTGTTGTTTTTAACCATCGAGTAAATCGCCATATCTTCGAATATCAATTTTCCACCAATTACTAATGGTTCGTCAAATGAATACTCCCCTATTACATCTCCTGATAGGCAGGTTGGTCCCCCCAATCGATAGGTATAAGTCTTTTCTTCTTTCTCTCCGCTTTGATATAGAGGCGGTCTATATGGCATTTCTATGACATCTGGCATATGGCATGCCGCTGACGTATCTAGAATTGCAATTTCCATTCCATTTTCTACAATATCTAAAACGCTTGTCACTAGGTATCCCGCATTTAACGCTACTGCCTCTCCTGGTTCTAGGTACACTTCCACTTTGTACTTTTCTTTGAATGTTTTCACACAAGTTATTAAGGCTTCTCTATCATAGTCACCTCTTGTAATATGATGCCCTCCACCGAAATTAATCCATTTCATCTGTGGGATAAACTCTCCAAATTTTTCTTCAAATGCCTTTAAAGTAGCAATCAAATCATCACTATTTTGTTCACATAATGTATGGAAGTGTAACCCTTCCACTCCCTCTAATTCCTCTGGTTTAAATTGGCTTCGGATTACACCCAATCTCGATCCCACTGCACAAGGATCATAAATACCATGCTCTTGTGTAGAATATTCTGGATTTACTCGAATTCCACAACTCTTTCCTGATTTTATAGCCTTCTCTTTATACTTCTCCCACTCTCTAAAGGAATTAAACACCACATGGTCGCAAATCTCTAAGATTTCATCCATCTCGTGTTCCAAGTATGCTGCTGAAAATACATGATTCTCTTTTCCCATTTCTTCATATCCTAGTTTTGCTTCGTATAATCCACTGGCTGTTGTTCCAGATAGATATTTTCCAATTAAAGGATAACAGTAAAAGGCTGAAAATGCTTTTTGAGCAAGCAAGATTTTACATCCTGCTCGCTCGGCTACTTCCTTTAAAATTTCTAGATTCTCTATTAATTTTCCCTCATCTATTACATAGGAAGGGGTGTTTATTTCATATAATTTCTTGTTCATTAGTCCACCATTGTTGGGTTATGATCTTCTTCCCAAGGAAGTCCCCACTTATTTAATGCTTCCATAAATGGATCTGGATCAAACTCTTCCATATTCCACACGCCTGGTTTGTTCCATTTTCCAGTCATTACCATCATTGCACCAATCATTGCTGGCACACCTGTTGTATAGGAAATCGCTTGTGATCCTACTTCTTTGTAGCACTCTTGATGGTCGCAAATATTATACAGGTAGTAAGTCTTCTCTTTTCCATCTTTCTTCCCTTTGAAGATACAACCGATATTTGTCTTACCTACTGTTCTAGGCCCAAGAGATGCAGGGTCTGGTAGCATATGCTTCAAGAATTGAATCGGCACAATCTCTTTTCCTTCATACATTACTGGCTTGATTGAAGTCATTCCTACATTTTCAAGACATTGTAAATGTGTTAAATAACTTTGTCCAAATGTCATAAAGAAACGAATTCTTTTGATTCCTGGCATATTAAGGGCAAGGCTTTCAATTTCTTCGTGGTGTAATAGATACATATCTTTTTGTCCTACACCTTTAAAATCATATTCTCTCTTTATCTCCATTGGCTTCGTATGAATCCATTTTCCATCTTCCCAATAACTTCCATCTGCTGCAACTTCTCGGATGTTGATTTCTGGATTAAAGTTAGTTGCAAATGGATATCCATGGTCTCCACCATTACAATCTAGAATATCGATATAATTAATTTCATCAAACTCATGCTTTAATGCATAAGCAGAAAATACACTTGTTACTCCTGGATCAAATCCACTTCCAAGGAGAGCACAGATTCCCGCTTTTTCAAAACGCTCTCTATAATCCCATTGCCATTTATATTCAAATTTCGCTGTATCAAGTGGCTCATAATTTGCTGTATCGATATAATGCGTCTTTGTCTCTAGACAAGCATCCATAATCGTCAAGTCTTGATATGGAAGTGCCAAGTTCAATACCACATCTGGTTTATATTCATTAATAAGAGCAACCAATTCTGGCACATTATCTGCATCCACTTGCGCTGTCTGAATCTTTGTAGTTGTCTTCCCTTCCGCTTCAATCTTTGCTTTTAATTCATCACACTTTGACTTTGTTCTACTTGCGATCATAATCTCTTCAAATATTTCGCTATTTTGACAACATTTTTGGATTGCTACTCCTGCTACTCCACCGCATCCAATAATCATACATCTTCCCATTTTATCTTACCTCCAACTGTAATAATATTTCTCTTGTCACTTTACAAGCAAGTGCCGTTGATGCACCGCTTGGATCGTAGTGTGGTGATAACTCATTAATATCACAACCTACAATATTTAATCTATCTAATTTCAGGATTACTTCCATCAATTCCTTGAATGTAACTCCACCTGCTTCCGTAGTACCTGTTCCCCAAAAGCAAGAAGGATCTAGCACATCTAAGTCTAATGTAAAATAAACCGGTCTATCTCCAATCTCAGACATTACCTCTTCAAATCCGCTCAAATCAAACTTTTGAAGCTGGGTATGAGTTTTAGCAAATTCAAATTCTTGGCGTTCTCCACTTCGGATACCAAATTGGTAAATTCGATGATCTCCTATGATATTCCACACCTGCTTAATCACACCAGCATGAGTCAACTCTTCACCGATGTATTCATCTCGCAAATCAGTATGTGCATCTAAATGAATGACACATACTTCTGGATACTTCTCATATACGGCGCGAAATGCTCCTAAAGTAATCAAATGCTCTCCACCAAGCATCACAGGTTTTTTGTTATCTTTTAAAACCATTCTAGTATAATCTTCTATCATCTCTAACACTTTATTTGGATTTCCAAATGGCAAGTCCAAGTCTCCACCATCAAAAACTTTGTAATCTTCTAAGTCTCTATCGCAATAGGGAGAATAGGTTTCAATCCCAAAGCTTTCATTTCGAATGGCTGGTGGCCCAAATCTTGTACCTGGCCTAAAGGAAGCTGTCCCATCAAACGGCGCTCCAAACATTACAATTGTCGCTTCTTCGTATTCAGCCTCACACCCTATAAAGGTTTGTATATTTCTATTCATTTTCAATTAACATCTCCTCAACATACTTCGGTATATAAAAAGCACCTTTGTGTAAGTTGCTCGTATAATAATGTGTTTCTAATTCTTTCCCATTCCATACCTCAGCATCAAAGTCTTTCAACGGATGATACTTCTTGGATGCAAAGCCAAACAACCAATGTCCTGATGGATAGGTTGGGATATGGGCTTGGTAAACCCTGCAAACTGGAAATGACATGGCAATTCGCTTATGGGCTTTTTTCATAGCATCTGCATCTTGTGCATAGAATGGACTTTCGTGTTGATTCACTAAAATCCCATCTTCTTTTAACGCTTTATAGCAATTCCCATAAAACTCTTTTGTAAATAACACTTCTCCTGGCCCCGATGGATCTGTAGAATCCACAATGATTAGATCATATTTATTTTCTATTCTTCTTATAAATCGTAACCCATCTGCAATGTGAATATTCGCTTTTGGATTCTCAAATCCACACGCAGTCTTTGGTAAGTATTCTTTACAAACTTCGATGACACGTTCATCGATTTCTACAATATCAATATTTTCAATGGTTTCATACTTTTGCAATTCTCGAAGCACTCCACCATCTCCTGCACCAATTACCAAAATATCTTTTATATCAGGATTGACCGCCATGGGTACATGAGTAATCATCTCATGGTAGATAAATTCATCCCTCTCAGTCAACATCATTACTCCATCCAGTGTCAAAAATCGCCCAAACTCTTCTGAATCATAAATAGAAATACTCTGATAATCACTTACTTCATGGTGCATCTGCTCTTTTACGCGAATGGAATACTTCACACTTTCCGTATGATATTCGCTATACCATAAATCTTCCATACTCTAACTCTCCTTTAGCACATTCAACCTACTTGCATCCATACATTCTGGCCCCGTTATCAAGCATCCTTTTTCTTTTGCATACTGAATGTATTCAATTATTTGTCTCGTCAATCGCTCTCCTGGCGCAAGAATTGGAATTCCTGGCGGATAACTCATAAGAAACTCACAGCATACCCTACCTTCACATTCTTCTATCGCTACACTTTCTTTCAATGAGTAAAATGCTTCTTGTGGTGACATCACTACCTCTGGATTGATGTATTCTGTCTCTAACATTCCATTCCTATCCCGCTTATATAGCCTCTTTATCTCACCCAATGCACTGATTAATCGTTCGATATTCTTCGTCTTATCCCCAATGGAAATATAAGCTAAAATATTACCCAAATCACCAAACTCAATTTGAATGTCGTACTCATCCCTTAAAATATCATATACTTCAATTCCAGCAAGACCTAATTCAAGTGTATTTACCGATAATTTTGTGATATCAAAATCGAAAATGCTATCTCCGTTAATCAACTCACTAGAATATGCGTAATATCCACCGATTTCATTGATTTCTTCTCTTGCATACTCTGCAAAATGTTTTACTTTTTCACAGATAACTCTTCCGTTTAAAGCTAAGTTTCTTCTAGAAATATCCAAGCTAGATAACAACAAATAATTTCCACTGGTGGTCTGAGTTAAATTTATAATCTGCCTTACATAATCTGGGTTCACCCCATCTCCGCATAATAAGATTGAACTCTGTGTTAGGGATCCTCCTGATTTGTGCATGCTAACACTTGCCATATCCGCTCCTGCTTCCATAGCTGTAATTGGCATATTTTCTCCAAAGTAAAAATGTGTTCCATGGGCTTCGTCCACTAACACCTTCATCTCATTTTCATGTGCTAACTTCGTGATGCTTCTTAAGTCTGAACAGATTCCGTAATACGTCGGGTTATTAACAAGTATGGCTTTCGCATCCTTATTGTTCTCAATAGTCGCTTCCACATCTTTCATCGACATCCCTAGTGCGATTCCAAGCCTACTACTCATCTGGGGATTGATATATACAGGTACTGCCCCACAAATCACCAATGCATTAATCACACTTTGATGTACATTTCTAGGAATAATAATTTTATCACCTCTTGCCACAGTGGACATAATCATTGCTTGCACCGATGAGGTCGTTCCACCTACCATAAAGAATGCATGACTTGCGCCAAATGCTTCTGCCGCTAATTCTTCTGCTTCTTTGATCACACCAGTTGGGTGGCAAAGATTATCTAGGCACTTCATTGAATTCACATCAACTTCTAAGCATTTTTCTCCCAAGAAATTTGTTAATTCTGGATTGCCTTTTCCTCTTTTATGCCCTGGAACATCAAATGGTACCGTCTTATTTTGTTTTAATTCTTTCAACGCTTGCATAATCGGAACATGATTTTGACGTTCTTTACTGTACATCGATTAATTCTCTCCCCTAAATATATTCATTCCACTGTAGATTTCAATCATTTCTTCTCTCAATGAATTGGTGATCTCTAATCTAGTCTTTGGCGGAATCTCATAAATATCTGCATTAAATAAATAATTTTGCAAATCAACTTCTTTTATCAACATTTTGGTATGAAACAAATTCGATTGATACACATTCATATCAACCACATCATACCTTTTCAACGTTTCTTCTGCAATATAGTCTTGAATCGAAGTAATCTTATGATCCATAAACAATTTATTACCACTAATTTCTCTTGTAAATCCTCTTACTCTATAATCCAAAGTAATAATATCTGACTCAAAGCTTCCTAATAAAAAGTCTAGTGTTGACAACGGTGTAATCTCTCCGCATGTAGAAACATCTATATCCACTCTAAACGTAGCAATCGAAGTCTCTGGGTGGTACTCTGGATAAGTATGTACTGTTACGTGACTCTTATCTAAGTGAGCAACCACTGTCTCTCCACTTCTTTTATCTACCATGCTCTCCTCTGCAATCAGAAATGTTACCGAAGCTCCTTGTGGCTCATAATCCTGCTTTGAAATATTCAAAACAGTCGCCCCAATCATGTTCGTTAATTTTGTGAGAATATCCGTCAAACGATCGGAGTTATACTGTTCATTAATATACTTAATATAGTCTTGTTGCTCCCTTGCTGTCTTTGCATAGCAGATATCATATATATTAAAACTAAGTGATTTTGTAAGGTTATTAAACCCGTAAAGGTGTAATTTGTTAGCCATTTTCTCTTCCTCCAGCAAAAATTAAATATAAAAAGACGTATCTAAAAGATACGTCTCGCAAGGTCATAAATATAGCTGTTACACAGCATTTCTTAGAGTCTATACAGCGAATAACACTTTTACTACTCTTATTGACCGTTTTACAAGTGCGCACCTACGTACACTTCGGGCGAATGTACCCAACAGGCAATTAAGTTGCCAGCTTATAAAAGTTGCGCTTTTAACGCAATCAATAAGGTGAACACCTCACCATATTTCAGACTCAAAAATCTTTTTTCACTATAATATATTTCATCACATTTGTCAATATATCTGCCTTTATTCCTCTGTTTTTCCTACTATTTTTTCAAAAAAATCAACAATTCTAGATCCATTATCACCTAACACTCGAACACAAACACCTTTTTTACTGCTGCTAACCCCAACTTCAAATTCAGGTATCATTTCTCTACCCAACGCTCTTGCTAAGTCTACAAATTCATTTTCTCTGCCTTCTTGATACATATACAGTAACCCATTGTGTGTATATCCATGCCAAAGACCAATTGTTCCGTAGTCCCACCTCTTAGGATCTAGCACAATATGATCTAGCATTACAGGAGATTCTTCTATATTAATACGGAGATAATTTTTGAATTTTTTCATCAAAAATTGTTCCCCCATAAATACTCTTCCGCAGTTGAAGATATCACTATAATAAAAGCGTGAACTTTTCGTTAAGTTTACATTTACAATATTCTCGTAGTCGCTATCCTCAAAGAGAATCGTTGGATGAGGCATATATTTCACCACAGCGTCCTCTTGCACATTGATATTTGCCGTCTTAACTACTTTCTTCCCATCTGTATTAAATACCTTCTCATAGCTTTGAGAGGTGATTTTTGCATTTGATTTCGCGCCAAATCCCAACTCCATCTCTACTCGGTCTCCACCTAATAATCCTGCTGAGGATGATAAAACTACAATCTCTGCGGTATTATCTTCCTGATAAAGTGGTGATATTATTTTATACGGCGGCGTAAAATACACTTCATCTATCACTGTTTTCTTCCCATTAAATTTTGTTTTTAATGTTATTTTACTTTCCATCTATTCCCTCAAATAAGACATCTTTTTTAATCCACTTTATTACCTCATCTAGCCCTTCTAACGACATTAGATTCGTAAACAAAAACTTTCTGCCCTGTCTCATTCGCTCTGAATCTGACGCCATCACATTCAAATCCGCTCCTACCAATGGAGCTAAGTCTGTCTTATTGATAACCAATAAATCGGATCTTACTACACCTGGTCCTCCTTTTCTTGGTATTTTTTCTCCCTGCGCAACATCTATTACATAAATGGTTGCATCCGCTAAATCAGGACTAAAAGTTGCAGATAAATTGTCTCCACCACTTTCGATAAACATAATTTCTACATCTGGAAATCTTTCTGCCATCTCATCCACCGCTTCTAGATTCATAGAACAATCCTCTCGTATTGCAGTATGTGGACAACCGCCCGTCTCCACTCCCATAATTCGTTCTGCATCTAGTGCTGCATTTTTAATCAAAAACTCTGCATCTTCTCTCGTATAAATATCATTCGTAATGACGCAGACACTATATGTTTTCGCCATTTCTCTTGTCAATCTTTCTATCAATGCTGTTTTTCCAGATCCTACTGGTCCACCTACTCCTATCTTAACAAATCCCATTCTACTCTTCTCCTTTTCAACTCATATATAACCTAGAATATAGTGTTTCGTGATTATATGCATAGATTTCAAATCCTGTTCCACCTACACCTAATTCTTCCACTGTTACTTTTTCTGCCTTCAACATTGCTTCCTCTATTTTTCCTAACGATTCGTTGAGGATTATCTGCCCGTCCACTTGACTTAGTGGTGCTGTTTTTACTGCATTCGTTATAATTCCCATGATGATGCTATACGCATATATATTCCCAGCGGTTCTCGAGTCTATCATTTTATCTTTTACGAAAAGCGAAAGTGCAATCGTGTAATGTCCATCACATTTTCCACTTTTGATTAATGCTTCATATTTCTCTAAACTTGGAAGCGCTTCGATTCGCTTCCAAGCCTTGATAAAACGTTTGCATAATTTTTCACTTCCTTCTCGAATCTCTCTTGGCGTTCGCATGGCTCCGTATAATTGATCTAATTCAACAATCGATTCTTCGGTCATTTCGCCTCTTGTAATTAACGAAAAAAATCCGAGTTCATTATAGGGCATAAAAGATATATAGTTTTCTATGTATTGCTTTAGTTCACCTGCATTCAATAGTTTATCTTTTTGCACAAAGGTTTCCAATCCATTGGATAAGGTAAATGCTCCGATTGGAAACATGCTATCACAGACTTGAAACATATTGAGCAGTGATACTGTATCCATATCAGTGTACATGGTCATGAGTGTGTGCGTGGTCATGACTATGGGAATGATTCGATGAGCCATGGGCTTTGCATTCTGTAAATGATGTAAATGCATCTGTTATATCATTTGCATCAAATCCCAGTTTTCTTAAATACTCAAAGGTTGGATGATCATAGGGTACACTTACACTATCTGTCTCTATCTTAAGTGACAAATGTCGATTTCCTAATTCAAAGCATAACCGTCCCATTTCTTGCATAGTTGCAACGCTAACTTTAATGAGTCTTGTAGGGACTACTTTGCAAATATAGACTTTTTCTTCTGTCTCTGCTAAAATATCCCCTTCTTTTAACATTTCGCCTACACAAATCCCAAATTCTGTTCCATCTTCTGCTGTCTTAGCAATTCTTTTCTTTTCTAATTCAAACCACTCAAACGCAACATTTACACTTGCCTTTTTCGATTCTATTTCTTCTACATTTCCTAGTATTGTTTCAACTACCATCTTATTCATCCCTTCTTAAAACATAAAGTATCTTCTTGCTAATGCTAATTCTTTAAATGGCTCACACGTTACCAATTCGCCATCAACTTTTACCGTATACCTTTCAGGGTCTACTTCAATATCAGCAATTGTGCTATTATACTTCATATCTTCCTTGCTTATATTTCTACAGTTTTTCACCGGCATCGATTTTCTGTTTATGCCTAATTTACCAAGTAAACCTGCATCATAAGCTTCCTTTGATAAAAAGGTAAGGCATGTTTGATCCACCGCTTCGCCAAGTCCACCAAACATCTTTGAATACACGACTGGTTCTGGCGTTGGAATCGATGCATTAGCATCTCCCATTTTTGCACCACATATAAACCCTGACTTTAATATCATTTCTGGCTTTGCACCAAATAATGCCGGCTTCCAAATCACTAAGTCTGCAAGCTTCCCAACTTCAATGGAGCCTACATAATCTGAAATCCCATGAGTAATTGCTGGATTTATCGTATATTTTGCCAAATATCTTTTTGCTCTATAGTTATCATTTCTATCATTATCCTCTTTTAAGTGCCCCCTCTGCTTCTTCATCTTATCAGCTGTCTGCCAGGTTCGAATGATGACTTCTCCAACCCTTCCCATGGCTTGAGAATCTGAACTCATCATTGAGAATATCCCCATATCATGAAGTACATCTTCTGCTGCAATGGTCTCTGGTCGAATTCTTGAGTCAGCAAAGGCTACATCCTCTGGATTTTTCTTATCTAAATGGTGACAAACCATTAACATATCCAAATGTTCATCAATAGTATTTTTTGTAAAAGGCATTGTCGGATTTGTAGAAGATGGCAATACATTTGGTAAGGATGCCGCACTGATAATATCTGGCGCATGCCCTCCACCTGCCCCTTCTGTATGATAAGTATGAATCACTCGCCCGTTTATTGCATTTAAGGTGTCTTCAACAAATCCAGCTTCATTCAATGTATCTGTGTGAATCGATACTTGAACATCATAGCGATCTGCCACATCCAAACATACGTCAATAGCTGCCGGTGTTGATCCCCAATCTTCATGAAGTTTTAGCCCAATTGCACCTGCTTTTACCTGCTCTTCTAATGTCTCAGGAGAGGATGAATTTCCTTTCCCTAAAAAGCCTAGATTCATAGGCATACCCTTCGTTGATTCTAACATCTTCTCTATATAAAACTTTCCTGGTGTACAAGTAGTTGCATTTGTTCCGTCTGCAGGACCTGTTCCGCCCCCTAACATTGTCGTTACACCGCTATAAAGCGCAGTATCAATTTGAGTAGGTGAAATAAAGTGAATATGGGTATCAATCCCCCCTGCAGTAACAATCAATCCCTCTCCTGCTATAGCCTCTGTTGAAGCACCAATTATCATATGTTCATCTACACCTTCCATGATATGTGGGTTTCCGGCTTTTCCGATTCCATGGATTTTTCCATCCTTTATTCCTATATCCGCCTTAACAATACCGGTAACATCCATGATAACTGCATTGGTAATTACCAAATCCAAACATTCTTTGTCTAGGTGTGTGCAAGATTGCCCCATTCCATCTCTAATGGATTTTCCTCCACCAAACTTTGCTTCTTCTCCATATACCGTAAAATCTTTTTCCACTTCTATTATCAAATCTGTATCTGCCAAGCGAATTCTATCACCTGTCGTTGGTCCAAACATGGTAGCATATAATTTTTTTGAAATTTTCATTGGTGAACTATACCTCCATTCCTTTAAAACCTAATTCTTTTGCTCGATCAAATGCTTCTTCACGAACATTATTATCATCCATCTTCCCTTGTGTGAGACCGTTTAATCCAAATCCTATGCGCTCTCCACCAATATCAGTAAGCACTACTTCTTTCGCCTCTCCTGGCTCAAAACGCACTGCAGTACCGGATGGAATATCGAGTCGTTTTCCATAGGACATCTTTCTATCAAATTCTAACTCTTTGTTTACCTCGAAGAAATGGTAATGGGATCCTACTTGGACTGGTCTATCTGCTGTATTTTTTACAATCACTGAACATTTTTCTCCAAATGTATTGATTTCAATTTCTCCCTCATCTGTAAATATTTCACCTGGAATCAACTCATCTGTCACCTCAATTGGATTATGAACGGTTACTAATTTTGTTCCATCTAAAAATGTTGCTTCAACTTGAATCTCATCAATCATCTCTGCAATCCCTGGCAATACATCTTCTTTCGTCAAAATAGTTCTTCCATAACTCATCAGTTGAGCCACAGAAGAACCTTCTCTTGCCTTTTCAATTAATTCACTCGATATATACGCTATTGATTCTGTATAATTTAATTTTAGACCTTTTTCTTTTCTTTCTTTTGCTAAACTTCCTGCAAGATATAGCATTAACTTATCCTGCTCTCTTGGTGTTAATCGCATACTTTCCTCCTTAATGAGTCATCAATTGTTGCAGTTCTTCTTTCATACTCGGTTCACATTTGCTTTTGTAAATGACCTCTCCTCGATCCATTAAATTTACAAAATTCGTATTTTCCATTACAAAGTCTAAATACTGCTCTACAAGTAACACTGTGATTCCCTTCCACTCATTCACCTTTTTAATCGCTGCTCCAATATCTTTTATAATAGATGGTTGGATTCCTTCAGTCGGCTCATCTAGTATCAGTATTTTAGGATTTGAAACAAGGGCGCGTGCAATTGCCAATTGTTGCTGTTGCCCTCCTGATAAATCTCCACCTTTTCGATTCTTAAACTTTTCAAGAATTGGAAACAATTCAAACAGATATTCTGGAACCTCACCTTTTCCTCCCAAAGGCTGTAATCCTAACTCTAGATTCTCCATCACTGTCATCTGCGGAAAGATATCTCGCCCCTGTGGCACATAGGAAATTCCTAATCGTACTCGCTCATATGTAGACATTTTTGTAATATCTTTACCATTAAATAATATCTTACCAGAAGGGTTTTTGACAAGCCCCATTATACTTTTTAGAGTTGTACTTTTTCCAACTCCATTACGCCCTATTAGTCCTACTAGTTTTCCGGATTCCACTTCCATATTTAGGCTTTCTATTACCATACTCTCTCCATAATAGGCACTCAGATTTTCAATTTTAAGCATTCTACTCTCCTCCTCTACCTAAATATACGGCTTGCACAGTCTCATCTTCTAGCACTTCATCTATATTGCCCTCCATGAGAACTTTACCTTCATGTAAGACTGTCACTACATCAGATACTTGCTTTACGAATTCCATATCATGCTCTATGACAATTACTGTACACTCATTTTTAATTTCTTTTAAGATTTCTCCCGTTTTAAACGTTTCTGGCTTTCCCATTCCAGCAGCTGGTTCATCTAACATAATGATTTCTGGCTTTTGCACTAGCTGCATCGCTATTTCTAGCCATTGTTTTTCACCATGTGCCAAAGTTCCTGCTCGAACATCTTTTCTATCTAAAAGACTTACCCTATCTAAAGTTTCTTCAATGAGTGTTTTTTCAGCCTCATTCATTTTATAAAATAATGCTTTCCAAACACTTTTATTTCCTTTTAAAGAAAGCATCATATTTTCAAACACAGTCAAGTTGACAAATACCGAAGGGACCTGAAACTTTCTACCAATCCCCTGTTCTACAATCTTGTATTCTGCCATTCCAGTCAATCTAACTTTTTCACCATTTTCTGGATAATAAATTACACTTCCAGCTGTAGGCTTGGTTTTTGCGCAGATAATATCCATCAATGTAGTCTTTCCTGCCCCATTAGGACCAATAAAAAAATGAATGGAATTTCTCTTCACTTTTGCATTTACCTCTGTCAAAGCATAGAACCCGTCAAAGTTTACTGAAATACTCTTAATATCTAATACTTCGTCTTTTAATTTTCGCATGCTTCTCTCCCTACTTTCTTTGTATGTTTGCTTTCTTTCACTTTTTCTTGTCTATTGGCTAAGGCTTCTGATATTGTTCCTACTATTCCGCCCTTAAAGAAAATGATTGTTACACAGAAAACTCCACCTATGATGTATTGCCAGATTTCTACCATCCCACCTGAACTTAAATTGTATTCACATAAGTTAATTAAAAACGCTCCAATCACTGCACCCAATATGGTTCCTCGACCACCAATTGCAACCCAGATAACCATCATAATTGAATATTGAATCGTCATTTGAGATGGTGTGATACTTCCGTTAAAGTTTACAAATATTGCCCCTGCTACGCCTGCCAACATTGCTGAAAATATATAGATTACATTTTTATACGTACTAACCTTATATCCTGAAAAATACGTTCTATTTTCCCCGTCTCTGATAGCTACGAGTAGTTTTCCAAATTTTGATGAAGTAATAAATCTTGCTGCAAAATACGCCACTACTAGGATGACGGTAAAGAAATAATATAACATCATCATATTTTCAATGTTTGCACTTCCTTTAATGCTTCCAAAAATCGATTTAATTTCTGTGATACCTGTATTTCCGTTTGTGTATGGTGATAAAGCTATAAATATTGAATACGCTGCCCATGTCAACGCTTGAGAGATGATTGAAAAATATACACCTTTCACGCGATTCTTAAATATGAAATAACCTATAATCCCCGCTACTACGGACGGAACGACTAATATTAGAATCACAGTTAATATTGGGTTTTGAAACGGTTGCCATATGAGTGGTAATTCTGTAAGACCTCCCACGTTCATAAAATCTGTAATCCTGCCCTCTGTTGCTTGAAGCTTTAGGTACATCGCCATAGCATAACCACCTAAAGAAAAGTAAATTCCATGTCCGAGACTTAGAATTCCCGTATATCCCCATATCAGATCAATTGCAATTGCTACTATTGCAAAAGCTATGCATTTCCCTACAAATAAAACCATTGAACTCGTATCTATGATTCCAAAATATAGCAGAATTGGCATGGAGCAAATAATGGCTACAATTAGCAAAAATATTTTATCATATCCTTTTATTTTCATTTTCTATCTTCCTCCATATTAATCTAAGCTTCTACTTCTTATTGTGAATAAACCTTGTGGTCTTTTTTGCAAGAACGCAATTACAACCAATAACACTAATGCTTTTGCTATTGAAGACGATGTGTAGTTTTCAGTAAAAATACTCGTAAACCCTATCATCCCTGATCCAAGCACTGTTCCTAATAATTTTCCAACTCCACCTGTCACAACCGCCATAAATGCATTTACTATATAACTCTGCCCCAATGTAGAATCAATGGAACCAAGTAACGCAACGGAGCACCCTGCAATTCCTGCCAATCCTGACCCCAATGCAAAAGTCACATTATCTACTCTTCTTGAATTAATTCCCATACATTGTGCCATTTCTCTATTTTGCATCACAGCTCTCATCTGTTTTCCAAAGTTCAACTTATACATAACTACCCAAAGAATTAGTAGACATAATACTACCATGAGAATAATAAAAATTCTGTTATAAGAAAAAGTAACTCCACCGATTTCTAAACCTCCCGTTAGTAGCTTTGGCGCGTTTACATTCACCCCCTGTGCACCGAAAATGCTTCTTGCTAATTGTTGCAATATCAGACTAACACCAAAGGTGGCGAGCAGACTGTCTATCTCTCTTCCATATAATCTTGAAATTATCACTTTTTCTAAAACGCTTCCTAATATAAATGTTATAAAAAATGCTACTGGAATTGCGAAAAAATAATACAGTTCTCGCATACTCTCTGGTAAATAATTTGTAAAGATTTCTTGCACTACAAAAGTCATATATGCTCCTACCATTACAAACTCACCATGAGCCATATTAATCACTCTCATAAGACCAAATGTAATTGCAAGACCTATCGACGTCAGTAATATTATTGAACTTAAACTTAATCCATTGAATAAGGTTGTGACAAATTGTTCCATCTCTAATCCTTCTTTCTATATTTATTCAAGATTCAAAGTGGATTTGTAGAAATTCCCTACATCTCCACTTCTCACCTCGATTCTTTCTTTTACTCTATTGGTTGAAGACCTGCTTCTACTGCCCAATCATAAGTAGTTAGATATGGGTCTGGTTCAACCGCTTCTTCTGTAGCATACACTTCATAGATTAAACCATCTTCCGAGATTTCTCCAACTCTTACTGGTTTAGCTAGATGTTGGTTCTCTCCGTTTATTGTAACGGTTCCTTCTGGTGCTTCAAATGATACCTCTCCACTATTAATTGCTTCTAACACTGCATCCACTTCAAAACTTTCTGCCATTTCACAAGCTGCTGCCCATAAATATACTGCATCATATGCTGCCTCTGCTGGATCTGATGTCACTCTCTCTTCTCCAAACTTTGCTTTATAAGCTTCTACAAATGCTGTGTTTTGCTCTGTCTCTGTTGTTTGATAGTAGTTCCATGACACTAAGTGGTTCTTTAATATATCTGCTCCGATAGTAGCTACTTCTTCTTCTGCAATCGAGAATGACATTGTCATATAATCTTCGCTTGTGTAGTTTTTCTCTGCCATTTGCTTAAAGAAAGATACATTTCCTGTTCCATTTAATGTATTAATAATTACCTGTGGTTTTGCTGATTCTATTTTGCTAATAACTGCTGAAAAGTCTGTCTGATCCATACTCGCATACGCTTCACCAACTACAGTACCTCCATTTGCCTCTAATTGAGCTGTAATAATCATGTTAGCTGTTCTTGGAAATACATAATCAGATCCAAGTAAAAAGAAATCTGTATATCCTTGCTCTAATAAATAATCAATTGCAGGAACGATTTGTTGATTTGGTGCTGCTCCTGTGTATACAATATTTGGTGATGATTCCATACCTTCATATTGCACTGGATAGAACAATAATGAATTATAATCTTCAAAAATAGGTTTTACTGCTTTTCTTGATGATGATGTCCAACAACCAAATACTGCCGCAACTTTTTCACTATCTACAAGCTTCTCTGCTTTTGTTGCAAATGTTGCTGGTTCAGAAGCACCATCTTCTTCTACATATTCAATCTGCTTTCCTAGCACACCACCAGCTGCATTGATTTCTTCAATCGCTAATACTTCTGCATCTCGTACTGCCTTTTCACTAATTGCCATAGAACCTGTCAACGAGTGTAATAACCCTACCTTAATCGTATCTTCTGATGAGCCTTCTGCTTTCGAACCACCTCCACATGCAGTAAGTGATACCAATGTAGCTCCTGTCAATAACAATGTTGTCAATCTCTTCCATACTCTTTTTTTCATAATGCTCTCCCTTTTACTTGATTTTTATAAAAACAAAGAAGCCAATCCTACATATTGCATACATGTAAAATTGACCCCTTTGTCATTAACTATATTAATTTTTTTATTCTTAAAGCTTCTTTAATTAAAGCTACACTTTCTTCTCTTTTTATTCGTCCCGTATTGATGGTCATATCATACAACACTGGATCTGTCCACTTCTTTCCACCTGAATAATATTTGAAATATTCTGCCCTATATTTATCTGTTTTCGAAATCAAACGATTCGCTTCTTCTTCTGTCACACCCATCTTTTCAACTGTGTTTGTAACACACACATCTCTTGGTGCTTCTATGTATATGCTTAAAACATTTTTACTATCTTTTAACACATGATTTGCACATTTCCCAATGATGATACAGGACTGCTCTCTTATTAACTCTTTTATCAATCGAACTTGTATCTTATACAGATTTTCATCTGACACAAAATCCCTATCTTGTGGTGATACTATATATTCCGATGTCGGAAAATTTCTTAATTTTCTTAAAAGGTGCGGACCTCTCAACTTTTCATCCACGCTTGCAAACATTTTTCTATTCAACCCAGAATAATCTTCTAGCATATTATAAAACTGATTATCATAGCAAGGGATTCCTAATTCTTTTGAAAGTATCGTTCCAATCTTTTTACCTCCACTTCCAAATCCTCTCGCAATTGTAATTACAAAATTATCCATATTCCCTCCTTTTCAGCAAAACAAGAGAATTTATAAAATTCTTCTTGTAAAATAAAAAAAGATAAAGCTTGTGCGTTTAAGCGCCTTTGCTTTATCTGAATCTCATTATACACGAATCCTTTTTCTTGTCAATACCTATTTTTCAATTTTTTGACCACTCGTAACTTCCTTCGTATTCTTTTCTACCAGCTTCCTAGCGATCATAATCTGGTGACCACACCCTACACATTTCAGGCGAAAATCTGCTCCCACTCGTAATATCTCCCACTCGAAACTTCCGCAAGGATGCTTCTTTTTCATTCTCACAATATCTCCTACTTCATACACTATTTTCATTATTTCCACACCTCTTATTCATTCTGTTTTGATTATAATCTCTATCTTTCTATTAGTCTATATTTTTTTATAGTTCTGTGTTAAAATATATCTTGGTTTTATCCAAATAAACAAGAAAACAAGGTGATATTTATGTTATTTTTAATTAATGATTACAGTGAAGGAATTCACGAAAAGATTTTGGAACGCATGATTGAGACTAATCAAGCCCAACAAGTTGGTTATAGTAATGACGAGTATAGCAAAAATGCTGCTGAATTAATCAAAAAGGCTGTGCAAAGAGATGATGTGGATGTACATTTTTTAGTAGGTGGTACTCAGGCAAATAAAGTTGCACTTTCTTCTTTCCTGAAACCATAT
Source organism: uncultured Lachnospiraceae bacterium (assembly GCA_964369425.1). Taxonomy (GTDB): domain Bacteria; phylum Bacillota; class Clostridia; order Lachnospirales; family Lachnospiraceae; genus CAUPWF01. The sequence goes on from CAYJGW010000032.1 coordinate 20,293, forward strand.
GAGGCCGTTATTTCCCCTAAGTTAGGACATATTGCAGTTCATGAAGCTGGTGCAATCGAGGCCACAGGTCATAAAGTTATCGAAATGCCTTCTGCTGATGCTAAGCTTACGCCTTCGCAAATAGAAGAATGCCTTGCTCATCACGTGAGTGAGCATATGGTAATGCCTAAAGTTGTCTATATTTCAAATGCAACTGAAATGGGTACTGTCTATACCAAACAAGAGTTAGAAGCCATCTCTGCAACTTGTAAAAAACACAATCTATATTTATATCTAGATGGCGCACGTCTTGCGGTAGCATTGACTTGCGAAAAGAATGATATGACACTTCCAGACATCGCTAATCTTTGTGATGCATTTTACATCGGTGGAACAAAAAATGGTGCATTATTAGGTGAAGCACTTGTGATTTGCAATGATGACTTAAAAACCAATGTCCGCTATACTATGAAACAAAACGGTGCTCTGATGGCAAAAGGTCGCTATATCGGTCTACAATTTGAGGCTTTTATGCAGGACAATCTGTACTTAGATATTGCAAAACATACAAATGAAATGGCAAAAGTTTTAAAAGAAGGTATTCGTGAGCTAGGTTTTCCGTTTGCTGTGGAACCAGATTCCAACTTGATTTTTGTTATCTTACCAAATCATATCCACGAAGAATTGTACAAGCGTTGTTATTACGAAATCGAAGGTAAATACGATGATAACCATACTACTGTACGTTTCGTTACTTCTTTCGTTACAAAACGTTCTACCATAGATGACTTTTTAAAATTATTAAAAGAATTATCCTAGTAAAAGCATAAGAGGGAGACGAAAATCGCCTCCCTCTTAATTATTCATTTATTCAATTCACAAGAAAGTTGATCAATTTCGCACATTGGAACCGCAAAACTACACCAACTAACTCAAGTATAGCATATCACCGTTACTTTTTGGTTACTTTTTGGTCGCTTTTTGGTTGCACTTTTCGTTTCTTAATCCATGTAAACTAATGGTGGATTATCTAGCAATACTTCTACGTATTTCTTCGCATAGTACTTTGCCATCTCTTTATTTTGTAATGTGTAATTTCCGCAATCTCTTGGCGAGACTCCTGGTATTTCATCTTCATAATTTGCAATGAATTCAAATGTCCCTTTTGCTAATTCCAAAACGTCTTTGGATTCCAAATCTCCGAACATCACTAGATAAAATCCAGTCTTACACCCCATTGGTCCAAAGTAAATAACATCATCTTTCTGCGTCGAATTACGCATAAAAGTTGCCCCAATATGCTCAATTGTATGAATTGCACCTGCATCTAATACTGGTTCTAAATTAGGATGCGTCAACCTTAAATCAAAGGTTGTAACTGTCATCCCCTCTTTTTTATCTTTTCTAGAAACATACACACCTGGTTTTAAATTCAAATGATCCACACAAAAACTTGCTATTTTTTCCATATTATCCCCTTTATCCACGTTATTTAAAAATCCACCTCATCAGGCATCGCGCATTGCCCCCCTAAATCTTTTAATGCATCAATAACATCCATGTCTTCTTGTGATAATTTGAAATCAAACACAAGCGTATTTTCTACCATACGACTTGGTGTCACTGACTTAGGTAATGGTAAAATTCCATGGTTCAATATCCAATTCATGCAGACTTGGGCAACACTTTTTCCATATTTTTTTCCTATTTCTTTCAATGTCTCATTTTCTATGATATCTTTGCGCCCAAAAGGTGACCATGCCTCTACCACAATATCATTCTCTTGGCAATATTTAGCAACTTCTAGCTGTGCCCAACCAGGATGAAACTCAATTTGATTTACCATAGGCTTAATTGTAGCAGTCTCCATTAATTCTTCTATGTGATGTGGCAAAAAATTACTCAATCCAATCGCTTTTACTTTTCCTGCATTATATAATTCTTCAAATGCCCTCCAAGTCTCTGCGTTTAACGACTTTGCTTCCTCGCCGTATTGCTTTTTATTCGCTGGCCAGTGAATCAAAAGCAAATCCAGATATTCCATATCCAATTTTTTCATCGATTCTTCAAATGCAGCTTTTGCCTTATCATATCCACGACAATCATTCCATACCTTACTGGTAATAAAAAGTTCTTCTCTTGGAATTCCACATTCTTTTACAGCTTTTCCCACTCCTTTTTCGTTGCCGTATAGAGCTGCTGTATCGATGTGACGATAACCTGCCTTAATCGCTTCTAGCATCGCTACACAAATCTCTTCATCCGGAGTCTGGTATGTTCCATATCCTATGCACGGAATCTTCACACCATTGTTCATTACAAAATTGTCTGTCATTGCATTCATCTTCATTGCTTGCCCTCTTTCCTTTTTATTTAGATGCACTCAATTAGGAGATTGTATACACTTTCTTACTTTCCAACAACTCTTTAAACTTTTCTTCGTCCAGCGGTCTTTCAAAATAATATCCTTGTGCATATTCACATTCTAGCTTTTTAAGCCACAAAGCTTGCCCATAATTTTCCACACCTTCTGCAACGATTTGCATATCTAAATGTTTTGCCATCTTGATTACATCCTCTACCACGATTGTACTCTTTCCACCTTGATCTTTCAAGTCAAAAAATGCTTTATCTAGTTTTAAAATATCTGCATCTATGGCACTTAATCTATTGAGTGATGATACCCCTGCCCCAAAGTCATCAATAGAAATGATAAATCCAAGTTCTTTTAAGCCTCTTACTTTATTTAAAAAGTTGGTTTCCTCCCCAATAATTGCACTTTCTGTAATTTCCAATTCTAAGTCACGTGTAGGTATTCCATATTTTTCAGTAATCCCCATAATTCTTGTTGTGATATACGGATCCAATACCGTCCATGCGGATAAGTTCACCGATATTCTCGGTATCTTCAACATCCTATAATTCGTGCGTATAAACTTACACACCTCTTCTAGCACATACATATCTAACTCTGCAATAAATCCATTGTTCTCAAATACAGGAATAAATGCATCTGGATAAATCACATCTCCTAGTCTTGGGAACCATCTCACCAGTGCCTCTGCACCACCTACTTGTAATGTCTTGAAATCAATTTTGGGTTGGTACACTACAGAAAATTCTCTATCTTTAATAGCTTGCTCCATTCGGAATGTTACATTGAGGCGATTGCTATAATCTTTCTTCATCTTCTGATCAAATTCAATAAAAGTGGTTTTGTGAACGCTCTTGCCTTGTCCTCTTGCACTATCTGCGTACCCCACAATCTCGCTCATTTTTTCACTACAATCCACTACTGTATAGAAACCAAAAGAAAGACTTAGCTTATATTTTTCACCTACTATTTTTTTAAGTTCAGGCAATATAATATTATTATAAATAGACTTAATCGTTCCACCATCGTCTACTTTTCTAAATATAAGAAATTGATCCGCAGTTCTTCTCATAATAATTGCCGATGTATCTTTTAGTCCTTCTTGTAATGCTTTTGCTAATGCTTTGATCATCTCTGTACCTCGTTCAAGGCTGAAGTAGGAATTAATTGATTTAAACAAATCTATATCCAGTGAAATCATCTCGTATTCATTTGGTTGTGCGCTTTTTAAGGACTCGATTACTTTAATTGCAAAATTAGGAGATGTCATCACGCCCGTTAGCACATCAATATTATATGCTGTATACAAAATTTCTCTTTTCTTTTTCTGTTCATAATAAGCATACCAAAAAAATCCAAGCAAAGCCACACCTGCTACTGCTACTGCATAGTACCAATTATCTACTATCACATCCCACAGAGAAGTCTCTGGATAAACATTACCCGAACTGCTTACTAACATAGCCCTATATTCCGAGTGGCTGACATTATCTTGCATCACATTGAAAATTGGTACATACTCTCCTGCAATGTCTTTAGAAATCATAAATTGCATTGGAAACTCTGTTTCTATTGATATGGTCACAGGATCTATTTCCTCTAAATACTTTTCTGCATAGGTAGTTGCACTCTCCGTACATAATACTAAATCTAAATTACCTTTTGCATACTCATCTAGTAATACTCCCCAATCATTATTGATCACAAGCTCGTTATCTGGATAATTTTCTTCAAATTTATCCACCTCAAAAGCCATATAGGGAAGTGTTCCTATTTTATGTGCATTAGAAATAATATTAGTTATTGTTCCGCCTTTGTCTACTACCTCTTGTGAAGTCACTGCATACATCGGTACATCGTGATAGGACTCTGCCATTTCGAAATACTCGCTATATTTCTCTGAATCTCCATAAAAAGAGATTAAAATATCGAATTGCTCCAGTTCTTCTATATCATCATCGATACGCCAAGGGTGATATTCAACTTCAAAACCAAACTCTTTTGCAAGATAGTTCATCGCATCTACCATCGCTCCATCTGCTTCCCCTCTTTCATTAGTAAAAGAAATCGGATTATACGCATCTAAGTATCCCACTTGTAGTGGTCGTTGCTTCAACACTTCTCCTTCATCTCTTCGAATGGTTCTGTGGTTAATCTCAATGTCTCCACCAAAATATTGCTCTTCTAATTCTAGAAAAAAGTTCCCCTCGGTTCTAGCCACACTCCACATAGCTTCATCAATCTTTTCCATCATCGCTTCATTTCCATATTTAGAAACTAAAAACAAGTTATAAACCCCTAAATTCATAACTGTATGGTGTCCACTTGGAATTATTTCATCCCCATATGCAAGATACAAATCTGCGTCTGCGTGCATATACTCACTGATAGGATGGTACTGAAACTCTAGAGATATTTCATTCTCAATACAATACGCTTCCAGAGTCTCATTGGCATAACTACCTTCATAAGTGGAAACCACTTTTCCATCTAAACTTTGAGGATCATTGTAATATAATCCTTTCTCTTTGGTAGTCAATGACACATGCCCTTTTCCGTACCAAATATCCGAATAAAGATACTCTGATGCTCTTTGTTCATTTTTGTAATAAAGTCCCATTGCATCTACCTCTCCTGATTTTAATGCATCAAGCGGGTCTTGCTGTGTCACTGGAACCAATTCAAACTCTAACTCACTAGTCTCTTCTATTTTTTTTAGAATGTCATAGCCGTACCCCTTTTGGTTTTTACTCTCACTATCTCTCATCAGATTTCCTGGCTCTACATACCCAATTCTGATTTTTTCTGTCTCTTCAGCCTGTGCCGTTACAAATGGCACCACTAAAATAAGCATTGTACATAGTATCAGTACAATGCCCTTCGCTCTTTTCCTTCTAATCTTCACCATACTACTACCTCCAACAGCTCCATTTTTCAAAACTTTTTTGTATTAGTATTATATAATGTTTAAAGATATTTTTTATTTCTTTTTTCTTAATTTCGACATATTTTGACATTTTTCACTTACATTTTCGACACATTTCATTTTCCTTTAATAATTCTGTCATATTTTTCCCGCGTAAAGAATTTATCAAATATGGTTCTATTTCCACCAATGGTTTTAGGACAAATTCGCGCAGATGCATCTCTGGATGTGGAATTTTCAAATCATCTGTAAATATTACAACATTTCCATACATTAAGATATCCACATCTAAGGTTCGTTCTCCCCAATGTCGCTTCTTTACACGTCCAGCTGCTTGCTCTGCTTTTTGACAAAAGCGCAACAATTCAATAGGTGTGAGAATGGTACGTATCTTCATCGCTCCATTTAAAAAATTAGGTTGATCTAGCACACCATAGGGTTCTGTCTCTATAAAGGATGACAATGTGATTTGTTGCACCTCTTCACTCTCTTCCACTTGATCAATAAATATCTGTATATTCGCCCTTTGATCTCCTAGATTAGAGCCAAGTCCGATGTATGCCGTGATCCATCCTCGCTCAACTGTTAAAGATACATCTTCAAACTTTGTAGGAATTGGAGCATGTGGCTTGTGCACTGTAATTTTGATTTTATCAGCTAATGGATAGCGGATTAATAAATGTGAAGCCAAGCGATTCGCTAAGGTTTCTAATAGATCAAAGCGATTTGTTGTTGAAAAACGCACTATATCAAGTGCTACCTCTCCGTAATGAATTGTCTTTAAGATTTCATCACCTGCCAAGCTTGTATCTAGACTCAATTCACAGTCAACGCTGAACATCTGCCCTAACTCTTTTTCACTTTCAAGCACCCCATGATACCCATAGAACTCTACTCCTTTTAATATTATCTTATCCATAACTTCTCCTCCAAAATTGATTTTGTTACTTTAATCGCATCACAATTTTCATCTACATCATGAACTCTAACAAAGGCTGCACCTCGCATCATTCCTACTACTGTAGTTGCGACTGTGGCACTCACTCTTTCCTCTTTTTCTTTTCCAGTAATCTTTCCAAGGGTTCCTTTTCTAGATGTTCCTAACATAATGGGATATCCTAGCTTTCTAATTTCATCTGTTCGATTAATCACCTGTAAGCTCTGCTCGTAACTTTTTTGAAACCCAATCCCACCATCTAGTATGATTCTATCTTTCGCAATCCCATGCTTTTTTGCAATAGCAACAGATTCCTCTAACTCCTTTAGAAATATTTCCCAAAAATTTTCTGTCACTACTTCTTTTCTATTATGCATCAGACAGCATGCCAATCCTTCTTTTGCTACTATCTTAGCCAGTTCTTCATCCTGTTTCAATCCCCAGATATCATTCACCATATCAACATATGGTAGCACTGTTTGTAGCACGCCACTTTTGTATGTATCCAATGAAATCGGAACATCAAAATGTGCCCGAATCCCCTCTAGTACTGACGCGATTCTATCAACCTCTTCTGCTTCGCTAATCTGTATATAACCAGGTCTTGTCGACTCGCCGCCTACATCGATAATATCTGCTCCCTCTGCTATCATTCGCTCTGTATGGTAAAGGGCTGCATCTAAATTGGTATGCAGCCCGCCATCAGAAAATGAATCAGGAGTGATATTCAAAATCCCCATAATATAACATTGGTTTTCTATGTCAAATTCTCGATTTCCTATTCTCATCTTTTTTCTTCCTGTGTCCTCTATATTCGAATGGTTTTTATTTTTTGTTCTTCGCTCCAATTGCACTCTTCTTTCACTTTACAATAAAAGCAATTGCGGCTGAGTTTATCCGACGTTCTTAGAAGTAGTCCTAACTCTCCCGTTTCTTTTGTATTATTATGGGTTTTAATCGCCTTGCAGATAACCTCTATTTCTTTCTCTTCATAGCCACACTCTCTTAGGATTGGTACTGCCATTACCGCTCCTACTTTTGCATGTTTTTTCCCTGTCTCATATTGTTCAAGCTTCCCTATATCATGTAAAAGCGCAGCTCCATACAATACATCTCTTGGAATTTCGCTCCCCGATTCCATTGCCTGAATCTGCATAATTCTAGCAACACCTAACAAATGATCCATATCATGTGTACAAAACTCTCTAGTCACCTCTCTTTGCTCTAATTGTTTTAGCACTTCACAAAAAGTAGGATGCTTTAATATCTTATCGATTCTTTCCATATTACCTCATCATATCATATATATTTTTTTGTAATTGTAGGTTCGAAGCGATTTCACCTCTTGTTACTACTGTTACTGTCTTCGTCCCTACTTTTTTTATCCCACGCATCGTCATACAAGTGTGCTCTGCCTCAATTACAACCATTACACCAGTTGCATTTAACTCTGTTTCAATCGAATTTGCCAATTGATTGCACATCTGCTCTTGAATTTGAAGCCGTCTTGCAAAAGTCTCTACGATTCTCGCTAACTTGCTCAAGCCTACTACTTTTTGATTCGGTATATATGCAATGTGTACCTTTCCAAAAAATGGCAGCAAGTGATGCTCACACATTGAGTAAAAATCAATATCTTTTTCTATCACCACGTCGGTATTATCCGAATTAAACACCTTTGATAAATGCTCTGCTGCATCATCATCGTATCCACTCGTCACCTCTTGATACATCTTTGCCACCCGTTTTGGAGTATCTTTTAGCCCCTCTCTTTCAGGGTCTTCTCCTATCGCTTCTAATAATAGCCTCGTTGCCTCTTCAATCTTCTTTAAATCAACCATTTGATTCCCTCTTCTCTTTCTTCATCAACACCTTGCCAACTATTGTCATTATGATATAAATAGAGGCTGTAAATATTGCAAACAACAAATTTTCTATGGTACTTCCCGATTGTATAAAAGAATACATAACAGGAAATGTAAATAAGCTAATAATAGACATTAACGCAAATGCTACCGAAAAATCATTCAGTGCTGGACTATCATATTCTGGATCACAGATCTTTAATAACATCATACCATTAATCGTCACTCCTGTATTCACCCCAAATGTCAAAATCGCTCGTTCAAAATAATAATTTTCTTTCCCAAAAACTGCTTTGTAAAGCGGAAAGCACAGCACATAAGTCACCACAAAACCAAGTGCAGACAACAGTATAATTGGCACAATATAAGTCACAATCGCATCTACTGGTATGCTAACCATGGCTGCCACAATCGCAAAATCTGAGATTGCTCCTACAATCTTTGCCTTCACTCTTTTATCGAACATCCACTGTAGTTTCAACCCTTTAATCAATGCATTGATTCCATACATTAATATCAATGCCACAAACCATACAGGAATCGCAGATAAGCCTGGAATTTGATAAGCCTTTGCTAAATCTACCACCCAATATGCTAATCCACAATCAATCAGAATCACTGCTAAATGTACTGTCAAACTCTCTATAGAACTATTATTCGTAGTCTCTCTTCCAAGAGAAGGTTGTTCATTTACGTTCTTTGTAAATCCATAGGCAAATGTTTTTGGCATCTCTACAGGCTTTTTTAAAATTCTAGTCTCGCCTTTTTTTGTCGCCATATGTATAATCCAAATTCCAAGTAACATTCCCCCAATTAATCCAATGGTTGCAAATGTTGTGGCAACGCCTTGCGCCGTTTCCCAATATGCAAGTTCATACCCATTTAAAATAGAACCAACTCCTGCTGCTGTTCCATGTCCTCCTGAAAACCCCTGACTCAACTCAAACCCAAAGGTTCTATATAAATCCGTTTTCGGAAATAAAGACATTACAAGTACGGTAAATCCAAATCCAAGAATCAACTGTACTTCTCGAATCACACTAAACAATCCACAAGAAGTCAATATCGTGCCTAGACTTGATTTATTTTTTTTATCTACTTCTTCAAACCCATTCCCCAGAGGAACTGACGCAAAAATTGGCACAATGAGCACTCCTGGAAGGGCAGCCCATGTTCCAATGCTTTCCTCTGAAAAGGGAAGTGCTGCAAAATCTCCAAGCATTAGCGGTCCTAATAGCAATCCTATCCCACCACCAATCACAGATGCAGGTAATAATAGCTTTCGAAATAAGGGGATCTTTGCCCGAAGAATCATTCCTAATAAAAGCAATGCTCCTAATACCGCAAGTTGCTTTAATAACTCTTGTAATAATGCCGATGTCATATTTTCATTCTCCTTTTAAAATAAAATTTGACACAAAAAAAGACAAGCAAAAAACACTTGTCCCTAACTCTTCTACAAATTCAAAACAGCGGGATGCAAGAATAGTACCGCAGGTTTACACCTTTCGTCCCTTTGACAACTCCCCGTTCAAAGGACACTTTACGCACTGTTCTCTACTCTGTGTCGATTCATTCTATCAAAGCTTTTTTATTTTGTCAATTTTTCAGATATTTCGTTACTAGATACGTTAAAAATCTCTGTTTTGGTAACTGTAATATCCG
>CAYJGW010000033.1:0-9789 GCA_964369425.1 uncultured Lachnospiraceae bacterium
GACAATGTTCTAGATAAAGATACGGTAACACTTCCAGATGATAACAATCCAATGATAGGCAAGGGAGAACCAGATAAATGGACAACAGAGCCAAATGGAGGAGGAACTGTATGGGAGTTTGATGATCCGGCTACACCAGACAAAGAAGGAACACCAGTGGTGGAAGATGTGATTCTATATCCATATTGGGAGCATAAAGTTGAATTCGATCAAGATGGGAATTTAGGTGGAGATATCCATGACACGAAAGAAAATGTTCCAGATAAAGATACGGTAACACTTCCGGATGACAACAATCCAATGACAGGCAAAGGAGAGCCAGATAAATGGACAACCGAACCAAATGGAGGAGGAATTGTATGGGAGTTTGATGATCCAACCACACCAGGTAAGGAAGGAACACCAGTAGAGAAGGATGTAATTCTATATCCATATTGGGAACCAGAAGTTACAAATCCAGGGGATTCTACAGATTCAGGAACTACACCAGTGAATCCACCAACAGGTGGAGGGAATGAAGGTGGAACAACACCACCAGCAACAGGCGGTGGAGACGGTGGTAATGATGGCCCAATTATCCTACCACCAGTTGAGATTCCAGACACTGAAGACGGAGACGACGAAAGTGACGAAGAAGATGCATCTGAAGAAGATGAAGATAAAGACGACGAAGAAGACGATGATACAGAAGATGAATCGGATTTAGTAATTCCGCCAATCACAGATGATGGTTCTTTCGATAAAGTAGAAGTAGACGGAAATGAATTAGATGAAGACGACTACACCATTGATGAAAATGGAAACTTAATCATTAAGTTAGATTATATCAAGACACTGCAAGATGGAGAGCATGTGGTAAGAGTTGAGAGTGATGGAGAAGTTTATGAAGCTATTTTAGTTGTAGATGATGGAGTGCCAACATCTATGGGAGTCTTTGAGAGAATAGGTGGAGCATGGAGTTTGTTCGACTTGATTATGACAATCCTTGCAGTTGTATTTGCGATTGGTTATACAATTATTCGACCAAGAAAGCGTAAAGAAGACGAAGAGGAAGAAGCAGACGATGAAGAAGAGGAAGAGAAAAAGCATAAGAAGAGAATTCTTACAAGCGGAGTATTAGCATTATTAGCGATATTTAACATCATCCTATTTATCATCACACAAGACTTGACACAACCGATGATTATATTTGATATCTACAGCATCATCTTTGCATTGGTAGTAATCGCTCAAGTGGTTATTATGTTCTTTATTAGAAAGAAAAACAATGAAGAAGACGATGACGAAGAGCAAGTGACAAGCCACTAAAATATAAGAGAAGCATGGAAACTTTGAGAAAGGTTTCTATGCTTCTTTTTTATGAAAATATTTGAATCAAGAAGGTTACATAAAAAATAATTTTGCGCAATAAATATGTCATCTTGTGAAAGTATTAGGGGTTTCTTAACAACTGCAAAATACTGGATGAAAACGGTAAGGTTTATTGCTTTTTAAAGAGTTTTTATGGTAAAATGTGGTCGTGGAAAGAGTAACTTTTTAACGAGAATATTTAACTGGAGGTAAAAAAATGAAAGTGACCAAAAAAATAGTTACATTATTGTTAGTGGTTGGTCTCGTCTTTCGAACGATAGGAATAGTATATGCAGAAGATGCAAGTGAAGTATTAGTTATTCCAGCAGAAGAACAAAATGGTGAAGTAGAAATCATCAATGCGGAGACGGAAAACACTAATAATGAGGAGAGTAACCAGACGAACGGAGTGGAGAAAGAAGGAGACCAAAGTGAGGTTTCGAAATCTCCAAAGGAAGTTGTAGCACAAGCTGCACCACAGGCGGCATCAGAAAGTGCAGGTGGCGTTGCAACGGTGCAGGTAGGAGTACCAAGTGGAGCGGTAGCAACAGAAAGAGTGATTACTGAGTTTGTAATAGAAGATGCAGTTGTGACTCAAAGTACTGTAGTGGGAGAAGTGTATGAAGTGCAACTCCCGGCAGCGGTTCAAGTAAAAGTAGCAGATAAGCAAGGCGCAATAAGTACACCGATAGCCGAGTTACAAACAGTAGAAGTAACTTGGCAAGAGGCGTCAGGAGATGAATTTTCTACAAATGAGGTTGGAATATTCCAGTTTCAGCCAGTGCTAAGTGATACTACACTGCGAATAGAGACAGGGATAGTGCTACCAACGATAACGGTAAATGTAATAGAGGCTAATGCACCACCGGTGTTATCTAGAGCATCTAGAGCGGGAAACGTTGACCCTACATATCCAATTATTGGCGGTGTACAAGTTACTGGAGAGAATGCAGGTGACGTATTTAATGATGGAACAGTTTCCTATAATCATAGCTCTAAAGTGATTGCACTAAAGGGAGCGACTATAAGTGGTGAATTTGCACAGGCAGCAATTATAATGAATAGTGCAACAAAGATTGTGTTGCAAGGTAGCAATAGTGTGATAAATACTGCCGGAGGTGGAATTTTATCGGCTAATTCGATTGAACTTGAAGGCGATGGATTAACCGTTTCTGCAGGATCAGTTTATCGGAGTGCAGCAATACAAGCAGGCGCAGGAAAAAATGTGCATTTAAGAGCTGGTACAATTACTGCAAGTGCAGGAAGCAATGAAGGGTATGGAATTGTTGGCGCAATGACAGTTTATAGTGGGAATGTAAATGTGACAGCAATCGCAACTAGCGGTTGGGCTGTATCGGGGTCAGTTGTTGTTTTTGGTGGAAATATACTTTTGGATTCAAAAAGTAATGCAGGATTTCCAGTCACAGCCCTATATGGATCACTGGTTCTAAATGGAGGAAATGCAACTGTAGTAGCGAGTGGTACGAACGCGACTGGTGTATATGTATCAACAGCAGTGACATGTGGTACATTAGATGTGAAGGGAACAGCTACGGCGGTTGGAGGGGCGATTACAACATCTCCTACAGCAGGGGCTGAAACGACATATGATGTATATGCAGCAAAGGAAAATGAAGATCTTTCGAGTTATGAAGGCGATGTAACTTCATTAGGAAATGGAAATAATGAATATAAGCATGTGAGGATTGAAAGCGCAGGTTGCCCAGGCACCAGTGAGGATATCATTGTAGATCCAGATAAAGATACAGATCCAAATGAGCCAGGTGATGGTGTGGATGATAAGTATCAGACTATCGTGAATCATATAGTTGAAAATGGTACTTGGAAAGATGAAGTAGGTACCACACTGAGTAGAGGGGTAACATTTGTTGATGGTGAAGGGAATCCGTCGAGTGCAGCAGATGCAAAAGCGACATACAAAGTTCCAGAACCTATAGCGAATAAAGGCTATTCAACAGGGGAGTGGATTGGTGAGGAATCGACTGGAACGTTATCGTTTACAAAGGATGTAAAGACGTTTACATATAGATTCGAACCAAACACTTATGAAGTGAAATTTGATAAAAACTCAAAGACAGCAACAGGAACGATGCTAAATCAAGTATTTTCCTACGATAATGCACAGAACTTAAATACCAATAATTTTACGAACTCAAGTGATACAGAGAACTATATCTTTATGGGTTGGGCAACAGAAGCTTTGGGAAGTGTAAAGTATAAAGACAATGCTTCGGTAATTAATCTGACAGTGGAAAATGGAGCGATAGTTACTTTATACGCGGTATGGGAAAAAGATGTATTGGTAGATAAGGATGAAGATGAGGGAGCTGGAGGAAACGGAGAAGATCCAGGAGATGGAATTCCAGATATCTATCAGAATATCGTACATTTTGAGGTGGAAAATGGAACTTGGGGGTCAAATGGAATTGTAGTAAATGAAGTGGTGACATTTAAAGATGCCGAAGGAAATCTTTCCAATGCAGAAGGCAGCACCGCAAGCTTTACAACTCCAACGAATATGACTCCAGACGAGTATTATACCAATGGAGCATGGCATCATCCAGAACCAACAGGAACAGTAGGATATACGAAAGATGAAATACGTTATATATTCGAATATGTAAAAGGTGCATATACCGTAGTCTTTGACGGCAATGGACAAACTTCAGGAGATATGGCAAACCAAGGATTTGAGTTTGATAAAGCGCAAAATCTCAATGCGAATACTTTTAAGAAGACAGAAGGAGTATTCTTAGGGTGGTCAGAAAATAAAGATGCAACAGAACCAACATACACAGATCAACAAGAAGTGGAAAATCTAACAACCACGCTAGGTGAAACCGTTACTTTATATGCAGTATGGGCGGAAGATAAACTAGAAGACGAAGATGAAGATGGTAACGGAAAAGACCCAGGAGATGGAATTCCAGATATGTATCAAAAGGTTGTATACTTTGATGTGGTACATGGAAAATGGAGCGACAGTGGCACAACTTCTGTAAATGAAGTGGTAACATTTAAAGATTCATCAGGAGCAAATTCAAATGCAAAGGGAAGTACAGCCACATTTACAGTGCCAGATGATATGACTCCAAATGCAAGCTATACAAGTGGAGCGTGGAAAGGGGCAATCCCAACAGGAACTGTAGAATATACTACAGCGGAGATCCGCTACACATTTGAATATGTCAAAGGTGCATACATAGTAATTTTTGATGGTAATGAAGCAACAACAGGAACGATGGAGAATCAAGGATTTGAATTTAATGAAGAAAAAGCATTAAGCAAAAATACATTTTCTAAGAGTGAATTCATTTTCTTGGGATGGGCTACGGATAAAACAGCGAAGACTCCAACGTATAGTGATGAAGCAGTTGTAGAAAACTTAGTGGCTACAGAAGGTGGAAGTATTACCTTATATGCAGTGTGGACAGCAGATAAGTTAGAAGATCCAGATGAGGATAAGTATCCAGAAAATCCAGGAGATGAAGTACCAGATGTTTATCAAAAAGAAGTTGTTTTTGAAGTTGTTGGTGGTACTTGGGAAGATGGAGGAACTGGAACAAAGACAGATGTTGTGACTTTTGAAAAAGAGGGACAACCATCAAATGACAAAGATGCCACAGGTATCTTGAAGCCACCAACAGGTGCAGTTATCCCAGGTTATACAGGAACATGGGATAAAGTTCCACCAACTGGGTCAGTAACAGAAGATCAACTAGAAGATTCTTATACATTAACTTACACAGCGAATAAATATGTAGTTGAGTTTATGCCAAATGGTGGACAAGGCATAATGGGCGAGCAAGAGTTTGTGTATGATATAGCAGAGCAATTGGATGATAATCAGTATAGCTATCCAGGAAAATTATTCTTGGGGTGGTCAGAAGATGCAAGTGCAACAGAGTTCACTTATGAAAATCAACAAGAAGTCAAGAATTTGACAACGGATAATAATGGTAAAGTGACGTTATATGCCGTATGGGCAGATGATGAGAACAATGATGGCATTGATGACAGATATCAAACAAAAGTAATTTATCGTATACAAAATGGTAGATGGGCAAATGAACCAGCCACAGGCGAAAGAACAGAATGGATTACATTTAAGTTAAATGGTGTAGTGTCTAATGATTCGCAAGCGGTAGCTACATTGAATCAGACACCTACAGGAATGGTGGCGAATACAGGTTATGATAATGCATCAGGTAAATGGGATGTGCAACCACCAAATACGGTAGCGTTCACAAAAGATATTTTGATATATACATTTAGTTTTGAAGAGTTATCAACAGCGACACCGGATCCAACCCCAACACCGACACCAACGCCAACACCGGATCCAACACCGACGCCAACGCCAACACCGACACCAACGCCAACACCGGATCCAACACCAACACCAGACCCAACACCAACGCCAGAACCAACACCAGAAGTTGAGGAAGAGGATCCGGCGCCAGAGGAGGAAGAGGGCGAAGATCCAACCCCAGATGGTAATGAAGAAGAGGAAGGTGAGCCAGAAGGAGAAGTGGTAATACCACCAATACCAGACGGTGGAGATATAGACAACGTACAAGTGGATGGTAACGACTTGGATGAAGAGGACTTTTCTATTGATGAAGATGGAAATCTTGTGATTAGTCCAGATTATATTGCAACACTTCCAGATGGAGAGCATACAGTTAGAGTAGAATCAGGTGGAGAAGCATATGAAACTACGATAGTAGTGGATGATGGTGTGCCACTTTCTATGGGAGACTTCCAAAAAGTTACTGGATCATGGAGTTTATTTGACCTTATTATGACAATTGCAGCAGTAGTCTTAGTATTAGGATATACAGTGATTCGACCAAGGAAGAGAAAGGACGATGAAGACGAAGATGAGAGCGTGGAAGAAAGCGAAGAAGAAAAAGAGCAGAAGCATAAACGAAGAATTGTTACGAGTATAGTGCTTGGATTACTAGGCGTGTTCAATATCGTATTATTTATTTTGACACAAGATATGACACAACCGATGATTATCTTTGATATCTATAGTATAGTATTTGGATTAATCGTACTTACTCAAATCGTTATTATGTTCTTTGTTAGAAAGAAGAATAATGATGAGGAAGAAGATAGACAAGTGACTACGAAAGCGTAGTGAAATTGCATAAAGTCAAGTGAAAAGGGATAGCAGAGATGAAAGAAATCTTTGCTATCTCTTTTTTTTGAACAAAAATGTTGTAAATAGTAAATGAGAGGTTACTTGTTCGGTTTGCGAAAAATGAAAAAAAGTAACATATAAATGCTTAACAGAATCTTAAAATGGTAAAATATGGATTGGAATCATGTGAATGTATTGAAAAATAAAAGAGGTTGTGATAATATTTATGTCATATAAGCAGGAAATTTGTAGAAAAAAGTATATAGGGAGGATGAAAATGAAAGTAACCAAAAAACTTGTAACATTGTTATTGGTTTTTGGTCTTGTCATACAAACATTAGGAACCGTAAATGCGCAAGAGCCAGATCAAGTCATAGCAACTTCAGAATCAGAAGAAAGCGAAGTTGTGGAAGAAAAAGCCGAAGGAGAAGTTGAGGAAAGCATAGAAAAAGAGTCGGCAGATGAAACATTAGAGGATAAAGAGGCCGTAGAGGAAGAGGCAAGTGAGAGTGAAGCAAAAGAGGGCATAACAAAAGAAGGTGCAACCAAACTACAGGTAGCTTCACTTGGAATGATGCCAACAGCAGATTTTGCAGCAGCACCAGTAGCTGATATACCAGAAGCGGTATCGGTAAATGAAGCAAACTATCCAACTATTATGGGAAAGAAAGTAACAGAGCTAAACAAAGGAGATGTGCTAGACGATGGGACAGTATCCTATGATTCGGTGAGTAAGACTATTACTTTGAATAATGCAAGTATGGATATGTCCACTGATGGAACTGCAATAAAGTTACAGGAACAAAGTAAGATTGTATTAAAAGGAACAAATACAATTTCTGCTGAGGGTGGAACTGTAAATGGAATTATGGCAGTTCAAGGTGTCGAAATTAGTGGAAGTGGAAGCTTGAATATCAATATTGTTAATGGAATGGGTGTAATGGGGGCCATGACCATAACAGGCGGTAATGTTGAGGTTCGATCTGTGAGTACTCATTCAATAATAAGTGGTAGCGTAACGGTAAATGGAGGAAATTTAAAAGTAATTACAAGAGGTCAAGGGTATGCAATAGATGGACATCTTACTGTGACTTGCGGTTCGGCAAAACTTCAAGGTACTAATGTCGCGGTTAAGGGAACTATGGCAGTCAATGAAAATGCTGAAACGGTGGAGATATTGGTTGCAAATGATGCTGATCCGTTGATACGGTATACAGGAACGGTGCCAGATTTTAACAATCATGCACATGAAGCGTACGATCACGTCAAAATTACAGTATCAGGTTGCGAGATTGTTGATGAAAATAAGGATGGAATTCCAGATATCTATCAAAAGTTGATTACGTATCAGGTTGAAAATGGTAAATGGAGTAATAATAGCAACACAGCTTTAACAGAAGTTCTGACATTTAAGAATGCGGAAGGAACTTATTCTAAGACAGGAACAGCAACGCTTGCACACGTACCAACAGGGGAGACAAAAACCGGATATACTGCGACTTGGAGTCCTGTGTTACCTACAACTGCTGGAACAATGGAATCATTCCAAGATGTATATACCCTAACATTTGCTCCAAATCCATATCAAGTTAATTTTAACGCGAATGGTGGAACGGGAAATATGGCGAATCAAGCTTTTGAATACGACGACGAGCAAGCGTTGGCGGAAAATACTTTTACAAAAGATGGGAAAGTATTCTTGGGATGGAGTAAAGATGATACTGCTATAGAGCCTGAGTTTAAAGATGAAGAAGTGAGGAACTGGACATCAACTGCAGGTGAGATAGTATCGCTATACGCAGTATGGGCGGATGATGTGAACGAGGATGGTATTGATGATAAGTACCAGAAGAAAGTAACTTATAAAGTACAACATGGAACGTGGAAAGAAGGTGGAGCAGAACCAAAAAAAGAGTGGATTACATTCTACTTGGATGAGGAGTTATCCAACGATAAAGAAGCTGAAGCAACGCTAAAAGAGAGACCGGTAGGTATGAAGGCAGACCCAGGATATGCCTCAACATCTGGACACTGGGTACCTGAACCACCAGCTACTATGAAATATACAGAAGATAAGCTTACCTATATCCATCAGTTTGGTGAATTGAGGGTAGTAACGTATCCAGGAACACCAGATGTGGATGGTGGGATCTTACCAGAGGATTCTTTTGAAATTGAAAATGGTGGAAAAATCACAATAGATAATGCGGATGGTAAGCCAAAAGAGGAACAGACAATTACGCAAGATACCGTTATCCCAGCACCAGAAAAAGAAGGGAGTATCTTTACTGGTTATGAGTATGAGGAAGAATCTAAGACATTAACAGCAACATGGGAAGAGGATACCTTGTCAGATCCAGATGAAGACGATGATGAAAAGACTGTTGGGGATGGAGTTGCAGACAAGTACCAAAAAGAAGTTACGTTTAAAGTAGAGGGTGGAAGATGGAATGACAATACACCTGAAGATAAAACGGATGTAGTGACGTTTAAGAAAGATAATAAACCATCTGTAGATGCAACTGCAACAGGAAGCTTAAATATTCCAGAGGGTGAGTCAAAGGTAGGTTATACAGCAACATGGGAAGAGGAACCACCGACAGGAGAGGTTACAAAAGAAGAGCTACTAGATGAATATACATTAAAGTATGTAGCAAATCACTATAGAGTTGCATTTGATTCAAACGATGGTCAAGGAACGATGCCGAATCAAGATTTCGAATATGATAAACCAGAAAAATTAGATGTGAATCAGTATACGAAAGAAGGAAAAGTATTCCTAGGATGGAGCAAAGATGAGACATCTGTAGACCCTGAGTTTAAAGATGCGGAAGAAATAAAGAACTTGTCTGCAACGGCAAACAAGGTAGTGGTGCTATATGCAGTGTGGGGAGATGATGAGAATAATGATGGTATCGATGATAGGTATCAGACGAAAATCACCTACAGAGTGCAAAATGGTACATGGGCAGGAACTGGTTCGTCAGAAGTGAGAGAAGAATGGATTACATTTAAGTTAAATGGACAGCCTTCGAATAATCCAACAGCAATTGCAACATTGAATGTACCAACAGGAATGCAACCAAATGCAGGATTTGCAGGAACTTCAGGAGCCTGGGATGCGCAACCGCCACTGGTAATGGTATTTACAAAAGTGGAACCAACATACACATATAATTTTACTGCAATACCACCAACACCGACGCCAACACCAACACCAACACCAACACCAGAGACAACTCCGGAAGATGAGGCAGAAGGCGATGTGG
>CAYJGW010000033.1:9889-28508 GCA_964369425.1 uncultured Lachnospiraceae bacterium
ACACCAACACCAACACCAGAGACAACTCCGGAAGATGAGGCAGAAGGCGATGTGGAAGATGAAACAGAAAATGATGCAAAAGATGATGTGGCAGATGAAGAATTAGAGGGTGAAGGCAACGCTGATTCAGACCGAGAGGAAGAAATTGTAATTCCACCTATCGTGGACAATGGCGATTTTGAAAATGTTCAAGTAGATGGAAATGATTTAGGAGAAGATGACTATACAATCGATGAAGGTGGAAATCTTGTAATCAGTCCAGAGTACATTGCAACACTTTCAAATGGAGAACATACAATTCGTGTAGAAACAGGCGGAGAGGTGTATGAAACTACTTTGGTTGTAGATGATGGAGTGCCATTATCAATGGGAGAATTCCATATAATTGAAGGTTCGTGGAGTCTATTTGATTTAATCATGACTATTGCAGCAGTGGTATTAGCTATCGGATATGCAGTTGTAAGGGCAAGAAGACGAGAAGACGAAGATGAGATGGAAGATAGTGAAGAAGAGGAAGAGCAAAAGCGTAAGAGAAGAATCTTAACCAGTGTAACATTAGCGTTATTAGGTATATTCAATATCATTCTATTTTTGCTTACTCAAGATATGAAACAACCGATGTCTATCTTTGATATTTACAGTGTTGTTTTTGCAATCGTTGTAATTGTACAAGTGGTTATCATGTTCTTTATTAGAAAGAAAAGCAGTGATGATGAAGAAGATGGAAGAATCGCTTCAAAGGCATAATGCAAGATAGTGTGAAATAGAGATAGCAGCGACTGTGAGGTTGCTGCTATTTTTGTAAAAAAAATGTAATATGTTGAGGCTAGAGATGGTATAATGTTTAGAAGAAAAAGGAGGTAGCCAAGATGAAGGTAATGTTAATAAATGGAAGTTTTAGAGAATCTGGATGCACAGCGCGTGCGTTAACAGAAGTTGCTAGTGAATTAGAAAAGCAAGGGGTAGAGACGGAGATTATCCAAATCGGAAAGGCGGCAATTAGAGACTGTGTAGATTGTAGAGCCTGTCGCACATCAAGTGATGGGTGTGTGTTTAAAGATGATATTGTAAATGAAATTATTGAAAAGGCAAAAAGTGCAGATGGATTTGTATTTGGTTCGCCAGTATATTATGCCCATCCAAGCGGACGAATTCTTTCTTTGTTAGATAGAGTGTTTTATGCTGGGACGTCGGCATTTGCCCATAAGCCTGGTATGGCGGTACTCTCGGCGAGACGAGGGGGAACAACAGCATCTTTTGATGTGATGAATAAGTATTTTACGATTGCGCAAATGCCAGTGGTATCTTCTACTTATTGGAATATGGTACATGGAATGACAGAAAAAGATGTGGAAGAAGACTTAGAAGGTTTACAGGTAATGCGAAATGGCGCAAAAAACATGGCTTGGCTTTTGAAATGTATTGAGGCAGGGAAAGAAAGTGGAATAGAGGTGCCGATAGCGGAGCAAACCCATCGAACCAATTTTGTTAGATAGAAAAATAAAAAAGTCAACTAGTAGAGTGGATACTCCCTTGCTAGTTGACTTTTTTGTACACGTAGCTATTTAGTTGCAGGACTAAATAGCTACTAATAGAGTTTTAAGAACTCTGCAAGTTCTGGTGTTTTTGGATCTTGAAGACAGTTAATGTCGCCAGTTTCACAGATTTCACCATTTTTTAAAAAGAAGATGTAGTCGGCAAACTCTTTTAGGAATGCAATTTCGTGTGTCACGAAGATAAAGTTTCTACCATCGTTTTTAAGTCTTGTCACAGCTTTTAATACCTCGTCGGTTAATAAGGGGTCAAGTGCAGCAGTGGGTTCGTCAAGAAAGATTAATTCTGGGTTAGTGGATAATGCCCTTGCAATAGAAGCGCGTTGTGCTTGACCGCCGGATACTTCACTAGGTTTTTTTTCGGCTTCATTAGTGATGAACAATTGTGCTAACAAGTTATCGGCAATAACATTTGCATCATGTAAGCTCATTTTTTTGATTTTATGAAGTATAATCGTAATATTTTCCTTAATGGTTAAGTGTGGGAAAAGATTGTGTTTTTGAAAAACCACACCAATTTTTTCTTTAAAGATTTTTGTGTCAACAATAGGTGAAAGTTGATTGATTAAAATCTCTCCTGAATCAGGTGTTTCGATTCCGGCTAATTGCCTTAATAGCGTAGATTTTCCACAGCCTGATTCTCCGATAATTCCAATGGAGTTTTTTTGAGTCAGTTGAAAACTGATATTATTTAGGATTGTCTGTGTACCATAACGTTTCGTTAGGTTCTTGATTGATATATCCATTATGCCACCTTCCTTGCGATGTATTTGGCTAGTAAAGATAAAGGTATTGTGATGATTAGGTAGAGAATCCACATCACGTAATAGCTTTCGATAGCAGTCCAATTCTTATTGGAAATTACTGTTAATGCATAGGAAATTTCGGTTATCGAGACGATTTTTAGCAATGCAGATCCCTTTATTATGCTAGATAGGTTGTTGATTAGTGAAGGTAAAAGCGGTCTTATCATTTGTGGAATGATGATATAGCGATATTTTTGGTACCATGAAAAATTATACAGATTCATAACTGTATACTGATCATCGTCTACAACTGCGACTGCAGTTTTGTAGGCGTTTGCTAGATACGGGGACATGTATAAGGTTAGAGCAAATACTCCAAGTACAAACTTATTATTAATGATGAGAACATCGCCGATTACATATACGGCAAGAAAAATCATAATCAATAAAGGTGTTCCCATAATAATTTCATTGAACACAACTGAAAAAGCTCGAACGATGGAAAATTGAGATTTTTCTGCTAAAAATAAGGCAAAGCCAAATATCATGCTAGCGACAAGTGTTAGTAGGCTAATCGCTACAGTGCCGATAAAGCCGTCTAAAATTAAATTGTAGTCTGCAAAGATTAAATTGTATTTTGGATCGGGGATGGTAAACATCAGTGCCAAAGCAATCAGTACGGTGAAAACACTGATTGCCAATAGATAGCTTAAATTTTTTTTCATGTTTTAACGCTCCTTAGTTTGGGGTTGTATTACGTGGTTGAATCTATTCATATGAGAAATATTATATCTCTATATCTAGTTTTTGTAAAGACGAGGACAAAAAGCAGAAAAGCTGTTATAATTGTAAGATAATAAAGAGAATAGTAAGACAAAAGATGGCGAAGACGAAGATGCCAAAGGATTCGATTGATCCTAGATTGGCAAAGAGGATGATTAAAGACTTCTTGTTAGATGAGGGGAACGCGCGAATGAATCTTGCGACATTTTGTCAAACGTACATGGAAGATGAAGCGATTGAGTTAATGGCGGGTACATTAGAGAAGAATGCAATAGACAAGTCTGAATATCCTAAGACTGCAAAATTATAAATGATGGAGATAATTTGCCGATAGTATGCTACACGTTAAAGGAAAGGGATGACAGGTCGTGGACTTTGTATGATCTGTCAGATCGGTTGCTTATGAGGGGATGGCAAGTTCCAAGTTATCCGCTTCCAGCTAACTTAGATACCGTAGTGATTCAGAGAGTGGTGTGTAGAGCAGACTTGGGAAAAGATATGGCAGAGCAGTTGGTGACAGATATAAAAGAGGCGATACAAGTGTTAGAGGAACAAAAGTGGAAAGGGGAGCGAGAGATTAAGGCATATGGGTTTACCCACTAAGAGGTGTTTTCTGATTATGGGATGATAAGTGAAATGATAGGTAAGCAAAAAGAAGGAGGTGATAAAAACTCCTTCTTTTGCATGAGTAAGATTAAAGATTATCTAATAGTTCTAAAATAATTTCGTTGATAATTACAGGGTTTCCTTTTCCGCTAGTTTTGGCCATTACTTGACCTACCATAGATTTATAAGCGTTGGTCTTTCCGCCTTTGTAGTCAGCTACTAATTTCTCTGACTTAGCAAGAATCTCTTTCACGTACCCTTCTAGTACAATGCGATCGCTAATCTGCGCCATGTCATGAGTATCGATATAGGCTTTCACATCTGTTATGGCATCGTTGTTCCATAAATCTTTAATCAATTTCTTTCCAACACTGCTGTTGATGTAGTCGGTACCGAGTAGTTCTGCAATTGCACTGAGTACTTGAGGTGTAAGTTTTGGAGTATCTTCCTCTCCTTCTAATAACTTGAACACTTCACTAATCAGTAGGTTAGCAAGAGTTTTTGTATGCTTAGTATATTTTGTAGCGTTTTCGAAATAGTTAGCAATATCCATATCATTTGTAATAAGTTCAGCATCGTAAGAAGTAAGGCTATATTTAGTGATATAGAGTTCTTTTCTTGCATCTGGTAGCATTGGTATTGCGGATTGAAGACCTTTTAACTTTTCGCTAGAGGTAATAATCGGTGCAAGGTCTGGGTCTGGAAAGTAGCGATAGTCATTCGCGTCTTCTTTTTTTCTCATGGAAAAAGTTTTTCCGCTTGCCTGGTCAAACCTTCTGGTCTCCTGTATGATTTCCTCTCCTTTTTCAATTGCTTCTACTTGGCGTTTGTATTCATACTCGATTGCTTTTAAAATAAATTGGAAGGAGTTTAGGTTTTTCATCTCGGTACGAGTTCCAAACTTTTCTTCCCCTTGTTTGCGGACAGATAAGTTTACGTCACAGCGTAGGGAGCCTTCATTCATTTTACAATCAGAAATTCCGGTGTAAAGAAGAATTGCACGCAATTTTTTAAAGTAGGCCACCGCTTCTTTGGCAGATCTTATGTCAGGTTCTGATACAATTTCTATGAGTGGAACTCCGCAACGATTGCAGTCAATCATCGTTCCTTGCGAGTCGTCGTGAACAAGTTTACCAGCATCTTCTTCTATATGGATTCTTGTAATACCGATTCTTTTGCTACCATCGTCGGTTTCAATATCGAGGTGACCTTCATAACAAAGTGGCAAATCGTATTGCGAGATTTGGTAAGCTTTTGGAAGGTCGGGATAAAAATAATTCTTTCTATCCTGTTTTGAAAATCTGCTGATTTCACAATTGGTTGCAAGACCGGCTTTGATAGCTGAATTTACAACTTCTTCATTGAGTACAGGTAATGTACCAGGCATGCCTAAGCAGACCGGACAAACTTGTGTATTTGGTTCTGCACCAAAAGTCGTGGGGCAGCTGCAAAAAATTTTAGTTTTGGTATTCAGTTCACAGTGTACTTCTAAACCGATGACCATTTCATAATTTTTAATCATTTTATCAATCCTCCCTGCGCCTTGTTGATGTGATATGCACCATTTACCTCTTCGTAAGCATATCCAATTCGATATAATGTGGCTTCGCTAAATGTTTTGCCGATGAGTTGCATTCCGATAGGTAGACCTTTCTTGCTTTCACCGCAAGGCAACGATAAGGAAGGGAGTCCAGCGATATTGACTGGAACAGTGCAGATATCTCCCATATACATCTCAAGTGGTGTTTCGCTTTTTTCTCCTATTTTATAGGAAGTGGTTGGTGCTACAGGAGATAAGATACACTGATATTCTTCGAACACTTTTGCAAAGTCTTGCATAAGGAGTGTACGCACCTGTAATGCTTTCTTATAATAAGCGTCATAATATCCAGAGCTAAGGGCGAATGAACCAAGCATAATGCGACGTTTTACTTCTTTTCCAAATCCTTCACTACGAGATTTCTTGTACAGTTCTTCTAAGTCGGTAAAGTTATCGGTTCGATAACCGTAGCGAATTCCATCAAAGCGAGCTAGGTTAGAAGATGCTTCGGCACTAGAGATTACATAATAGGCAGGAAGTGCAAGGTCTAAGGAAGGGAGAGATACTTGAGTAACGGTTGCCCCTAGTTCTTCATATACTTTTGCTGCCTCTAAAACGGCTTGGCGTACTTCATCTGAGATACCTTTACCAAAGTATTCTTTTGGCAAAGCAATTTTCATCCCTTTTACACCTCTTCCGATATCGACTGTAAAATCTCCATAGTTTTTGTTGATAGAAGTGCTGTCTTTTTTGTCATAACCTGTGATGGCATTAAGAACAAGTGCGTTATCGCGCACATCTTTTGTAAGTGGACCTATTTGGTCTAGTGAAGAGGCAAATGCGATTAACCCATTACGTGAAACGGTACCATAGGTTGGTTTCATTCCAACAACACCACAAAATGCAGCAGGTTGACGGATGGAACCGCCTGTGTCAGAGCCTAAGGTAAAGACTGCTTCGTCGGCTGCAATGGCAGCAGCAGAACCACCAGAACTTCCGCCAGGAACGTAGCTTTCATTTCTAGGGTTTTTGGTCACTTTAAAATGTGAGTTTTCGGTTGTAGACCCCATAGCGAATTCATCCATATTGAGTTTTCCGAGCATAACGATATCCTGAGTGTTCAATTTTTCCATGACGTGAGCATCGTAAGGAGGGATGAAGTCTTCTAACATTTTAGAAGCACAGGTGGTAGGGATACCTCTTGTACAGATGTTATCTTTAATTGCGCAAGGAATACCAGCTAGTGGCGATAAATCATCTCCTCGTTGTCGTTTTTTGTCTATCTTTTGAGCAGTAGATTTCGCGTTTTCGAAATTGTAGGAGATGTATGCTCCGATTTCACTGTCTCTTGCTTCGATATGATCTATATATGATTGGGTAAGCTCTACAGAAGAAATTTCTTTGTTAGAAAGTTTTGTCTGTAGAGTTGCCAGTGTAAGTTTTTTGAAATCCAATGTTCTTTCCCTCCTATTCTAGTACCTTTGGTACAGTGATATATCCTTCAAATTTTGTAGGTGCATTGCTTAAAAGTTCTTCTCTGTTATTGGAATGGTCAACAGAGTCCGGACGGAATACGTTCTCCATAGGAACCACGTGAGCTGTAATATCAATACCGTCTGTATCTACTAGACTCAATTGGTTAGCAAAATCGATGATTGCTTCCATCTCAGGTGCCATAACCTTGCTTTCTTCAGGGGTGAGTGTAAGTCTGGCAAGGTGAGCGACATTATTTACGTCAATCTTTTTTGATTTTTTCTTTCTGGTCGCTTTTCCTTCTTGGCCCTGATCGGTAAGTCCTAGTTCTAGAACTTCTAATTGTTCGTCATCTACAGTGCTTGGTGCTTGTGTCATTACACAAGAAGCATCTTTGATTTTAGGGAAGGCGATAACATCTCTTAGAGAAGAAGCACCAACCATGAGCATAACTAAACGATCTAGGCCAAAGGCAAATCCACCATGCGGAGGAGTGCCGTACTTGAATGCATCAACCATGAACCCGAACCGTTCATCGATTTGCTCCTGTGTAAATCCAAGAGCTAAAAACATTTCTTTTTGTACATCTTTATCAAAGATACGAATGCTACCACTGCCGAGTTCCACTCCGTTAAGAACGATGTCATAGGCTTGCGCACGCACTCGACCTGGGTCGGAAAGCAGGAACGCTACATCTTCTTCGTATGGCATGGTAAATGGGTGGTGCATTGCGATAAAACGTTCTTCCTCTTCGGAATACTCAAACTGAGGAAAATCAGTAACAATTAACATCTTGAATTCATCTTTCTTTCGAAGCCCCAATTTGTCACCGATATCTAGGCGAAGTGTGCCGAGTGTTTTGCGAACTACATCTAATTTATCAGCACAAAATAGAATAAAATCTCCTGGTTTTGCATCCATAGCGTGAAGAATGGCATCGATGTCTTTTTGTGATAAAAATTTTGTTAAGATAGAGTATACTTCCCCATCTGGGCGAATGGCAATCCAAGCCATTCCTTTTGCACCATAGGAAATCGCTTTGTGGGTTAAATCCTCTACATCGCTTCGATTATAATCAGCCCATCCTTTGACGTTGATAGCCCGGACAAAACCACCATCATCGGCTACACTACGAAAAACAGTAAAGTCACAACTTCTTGCAATTTCAGTAAGGTCTACAATCGGTAAATCAAAACGAAGGTCTGGTTTATCGCTGCCGTATTGATCCATAGCTTCGTGCCACGTGATTCTTTGGAATGGTTCAGCAAATTCGATGTCTAGTGCGCCTTTGAATACATATTTGAATAGGTTTTCTAAGTGCACAAGAATGTCTTCTTGTTCTACAAAAGACATCTCCATATCGACTTGTGTAAATTCAGGCTGTCTATCCGCGCGCAAATCTTCATCTCTAAAACAGCGAGCCACTTGATAGTATTTGTCAAAACCACCTACCATAAGGAGTTGTTTGAATATTTGAGGTGATTGAGGCAATGCATAGAAAGTACCTTTGTGTACACGACTAGGTACAAGGTAGTCTCTAGCACCTTCCGGTGTGCTTTTGGTGAGCATCGGTGTTTCAACGGCTATAAAATCTTCGTTATCTAGATAATCTTGCACTAATTTTTGTACTTTGTGTCGGAACTTTAGGTTTTGGAACAATTCTTGTCGGCGAACATCTAAGAATCGATATTTTAATCTCAAATCTTCTCGCACGCTGATATCATCATCTAACGAAAACGGCAAAGGTTCTGCTTGCGAGAGTACTTTGATTTTTACGGCAAATAGTTCTACTGTACCTGTTGCAATTCGTTCGTTGATAGTATCCTCGTCACGAAGTCTCACTTTTCCGGTAAATTGAACTACAGATTGATTTTTTAAACTTTCTACGCTTAAGAAATCTTCATTGCTCATATTATTAGCATCACATACCACTTGAAGAGTTCCCTCTCTATCTTTTAAGTCAATAAAGATGACTCCACCCATATCACGCTTTGTCTGAACCCAGCCACAGACAGTAATTTGAGAGTCTATATGCTGTTCGCTTGTTTTTCCACAATAAATTGTTCTTAACATTATTCTTTCCTCGCTTTCTTTCTATATTGAAGACATAAAAAAGACTTCCATCCCAATAATAGGGACGAAAGTCGTAAGTTCTTCCGCGGTACCACCCAGATAGGTTTATAAAAACCCTCTCAATCAGCACAGAATAAAATCGATGCCTACTAGATTAACGCTCTAGTTACGTCTAAGCCTACTTGCAAATGCTTTTGGTTAGCGACTCCGAGATGTTCTTCCTCTAAAACTCCGTACTGTTTCGCACCACACAACAGCTCTCTGAAACTTCTGAATTAGATTACTCTTCTCATCATAGTTTTTAAATGTAGTTATAACAAGAGAGTGTATCAGTAGTTCCTCTTGTTTTTTTATTATCTTACAGCAAGATGTGTGCGGTGTCAAGACAAATGTTTTTTTATTGGAATTTTGCTAAATATATAGTATAATAAGAACAAATCATATTTTCTCGGTAAGTTAATGATCGATAACATCTAAAAATTCTAAAATTCAAAATAAAATTCAAATAAACTAAAATATATTTTTCTAGGCAACTGAGGGGCGCGTCCATCTATTTCGAAGTATTGTGAAAGGGGTGGTGCTTTTATGTATGTTACATATGATAATCTATTTACATTTGTGCTTGTGGTAATATCAATCATTTCACTAGTAAAAAGTTTTTATGATACACGCAAAAAGTAGTCGCTCGTAACATCTTGGGAAAAGATAGCGACTACTTTTGTAGTAATTTCTGACTTGAGATAGATAGGTACTAGCTACCTACTCGGTTGTCTTGACAAGTGTATTATAGTCTAGGCGAGTAGAATTGTCAACTTCATAGAAGCCCGAGCTTATGCTAAATGTTCTTGTTCGTATTCTCTAAAGGCATCTACTTTATCTTGAGAGGCGCACCCAGGAACAAATTCGTTTGAAAGAAATGCGTGAATCATTTCTTCTCGAACCTTTTGCCCTGTTGTAAAGGCTCCTAAACACGCGATGTTTGCATCGTTGCTTAAGCGAGAGCGTTGTGCAGAATAGACGTCGGATAGCAAGGCGCCATAGGCTCCCTTTACCTTGTTTACAGCAAGGGAAACACCGATGCCAGTTCCACAGATTAGGATACCTCTATCACATTCTTTTGTTGCAACGGATTCGCCTACAGTAGTGGCAACACGTGCATAAATTGGATCTTCACTCCCAAAATCTACAATCTCTCCGTATCCTTTTTGGGTGATGTATGCAATTAATTCTTCTTTGACGCTTTGAGCGTTTGGATCACATCCGATTGCTATTTTCATTCTTCGATCCCCCATTGGTCTAGTTTTTTTAAAAAGTCAATGTCTTCAGTTACCACTTTGACAGGCTTGTTGTAGTCAATAGCCATCAGCCCTAAAATAGATTTTGCATCAGCGATTTGATTATCATCGGTGTGAACACCTACATCCATTGTGGATTTAACGGCTAAGTTCATAAAGTCTTTTAGGTCGTTAGAAGTGGTCAGTTTGATTTTTCTTATCATAGGTACACCTCTATTCTTTGGTTTGTTCTATAATTGCATCTGCCATAGCACAAAGGATGATACAACAAGAAGTTGCACCAGCATCTAAAACGCCTCTAGAACGTTCACCTAGACGACTGGAACGTCCGAATTTAGCGATTAGATCTTTGGTAGAGTCTTTTCCTTTTATAGCTTCAGTCTTCATGTTAGAAAGAGCTTCTTCTAAGGAAAGTTGTGCAGTTGCAGCAGCTTTTAGACTATCAACAGCAGGACTCAATGTATCTACTAGAGTTTTGTCGCCAACACGTGCTTCAACAATGTCACAAAGACCTGCGAGACCAGCCGCTAGCATGTTTCCTAAATCTTCGACAGAAATATCTTCGAGTTCTTCTCCGGCAGAAGCCATGTCCATAAATATGGTTCCATAGATTGGTCCCATAGAACCTCCGATTTCAGAGAAAAGAATATTTCCGAGTTCGTCTAATGAATCAGAGAAGGATAAGTCTTTGTCTTTGAAACGAGTTTCGAAGAGAGTAAAGCCTTTGTTCATGTTCATGCCATGATCGCCATCACCGATCAGTCCATCCACTTCTCCTAAGTATGCGCGGTTTTCTTGTATCGCTTTTACAACAGATAGAATCACAGCTCCACTACCTGCGTTTTTAAATGTAGTCATATCAATCCCTCCGTTCGTTAGAATTGTTTCAAACCAGCAGAATTTGCAGGCATATCAATCAATTCTTTTAACTCGTCATCAAGCTTCATTACAGTTAAAGTAGCTCCCATCATTTCTAAAGATGTAAAATAATTTCCGACATAAGATCTGTGAATTTTTATCCCTGCTTCTTGTAACAATACATCGATTTCTTCAAATAGCACGTAGAGTTCCATGACAGGCGTTGCGCCTAAGCCGGATACGAGTACAACTACTTCGTCTCCTGATTCGAAAGGATAATCAGGCACTACAATATCAACCATACGTTTAGCCATTTGTTTTGCGGTTTCTAATGCGCACACTTCTATACCGGGTTCACCGTGATGTCCGATACCTACTTCCATTGTGCCAGGTTTGATTTCAAAATTAGGGTGTCCTACAGCGGGAAGAGTGCAAGGTGTAAGGCCGATTCCGACACTACGTGTATGGTCGATTGCTTTTTGAGCAGCGGCTATGACTTCGTCAAGAGTTCCCCCTTTTGCGGATTTAGCCCCACCGATTTTCCACATCAAAACTTCACCAGCTACACCACGTCTTTTTTCGCGTTGATCTTTTGGAGCGGAAGCAACGTCATCGTTAGCAACGACAGTTTTTACTTCAATCCCTTGTTTTTTAGCCATTTTCACAGCCATTTTTACATTCATGTTATCGCCAGAGTAGTTTCCGTAAAGGCAAGCTACACCCTTTCCTTTGTCGGCTTCTTTAAAGGCGTCTAAGAAGGCGGCTGCAGTAGGAGAAGAACAAATTTCTCCGACAGCTACAGTATCACACATGTTATCCCCTACGTATCCTACGAAAGCGGGCTTATGGCCGGAACCACCACCGGTAGTTACGCCTACAGTATCTGGTTTCATTTTTGTAGATTTTACCACTCTTTGATTATCAGTAGCAGCGACAATATCACTGTGTGTTTTTAAAAATCCTTTCAGCATTTCATCGACAATGAAATCTGGATCATTCATAATTCTTTGCATAAGTTTTCTCCTCCATTATGGTATTAAAATTACTTTTAATGCACCATTTTCTCCTGTTTTTGCTATGTGGAAAGCTTCTTCCCATTCTTCCAAAGAATATTTGTGGGTTACCACACCTTCTGTAGGGAGAATTCCTTCACCAATCCATTCGATTACCGTATCGTAGCAGAATGGGCTTAGGTGAGCACCTAATAAATCTAATTCCTTGCGATCGGAAATAATAGACCAGTCACACACTACATCAGATCCAAATACAGAGAATTCAACAAAACGTCCCATTTTACGAATTGCTTGTAGTCCTTGTGTAACGCTTGAAGGGTGACCAGTAGCTTCTATGTAGATATCACAACCGTATCCACCTGTCATTTCCTTGATGATAGAAACCACATCTTCTTTTGCAGGGTTTAGAATAATATCTGCGCCGAATTCTTTGGCTTTTTCTAATCTTTCATCATTTAAATCTAATACCACTAGTTTTTTAGGATTAGCCCTTCTTAATGCACCGACCATTCCAAGTCCTAAAGTTCCAGTTCCAGATAAAACAACAACATCTCTAGGTGTAACTTGCGCGCGCTCTACACAGTGGAAAGAGCAACCATATGGTTCTATGAGAACTGCCTGTTCGATTGGCATATCGGCTGGCACGAGGTAAGGTAACGCTTCTTTTGTGAGTTTTACATATTCAGCCATTCCGCCGTTTACATTGTTTTGAAAGCCGAACAAATCATGCTTTTCGCACATCCAGTGTCTTCCAGTAGTGCAAAACATACACTCGCCACAAGGTACAATCTGCTCGGGGCAGATACGGTCACCAATTTTCCAATTGCCCTTTACGTTTGGGCCCATTTCAACTACAGTACCTACAAATTCGTGACCTGGAATCATAGGAGCTTTTATATAAGAAGGCTGTCCGTTACCGCCCCAAAAACTTTCTGCTCCACCAAATGCTTTCGTATCACCTGCGCAGACACCGCAAGCTTCAACTTTCAAAATCATTTCTCCGTCCCCAGCTGTAGGTGTGTCTACCATCTCAAAACGGTAGTCGCCAGGTGTGTAAGCCACAATTGCTTTCATTTTCTCTGGTAAATTCCCCATTGTATTACCCTCCTATAATTTTTGCAAACTTTTGCTAATGTATTTTACATAACATTACAATTTGTGGTGGGAAATGTCAATAGTAAAAAAACGAGAATATAAAATGAGGCATACATGATGCACTTGTGAATGTTTGTGAACATACAAACTACTGTGCAAAATGTATATGTATAAAGTGATATAAAAGGAGAGTAGGGGGCTGAAGTTGGTTGAAATTAATAAAAAACATGATAAATAAATAACAAATATACAATAAATACAAAAATACCTGACAAATTTTGACAAATATGTTAGTTGACAGTCTTGGAGACGAATGATATGCTATCTTAAACAAAGGGTCTTTACAAAACTCGAATTTAAACACTTAAAGGAGGGTACGATGGAAAAGCAAAAGAATATTCTTGAAATGAGAAATATCTCCAAAGCATTCCCAGGGGTAGTCGCGTTAGATGATGTAACGTTTACAGTTGGAACAGGTGAAGTACACTGTTTAATTGGAGCGAATGGGGCAGGGAAGTCTACATTAATGAAAATCTTGTCGAATGCTTATACAGAAGATTCAGGAGAAATATATTTTGATTCTAAAGTATTAAAGCCAAAGGGAACAGAAAAGAGAAGGAAAGAAGGAATTGCAGTAATTTACCAAGAGTTGTCTCTGTTTGATGAACTAACAGTTGGCGAGAATGTGTATATCAATAATTGTCCAAAGAAAAAAGGTGGGGCGATTGATTGGAATAAGGTGTATAGCGACACGCAAGAGATTGTAGATCGCTTGAATTTAAAAATTGATGTAAAGTCACCAGTGAATTCACTGAATATTGGGCAACGTCAATTGACAGAGATTATGAAAGCACTTGCCTGTAATGCCAAGTTGATTGTAATGGATGAGCCTTCTTCTACATTGTCTAAGTCAGAGTATAAGATATTGGTAAAGGTAATCGAAGATCTTAAAAAAGAAGGAATTACAATCATCTACATATCTCATCACTTAGAAGAACTATTTGAAGTCGGAGATAAAATTACGATACTAAGAGATGGTAAGTTTGTAGCGTGTGCGAGCACAGATGAATTAAATGAAGATAAATTAGTTGAGTATATGACAGGAATTGATTTAACAAAGATGCAAAATGAAGTGCGAGAGATACACAATATTTCAGCAGAAGTTGTGCTAGAACTCAAGGAATTGAACAACGATGTCAATAAAGATATCAATATAAAGCTTCATAAGGGTGAAGTTGTAGGTTTATATGGGTTGGTTGGATCTGGACGAACAGAAATCTTAGAGAGTATTTATGGTGTGCGAGAAATAGAGAGTGGAGAAGTGGTGCTCAATAACAATCCCGTCAAAATCAAAAGTACTGCGGAAGCGATAGCTCAGAAGATAGGGTTAGCGCCAGAGAGTAGAAAGACTCAAGGATTAGTGCTTGGATTACCAGTTTGGGAAAATATGACCATGGTTTCTATTCGTAAGTTTTTGAAAAATAGAATGATTAATTATAAGCACATCAATACGGAGTGTGATGAGTATAAGAAAACGATGAATATTAAAACGCCATCTATTCATACGGTTACTCAGAACTTGTCAGGAGGGAATCAACAAAAAGTAATATTAGCAAAGTGGTTGATGCAAGATTGTGATATTTTACTACTAGATGAACCGACACAGGGGATTGATGTAGTAGCAAAAGAAGAGATTTATAAACTGATTCGTCAGATTACACAAGAAGGAAAGAGTGTAATGGTAGTATCTTCAGAATTACAAGAACTTCTCCGCATATGCGATAGCATTCACGTAATGTATGATGGGAAACAGGTGCTATCTTCAGACAAATCTAATTTTAGCCAGGAGCAGATTTTACACGCTTCAGTAGTAGGGAGGACGAGATAATGAAAACAGAAAATGTTCAAGTTTTTTTTAAGAAATACAATTTGGTAATACTATTGCTGATTTTTATTGTGACATCAGCAGTTCTATCGCCTAACTTTTTAACACTTAGCAACTTTTTAAATCTATTACAACAGGCTTCGATTCCCGGAATCGTTGCAATTGGTATGACATTAGTAATCCTGTTGGGAGGAATTGATCTTTCGGTTGGTTCGGTACTGGCCTTTTCTGGTATGCTAGCATCTATGATTGCGATGGAAGTAACAGGAATGGGTGGAGTTGTTTTAGGAATTGTTGTTGGTCTTCTTATGGGTTGTATAATGGGAATGATTACAGGTTTGTTGATATCTAAGTTTAAACTACCTGATTTTATTGCATCTTTAGCAATGATGGAGATTGCACGTGGAGCAGCACTTTTGACTACAAGTGGAAATCCAGTGTTTGGGCTGGGATCTGAGTTTAACGTACTCGGTGGAGGATTTGCCTTTGATCTAGTTGCAAATACAGCTATTATTTGGATCGTGCTCACTTTAGTATTTGCCTATATTCTAAAATTTACAGTATTTGGAAGAAGTTTATTTGCAATAGGTGGAAACTATGAAGCGGCTACTTTGTCGGGAATCAAAACGAAGCGTAACTATACACTAACATATATGATTACAGGTGCATTGTCTGGATTGGCAGGGATATTGACTGCATCTTGGATGTCTTCGGGACAGCCAACTGCCGGAGATGGATATGAACTAGATGCAATTGCAGCCAGTGTTATCGGTGGAGCAAGTCTAAGTGGAGGAAAAGGTTCGGTACTTGGAACATTTGGTGGGGTATTCTTATTACAGATTATTACGAATATCTTCAACTTGGTTGGACTTCCTTCCTATTATCAGAGAATCGCAAAAGGAATTATTATTATCTTAGCACTATTATTGAACACATTCGTATCTGCTAACAAGAAAAAAGGGAAATAAAAAGCAGAAGCTTTTTATATAAGAAAGGAGAGTAAGTTATGAAAAGAAAAAACATGTTAAAGGTAGCGGCAATGGTATTATCGGTAGGGATGTTATTGAGTGGTTGCGGAGGTTCGGAACCAGCAGCAGAAGAAGCGTCAGGTGAAGGAACAGCAACGGAAGAAGGCGGAGATGATTCAATTGTGATAGGATTTTCTAACTGTTCACAAGATACGCCATTCTTTGCGAACATGACTCCTATTATCGAAGATTATGGGAAGGAAAAAGGGGTTGAAGTAATTGCGTTGAATGCAGACAATGATACAGCAAAGCAAAACAAAGATATTCAAGACTTGATTTCGAGAGGAATGGATATTTTGATTATCAATCCAGTGAACGAAGAGGGGGCAACAGCGGGGATCAAGGCTTGTAATGATGCAGATATTCCTGTAATTACTGTTGATAAGAACGTAACAGAAGGAAATACAACATGGGTTGGGCGTGATAACCAAGAAATGGGAAGGCTAGTAGGAGAAAAATTAATAGAGCTATTAGGTGGAGCGGATGCGGCTACAGGTACGATTCTAGAGATTCAAGGTGCAGCAGGATCTACAACTATGATGGCGAGACGTGATGGTTTCAATGAAGCGATTGCTGAAGCGCCAAATCTTAAGGTTGTACAGTCTTCATATTGTGATTTTGATAGATCAAAAGCGATTCCTGCAACTCAGGACTTACTACAAGCAAATGATAATGTAGTTGCAATATTCGGACACAATGATGATATGGCAGTTGGAGCGGCGCAGGTGTGTAGAGAACAAAATCTAGATGATATTATTGTAACAGGTGTTGATGGTTTAATGGAGTCAGTTTTAGCGATTGAATCAGGTGAATACCACGTCACAACATCGAATGACCCGGTGCTATTAGCACAGACAGCAGTAGATGTTGCGTTACAAATCGCGGATGGAGAGACTGTAGAAGAGTTCGTAGATGCAGGAACTGTTGTAATCGATGAAAGCAATGTTGCAGAGTATGCGAATCCAGATTTGGATTTTGCGACTATGGTAAAATAATACTTAATTGACAAAAAGGATTGCTGGCTACTGGGAAGAGTACTTCCTAGTAGCCAGTTTTGTTACTCCTACTAGTTATCGAGGCAAGTCATAAAAATGAATAATTGACAGTTGTTCATTTGGAAACTACAATGAGATTACTAGCATGAGTGTGGACAGAGTAGAAATAAATGTAGGAGGTGACAAATGGTACAGAAATTTACACCGTCGAATCTGAAGGTGAATAATAAAAAGTATATTATGAAGTATATTTATTCACAGAGGAAGGTTACGGCGTTACGAGTAGAGAAAGGGTTAAATCTGAGTCGTCCGACAGTGACTCAGATTATGAAGGAACTTTTAGAGGAAGATATTATCGTATTGGATGGGCATGCACAGTCTACAGGGGGGCGAAAGGCGAATCTATATGCTTATAATATGGCAAAGAGAATTGCAATCGGAGTGGAACTTAGAATCGATAGTATAGAGATTGTGGCGATTAATCTTGATATGCACATGATGAAGTATGAGACACATTTTATTCCATTTAGAAACAAAAATGAGTACTTTGATGAAACGTGTGCAATGATAAATGCATTTATAGAAGAATTAAAAGTAGATAAAGAGCAGTTACTTGGAGTTGGGATTGGGTTACAAGCGTTGGTATCTACAGATGGAGAAGCGATTGCATATGGAAAAATCTTGGATTGTACTGGAATGAAGCTAGAAGAGTTTACAAGTAGAATTAGCTATCCTTGCAAGTTTAATCACGACGCGGAATCGTTGGCGCACACAGAGTTATGGTTGAATCAATCCTTGCATAATGCTATCTTCTTTAATATTAGAGATCAGCTTAGTGGAACAGTCATTATAAATCGGATGTTTCCAAGGGGGACGGAGTTGAAAAGTGGAGTCTTTGAACATATGACATTGATACCAGAAGGGCGGAAGTGTTACTGTGGAAAAGATGGTTGTGTAAATGAATATTGTTCATTTAGTGCACTTGTTGGCCAGGATGAAGATATTGAATCCTTTTTTTCGAATTTACAAAATGGACAAGAGAATGAAAGGAAGAAGTGGAATAAATTTTTGAAGAACCTTTCTTTAGCAATTGACAATCTACATATGATTTTACCCTATGATGTTATTATAGGTGGAGAAATTGCAAAGTTTTTTACACAGCAGGATTTAATGAAATTGTATGAGTATATTAATGAAAGAACGGCCTTTTCGAATAAAGTGCCATACGTTTATCTGGCGAAGGGTGCATCGTTACCGTTATGTTTAGGTGCAGCGATACCTTTAGTTCAGAGGTATTTGAACAAGCTTTTTATAATGTGACAATTGGAAAAATGAATACACCTTGCAGAGGATTATTTGCAAGGTGTATTCATTTTTTTGTCATTATGCTTTGCGCACACGACAATTTTTCTTAAAAAAGCCCATTCCATATGCAACTGTGTTTTCATAGCCTAGTGCGTGGAACCCTTCCTCATATTTTTGTTCTCGTATTTGAGTTACAGCTATATCTGGAGTTGTCTTTAGTTTTGCCCCCTCTTTGGTTGCTTTGAACTCGAATATAATCGCTTTATGATCGATATTTACCGGTTCGAGTACAAGGTCAGGTCTACCAAGTCCAAGCTCCATATTAGAGTTCACACGATAGCCTTTCATTCCTCTTAGCATTCCAACGATAA
>CAYJGW010000034.1:0-27347 GCA_964369425.1 uncultured Lachnospiraceae bacterium
ATGAGACAAATGTAAAAAATATGAAGAAAGTATTACCATATCTATAAGATAAGGTTGAAGTAGAAGGAGGAGTAAGACATGGCAAGAATCAAAGGCGGAATGAACGCTAAGAAGAAGCATAATAGAGTATTAAAACTAGCAAAAGGTTATAGAGGAGCTAGATCGAAGCAATATAGAGTTGCAAAGCAATCAGTTATGAGAGCTTTAACAAGTTCATATGCAGGAAGAAAGCAACGTAAGCGTCAAATGAGACAATTATGGATCGCTCGTATTAATGCAGCTGCAAGAATGAATGGTTTATCTTACAGCAAATTTATGCATGGATTAAAGTTAGCAAACATCGAAATGAACAGAAAGATGCTAGCTGAAATGGCAGTAAATGATGCAGCTGGATTTGCAACACTTGCAGAAGCAGCAAAAGGAAAATTAGCATAGTTTCGGTAAATAATCTAATTTATCGTTAAAGATAGTACAAGACGAATCGTAATGGTTCGTCTTGTGGTATATACACACTAAAACCTACCAAAATCTAAAAATGAGAAAAATGGTAGATATCTAAAATCTAAAAAATCCAACCAAAACAAGAAAAAATGTATATGGTAGAAAAAACAAATCTGAAAACCCCAACCAAAACAAGAAAAAGTATATATGGTAGGAAAAACAAATCTGAAAACCCCAACCAAAATGAGAAAAAGTGTATATGGTAGGAAAAACAAATCTGAAAACCCCAACCAAAATGAGAAAAAGTGTATATGGTAGGAAAAGTAAATCTAAAAAACCCAACCAAAATGAGAAAAAGTGTATATGGTAGGAAAAATAAATCTAAAACCTCTAACCAAAACGAAAAGGAGATACATATGAATCATATGGATGAATTAGATGAAATAATAAAAAAAGCTGAACATGATATATCAAATGCACCTGAAGGTAAATTGAGGATAGCTAGTCGAAAAAAACTACGGAATATTATTGGAAGAAAGAGAAAGGTGATAAGAGAGGGGGCTACCTTAGGAAAAATGAAAGAGAAATCGCAAAGAAACTAGCTCAGAAAGATTATGCGATGAAAGTTTTAACATTAGTAAAGAGGCAAAAAAGTTTGCTTGAAAAATGTGGTGATTTAAATATGTGGAATCGCATTCAAAATATTTATGAAAATTATTCTTACGATCGATGTGTCATGATTGAACCTTACATATTATCAGAGGTTCAGTATACCGAACTTTGGATGCAGGAAAAATTGAAAGCAATTCAATTAGATAATACTGCCTTTGGGAAAGTGTATGAACTAGATGAAGATGTTGCGTTAACCACAGAAAAGGGTGAACTTGTTCGTTCTAAATCCGAAAAAATCTTAGCAGATAAACTAGCTTTAATGGATATTCCCTACGTGTATGAGGTACCCTTGTATCTCGAAGTGCAAAAAAGATGTGTACACCCTGATTTTATAGTGCTAAATAAAAGGACAAGAAAAGAATACTACTGGGAACATTTTGGCATGATGGATAATATAGAATATTGTGAAGCGATGATAAAAAAAATTGGGGCATATCAGAGAGAAGGAATATTTCAAGGCAAGAAATTAATTGTAACATTTGAGACACAGAACTATCCAATAACGACAAAGTGCATAGAAGAGATTATAAAAGTGTACTTAAAATAGCAAGCATCGTAAAGAAGCTTGCTATAAGGAGGTGAGTTAAGAAGCGTAGGGAAGTTATCATTAGGTCAATTTAGCGCAGCAATTCTTGAAACAGCAACAAAAATCTCTGAGAGTTTATACCAAGTACTATAGCCGACATCTCCAGTTTCAGGAAGGTTAAATACAGACTGAAAAACTTTTACAGAGTTTTCAGTGGCCGGCCCATAGATACCATCTACTGAAACTTTAGGAATGAGTGGATAAGCAGTTGCTATGGCATTTATTTGTTCTTGAATGATTCTAACAAATTCACCGGTAGAACCTCTTCCAATCAAAATTCCTGGCCAAGAAGTAGGAACCCCGGACACTTCAGATGCAGAATTGATGTAAATATCATCACCGTAGTAAGTACGCAAGATTTCGATAGGGGTAAATCCTTGATCACCTAAATCTTTTGAACCCCATTGACTAAGTCTGTTGGGACAAGATACTTTTTTACCATCACAATATTGTGCAAAAATGGGTTGTTTTACATTGGGACGAGATAAATAGTCTGTAAACAATTCATCTACAACAGTGGAAATGGTATCGTAAATATTACGCTCAGGTATCCACTTTTGATCAAAGGCTGGAGATGAAGTTACAGTAAATTTATATCCTTTGTTTCTGTACCATTCAGTATAGACGCGGTTAAGTGTAAAGGACATAATGGCTAATATGTTAGCGCGCAATGTATCTGTTGGCCAAGTGGCATAAATTTCACTAGAGGCTACATTTTTGATATAATCTTTATACTTAACAAAATAATTAGTAGCAGTGTTGTCAGTAGGGGCGCCATCATGTACGACGATGATTTCCGGAACAACCACACGATTGAGAACGATTTCGCCAGTTTCTCGTATGGGCTTGATTTCAGCTTCTGGTATTTTAGGTGGATAATTTCCATAGAGAGTATGAGGCCCGATGACGTAGATTTCTGAAGTGGCATTTGGGGCAGTGCTTGGAGTGAGAGCTACACTTTGAAGGGAAAGTAAACCTGAAAGTAACTCGGCTCCTGAGATAGCAATCGGTTCATAGTCGTCTGCTTCGATTAGAAGATTATATTCAGAATATGGTTGTAAAAGGTTATCTTTATCTAAGCTTAGTTCCAAAGGAGGAGTAGGGAGTTCGATTACATCGGTCTGTCCAATTGAATTCGTAGTAAGAGTATCGATTATAGAGTCGGGATCTCCAGTGCTAGAGATTGTGATACGTGCACCCTCTACAGGAAATGCTGTGGACTTAGAAGTAGTAGAAATTTTGAGTTTTCCTTTGTCGGAATTTTCAGTCTGCATAGCGTGTATGGATTTCATAGAATAACCTCACTTTTTATTTTCTAATGGCACGAAAGAAATTTGTGCCTATAAAGACTATATGTTTAGAAAGAAGAGAACATACCTAATTGAAAAATATTGTAAAAAAAGAAAAGATTTATTATTTGAAACTATATTGACAAAAGAAAAAAAATACCTTATTATATTCAAAGACGAACATTAGTTCGATATGTGAAGGAGATAATCGATATGATTAATGAAGATAAGAAAAAAGCGTTAGAAGCAGCAATATTAAAACTAGAGAAAGACTTTGGAAAAGGAGCAGTAATGAAGCTAGGTGATCCCAAAGCTCAGATTTCAGTAGAGACAGTACCGACAGGATCCCTCAGCTTAGATATTGCACTAGGTCTTGGTGGAGTACCAAAGGGAAGAGTGGTAGAGATTTATGGACCAGAATCTAGTGGTAAGACAACGGTTGCATTACATATGATAGCAGAAGTGCAGAAGATGGGAGGAATAGCTGGATTTGTAGATGCAGAGCATGCGCTAGATCCAGTATATGCGAATAATATCGGTGTGGATATTAATGAATTATATATTTCACAACCAGACAGTGGAGATCAAGCTCTTGAGATTACAGAAACAATGGTGCGTTCAGGTGCTATGGATATTGTGGTAGTAGATTCAGTTGCAGCGTTGGTACCTAGACAAGAGATAGAAGGGGATATGGGAGATTCACATGTAGGTTTACAAGCTCGTCTGATGTCACAAGCACTTCGTAAGTTGACTCCTGTAATTAGTAAGTCAAACTGTGTTGTTATATTTATTAATCAATTACGTGAAAAAGTAGGGGTTATGTTTGGGAATCCAGAGACGACAACTGGGGGTAGAGCATTGAAGTTCTATGCTTCTATTCGTATGGATGTTAGAAGAATTGAAACTTTGAAACAAAGTGGTGATATGGTTGGTAATAGAACGAGAGTCAAGATTGTGAAAAATAAAATCGCACCACCATTTAAGGAAGCGGAGTTTGATATCATGTTTGGAAAAGGTATTTCCAAAGAAGGTGATATTCTAGACTTGGCAACAGGACTTAATCTGGTGAATAAGAGTGGAGCTTGGTATGCGTACAATGGAGATAAGATAGGACAAGGGCGAGAAAATGCTAAGACTTATCTAGCTGCACATCCTGAAATTATAGAAGAACTAGATATCAAGATTAGAAGTCATTACAATTTAGCAGGTGCGGTAGAAGAGGCATCAGAGGAATAGGGTTATGATAGTAACTCGAATCATGAGTGAGGGAAAGCAATATGACGTGTTTATAGATGAGGTATATGCTTTCTCCTTATATAAAGGTGAACTTAAGCGTTTTGCTTTAGAGGAAGATAAAGCAATTTCTAAGAGTGAATTTGATGAAATCATAGAGACTGTGATTTTGAAAAGAGCAAAGAAGAGAGTTTTGTACTTGTTGGAAAAATCATGGAAAAGTGAATCAGAGGTTCGTGAGAAGTTGAAAAAATCAAAATATCCAGAAAACGTTGTAGAAACGGCAATAGAGTATGCAAAGTCTTTTGGCTATATTGATGATTTAGAATATGCAAAAAGGTTTATCGACTCGAAAAGAGCCTTGAAAAGCAAAAAAGAAATCCAGTATTTGTTGACACAAAAGAGGTTGCATCGAAGTATTGTGGGGCGAGTGTGTGAGGAGATGTTTGATGAAGAATCGGAAGTAGAAGCAATTCGTACAGTGATTAGAAAAAAAAACATTGACCTAGATACAGTGACATACGATGAGCGGATGAAACTTTGCCAATATTTATTGAGAAAAGGATTTGAATATGGAAAGGTTAGGCAAGTTGTGAAAACTGGTGAATAAAAAATAGAAAGTGCTTGGGGTAGTGGCACTTTCTATTTTTTGAAATTTATGATGATTAGTCATCGATTTCGTCATCATCGTCATTATCATCGAAGTCGTCGAAATCGTCATCATTATCGTTATCGAAGTTATCATCGTCAAAGTCGTCATCGAAGTCATCATCGAAGTCATCATCGTCAAAATCGTCATCATCATTATCATCGAAGTCGTCATCATTATCGTCATCGAAGTCATCATCGTCAAGATCATTATCATTATCGTTATCAAAGTCATCATAGTCAAGATTATCATCATTATCGTCATCAAAGTCATCATCGTCAAAATCATCATCAATATCATTGTTCTTATTTAAAGTAGCAATTGCCTCATCAGTTACTAACACTGCATCTGTTAAGATGTCGTCGGTAAAGTTTCCTAAATCAGATGTTTTAGAGTATTCGCTATCATCATCTGATAAATCACCATCATTAGCATTGGCATAGTTAGAATAAGCAAATACACATCCTAACGCAAGTGACGTTACTCCAAATCCTACAGTTAATCTTTTTAATAAATTATTTTTCATTGTTCATTCTCCTTGTATTTCAACTATTTTTTTGTCTTACAATCTATTAATGCATGAGGAATAGATTTTATTGCACAAAATTAAAAAAAATTAAAAAAGATTTTGATTACACGTGGAAATTATAGGAGAATGGATTCGTAATTGGTGAAACAATACTAATTTCTGAATGGAATACTTGACATTATTGTTAAAACAGTATAAAATTAAACCGTTGTATACGTACAATGAAAACTAAATAAGGAGGTGCTCCTGTGCAAGATTACATGATGATAGCAGTCGGCATTGCGTTAGTAGTGTCTGTGGTTGTCGGTATAATTGTGCGAACGCTTACTATTACGAGTCTGAAAAATAATGCAGAGTCAAAAATAGGAAATGCAGATGCACAAGCTCGTCAGATTATAGATGATGCCGTTAAGACAGCAGAGACGAAGAAAAAGGAAGCTCTCTTAGAAGTAAAGGAAGAGTCTATTAAGACGAAGAATGAACTTGAAAAAGAGACAAAAGAACGCAGAGCTGAACTACAACGTTATGAGAAGCGCGTACTATCTAAAGAAGAGACTTTAGAAAAGAAGATTGCTGCAGCAGAAGCGAAAGAAGCGAACTTTGCCACTAAAGAAGAGCAGTTAGCAAAGCAGCAAAAGAAAGTGGAAGAACTAGGCTTGCAAAGAGTACAGGAACTTGAAAGAATCTCAGGACTTACCTCCGATCAAGCAAAAGAATATCTGTTAAAAACTGTTGAAGATGATGTGAAGCATGACACAGCGAAGATGATTAAAGAGTTAGATACTCAAGCGCGTGAAGATGCTTCGAAAAAAGCAAAGGAATACGTGGTGACAGCCATTCAAAAATGTGCTGCCGATCATGTGGCTGAAACAACAATTTCTGTTGTTCACTTACCAAACGATGAGATGAAAGGTCGAATCATTGGTAGAGAAGGTAGAAATATACGAACACTTGAAA
The DNA here is from genome assembly GCA_964369425.1 of uncultured Lachnospiraceae bacterium. Classification (GTDB taxonomy): domain Bacteria; phylum Bacillota; class Clostridia; order Lachnospirales; family Lachnospiraceae; genus CAUPWF01. The sequence goes on from CAYJGW010000034.1 coordinate 6,357, forward strand.
CCCTGACAGGGGTGGAGTTGATTATTGATGATACACCAGAAGCGGTAGTATTGTCTGGATTTGATCCAATTAGAAGAGAGGTTGCTAGAATAGCACTTGAAAAATTAATTGTAGATGGTCGTATTCACCCAGCTCGTATTGAAGAAATGGTTGAAAAGGCGCAAAGAGATGTTGAAGCGATGATTCGTGAAGAAGGAGAAGCGGCAGCATTAGAAGTTGGAGTACCTGGTGTACATCCAGAGTTAATCCGATTACTAGGTCGTATGAAATTTAGAACTAGTTATGGACAAAATGCATTAAAGCACTCGATAGAAGTTGCACAACTTTCAGGATTGCTTGCAGGAGAAGTCGGATTAGATATCAGGATGGCAAAACGTGCAGGACTTTTACATGATATAGGAAAATCTATCGACCACGATATGGAAGGATCACATATTCAAATCGGTGTTGATTTGTGTAAAAAATACAAAGAGTCTGCTACAGTTATCAATGCAGTAGAGTCTCATCATGGAGATGTAGAACCAACTACGTTAATCGCTTGTGTGGTACAAGCAGCGGATACAATATCTGCAGCAAGACCAGGGGCGAGAAAAGAAACATTAGAAACATATACAAACAGATTAAAACAGTTAGAAGATATTACAAATCAATTCAAAGGCGTTGACAAGTCTTTTGCGATTCAAGCAGGTAGAGAGATTCGAATTATGGTAGTTCCTGAGCAGGTATCAGATGATGATATGGTGCTTATGGCAAGAGAAATTTCTAAGCAAATAGAGTTTGAACTGGAATATCCAGGACAGATTAAAGTAAATGTTATTCGAGAAAGTAGAGTAACTGATTTTGCAAAATAAATAAGTTGAGACCAGTACTCTTAGTGAGTACTGGTCTTTTTACCACTATAATAGTGTAAGAGAGGAAAAATAAGATGAAAAGAATAGGAAGAAGAAAGACTTACCAGGGTTCATTGTTACAAGTTCATATGGATACTATAGAATTGCCAAATGGGAAAAAAGTAGAGTGGGATTTTATACATCACGATGGAGCAGCGGCTGTAGTACCAGTACAAGATGATGGTAAAATCTTACTGGTGCGCCAGTATAGAAATGCTCTCGATAGAGAAACACTTGAGATTCCAGCTGGAAAACTAGATTTTGCAGGTGAAGATATGGAACTTTGTGCGAGGAGGGAACTAGAGGAAGAGACGGGATATGTAGCTGGAAAATTGGAGTGGTTGATAGATATACGGACTTGGGTCGCTTTTACGAATGAAAAGATAGGGGTATATGTTGCTACAGGATTAAAGAAGACAGAGCAGTGCCCTGATGAAGATGAATTTATAGAATATGAAGCATATGCATTAGAAGAGATTAAAGATAAAATATTACGAGGTGAAATCGAGGATTCAAAAACGATTGCTTCAATTTTAGCTTATAGCGAAAAATATACAAAATAGTGCTCTTAAAACGAGTCAGGAATAAACACTAAATTCTCACATATATTGAAGTAATATGGTAAGGGGGGATTTAGATGAAGTTATTTCAGAGACCACTATTACTAGCTTTTGTAATAGGGATGATAGTAGGTGTGTTCTACCTAAACTTAATAGCGATAGATTATTTTGAAATGTCAGGTATTTTTAATATTTATTATTTAGAAGCATATACGAAACTCGATACAGATTTAAAAAATTCCCTGCCTTACTTCGCGATTAGTCGCATAATTCCCTTGACAGTGCTTTGGGTTATGACTTACTCTAAGGTTAATAAAGTGATTGTAATTCTAGCGCTGCTTTGGACAGGTTTTCTAGGAGGAATATATTTAGCACTAGGAGCATCCCAACTAAATGCGGTAGGAGTACTTTTTTGTGTGATAGGATTGTTACCGCAGATGTTGTTTTATATTCCGGCATACTTAATCGTATTGATTTATGTGTATCGGTACCCAGAGAGTAAGTGGAATTCAACTAAAATTCTAGTAATACTAAGTTGTTTGATATGTGGAATATTTTCAGAAGCACAACTAAATCCAATATTATTAACATGGGTGATCGAAGGCGTGTTATAGAAGTGCACAAGAAAAAGGTGAAGTAAAGAATAGTGAGTAAAGAGGTCGATATGAAAGAAGTATGTACAGAATATGTTGAATATTTAAAGATGAAGAAAAAAATTTCAAAAAACACAGAAGTTTCTTATCAGCAAGATTTGGATAAAATGGTGAAATTTTTTCAAAAATATGGGATTGAGCGATTTACTTACATAAATGAAGTGAATCTAGAATCTTATATTATGCACTTAGAACTAGCTGGAAAATCACCAGCTACGATAAATCGAACCATCGCTGTGTTGAAAGGTTTTTTCGATTATCTTTTTAAAAAACATGTAATTGCAGAGTGTATTACAGATAATTTAAAAAGAACAGCCATAACAAAAACAGTGAAAGAGGCACCGGACGAAAGTTCGGTTCACGCAATCATTGAAGAAGCATCGGGGGAGGGGAAAAAAGCAAAACGAGATTGGTTGATACTGATGCTGTTGTGTGAGACAGGGCTACAATTAACTGAAGTGATTCAATTAAAACAGTCTGATATCAATTACGAGCTTGGTATTATTCAGTGCTATAAAGAAAATAGTAGCCGAGCATATAGAATTTCTCCAGAGTTTGTGTACAAGCTACGACAGTATATAGAAATTGAGCGAAAAAACATTCCGAAGTCTGAAGAAAAAGACATCTTGTTTTTGAATAAATCTGGCGACCCAATTAGTCGCCAGGGTGTGTGGAAGATGATAAAGATGTATGCGAAAAAAGCAGGGGTAGAAGAAGTGACACCATCTAAATTAAGGCGGATTTCTTCAAAGTAATTACACACAGCAATGTGGTGATGATTTGACTGACCAAAAGACCGAAGAGGTATCCGTAGATACCTACAGTTGGAATCAATGAAAAGATGCAAACAATCCGAAGAATCAGACTTACGGAATTGATGAAAAATGTAAGCGTCGTCTTTCCAAGACCGTTGATAACACTTGTAATAGTAATGTTGATGTATAAAAAAGGACAAAGCCAAGCTAAAATTTTAATAAAGATAGCAGCTTGTTGACTGTGAAACAGAGTGTTTCCAACAAAATTTGATAAAGAAAAAAATGTAATCAAGCAAAAGAGACCAAGAGCTGTACTATATAGTATAGTTTTACGGACGAGTTGCTTGATTTCTTTTTGCGACTCTCTGGCTTGTATTTCAGCAACAGTCGGCAACAATAAGATGGAGACTGAAGAAGTGATGGCTGTGGGAAATAAAATACAAGGCAACGCCATTCCAGTTAAGACTCCATAAAGAGACAAAGCTTCTTTTGTGGTATACCCAAATATTTGTAATTGCAGAGGAATAGAAATGGCCTCTATGCTATGTAATACATTCATGGATACTCTACTGATTGTCAATGGAGTCGCAGTTTTGCATAATGCAGGTAAATGTTTGGGTATAGATAAGAAAAAAGAATGAAAGCGTCCTTGATATCTGCTAGAATACTGTTTTTTGATGGCAATGATGCAAAAAAAGCTAGATGCAAATTCGCCGATTACGAGTCCGAGAACAGCGATAGAAGAATCCATCGAGATTGCATTAGCTGCACAGTATTGATAAATGAAATAAATTGAAGCGACGCGAGTCAGTTGCTCGATTAATTGTGCAACAGCAGGAATTAGAGTCTGCTTTCTTCCATAATAATAACCCACGATACAACCATGAATAGCTGAAAGTGGCAAGGCATAAGACATTAGAGTAATAAAAGGTGCGGCCTGTGGTTCGTGTAAAATCTGTGTACTTATAAAATCATAATTTTGCTGTAAGAAGAGCATAGAAAAAATCCCTAAAGAAAAGGAAATTAAAAGACCTAAGAAAAAGAATTCTTTCGCCTCTCGCTCTTTGCCAAGTGCTAATTTCGATGATACACTTCTTGAAATTGTGGTTTCAATTGCAGATACAGAAAGAGAAAAGCAGAGTGCATAGATAGGGAAAATGAGTTGATAAAGTCCCATTCCTTCCTCTCCAAATGTCTGACTTAAAAATATACGATAAAAAAAGCCAATTAGTCGGCTGAAACCTCCAGTAAGAGTGAGAATAAAAGCCCCTTTGATAAAATGTTGTTTAGGTGTTGTCATACGGAATTCCGATTCTTGATTTTACAACAAGTATATTCTAGGGATTCTCTTGACAGAACAAAAAGTACGTGCTATATTAAATTAATCCTAGTAAAGTGATAGGGATTAAAACAATAGGGATTAAGATGATAGGAATTATAATAGAGAAATAATTGTATATATGAGGTGAAAAAATGAAGATGTCAACGAAGGGGAAATACGGACTGAGAGCTTTGATAGATCTAGCCCAACACAGCGAGGCAAACCCCATATCCATCACAAGTATTGCCCAAAGACAAGGTATCTCAGAACGATATTTAGAACAATTAATGTCGAAATTAAAAAAGGCAGGGATAGTGGCAAGTATTCGAGGGGCTAATGGTGGCTATACTTTGAATAAGAATGCATCTGAGATTTCAGTAGGAGATATATTAAGAGCATTAGAAGGTAGTATCGAACCGGTAGATTGTTCAGGGATTCAATCAGAGGATGGATGTCAATCCGCATGTGGATGTGTATCAAAGATTGTGTGGCAAAAGATTAATGATAGTGTAAATCATGCAGTAGATACAATTTTACTCAGCCAACTAGTAGATGAAGGAAAGAAAATTACGAATAAAAATGAAAAAATACGATGTGAATAAGAGGGAGAAAAGTCATGAAAAAAGTGATATATTTAGATAATGCAGCATCAACAAAGACATCAAAGACAGTGGTAGAAGCAATGTTGCCATATTTTAGTGAGACTTATGCGAATGCATCGGGTGTCTATAGCTTTGCATCAAAATCAGGACAGGCAGTGACAGAGCAAAGAGATATTATAGCAGATGCATTGGGAGCAAAAGGAAATGAAATTTACTTCACAGCAAGTGGAACAGAGGCGGATAACTGGGCTATTAAAGCGACAGCAGAAGCCTATAAAGATAAAGGGAATCACATCATTACATCAAAAATTGAGCACCATGCGATTTTGCACAGCTGTGAATATCTAGAGAAAAATGGATTTGAAGTCACTTATGTAGATGTAGATGAAGATGGTAAAGTGAAGGTAGATGAGGTGAAAGCAGCTATTCGCCCAACTACGATTTTGATTTCTATTATGTTTGCGAATAACGAGATTGGAACCATTCAACCGATCAAAGAAATTGGTGAAATTGCTAAGGAAAACAACATTATTTTCCATACGGATGCGGTACAAGCTTTTGGTCATGTACCAATTAAAGTGGATGACTATAATATAGATATGTTAAGTGCTAGTGGACATAAAATAAACGGACCAAAAGGTGTCGGCTTTTTGCATATTAGAAAAGGAATTAAGACTCGCTCGTTTATGCATGGAGGCGGACAAGAAAGAAAGCGCCGCGCAGGTACCTTGAATGTGCCAGGAATTGTAGGAATGGGAAAAGCGACAGAAGAAGCTATGACACATCTAGAAGAACGAATGAAAAAGGAAAGTCAACTAAGAGATTATCTTATCAATCGTTTGTTAGAAGAAGTGCCATATACGAGACTGAATGGTCATAGAACAGACCGTTTGCCAAACAATGCAAATATAAGTTTTCGTTTTGTGGAAGGAGAAGCACTGCTTATAAGTTTAGACTTTGAAGGTATTTGTGCTTCTAGCGGATCAGCCTGTACATCAGGATCACTAGATCCATCACATGTGTTACTGGCCATTGGATTGTCGCATGAAATTGCACATGGTTCACTACGATTGACAGTGAGTGAAGAAAATACAATGGAAGAGATGGATGAAACGGTAGAAGCGATTAAAAAAGTAATTGCAAATCTTAGAAGAATGTCGCCATTATATGAAGATTTTGTGGCAAAGCAAAAGTAGAAGAAAAATAAGAAATGGATAAAGAAGATAGGAGAACATAATGTATACAGAAAAAGTAATGGATCATTTTCAAAACCCAAGAAATGTAGGCGAACTAGAGAATGCGAGCGGAGTTGGAACAGTAGGCAATGCAAAATGTGGAGATATCATGCGTATGTATCTTGACATTGACGAGAATCAAGTGATTCGTGATTGTAAATTTAAGACATTTGGATGTGGGGCAGCAGTTGCAACAAGCAGTATGGCTACAGAGCTAGTAATAGGCAAGACAGTTGAAGAAGCAATGAAAATTACGAATAAAGCAGTGTTGGAGGCATTAGATGGATTGCCACAGAACAAAGTACACTGTTCACTTTTAGCAGAAGAGTCTATTCAAGCAGCACTTTGGGATTATGCAGAAAAAAATGGCTTAACAATTGAAGGGCTTGAAAAACCAAAGTCAGATATTCACGAAGAAGAGGAAGAAGAGGAAGAAGAGTACTAAGGAGTGAGTGAGGTATTCATGGAAAAAAAGAAAGTAGTAGTTGGCATGTCTGGAGGGGTTGATTCTTCAGTGGCTGCATATCTATTGAAACAGCAAGGGTATGATGTCATAGGGGTCACTATGCAGATATGGCAAGACGAAGATAAGACAGTGCAAGAAGAAAATGGTGGCTGTTGTGGGTTAAGTGCAGTAGACGATGCAAGAAGAGTGGCAAATAGTCTGGATATTCCATACTATGTTATGAATTTTAAAAACGAATTTCAAGAAAAGGTGATAGACTACTTTGTAGATGAATATAAAAATGGTAAAACGCCAAATCCATGCATAGCTTGTAATCGATACGTGAAGTGGGAATCTCTTCTTACGAGGAGTCTTGGAATTGGAGCAGAGTATATTGCCACAGGTCACTATGCACAAGTAGAAAAACTTTCAAATGGTAGGTATGCGATTAAACATTCAGAGACACCAAAGAAAGATCAAACTTATGCACTATACAATTTGACCCAAGAACAGTTAAGCAAGACGTTGATGCCGGTAGGAGCATATACAAAAGAACAGATTCGAGAGATGGCAGAAGAGATTTCCCTACAGATAGCAACAAAGCCGGACAGTCAAGATATCTGTTTTGTACCAGATGGCGATTATGCAGCATTTATTGAAAAAGAGACAAAGGCACCAATAAAGACAGGAAACTTTGTGTCCTCGGATGGGACAGTTCTTGGAAAGCATAAAGGGATTATTCACTACACCGTAGGGCAACGAAAAGGATTGGGATTAGCACTGGGATATCCAGCTTTTGTCTTAGAGATTCGACCAGAGACAGATGAGGTGGTAATCGGAACGAAAGAAGAATCACTTTCTAACACCTTGCGAGCAAACAATCTAAACTTTATGACTATCGAGGACTTAACAGAGCCTATGCGTGTATTAGCAAAGATTAGATATAACCATAAGGGAGATTGGTGTGTGGTAGAAAAAGTGGGAGAAGATGAGGTGCTTTGCACTTTTGAAGAACCACAAAGAGCAATTACACCAGGGCAAGCAGTAGTGTTTTATGATGGTGATTATGTGTTGGGCGGTGGAACGATACTCTAAACGTTCATTAATAAGATGAGAAACGTTCTATAAAGGGGTATTTTTTGAAAAAAATGGAAGATATTAAGAATAAATACATTTTACTCTTGAAAAAGTTTCAGTTATTTAGTAAAATGAGTAGGGTTGATGAAGATTTAACAATCTTAAATCTGAAGAAACTTGTGAATGAATAGCATTCGCAAAACAAAAAACAAAAACAAATCTTAGGAGGAATTAATCATGGCAGTTAAAGTAGCGATTAATGGATTTGGACGTATTGGACGTCTAGCATTTAGACAAATGTTTGGAGCAGAAGGGTATGAAGTAGTTGCAATCAACGACTTAACAAACCCAAAGATGTTAGCTCATTTATTAAAGTATGATTCAGCACAAGGAAGATATGCATTGGCTGATAAAGTAGAGGCAAAAGAAGATTCTATCGTAGTTGATGGAACAGAAATCAAGATTTATGCACAAAGAGACCCTAAAGATCTTCCATGGGGAGACTTAGATGTAGATGTTGTACTTGAGTGTACAGGATTCTTCTGCTCAAAAGAAAAATCAGCAGCTCATATTGCAGCAGGAGCTAAGAAAGTAGTTATCTCTGCACCAGCAGGAAACGACCTTCCAACAGTTGTATTTAACACAAACCATGATATCTTAAAAGCAGAAGATACAATCATCTCAGCTGCTTCTTGTACAACAAACTGTCTTGCACCAATGGCAAAAGCATTGAATGACTTAGCAGCAGTTAAGAGTGGAATTATGGCAACTATCCACGCTTACACAGGAGATCAAATGACTCTTGATGGACCACATCCAGGTGGAGACTTAAGAAGAGCTCGTGCAGCAGCTTGCTCAATCGTTCCTAACTCAACAGGAGCTGCAAAAGCTATCGGATTAGTTATCCCAGAATTAAACGGAAAATTAATCGGATCTGCACAACGTGTACCAACTCCAACAGGATCTACTACAATTCTTACAGCAGTAGTTGAAGGAACTGTAACTGTAGATGAGATCAATGCAGCTATGAAAGCAGCAGCTAACGATTCTTACGGATATACAGAAGAGCAATTAGTTTCTAGCGACATCATCGGAATCAACTATGGTTCACTATTTGATGCTACTCAAACTATGGCTACTCCAATGGATAACGGAACTACTCAAGTACAAGTTGTTTCTTGGTATGATAATGAGAACTCATATACTAGCCAAATGGTTAGAACAATCAAATACTTCGCTGAATTAGCATAATTAAAGTATTTTATTATATGATCCATAAGGGTCCGGTCTTTAGGGACCGGACTTTTTGGATATAAAACGAGTGAAATCATAGAAAGAGGGATAGAGATGTTAAATAAAAAATCAGTAGATGATATTCAAGTAAAAGGAAAAAAAGTATTAGTAAGATGTGATTTTAATGTACCATTAATCGATGGTAAAATCACAGATGAGAATAGATTGGTTGCAGCGCTTCCAACAATCAAAAAGTTAATCGCAGACGGTGGAAAAGTAATTCTTTGTTCTCACCTAGGAAAGCCAAAAGGCGAAGCAGTTCCAGCACTTTCACTTGCACCAGTAGCAGTAAGATTATCTGAGTTACTAGGACAAGAAGTGAAATTCGCAGCAGATGCAGAAGTTGTAGGAGCAAATGCAAAAGCGGCAGTTGAAGCGATGAACGATGGAGATGTGGTACTTCTTGAGAATACAAGATATAGAAAAGAAGAGACAAAAAACGAAGAAGCATTCAGCAAAGACTTGGCATCACTTTGTGATGTATTTGTAAATGATGCATTCGGAACAGCTCATAGAGCACACTGCTCAAACGTAGGTGTTACAACATTTGTTGAAGAAGCAGCTGTTGGATACTTAATGCAAAAAGAAATCGATTATTTAGGAAATGCGGTAAATAATCCAGAGAGACCATTCGTGGCAATCCTTGGAGGTTCAAAAGTATCAAGTAAAATTCCAGTAATCGAAAACCTACTTGAAAAAGTAGATACATTAATCATCGGTGGAGGAATGGCTTTCACATTTGCAAAAGCATTAGGTGGAAACATCGGAAATTCTCTATTAGAAGAAGATTATTGTGAATATGCACTTAAAATGATTAAAAAAGCAGAAGAAAAAGGTGTAGACTTATTATTACCAACTGATTGTGTTGCAGCAGATAGCTTCTCAAATGATGCAGCTACTAAAGTAACAAAAATCGGTGCAGTAGATGATGGTTGGTTAGGATTAGATATCGGACCAGATTCAGCAAAAGCATTTGCAGATGCAGTAAAAGATGCAAAGACTGTTGTATGGAACGGACCAATGGGATGCTTCGAAATGCCAGTATTTGCTAACGGAACAGAGACAGTTGCAAAAGCATTGGCAGATACAAACGCAACAACAATCATCGGTGGTGGAGATTCAGCAGCGGCCGTAAACCAAATGGGATTTGGACCTAAGATGTCACACATCTCAACAGGTGGTGGAGCATCACTAGAATTCCTAGAAGGAAAAGAACTACCAGGTGTAGTAGCAGCCAATGATAAGTAAAAAGCTTGGTGAGGTACTTTCGAACCTAGCGTTTACTTAGTTCGTCGACCTTAGCGAGGTATTGTCGAGCTTAGCGAGAGGAACATCCCGTAAAAGCTTGGTGAGGAACATCCCTAAAGGGTAAATGAAACATAATATAAGGAGGACATTACAATGTCAAGAAGAAAAATTGTAGCTGGTAACTGGAAGATGAACATGACTCCAAGCCAAGCAGTTGAATTAGTAAATACATTAAAGCCATTAGTGGCAAGTGAAGAGGTTGATGTGGTATTCTGCGTACCTGCAATCGATATCATCCCAGCAATGGAAGCAGCAAAAGGTTCAAACATCTGCATCGGAGCTGAAAACATGTACTATGAAGAGAGCGGAGCTTATACAGGAGAGATTTCTCCAGCGATGCTTACAGACGTAGGAGTAAAATACGTAGTAATTGGACACTCTGAAAGAAGAGAATATTTTGCTGAAACAGATACAACTGTAAATAAAAAAGTGTTGAAAGCGTTAGAGCATGGAATTACACCAATCATGTGCTGTGGAGAATCTCTAGAGCAAAGAGAGCAAGGTGTTACTATGGACTTTATCCGTCAACAAGTAAAAATTGGTCTTCAAAATGTAACTGCTGATCAAGCGAAAACAATTGTAATCGCATACGAGCCAATCTGGGCAATCGGAACTGGTAAAGTAGCAACTACAGAGCAAGCACAAGAAGTTTGTAAAGACATCAGAGCTTGTATCGCAGAAGTATATGATCAAGCAACAGCAGATGCTATCCGTATTCAATACGGTGGTTCTGTATCAGCAGCAAGTGCTCCAGAATTATTTGCACAAGCAGATATCGATGGTGGTCTTGTAGGTGGAGCTTCACTAAAAGCTGAATTTGGACAAATTGTAAATTATAAATAAGAATATAAACGCATATAAAAGCAGTGGTTCACTGCTTTTTGTGCATGATAGGAGAAGTAAGAAATGGCTAAAAAACCAACCGTATTGATGATTTTAGATGGTTATGGATTGAATAAAAATGAAAATGGAAATGCAGTTGCACACGCAAAGACTCCAGTAATGGATGAACTTATGAAGGTGTATCCTTTTGTAGAAGGAAACGCGAGTGGAATGGATGTAGGACTTCCAGAAGGACAAATGGGTAATTCAGAAGTTGGGCACTTAAATATGGGTGCAGGAAGAATTGTATATCAAGATCTTACTAAGATAACAAAGGCAATTAAGGATGGAGATTTCTTTGAAAATGAAGCCTTGCTTGCGGCATGTAAAAATGCGAAAGATAATAACAAAAGCCTTCATATGTTTGGTTTAGTATCGGATGGAGGAGTTCACAGTCATGATGAACATATTTATGGCTTATTAGAACTTGCAAAAAGACAAGGGGTAGAAAAAGTCTATGTACATTGTTTCCTTGATGGAAGAGATACACCACCATCATCGGGACAAAGCTATGTGGAAGCGCTAGTTGCAAAAATGAAAGAAATCGGTGTAGGAGAAGTTGCATCTGTAATGGGACGTTACTATGCAATGGACAGAGATAACCGTTGGGATAGAGTAGAACTTGCTTATAAAGCGATGGTAAAAGGTGAAGGCATAAAAGCTACAGATGCAGTAAATGCAATCGGAGAATCTTATGCGGATGAAAAAACAGACGAATTCATGTTACCGACTGTTATTGAAAAAGATGGAGTGCCAGTAGGTGTGATTTCAGAAGGTGATTCTGTTATTTTCTACAACTTTAGACCAGATAGAGCACGTGAGATTGCACGTACATTCTGTGATGATAGCTTTGATGGGTTTGAAAGAGGCGGGAGAGTGAAGACAACTTTTGTATGCTTTACAGAATATGACGTGACAATGCCTAATAAATTAGTTGCATTCCATAAGACTGAGATTACAAACACATTTGGAGAATTTTTAGCCAACAACAACTTGACTCAAGCAAGAATTGCAGAGACAGAAAAATATGCCCATGTAACATTTTTCTTTAATGGTGGAGTGGAAGAGCCAAACAAAGGCGAAGACAGAATTCTAGTAAATTCACCAAAAGTTGCAACTTACGATTTAAAACCAGAGATGAGTGCATTTGAAGTGTGTGACAAATTGGTAGATGCAATTAAATCAGGAAAATACGACGTGATTATCACAAACTTTGCAAATCCAGATATGGTTGGACATACAGGAATCGAAGATGCAGCTGTAAAGGCTGTAGAGGCAGTTGATACTTGTGTTGGAAGAACAGTGAATGCCTTAAAAGAGGTAGATGGTCAAATGTTTATCTGTGCAGATCACGGAAATGCAGAACAATTAATTGATGAAGAAAATGGAGGAGCATTTACAGCTCACACTACAAATCCAGTACCATTTATCTTAGTGAATGCAAAAGAAGGGGTAGCCTTAAAAGAAGGTGGATGCTTGGCGGATATTGCACCTACATTGATTGAATTAATGGGATTAGAAAAACCAGCAGAGATGACTGGAACATCCCTAGTGAAATAATGAAGTGGCTGAGATACTTGGCACCTGTATTGTTGATTCTATGTTTCGGTGCAATTTATTACCTATCGAGTGAACCAGGAATGCAGACAGCCAGCACCACGGAAAAGATAATTCTGATGCTTGAGCGTTTAATTCGTACCGATTTGGATGCTTATGGAGTGTTCTTGTTACGTCAGTTTGGAAGAGTAGTATTATTTTTTGCATTAGGAATCTTCACGTACTTGACGTTCCACAATTTCCTTCTAGAATGGGAATTCTTAGCAATGCCACTAGTAATTATATATGGTTGCCTAGATGAATGGAGAAAACAGTTTATTATAGGAAGACATTTCCAATTAGAAGAGATGTGGTTGAATGTAATGAGTAGTATATCAGGAGTATTTGTAGTCTGTGTGGCGATATACTTACTAAATAGAAGAAAAGAAAAAAGAAGTTTGCAATAGAGATGAAAATAAAAAAAGTTCGAACCATTTGTAATGTATACAAGTGTGTTCGACTTTTTTTATTGGTCTAAAACATGATAAAAAGCAAAAAACAAATAAAAAAGTATATTTTAAAGTAATTATCTGAGTAATAAGTGCTAAATGTTCTATCAAAAACAGATGAAATTTAGTATATTCTAACAAAAGAATATGGAGGGAGAATGCGGATGATAAAGTACATTCTAAAAAGAATCGCCTTCGGAGTTGCTACATTTTTTGTGATTATTACAATTACATTTTTTCTAATGCATGCAATACCAGGAGGACCATTTGATACAGATTCACTAGATACGATGCCGATAGAAGTCAAAGAGGCATTGATGGATAAGTATGATTTGGATGAACCAGTGTGGAAGCAATACCTCATCTATTTAGAAGGACTCTTTCATGGAGAGTTTGGGGTTTCTACAAATTATGGAGGACGAACAGTTGAAGGAATTATCTTTCGACAACTACCAGTGACAATGACACTGGGATTAACGAGTATATGTATTACTGTTTTTTTCGGAATACTATGGGGGATTTTTGCAGCATTAAAGCAAGGTAAGTGGCAAGATAATATGATGAAAATCCTTACTACCCTTGGTATAACAATACCGAGTTTCGTAATGTGTACAATGTTAATCTACATCTTTGGGGTGAAACTAAGAGTGTTACCAGTTATGGGATTTGATGGCCCAGCTAATTTAGTACTACCCGCAACAGCACTATCTTTTGGCTCAATCGCTTATCTATCAAGATTAACGAGGTCAAGCCTTCTTGATGTAGTGCGACAAGATTATATAAGAACTGCGAAAGCAAAAGGACTTTCTCATAGGGTAGTTATATTTAAGCATGCGTTAAAGAACTGTATGTTGCCAGTCGTTACTTATCTAGGGCCACTTGTGGCATCCATGTTACTTGGAAGTTTTATCGTAGAAAAGATTTTTGAAATTCCAGGAATTGGAAGAGAGATGGTATCAGCTATTAATAACAGAGATTATATGATGATTCTTGGGTTGACAGCATTTTATAGTATTGTAATGATTGTTACTTACATCATAGTGGATGTAGCTTATGCATTTATAGATCCACGAGTAAAACTAGAAGATTAGGAGGTTTATCATGAATCAAAATAAAAATATTGAATTGAGTAAAGATATGTTCGAACCTCTTACAGGTAATCGAAAGTTTAAAGCAGAAGTGGTAAGAGAAGAAATTACATTTTGGAAAGATGTGTGGAGAAGGTTAAAAAAAGATAAGCTGGCAATGTTTGGTGTGGTGTTAGTTGTCATTATTACGTTAATTGCAATATTAGCACCAATTCTTACTCCATATGACTACGCAACACAAGATTTGAATAATGCCAATCAAGGTCCTAGCTTGTCGCATTTATTTGGGACAGACCAGTTTGGAAGAGATGTGCTCACTAGAGTGATGTATGGAGCGAGAATTTCAATGACTGTTGCATATTCATCTACAGTAATTACTTTATTTATCGGTGCATTATACGGAGGAATCTCAGGATTTTTTGGAGGAAGAACAGATATTATTATGATGCGAATTGTAGAAGTGTTAGGAGGAATACCTTCGCTACTCTATATGATCTTATTCATGGTAGTATTAGGTCCAGGGTTGCCGACAATTATTGTGGCGATGAGTATTTCGGGGTGGCTTGGAATGGCACGAATGGTACGATCTCAAGTAATTGCACAAAAACAGACTGAATATGTTATGGCGGTACGTACACTTGGAGTAGGAGAGTTTAAAATTTTATTAAAACACCTATTGCCAAATAGTTTGGGCGTTATCATCGTTAACTTAACGTTAGCAGTGCCAGGGGCAATCTTCCAGGAAGCATTTCTAAGTTTCTTAGGATTAGGAGTATCTGCACCAACAGCTTCGTGGGGAGTACTGGCTAATGAAGCATTATCTACATATATGTTATATCCGTATCAATTGTTGTTCCCATGTTTAGCGATTTGTATCACAATCCTATCGTTTAACTTCTTGGGAGATGGACTGAGAGATGCACTAGATCCAAAGATGAGAAAATAAGGAGGAGAAGTTAATGGAACAAGTATTAAAAATTGATAATTTGCATACCTCCTTCTTTACACACGCAGGAGAGGTGCAGGCAGTAAGAGGAGTTGATATCGTACTCAATAAAGGTGAAATTATTGGAGTTGTAGGAGAATCAGGTTGTGGCAAATCAGTAACGATGATGTCTATGCTTGGATTGATTCCAGATAACGCAAAGGTAAAAGAGGGGGATGTTGTCTTTTTAGGTGATTCCCTTGTGGGTAAAACACTAAAACAGTTAGAGTCTATACGGGGAAATGATATCTCTATGATATTTCAAGATCCGATGACTTCACTAAATCCAGTGTTTACTGTAGGGAATCAGATGACAGAGCACGTGCAAAAGCATAAGAAAGTGCCAAAGAATGAAGCTTGGAATCTAGCAATTGAAATGTTGGATAAAGTTGGGATTCCAAATCCAGCAGAACGGATGAAACAGTATCCGCATGAGTTTAGTGGTGGGATGAGGCAAAGAGTGATGATTGCAATGGCGCTTATTACAACACCCAAACTTATCATAGCAGACGAGCCGACTACAGCATTAGATGTTACAATTCAAGCGCAAATATTAGAATTACTTAAAAAAGTTAGAGATGAATTCCATACTTCAATCATTCTAATTACCCATGACTTAGGTGTAGTAGCTGAAATGTGTGATAGAGTTTATGTGATGTATGGTGGGAAAGTTATTGAGAAGGGTCATGCTAATGATATTTTCTACCAAGGACAACATCCATATACTTGGGGATTGTTAAAAAGTGTTCCAAATCCTAAAGAGGAGACAAGGGAAAAATTAACTCCTATTGAAGGGTATCCACCTGATCTAATCAAACCACCAGTAGGATGTCCATTCACAGCAAGGTGTGATAAAGCGATGAAAGTCTGTGAACTTTATGTACCAGAAATGAAAGCAGTTAGCGATACACAAAGCGTTGCTTGCTGGCTACTACACGACTTAGCAAAAAACTAGAGAGACGAACGAGAGGGTAAAATAAAAATGAAAAAAGAAACGTTGTTAGAAGTGAACAATTTAAAAAAGTATTTTCCCATCAAGAAAGGTGGTTTCTCTAAAGGTGAGACGAAGTATGTAAAAGCAGTTGATGATGTTAGCTTTTCCATTAATAGAGGAGAAACTTTAGGACTTGTGGGTGAGTCAGGGTGTGGAAAAACTACGTGTGGAAGAACTGTTTTAAGGATATACGAACCAACAGCAGGAGAA
Organism: uncultured Lachnospiraceae bacterium; assembly: GCA_964369425.1. Lineage (GTDB taxonomy): Bacteria > Bacillota > Clostridia > Lachnospirales > Lachnospiraceae > CAUPWF01. The sequence continues at coordinate 22,700 of CAYJGW010000034.1, forward strand.
ATTATCTACAGAGGAAATAATATTGCTGGATTAAATAAAAAAGAATTACTTCCATATAGAAGGAATATGCAAATGATATTTCAAGATCCGTATGCTTCATTGGATCCAAGAATGATGGTAGGAGATACCATTTCAGAAGGATTGTTAGAATTTGAAAAGAAGACTAAAGCAGAAGTCAGTGAAATTGTATCTGAGTTGTTAGAACGAGTGGGACTGAGTGCAGAACATAGAAATCGCTACCCCCATGAGTTTAGTGGCGGGCAAAGACAAAGAGTTGGGATTGCAAGAGCGCTTGCGCTAAATCCCGAGTTTATAATCTGTGATGAACCAATATCGGCATTAGATGTGTCAATTCAAGCACAAGTAGTTAATATGTTAGAGGAATTACAAGAAGAGAGAAACCTTACATATTTATTTATTGCTCATGATTTGTGCATGGTAAAACATATTTCAACACACATAGGGGTAATGTATCTAGGGAATTTAGTAGAAATGGGAGAAGCAGATGAAATCTATCATAGACCACAGCATCCATACACAAAAGCTTTGATATCTGCCGTACCCCTACCAGATCCTATTGCAGCAAGAGAGAATCAAAGAATTGTATTAGAAGGGGATGTGCCAAGTCCTATCAATGTGCCGAGTGGTTGCCCTTTTAGCGGAAGGTGCAAGTATGTAGAGGCGAAATGTAAGGTAGAAAAACCAATGCTAAAAGAAGTGTCATCAGGGCATAGCGTAGCTTGTCACCTGTTTTAAGAAAGTAGAGAATGAATTATGGTAGAAGAGCAATGGTGCTTTATCTATAGAATCAATGAAAAAGGAGAACAGTTATGAAGAAGAGAATCGTAAGTCTGTTACTGACTACTATGTTAGTGACAAGTGCAATCGTTGGGTGTGGATTTACAGGAACATCTGATGAAAGTGAAGGAAGTAGTACTGAGTCAGAAGAGGGTGGAGAGACAGGTGTAGCGCAAGAAATATCAGTAAGTTTTGCAAGTGATCCTCAACAGTATGACCCACGTGATATGAATGGAGTAGACATGAAGCAGATTGCTACTCAACTATTTGTTGGATTAGTAAGAAGAGACAGCAATGGTGAATTCCAGCCAGCACATGCTGAGAACTGGGAAGTAAATGAAGATATGACTCTTTATACCTTTAATTTAAATAAAGATGTGAAGTGGTCAGATGGAGAGCCTGTAACTGCTACAGATTATGTGTATTCTTGGACAAGTGCATTAGATCCTGCTTATATTTCAGAATCTGCTGACAACTATTATTCAATCAAAGGTGCAGAAAAGTACAATAAAGGGGAAGGAACTGTTGAGGAAGTGGGTGTAAAAGCAATCGATGACTACACACTAGAAGTTGCAATGGAATACAGTGATCCTTTATTCCTTGAAAAAGTAGCAACAATTGAAATGAGCCCAATTAGACAAGATGTTGTAGAAAAATATGATGATCCAAGAGAGTGGAGTTATACACCAGATACACATATTGGAAACGGTCCTTTTATCTTAAAAGAGTATACGCCAAAGCAGTCAGTAATTTTAACAAAGAACGAAGAATACTATAAAGCAGATGATATCAAGTTAGAAAAAATCGAAGTAGTATTCATTGAAGAGGCAACAACTGCTCTTGCTTCCTTTACAACAGATGCAACTGATATTACAAATACTATTCCTCAAGTTGAAATCGAGAGAATGATTGAAGAAGGAACAGCTGTAGCAAGTCCAATGTTAGCAACTTATTACTATTCAATTAATATGGAGACAATTGAGGATCCGGCAGTAAAAGAAGCATTAGCTAAACCAGAAGTACGTCAAGCCTTAAGTCTTGCAATTGATAGAGAAGCAATCGTTACAAAAGTAGCGAAATCAGGTCAGACTCCTTCAACAGGAATAGTACCAAATGGAGTATTACTTCCTGACGGTTCAAATTGGGCGGATCAAAGTGATTATATTCAACCAACTGCTGATTTAGATGCTGCGAAAGAATTGTTAGCAGAGGCAGGGTATCCAGATGGAGAAGGATTCCCAACAATTCAAGTGTTATATAACACGAATGAGTCTCACCAAGCAATCGCTCAAGCGGTACAAGATATGTGGAAACAAGGACTTGGAATTAATGTAGAGTTGATGAATAAAGAGACAAAAGTATTCTCAGAAGAGAGAGGACAAGGTTTGTTCCAAATGGCTAGATCTGGAAATGTAAATGGAAGTGCAATTGATCCTGAAATTTTAACATTATTTACAACAGATAATATTGAAAAAGCAAAGAATGAACCACGTTACTCAAACCCAGAGTATGATACACTAATTGCACAAGCTACTCAAGAGTTAGATATGGATAAGCGTATGGAATACTATCGCCAAGCAGAGGATATTCTAATGACTGATATGCCAGTTATTCCAATTTATAACTATACAAACGTAGCTGCTGTGAAACCATCAATCGATGGATTCTATCAAACAGTAGATGGAATCTTAATGTTTGAATTTATGTCGGTAACTGAATAATAATTATAAATAAAAAAGAGAGGAAACTCTCTTTTTTTATAAAAAGGTTGCAAGAAGAAGGTTTAAATTTGCAATGAAATATGATAACATCGATACTTGAGGTGAAGTGTATGAAATTACGATGGATAAATGTAATGTTACTGACAGTCTTAGTGTGTGGATGTGGGATTGTGAATACAGAAGAGAATGATGTTGAAGAAGCGAAAAAGCAGGTGGTTAATTGGTTGATTCCAGTTGAGGAGATGATTGATAAGGAGACTGAAGTAGTCATAGAAGAAGGACTAAATGAGTTGTTAGGTGATGCAGAAATTATATTGGATATCGAGTATGTATCAGTAGAACAGTATGAGAAAATAATACAAGATGAGAATTATCGTGATAATTGGGATATGGGATTTTCCTCCAATTGGGCAAATGACTACATAAAGGAATCATCAACTCGTAAATTTGCAGAGTTAGATTCCTTCTTGGAAGAATCCAAGTTAAACGATATCATCCCAGATTATGCTTGGGAAGCACTTAGGATCAATGGAAATATCTATGGGATTCCATCGGTACAATCTTGGCTAAGTGAAGAGGGATATTATATTAGAAAAGATGTTGTGGAAGAGTATCAATTATCAGAAATAGAATTCTTGGATATTCAGTCGCTTACAGATGTCTTACAAGAGATGGATCAAAGCGAAGATGAAGAATTGCTTAGTTTGCCGAAAGATTCTTATTATGAAACTCAACTAACATCATGGGGGTATCTAGGTATTGATGGAATTTCAAATATGGCAGTTATTGATGTAGATTCGGGATTTACAGTAAAAAATCCATACTCGACGGTTAGTTTTGAAGAATTTTGTATCCAAATGTATGAATGGAACCAGAATGGTTATATCAGAGAAGATAGTTCTATATATAGCCAAAATGATGCACAGATAATTGCTGATTTATCAAAAGGAAAAATTGCAATCTATCCGATTCAAGAAATAGCCAACGAGGTAGAAGAATTCATGGAAGAAGATGGCGTGTCCATATATAAGAAAGTATTAACTAGTGAGGCAGTGGTGGAGAGTGGTCCACTTTTACAGGGGATAACGGTTATTAATAAAGAGTCAAATGCTGTAGAAGCATGCCTAGAAATTGTATACCAATTTCTTTCTAATGAAGAATTTTACCATACACTTATGTTTGGAGATGATGAGAATAGAATGCTTGAAACCTATGTGATAGGTGATGGTAGATTATTTGAAAATGATACTGAAGGGTACAATATTGAGCATTTGCCACAATCAAAATTGCTGGGATTTAATTTTCGAACGGACAAAGTGCAAGAAGAAATAGATAGTGTGAATGTTGTACTAGAATCTGAACTGAAATTATTAGAAAGTGGATGTGTGGATGTAGAAATTTTTTTGCCAGAATTCCAAGAAAAATTAGAAGTAGCAGGTATCAATCGCATAGTGGCAGAATGTCAAGTACAGTTGGATCAATGGTTGCGAAGACAAGGAATTGAAGAGGATGAAAGTTAAGAAAAATAAAGGAAAATATTATCAATTAATATCAAGAACAATTTTATATTTTGCAATAGCAGTGATTCTAATTGGATCGATGCTTTTGTTTCTAGTACTCAATTACGTGCTTGAGGAAACAGAGGAGAGTAACAACGATTTTATTGCAAGTCAGATGATTAATGGCACGATGCACACGAAAGAGATTATTGATAATTATGTGGAAGATTATCTGAATGATCCACAAATATATGAACTGATGCATGTCCATGCAATCTCTGACGAGTTGTACTTTCGAATCTTCAATGATATTCTTCACGAAACTCTGTATACGAGTGGGATGATAGATGAAGTGTATGTGTATAACTCGATGAATGGACGGGTGTATTCCACAAAGGGGTATCTGACATTAAAACAAGCAGATATTAATGAGATATTAGCTAGGTACGAAAGGATACAACAAGGAACTCCAATATTTAGAACACTGGAAAATGCGGGAGAAGAGAAAGAAGTATTCACTTATTTTTATGCAAATCAAGGATTAGGCGTTGGAAAGAATGAGTCGTTTATAGCAGTGGATGTATTGGTAGAACAAGCAGTACAAAATATAGAACCATCCGATGATAGTGA
>CAYJGW010000035.1:0-26622 GCA_964369425.1 uncultured Lachnospiraceae bacterium
TCTTAATATTAATAATATTGTATCAACGAGGGGAAATATTTGCAAGTGCTTTATCTGAGAAAAAGTGTCGAAATAGAGAAAAAGTTAGTTGACGCAAAAAGTTTCATTTGTTAAAATACAGGTATCAGAAATTTACAAAGCATGATTATAGTTTACAAAATAATTAATAAGATATAGGAGGATAAAAGTGTGGTCACTTTAACATTTGCAGAACAAGTAAGGATTGTCTTAGGGAGAAAAAAGATGACAATCAAGCAATTAGCGGAGGAGATTGAAGAAAAAACAGGGATGAAGATGTCGCGTCAAAACCTCACGCAACGTCTTAATCGAGATAATTTTCAAGAACAAGATATGCGCATGATTACTGAAATACTAGGATGTACCTTTCAATTAAGTATATTAGAGGACGAGCCAGAAGAACAAGAGTCTGCAAGAAAAATAGAGACGAAAGAAGTTGGAGCAATAAAAGAGGAATCGTTGAAAGCGGAGTCGGTAAAAGAGGAATCAACAAAAGAAGAACTAATAAAAGAAGAACTAATAAAAGAAGAGCCAATAAAAGAAGGGCCGGTAAAAGAAGAACCAGTTAAGGAAGAGTCAGTAAAGGAAGAACCGGTAGAAAAGGAGCTAGTAAAGGAAGAACCACAGAGTGAAGTAGCACAAGCGAATCCTTACGTTCCACATAGAGAGGCGACAATTGGCGAGTTTACAAAGAGCCAGGAAGATGTAGACGAAAAGAAAGGCGACTTGAAAAAGGGTGAAATTAACCCGTATACAGGTTTTGAGTACAAATCGAATAGTGTTCGTACCCATAAAGGAAGAATCGGTTATGTGCAAGTGTATGATAGAAAGACACATTCTTGGACAGATATGACAGAATGGGCGTTTTTAGGATATCAAGAGAGACAGAAAGTGCTACTAGGAAAAGCGTATGAACAGCCAACATATTTAGACTAAGGAGTAAAAGATGAAGTGGAAGCAGTTGTTGTCAGAGAAAAGACAACGAGAATTTACAGCTAGTGGGCAATATAAGACAACAGATTTGAGGAGTGAATTTGAGAAGGATTATCATAGGATTATAGGAAGTGCATCTTTTCGAAGGTTACAAGATAAGACACAGGTATTTCCGTTAGAGAAAAGTGATTTTGTTCGAACTAGATTAACACATTCGTTAGAAGTATCCTCGGTAGCGAAGTCTTTGGGGCAAAATATTGGTCAGACAATTATGGAGAATCGATGGGATCCGGATTTTGATGCGCAGATGAAAGAAAATATTTGTAACATTTTGCAATGTGCAGGGTTGATTCATGATATTGGGAATCCGCCATTTGGTCATTTTGGAGAGGTTGCAATTCGTAATTGGTTTCGTGAGAATCTCAAAGAAAGACAATTTCAAGGTGTTGAAATTGAAAAGTTGCTTAGTCCCCAAATGTGTTCGGATTTGTATAATTTTGAAGGAAATGCGCAAGCCTTACGATTGGTTACAAAATTACATTTTCTTGTAGATGAACATGGAATGAACCTTACTTATGCACTGCTTAATACCATTGTGAAGTATCCAGTTGCATCTATCGAGATGAATACGAATTCTGGAAATATCAAAGATAAAAAGATGGGATATTACTATGCTGATAAAGATATTTTCTTGGATATTCAAAGAGCGACAGGAACGAATGGACATCGTCATCCACTTACGTTTATTTTAGAAGCGGCTGATGATATTGCGTATAAGACGGCAGATATAGAAGATGCTTTTGTAAAGGGGTTTGTCTCTTATTTTACACTGAGAGAAGCTTTAAAACGATTGGTGAAAGAAGAGGAAGAATCTAATCGGATTAATCCACTTGAAATACTAGATAGACAGTATGAAAGAGGATTGAAAAAAGGAATCGAAAATGTAGAAGAATATGCAGTGAAAAACTGGATTGTCCGCATTCAAGGATTTATGATTAACTGTGCAACCTATGGATTTACTTCGAATTATAGAGCGATTATGAGAGGCGATTACAGATACGATTTATTCCATGATAGTTTTGGGAAGAAACTGATGGATTTATTAGGGAAGCTTGCCTATGATAAGGTGTTTACATCAAGCACCATCTACAAAATGGAAGTAGGGGAGGCACGAGTAGTGAATTGCCTGATGAATTTGTTTGTTTCAGCAGCGATTAAATATGATACAGATATGGAATTGAATGCAATTGATAAAAGGATGATGTCCTTTATTTCAAATAATTATGTGGATGCGTATCGTTTGCAAGCAAGAGGGAAAGATGACGTGGAAAAGCTATATTTACGTCTGCTATTGGTTACTGATTATATCTGTGGAATGACAGATAGTTATGCAGTGAGATTGTATCACGAAGTGGAGGCGGCAAAGGAAATTTAAGTACTAGGCATAATATGACCACATGCAGAATAGAATGAAATAGAATTTTTGTATGAGGTGGATTATGAAACAAAGGGTGTGCTATCTATATGAGTACGAAGGTAGTAGTAGGATTAGAAATGTAGGGTTTGTGAAGTTTATGATGGAAGAGGATAAAGCAGTTTTTCAGATACACGGGAAAGGATTGGCGTGTGAGAAGGGAACTTCTTTGGACTTCCATCTTTTTTCTTCTGTGAACGGGGCGTGTGAGACAGAATTTCTAGGAACCGTAGAGGGAGAGAATGGAACGGTACATTATATGATGGCAGTAGAGAATCTCAATGATGACAATGTGGATTCCTATGATGGAATTTTTTTACGAGCAAAGAAGGGGAAGAGTTATGCGGCTTTATGGAAGAATGCGGATGTCGATTTTTCAGTAATAAAAAGTAAAGATTTATTACTATCTGAAGAAGATTTGGTTTCAGATATTGAAGATGAAGAAATTGAACAAGTACAAGAAGAAGCAAAAGATGAAGAGATATGTGAAGAAGAGTTTCTAGAGGTGGCAGAGTGTCTTGATATGGATGAGAATCCAGAAGAAAATGCTGATAGAATCGTTTATGAAAAGGTTGGTAGAGAGCATCTTTCTAGGCTTCCGCAAAAGGAGAGAAAGTTGGTAAACAATAGCTTTTTGTTACATGGTTATTATAATTACAAACATTTGTTATTTATAAAAGATGGAGATAGTTTTTTTCTGGGAGTGCCTGGAGTGTATTATCCAAGAGAAGCAGAAGCGGCTAGAAATTTTGGATTTCCAATATTTCACAGAGTGAAAAATAATGAAGTAGAATTAGAAGCGGCACAATGCAACGAAGGGCGAGACTTTGGTTATTGGTGCAGGTGTATCGACATGTGAAGAGGTAATGAAATGACACGAGAAGAAAAGTATATGAAAGAAGCGATTAAACAGGCAAAAAAAGCATACGCATTGGAAGAAGTTCCAATTGGTTGTGTGATTGTCTATGAGGATAAGATTATTGCTAGAGGATATAATAGAAGAACCATTGATAAAAACACCTTGGCACATGCAGAGATGATAGCAATTCGAAAAGCTAGTAAAAAGCTAGGAGATTGGAGATTAGATGGGTGTACTATGTACGTGACATTAGAGCCTTGTCAGATGTGTGCAGGAGCGATTATTCAATCAAGAATTGCGAAAGTCGTAATAGGGTGCATGAATCCGAAAGCTGGGTGTGCAGGATCGATCATGGATTTATTAACGGTACCAGAGTTTAACCATCAGGCAGAAAAAACAATCGGTGTATGTGAGGAAGAGTGCAGTGAAATGCTAAAAATATTTTTTAAAGAGTTGCGAAAAAAGAAAAGTGTGTGATAGTGAGTACAAATGTGAAAGGTGATGAGATTTATTATGACATTACAACAATTAAAATACGCGATAACAATTGCGGATAAGGGGTCATTTAGCAAAGCTGCTGAAGTTGCATATGTGTCTCAGCCAAGCTTATCTCAAGCGATGAAGGAGTTAGAAGCAGAATTGGGGATTCAGATTTTCAATCGCACAAACAGGGGGCTTACCATTACTTCTAGAGGAGAAGAGTTTTTATCTTATGCAAGGCAGGTCGTAGAACAATATGGGCTATTAGAAGAAAAGTATATCTTAAGGCAAGTGGAAAAAAAACGGTTTTCAGTATCAACACAGCATTATTCCTTTGCGGTGAAAGCGTTTGTGAATACAGTAAAACGATTAGAACAAGATAGATATGAATTAGCAATAAAAGAAACAAAAACGTTTGAGGTAATTGAAGATGTAAGGCATTTGAAGAGTGATATAGGAATTTTGTATCTCAATCATTTTAATAAGATGATTATGCAAAAACTATTTAAAGAGTATGAGTTGGAGTTTACACATCTTTTTACTTGCAATATTTATGCATATATGTGGAGCCAAAATCCACTTGCAAAGCAAAAGACGGTAACGTTAGAAGAGTTACAAGCATATCCATGTTTATCTTTTGAGCAAGGGCATCATAACTCTTTTTACTTTGCAGAAGAAGTACTGAGCACTTTTGAATATAAACAAATCATTAAGGCAAATGATAGGGCGACAATGTTGAATCTTATGAAAGGCTTAAATGCTTTTACCTTATGCAGTGGAATTATTTCGGCTGATTTGAATGGAAATGACTATGTGGCTGTGGAGTTGGATAGCGATGAGACAATGGAAATTGGATATTTGCGAAAAGCAACGATTTCAAAAAATGAAATTGAAGCTGTATATGTAGAAGAAATTATGAAAATTTATAATCAGGAAGAATAGAACTTAGAGCTATGTATAGGGAATGCTTATACCTGGCTCTAAGTTTTATGTATTTTACCAGAAGGCATGTGGCGGTTATAATCAATGCATACACTGAAACGAAGCGGAACCCTCCATTCGAAGCAGTGGAACTAAAATATCTGGGAAGATTGTGAACTTCCCAGAACAATAAATGAAAGAGGTAAAATATTATGGATAGAAAATATCGTTTTGAAACATTACAATTACATGCAGGACAAGAAGAGGTAGATGCAGCGACAGGAGCAAGAGCGGTTCCGATTTATCAGACAGCAGCTTATGTATTTGAGGATTGTCAACAAGCGGAAGATCGATTTGCATTAAAAGAAAGTGGAAATATTTATAGTCGTTTAACCAATCCTACCCAAAGTGCTTTTGAAGAAAGAATATCAAAACTTGAGGGTGGTGTAGCATCTCTTGCAGTGGCATCTGGATCAGCAGCGATTGCGTATACAATACAAAACTTAGCTTGTGCAGGAGACCACATTGTGGCTGCGAAGAATGTGTATGGTGGTACCTTTAATTTATTTGCCAATACCCTGCCTAGTTATGGAATTACGACTACCTTTGTGGATGTGTTTGATTTTGATAAAGTGGAGAAAGGGATTAAAGAGAATACAAAGGCTATTTTTATAGAGAGTCTTACGAATCCTCATTCTCTTGTAGCGGATATAGAGGGGCTTGCTGAGATTGCTCACAGACATAAGATACCATTGATTGTAGATAATACATTTGCAACTCCTTATCTTATTAGACCAATCGAATTTGGAGCGGACTTTGTGGTGCATTCGGCGACAAAATACTTAGGAGGGCATGGCACGACACTAGGTGGTGTGATAGTAGATAGTGGGAATTTTAATTTTATAGATTCTGGTAAGTTTTCGTCGATTACAGAACCAAATCCAAGTTATCATGGCTTGAGTTTTGCAGAAGCTGTTGGGCGGGCTGCATTTGTAACAAAAATACGCGCAACGCTATTGAGAGATTTTGGAGCGTGCCTTTCACCATTCCATTCGTTTTTCTTTTTGCAAGGGATAGAAACCTTGTCGTTAAGAGTAGAAAGACATGTGGAAAATGCTCTTAAGGTAGTAGAGCATTTGAAGAATCATCCAAAAGTAGAAAAAGTGAATCATCCATCTTTATCAGAAGATGAGAAACAAAAAAGTTTATATAAAAAGTATTTACCTAACGGTGGTGGTGCAATATTTACTTTTGATATTAAAGGGACAGAGGCGCAGGCGAAAAAATTTATTGATAGTTTAAAGCTGTTTTCACTATTAGCAAATGTAGCGGATGTAAAATCTTTAGTGATTCATCCAGCATCGACAACCCATTCACAATTATCATCAATGGACTTACTAGACCAAAAAATTAAGAAGACAACAATAAGGTTATCGATAGGTACAGAGCATATTGAAGATATATTAGCTGATATCGACAATGCATTTGCCGAAATCTAAAAATCATTGTATTATAGTATAAAGTAAGTGGAGGAGGCGACCGAGGTGAACACAGATATTGATAAAGAGGAAGTTTATAGATACTTAGGTGTAAAGGGTGGTCGCATCGACTCAAAAACAGCTGCTGAAATAAAAGAGGCAGTGGCAGAACTTCAAAACGAAGTAAGGATAAAAAAGATTCAGAAGGAGTTTGTGGTAGAGAAAACGAAGTCTGGAATTATGTTAGTGAATACAAATATTATGTTAACTGGCAAGAGTGTAAATACACTTCTAGAAGATTCAAAACGTTGTGTGTTGTTTGCGATAACTTTAGGAGAAGGTGCAGAACGATTACTACGGAAGATGCAGCTCGTTAACATGAGTAAGGCTGTTATTATGGATGCTTGTGCAAGTAGTATGATTGAGCAAGCCTGTAATGGTTATGAAGAACAGATAAAAGATGCATATGCAGATCAAAAAGTATATTTCACAGATCGATTTTCCCCAGGATATGGAGATTTGAAATTGTCAGTGCAAAAAGAAGTATGCAAGGTGTTAGAGACAGAGAAAACCATAGGGGTGATTGCAACAAAAGATGGAATCATGATACCGAGGAAATCTATCACTTCCATATTAGGAATTGCCAAAAGGCCACAAAAAATGCGAATCAAAGGCTGCAAATATTGTGATATGAAAGAAAATTGTGACTATAGAAAGCGAGGAAGTAATTGTGAGTAAAATGACGGAGAACAAATTTGTAATTCTAGACGGGGCAATGGGAACGATGCTTCAAAAGAATGGATTAAAATTAGGAGAAATGCCAGAACTTTTAAATTTTAAAAATGAACAGTTGATCCGTCATGCTCATGAGCAGTACCTAAAAGCAGGATCAGACATTGTTTACGCAAATACATTTGGTGCAAATAGGCACAAATTAGAGAATACAGGTTATTCGGTGGAGCAAGTAATTGCAAAAGCTCTGCATACAGCTAAAGAAATTGCAGGGAAGTATGGTGCTAAAGTAGCACTTGATGTAGGTCCGATTGGAGAATTATTAGAGCCTTCAGGGTTATTAACATTTGAGGCAGCATATGATATTTTTAGTGAAATTATGATTGCGGGAAAAGAGAACGGGGCAGAACTCATTGTACTTGAGACTATGACAGATTTGTATGAAGTGAAGGCAGCAGTGTTAGCGGCAAAGGAACATACAGATCTGCCAGTGTTTGTAACTATGACTTTTGAAGAGAATGGTAGAACGTTTACGGGAGCTAGTATAGAGGCAATGGCAGTGACGCTTCAAGGGCTATCGGTGGATGCTATGGGCATTAATTGTTCTCTAGGACCACGAGAGATTCTGCCGTTGATAAAAGAATTATCACAGTATACTTACGTACCGTTGATTGCAAAGCCTAATGCAGGTCTCCCAGATCCACAGACAGGTCAGTACGATATAGAAGCAGAAGAGTTTGGACACATCATGAAAGAGTATGCGAAAGCAGGTGTAAAATACTTAGGTGGCTGCTGTGGAACAGATGATGGTTTTATTAGAGCAATTAATAGCGCAATAAAAGATATACCATATTCTAGAAATGAGTATCAGCCAAAGACAAAGTTTTGCTCGAGTTCTGTAGTTGTTACTGTGGATGATGTGCGAGTGATAGGGGAGCGAATCAATCCGACAGGTAGAAAGGTATTTGCTCAGGCACTTAGAGAAGGGAATGTAAACTTAGTTCTAAAAGAAGCGATACAGCAGGTAGAAGCGGGTGCAGAGATTTTGGATGTTAACGTAGGGGTACCAGGATTAGATGAAGCAGAGCTATTAGTAAAAGTAGTAAAAGAATTACAAGGTGTTGTGAATGTACCTTTGCAGATTGATTCTTCAAAAGTGGAAGCTTTAGAGGCTGGTTTACGAGCTTATAATGGGAAACCGATTTTAAACTCTGTGAATGGAGAAGTGGAAAACTTAGAGAAAATATTACCATTAGCTAAAAAATATGGAGCTGCAATTATAGCTCTTACTATTGATGAAGATGGAATTCCAAAGGATGCGAAAAAACGAGTAGAAATTGCAGAAAAAATATTGTGTGCAGCGCAAAAAGAAGGAATAGCAAAGGAAGATGTTCTCGTAGACTGTCTAACGCTTACGGTGTCAGCGCAACAAGAGGATTGTTTTGAGACATTACAAGCAATGAAAGTAATTCGAGAAAAATTGGGGTTAGAGTTAGTTCTAGGAGTGTCTAATATTTCTTTTGGGATACCAAATAGAGGATTGATGAATCAAACGTTTTTAGTAACTGCCATGAGTCAAGGACTAACTTTGCCAATTATAAACCCTCATAGCCAAGGGTTGATGGATGCAATTTATGCATTTCGTGTATTGAGTGGAAAAGATTTGGGGAGCAAGAATTATATTCAGAAGTTTTCCGGTGCTGTAATAGCAGACAAAACAGAAAAACAGACAGAATTGACCATAGAAGAAGCTATTTTAAAGGGGCTAGATGAAGAGGTGAAGGAGATAACGAATGAGTTACTTCGGATAGAGTCACCGTTAGAGATTGTGGATAAAAGGCTAATTCCAGCATTGGATATTGTAGGAGAACGATTCGAAAAAGGAGAGTTATACTTACCACAGTTGTTACGTAGTGCAAATGCATCATGTCAAGCGTTTGACTGTATTAAAAGAATCATTGCAAGCGAAGCGAAGGAAAGTGTTTCGAAGGGAACGATTATTTTAGCTACGGTTAAAGGTGATATACACGACATTGGAAAAAACATTGTGAAGGTTATTTTAGAAAATTATGGCTACAAAGTAATAGACTTGGGAAAAGATGTAGCGGGAGAAACGATTGTAAGTGCAGCGAAGCAAGCAGATGTAAGGCTAATTGGACTTTCAGCGCTGATGACAACAACTGTGGAGAGTATGAGACAGATTATAGAGCAAGTAAGAGCATCAGGACATCCATGTAAAATTATGGTTGGAGGGGCGGTGTTAACCCCTGAATATGCGATGAAAATTGGTGCGGATTATTATGCGAAAGATGCAAAGCAATCAGCAGATATTGCAAAGGAAGTGTTGAAGTAATGAATGTAAAAGAGTATTTGAGTGAGAATATATTGGTGTTTGATGGCGCTATGGGAACATATTTTTCGTCTATTTACGAAGATTCGCTATACGACTGTGAATTAGCAAATGTCACCAATCCCAATTTAATAAAAAAGATTCATACTAGATATTTACAGGCAGGGGCAAAAGCGATTAAAACGAATACATTTTCTGTGAAAACAACAGGAGAATTTTCGAGGCATGAAGTGATAAGTGAAGGGTATAAAATTGCTTGTAGTGCAGCAGAGAAGTTTGATGCCTTTGTATTTGCGGATATTGGGTATATCCAAGACAAGACAGGTGAGGACAAGTGCCGAGAATATTTAGAAATTGTGGATATCTTTTTGGAATTAGGAGCGAAAAATTTTCTGTTTGAAACTTTGGCAGATGATGAAGGGGTTGTAGAGGTTGCAAACTATATTAAAGAGAAAGAAAGCGAAGCTTTTATAATTGTTTCTTTTGCTGTTGGAGCAGAAGGTGTGACCGCAAAAGGTCAATTTACCCAGTCTCTATTTGAAAAGTACAACGATGTGGATAGTGTAGATGGGGTTGGTCTTAATTGTATTTGTGGTCCGCTGCACTTAAGTAGAGTGTTGCAGACTGTGGAAAAGCCAGAAAAAAAGAAATTGATTATTATGCCAAATGCGGGGTATCCGACAGTACAAGGAAGCCGTACTAGTTATGGAGATAATCCAATCTATTTTGCGAATCAGATGATGGAGATAGCGAAGCAATCTGTGGATATCTTAGGTGGGTGTTGCGGGACAAATCCAGAGTTTATCAGAGAGTTGAAGAATTTACTAGATAGTGCAAAGAATCGGGTTTCAAAACCACAAAAAAAAATGATGAAAGACACAAAAAAGGTGGTTCGAGTCAATCAATTTTATGAAAAGCTTAGAAAGGGCGAAAAGCCTATTGCGGTTGAATTAGACTCACCTCTTGTAGATAATGTGAAGAATTTCATGAAAAATGCAGGTTCTTTAAAACGAATAGGGGCGGATATGATAACGATTGCAGATTGTCCAGTGGCGAGAGCGCGAATGGATAGCAGTCTTCTTGCTTGCAAAATTAAGAGAGAGGTGGACATGGATGCAATGCCACACTTGACTTGCAGAGATCGCAACATCAACGCTTCAAAAGCACTACTCTTAGGTCTGAGTGTAGAGGATGTGAATAATGTATTAGTGGTGACAGGGGATCCGGTCCCTTCTGCAATTAGAGACGAAGTGAAAACAGTGTTTCAGTATAACTCAAGCTTACTAATCAATCATATTAGCAACTTAAATGAGACTATGTTTTCATCGCCATTTTACTTATATGCGGCATTGAATTTAAATGCATGCAATTTTGAAGCACAATTGAAGGTGGCATTAAAAAAGCAGGATAGTGGAGCAATGGGATTTTTTACCCAACCTGTGCATAGCGAAATGGCAATTAAGAATTTAAAGCGAGCAAAAGAGGTACTTACCGTTCCAATCATAGTGGGGATTATGCCAATTGTGAGTTATAGAAATGCTAATTTCATGAATAATGAGGTTCCAGGAATTGTTGTATCAGAGGAAATTTTATTGCAATATAAAGATAAATCGGTTGAGGAGTGTGGAGAGTTATCAGTGAAGATATCTTGTGAAATGATTGACCGTATCAGTGAATATGCAGATGGATTTTATCTCATTACACTTTTTGGAAAAATAGAACCAATTTGTAAAATAATAGAGTATATCAAAAAAAGATAATTATCTTTTTTTGATATACTCGTTTTGCTATTTAGAAGCAGGTACAACGATAATATCTTTTGTGAATTTATTCAATACTTCGCATCCGTCTTCTGTAATGATTACAAGATCCTCGATGCGTACGCCGATTCCCTCTTCAGCAAGGTAAATTCCAGGTTCGATAGAAAAGCATTGTCCTACTTGAATGATATCTTCGTTTACAGCAGAGACATCACCGAACTCATGATCTTCTAAACCACACGAATGACCAGTTCTGTGAGTGAAATATTTACCATATCCCTTTTCTTCGATGTAGTTTCTACAAGCGAGGTCTACATCCTTCATCTTGTTTCCAGGTTTTGCAGCTGCGATACCGCGAAGTTGAGCTTCTAATACAATATTGTAAATTTCACGTTGCCTATCAGAAATCTCACCGATGAAGACTGTACGAGTCATATCAGAGGCATAGCCATCTTTAAACCCGCCGATATCAAGAACAACACAATCACCGTAGTTTCCTTTTGTATCGTCAGTTGCATGATGTGGATCAGCAGCATTTTTAGCATAAGCAGTGATTGGATCAAAGGAAAGACCTTCACAACCTAAGTCTTTATAAATAGCACGAACTTTTTCATCTAGCTCCATCTCGGTATAGCCATCAGAAACAAGAGGATATAAACGTTCCATTGCCAAATCATTCAATCTTGAAGATTCTCGAAGTAATGCGATTTCGTCTTCTCCCTTAATCATTCTTACATAGTCTACGATAAGTGAGCCGTTTACATATTTGTTTTCAGGCTTTAGTTCCTGTAGACGAAGCAAGAATTTCGCTGGCCAAGTCTTATCGATTCCAATAGGAGCGGTGTTGTCGATAAGCTCAGATAAAAAGACTACACCATCTTGAATGTCATTGTACCAAACTAAATCGACTCCGAGGTCTTTTTCTTGAGGGAAAAGTTCGTTAATTACCAGTTTGTGATTGCCATTTTCGTTTAGTAGTAAAGCAAGCAACCGTTCACCTGGATGAATCCATCCCCCTGTTAAATAGAAGATTGCAGTTGGATCGGAAACGATCATTTGTTGTAATCCTTGATTTTTCATAGCCGCAAGGATACGGCTAACTCTTGATGCGTTCATAGCAAAAAGCTCCTTTCTTTTGTGAAAAAATTATAAAGAATTAAAACTAGAGATAGTACTCTGTTTTATATCCGTTCTTAAAAGGTATGAATTTTGAAAGCCGAGGAGTGATTGCTCCTGATGGACAATTATAAATACAACTCATACACATCATACAATTACATCCAAATTTTGGTGGACGCCCTTTAAATGTTTTGATGTTCTTTGTTGGGCATAGTTTGGCACATCCATTACATTGGCTACACCTGTGGTTCGCATACAGTTCGAGTCCGAAGAGTTTCACAGCTAAATGTTCGACTTTACTAATTTTGCTCATAATAATAGCTTTTCGCGGTATGGGCTTAAAGTCTTGTTTGTTCGTGAGAATCTTATCGGCTACATCCGAGAGTGTAGAAAGTGTATCGGCGATGAGTTCTTGTCCTTTGCTACGAGGAAATTGATATACGATTGTCAGTGGCATTGCAACATTTCTATTGATGCCGATTCGCCACCCTTTTTTTCGGGCAATGTGGAGTAGAGGTAATGAAGCGGCATCATTTATCCAAAGTGTATTACAACCAACGTTAATAATGTGTAATTTTTTAAATGCGAATGAAGGAATGGATTCCATCATTTTTGCAACAACAGGTGTAACAGAAAAAGCGTGTATCGGTGACAGTAAAATTACTTCTTCTACGGACGGAAGTCCATTTTTTTGAAGTGATTTTGCATTAATAATCTGTGTACTCGCATCACCTAACAATGATTTTAGATGATGTGCTAAATACTTGGTGTTACCTGTAGAAGTAAAATATAGAATAGCCCTCATGAAAACCTCCTTTATCAGACGAACGTTAACAAAATTCATATCTATATTATCTCTGATTTTTAGAAAAATAACAAGCTTTTTATAAGATATAAAATTGCCTTTTATGAGATAATCATATATAATCGTTGTGAAGGATTGCGAGGAATGAAAAATGGCTAGACGAAAAAAAACGGTTTTTATAATACTGATTAGTATTCTTGCATTATGCTTAGGGATAGGATATATGCGAACACAGTATAGAGAGAAGGTACTTGATACAGTTACAGTGTATTCACGAAATGGAGTTTGGGATTTGCGAGAGATAGATTTTACAAAGACCATAGTGAAGCTTGCTGGAGATGTAGAGTATATAGAAGGTGAGCTTTTAACACCAGAAGAATTTGAAGACAGAGAAGAAGAGGCAGACATTGGAGATCCAATTGATCAAAATTCAGCGCGAACGGCTAGATTATTATTGCAGATGCCGGATAACGGTGATTATGCACTTGATACATATGGAGATTATGCAAGGTCAATTTATGTCAATGGAGAATGGGAAGATATGAGTGGAACTCCAGGGGAGACAGCGGAAACTTTTAAACCTGGATTTGAGCCGCTATACATGGAGGTGGAAGCGGATAATGGTGTCATTGAAATCATTTCCCAAGGTGGTAATTTTGTGCATGTTTCAGGTAGCTCCTATTCCAATATGGTTGTGGGAGAACCAGAAAATTTAAGGTGGTATCTAGATGTTGGGGACATCGTAGGGGGCGTAGAGATGGGGATTCTCCTAGCATTATTTGTGGTGCATTTTATATTAGGATTTATATTTCAAGAATATCAACTCAATATAAGATTTTCCTTGCTTTGTTTAGTTTGGTTCATAAGGCTTGGTTTAACAGGAACTAAGTTATTGTATCAGGTATTGCCGCATATTCCCTGGGAAGTGGCATTTAAGTTAGAATATATTACAATTGCAGCTAGTGTGATTCTATTAGCAGGAATTGTGAGAAGACAATATAAAGGAATATTAAGTGAACGTGTATTTACAGTGACCAATATAGTTTTTTATGTATTTCTCGTTGCATTTATGGTGCTTGATACGTATACTATGTCTAGGCTATTGATACTTGTAATTGGGCTTTATTTTGTAGTAGTAGTATATATTACGATAGGGATATCTCTGTGGATTGTACTCAATTGGAAGAGTGCGAAGTTAGAAATTGCTCAAGTGGCTACAATTTTCCCACTGTTATTTTTGTTTATAGCGGTTGTACAAGAAGGTCTATATTATAGTGAGTTAGATATTTTAGGTTTGGGTTACACAATGACAGAGGTGGCAATACTTGCAGTAGCGTTTTGTGAGACAATCTTTTTGTGCTATTCGACGATGGAAGCGGTGAAAGAGATAAGGTTAAAAGAAGAAGGTAGCCGAAGAAAAGCAGAAGAGTTGGAGCGCTTTTTAGAGATGAAGGCTAGTTTTATGGGAATCGTAGCGCATGAGATTAAGACTCCTCTATCTATCGTGATGGGTGGTGCGGGAGAAAGTTTGGACATAATAGAGGATATTGAATCATATCCTGTTGGTCGGTCTATCACTGAAGAATTAAATGATGTAAAAAAAGATATGGATATTATCATAAAGACCGTTAAAAACCTAAACCAGACAGTGTTTGATCTTTTGGATACGACAGCACTAGAAACGGGACGTTTGTCGCTTACTTTTCAGTATGTAGAGTTGAAGTCTTTTATTATAGATGTGAGAGAACAGTATAGTGGTCAATTAGACAAAAGTGGGAATCAGGTTATTTTAGATTTGGAAGAGGATATACAGCCGATTAAAGCTGACGAAAAGCGATTGAGGCAAGTGATGTTCAACTTGTTGTCTAATGCATTGAGACATACAAAAAACGGAGAAATTAAAATAAAATTATGGCAAGAAGATAAAATGGTTTATATAGAAGTTGAGGATACTGGCGAGGGAATCAAAAAAGAACTTCTGGGGAAATTGACAAAGGGATACATTGATGGAGGTCCTCATGGCTATAGAGGTGGGATTGGAATCTATGTATGTCAACAAGTAATAGAATCTCACGAAGGCACATTTGAGATACAAGCTCAAGAGGGTGTGGGAACAAGTGTTAGAGTTGGATTGAAAAAGGAGAAGTAAGAAATGGAAACAAAGGGTTTAATATTAATGGTGGAAGATGAAACTTCGATGCTTGGATTTGCACAGCGAAAGTTAAAAAGATGCAATTATGAAGTGCATACAGCAGAATCTATAGCGGAAGCTGAAAAAGTTTTGGTTGAGATAACGCCAGATTTGGTAATATTAGATGTGATGTTACCAGATGGCGACGGCATGGAGTTTTGTAAGAAAATCAGAGAGAAGTCGAATGTGTTGATTGTGTTTGTAACGGGAAAGACAGAGACGGTAGACAAAGTAAAAGGGTTGAATGTTGGTGGTGATTATTACCTGACTAAGCCTTACGAACTAGAAGAATTAGTGGCGGTTGTAGATAGTTTGATGAGAAGAGCACCAGAAAAAATCGATGAGACTAAGGAATTGAAAGTGGGAGAATTGGTTTTACGCCTTGGAGTAATGAGGGCTACGATGGGTGGAGAAGAAATACAGCTAACGCCGAAAGAATTTTTATTACTGTGGGCATTGGCTGAGAGTGTAAACAATCCAGTGGATACGGAAGCTCTATACGAAAAAGTATGGAATAATCCGATGAATCAAGATGGGCGTGCCTTATGGGTGCAATTGTCGAGATTGAGAAAGAAATTAGAAGAATATGAAGATTTTGAAATTAAAAATCATCGTTCAAAAGGGTATTATCTTTCTTACATGGAATAAATCGAAAAAAGTACTTGAAAAAACATTTTAAAAACAGTATGATTACATGGAGGGCGTATAAAGTGGAGAAATAATAAGGGATGTGTTAGAAATGTCAGTTAGAAGAAGTAAAGAACAAAGAAAGAGAGAGCGACTAAAGCAAAGACGTAGGAGAGGTAGTGCTTTAATGATAATGGGCATACTTTTTTGTACGGTTGTTGTTACGGGAGCTGGGAGTGTTCAGGCGCTGAGGGAGAGCAGTGAGCTTGATAAGAAAGAAAAAGAACTCCAAGTTAGGCTAGAAGAAGAAAAGAAAAGAACGGAAGAACTTGTAGAATATGAAGCATACGTTAACAGTAATGAATACGTAGAAGATACTGCTAGAGAAAAGTTAGGAATGGCGTATGCGGATGAGATTATATTGATGCCCGAAGAGTAAAATTACGAATGAGAGCTATAGGAAACAGACTTGTTTCCTATAGCTCTCATTCGTTCATAGCAGATTTTATGGATTTGTGAGAGGAATAAAGATATGGAACAAACAACAGAAATGAACCCGTATGTTACAAAAGTAAAACGGTTGGCAGAATCGCTGAATCAACTATCGAAAGGTTTTCGAACGAAAAGCGTGGAAGAGAATTCTTTAGAAGAAAGTGTGATATCAGATATACTAGGGAGTGTAAAAATATATGCCTGTACGAATTGCGACAATGCAGAAACCTGCAGAATGAACGAGGCGAACAAACGAAGGTACATCACAGAGTTGATAAAGTCAATAGAGGAGTATGGTTTGGAATTAAAAGTGAGTACAAAAAGAGAGTTAGAACAACGATGTAGAAACTTTGCGAATATCAGAAAAATAGTAGAACATGAGATGGGCTTAATGAGAAAGTATCAATTATGGAATGAACGAATTCATCGAAACAAAGAGGCTTCGATGGTAGCGATTCAAGCTTTTGCAGAAGCGGTAGAAGAGGTTACAAAAGAAATAGGCGAAAGTTTGTTTCGAGATGAGCGGCTAGAGAAACGAGTGATAAAGGCGCTGAAAAAAGAAGGGGTAAAAACAACGGAACTTATGATTTATATTTCAATAGAAGGTATATTTCAAGTTCATTTATGTGTAAAAGCCAAAAAGGGGATTAGTGTACAAGTCAATGATGTTGCATACATAGTGTCAAAGATCTTATCGAAAAAGTTTATACCAGAGGTGGATGAAAGATACGTTCTAAGTGACCGATTTGAAGAGGTGGTTTTAATAGAAAAGCCTAAGTTTCAAGTATTGTGTGGGTGCGCTCAAATGGAAAAGGAAGGAAGTGCGGTTTCAGGAGATAATTTTTCAATCACGAACATAGGAAGAGGTCAGAAAATGATATTATTATCAGATGGAATGGGGAGTGGAGATAAAGCATTTGAAGAGAGTCAAAAAGCGATAGAGTTAACAAAAGAATTATTAGAAGCAGGAGTACCGACACAAAAAGCGCTAGAGATGGTGAATGCGGCAATGGCAAGTGAGGAAGGGGAACTAGCATTTTCCACTTTAGATATGTGCTTGATTGATTTGTATAGGGGAACGATTACGTTGATGAAGGCAGGTGCAGCGCCTACATATATTCACACGAAATATGGAGATAAAAAATACACTACATCATCATTGCCATTAGGAATTGTAACGAGAATAGATGTCGATTCATATAAAAGAATTGTTGAAGATGGAGATTATATTGTGATGGTTACAGATGGTGTGACAGAAATTGATACGCCAGCGAGGCAAGAAAATGAAATTCGCGAGGTATTTGCGAACAAGAAAACGAAAAACCCAGATGTCCTTGCGGAACAAATCTTAGATGTGGTGCTGAAAGGACAAGGGGGAATGGCAAAAGATGATATGATGGTAATTGTCATTGGGATTTGGGCTATTGGAAGTAAGTAATTGCTAGTAGGTTGCAAATTAAGGGGAAATTATATATACTTTTCATAAGAAGGTGATGTGAGATGAAAATAGAAGAGAAAATAAAGAAATACATAGAAGATAGAAGGTTGTTGGAGGGGGCTAAGACAGTTGTTATCGGAGTGTCCGGTGGTGCTGATTCGGTATGCTTGCTGGAAGCTCTACAATGCAACAAGGAAGAGTATGAAATACAGATAGCGGTTGTTCATGTAAATCATAATCTAAGAGGTGAGGAAGCGCTTAGAGATGAGGATTTCGTGAAAAAAATGTGTCAAAAATATGGAATACCGTACTACAGTTATAATTTTGATGTGCACAGTATTGCAAAAAAAGAGAAATGGTCATTGGAAGAAGCAGGGAGAATTGTTCGTAAAAAGGCATTGGAGGAAGTTGCAAGAAAGTATGAAGGGGCAAAGATTGCAACAGCTCACCATAAAAATGACAATGCGGAGACCTTTTTGATGAATGTTGCAAGGGGGACTGGTCTTTCAGGAATGGGAGGGATTCGTCCCAAAAATGGAATATGGATTCGGCCATTGTTGTGTGTGGATAGAGATGAAGTTGAAGAATATTTGATGCAGAAAAAGATAGATTATTGCGTGGATTCTACCAATGCAGAAAATATATATACACGTAATTACGTTAGAAATAGAGTGATTCCAGAATTACAAGAATATGTCAATGAACAGGTTGTTAAGCATGTGGATCAGGTTATTAGAGAAGTGGAGGAAGTAGAAGCATATTTACAAAAATGCGTAGATGAGCATTGGAAAAGTGTGGCATGTGAAAATGATCAAGGTATAGAATTGTATTGCCAAGAGCTATTAGGGGTACCTATAGTGATTCGTAAAAAAATAGTGAAACGCGCATTAGCCCTGGTTGCTAACCAAGAAAAAGATATAGCAAGAATCCATGTGGAACAGGTGCTAGAACTTTTGCGAAGACAATCTGGAAGAAGAGTAGAATTGCCATACATGATGATTGCAGAGCGAGAGTATGGAAAAATCAAAATTTTTCAAGGGGGAGAAGAAATACCATCTGTGAAAATGATAGAATTGAAGGTTCCAGGATGTATGGAACTACCAGGGGGAGATAGAATTAGTACGGAAATAATCATATTAAATGAGGGAAAAGGTAAAATTAGGGAAACCCCCTACACGAAATACTTTGACTATGATATAATGAAGGGTAACTTGACGCTTAGGAATAGGTTGCCAGGTGACAACATAACAATTGACAATGAAGGAAGTAAGCAAAAATTAAAAAAGTTTTTTATCAATGCAAAGATTCCGAAGAAAGAAAGGGAAAAAGCTCTAGTTGTTGCAAAAGACAATAAAATATTGTGGGTGGTGGAATACAGAAGAGGACACGATTATCCTGTAACAGAAAAGACTCGACAAGTTTTAAAGATACAACTAGAAAAGAAGGTAGACAGATGAGTGAAACAATTAAAGTGATGATACCAGAACACGAGGTAGATGAAAGAATCGAGGTGTTAGGAAAACAGATTAGTGAAGAGTATGCAGGGAAGCAAGTGCACTTGATTTGCGTACTAAAGGGTGGCGCATTTTTTATGTGTGAGTTGGCAAAGAGAATCACAGTGCCTGTAAGCATGGATTTTATGAGCATTAGTAGTTATGGAGATGGAACAACTTCGAGTGGAATTATCAAGATTGCGAAAGATTTAGATGAATCCCTAGAAGGAAAGCATGTTTTAGTGGTAGAAGATATCATTGATTCAGGAAGAACGTTATCCTATTTATTAGAGATATTGAAAAAGAGACTTCCTGCTAGCATGAAGTTATGTACATTATTAGATAAGCCGGATAGACGTGTGAAAAAAGTAGATGTAGATTATATAGGATTTTCTATACCGGATGAATTTGTAGTAGGGTATGGATTGGACTATGCACAGAAATATAGAAACTTACCATATATAGGAGTTGTTGAAGGAGTAGAATAGGAGGAATAGAGGGGTGAATTCAAAAAAATACGGAGGAACAGGTATTGGAACAATAGGGTTTGTTCTAGTGGTTATCTTGCTAGTGATGTGGGTGATGAATCTTACACAAAATAGTGAGACAACATACACATACACGCAGTTCTTAGAAGATGTGGAAGCAGATAATATTGAAAAAGCGACTATATCACAGAATGCTACGGTGCCGACAGGAACGGTACAAGTAGAATTCAAGGACTCTGAGGAGGCAGAAGCATTTCCGGTGTCGGATGTAAATGAAATACAATCGATGCTTCAAGAAGAGGGAATTGCTTATGAAGTGAAAGCGTTAGTTGAAAATACAATTCTTACAGGAGTTGTGGTTCCTCTTGCAATTGCATTGATTTTTGGAGGTGTGATTATTTACTTTATCTCTAGCAAGCAAAGTGGCGGTGGGTCAAAAGCTATGAGCTTTGGAAAAAGTAGAGCGAAAATGATGGTTGATACAGAAAGAAAAGTCACATTTTCAAATGTAGCAGGACTTAGTGAAGAAAAAGAAGAGTTAGAAGAGATTGTTGATTTTTTGAAAAACCCTAAAAAATATATTCAAGTAGGAGCAAGGATTCCTAAAGGGGTGTTATTGGTGGGACCACCAGGAACTGGAAAAACATTGTTGGCAAAGGCGATAGCAGGAGAAGCAAAGGTTCCTTTTTTTACAATTTCTGGGTCTGATTTTGTTGAGATGTTTGTAGGTGTTGGGGCTTCACGAGTAAGAGATTTGTTTTCAGAGGCGAAGAAGCATTCGCCATGTATTATTTTTATTGATGAAATAGACGCTGTTGCTAGAAGACGTGGGACCGGACTTGGTGGTGGACACGATGAAAGAGAGCAGACATTGAATCAGCTCTTGGTTGAAATGGATGGGTTTGGCGTAAATGAAGGTATCATAGTAATGGCAGCCACAAACCGAGTTGATATTTTAGATCCAGCAATATTGCGACCAGGACGTTTTGATAGAAAAGTTGCAGTTGGACGACCAGATGTAAAAGGGCGAAAAGAAATATTGGAAGTGCATGCAAAAGACAAACCTCTTAGTGAGGATGTGAACTTGCAAAGAACGGCTCAGACAACAGCAGGATTTACAGGCGCGGATTTGGAAAACTTACTAAACGAGGCTGCGATTTTAGCAGCTAAAGCAGGGAGAGTGTTTTTGCAACAAGTTGATATTGATAGTGCTTTTGTGAAAGTGGGCATTGGTGTAGAGAAGAAAAGTCATGTTGTGACTGATAAAGAAAAGCGTATCACTGCCTATCATGAAGCTGGTCATGCAATCTTATTTCATGTGCTACCAGATGTAGGACCTGTGCATACAATTTCTATTATTCCGACAGGGATGGGGGCAGCAGGATATACGATGCCGCTACCGGAGCAGGATTATTTGTTTAATACAAAGAAAAAGATGTTGCAAGAGATAACAGTGGGACTTGCGGGGCGTGTAGCAGAAGAGCAGGTGTTTGACGATATCACAACAGGTGCATCACAAGACATAAAACAGGCTACAAAGATTGCGAAAGCGATGGTGACAAAGTTTGGGATGTCGGAAAAATTAGGGCTGATTGATTACTTTAATGAGAGTGATGAGGTGTTTGTAGGGCGCGATTTTGGCCAATCATCACGAGGATATGGGGAAGATGTAGCAAAGACGATAGACTCGGAAGTAAAAGAGATTATTGATATCTGTTATAAAAGGGCAAAAGAAGTGATAGCAGAACATGAAGTGGTGCTTCATGATTGTGCAGAACTTTTATTGCAGAAGGAAAAGATAACGGCAGATGAATTTGTTGCACTGTTTCAAGCGATTGAGCTAGAGGGATAATCATGAATAAAAATGCATTATATAGCGATGGTACCATCAATTATGTAGAGCCATCGCAACCAAAGCAAAACGAAACTGTTAGCATTCGTTTTCGAACAGCAAAAAATAATATGGATCGGGTATATATCATAATAGATGGTATTCGGGAGTTGATGGAATTGGAATATAGTACAGAGGTTTTTGACTACTATATCATTAGCGTGACACTTGAAAAGAGGACTATCAAGTATAGTTTTCTGATTACCATGGGGAGCGAGTGTGTTTACTTTGATCGATTTGGTGTTCAAAAAGAATATTCGGAGCAGTATCTATTTGAAATAGTTCCTGGATTTGCAACCCCGGATTGGGCAAAAGGTGCAGTGATGTATCAGATTTATGTTGATCGTTTTTGCAATGGTGATACATCAAATGATGTGCTTGACAATGAGTACTATTACATCGGAGGGTATGCAAAAGAAGTAAAAAAATGGGATAAAATCCCAGACACTATGGGTGTAAGAGAGTTTTATGGTGGAGATTTGCAAGGAGTATGGGATAAGCTTGACTATCTAGAAGAGTTAGGAGTAGAAGTTCTATACCTAAATCCTATTTTTGTATCTCCATCTAATCATAAGTATGATATTCAAGATTATGACTACATAGATCCACATTATGGAAGAATTATTGTAGATGAAGGTAAGACCCTTGCAGAAGGTGATAATGATAATGCGAATGCTACTAAATACCAATCAAGAACGACGGATAAGCGAAATCTAGAAGCAAGTAACCAATTTTTTGCTGATTTTGTGAAAGAAGTTCACGCAAGAGGCATGAAAATTATTTTAGATGGGGTGTTTAATCACTGCGGATCTTTTAATAAATGGATGGATAGAGAGCGAGTGTATGAAAAACAGCAGGGATATGAAAAAGGTGCATACATTGATAAAGAGAGTCCGTATAGAGATTTCTTTCATTTTCATGACGAAGCAGAAGAATTATGGCCATACAATGGAACTTATGATGGATGGTGGGGGCATGATACATTGCCGAAATTGAACTATGAAGGGTCTGAAAACTTAGAAGAATATATCATAGAGATAGGAAAAAAGTGGGTGTCAGAACCGTACAATGTAGATGGTTGGCGCTTAGATGTAGCAGCAGACTTAGGGCATAGCAATGAGTACAATCATGGATTTTGGGAAAAATTTAGAGCAGCTGTAAAGGAAGCGAATCCAGATGCGTTGATATTAGCTGAGCATTACGGGAATCCGTATGAATGGTTGAGAGGAAATGAGTGGGATACGGTGATGAACTATGATGCGTTCATGGAACCTGTGACTTGGTTTTTGACAGGTATGGAAAAACACAGCGATGAGCATCGCATCGACTTAGAAGGAAGTTCAGATCACTTCGTGTATTCAATGCGACATCATATGGCTCATATGCTAACACCATCACTTCAAGTGGCAATGAATGAACTTTCTAATCATGATCATTCGAGATTTTTAACGAGGACAAACCATATGGTGGGGCGCATTCAGGATTTGGGTGGAGCTGCAGCTAGTGAGTATGTATTAGAATCTGTTATGAGGATTGCTGTTGTTATACAGATGACGTGGATTGGAGCACCGACAATTTATTATGGCGATGAAGCGGGTGTTTGCGGATTTACAGACCCAGATAATAGAAGAACATATCCATGGGGACAAGAAGATAAGGCTTTGATTTCCTTCCATAAAGAAATGATTCGAATGCATAAAGAGTTTGCGTGTATCAAACTAGGATCTGTGCAGATGTTGACTTGGGAAGAAGATGTGCTTGCTTATGGGCGCTATCTAGGAGATGAACAAATAGTAGTTGTTGTGAACAATAGCAAAGAGAGAAAACAACTGCAGATACCAGTTTGGAAAGGCGAAGTACCCCTTAATTGTAAGATGCGTAGGGTTGTTTGCACTTATGCAGATGGTTACACAATGGAGCCGGATGAATACATCATTCGAGATGGATACCTTGTGATTAACATAGGCGGGCATTCAGCAATTGTAATGGAAACTATTATAGAAGAACAAGATGATTGTACAGCTTAGTTGAGTTATAGATATAAATATAAATAGAACAAGACCACTATAATGCCGTATAGGGAGGCGTATAGTGGTCTTGGTTATATTTAAAAGAAAAATAAGAATGTTGAGATAATTTTTAAAATGTGATAAAATATGCTACTAAGAAAATAGCGTGTAACGCAAATGAAGTGATGACTCAAAATGCACTAATTTAGGTAGTAGCTAAGTATAAAATAGAGTTTACGATTGGGGGAATTATGAGTAAAATAAAATTTATAGATTTATTTTGCGGAATCGGTGGAATAAGAATAGGAATGGAATCACAAGGATTTGAATGTGTTTTTTCGAGTGATATTAATTCAGAATGCCAAAAGATGTATTTGGAGAATTTTAAGGAAATGCCAGAAGGTGATATCACGTTCATAGATGAAAAGAAAATTCCGGAACATGATATTTTATGTGCGGGTTTTCCTTGTCAACCATTTAGTATTTCGGGAAAAAAAATGGGATTTGAAGATACTAGAGGGACATTGTTCTTTGATATTTGTAGAATCATTAAAGAGAAAAAACCTAAAATAGTTTTTTTGGAAAATGTAAAGCATTTGAAACATCACAATAAAGGAGAAACACTTTCGCTTATTGTTGAAACATTGGAAGATTTGGGATACTGTGTATCGTGGAAAGTGCTTAACGCTTCTGATTTTGGAGTTCCCCAAAATCGTGAGCGTATTATTATTGTTGCTAGTAAATTGGGGCATTTTGACTTTCAGCAAATTATGACTAAAAAGAAAGTTGATTTGATAGATTTTTTAGATGCAACAGGTCCGTTTGAATTTTTGGATGAGGGTACGTATACATTGATCAAAAATCCTAAAAAACAGCCAATATCTGGATTGATGTTTGTGGGATATAGGAATAAACTTATTAGGAAAGCAGGAGTTAGACCAGGGACAGAACACCTTTCGAGAGTGCATAAGCAACCGAATAGAATTTATTCGGTTTACGGAGTTCATCCAACATTACCTTCACAAGAGGCATCGGGTAGGTTTTTTGTACTCCTTCCAGATAATACAGTTAGAAAATTGACTATAAATGAATGTTGGCGTATTATGGGGTTTCCTGAAAGTTATATTAAAGTGAGTTCTGTTCCAGAGCAATACAAACAAATAGGTAATTCAGTCTGTGTTCCGATGATTGAAGCGATAGCAAGTAGTTTGAAGAAACAACAGCTAGGAGGGTGAAAACATGTCATATTCTGAAAATTTAAATGAAATATATGATTTAGCTATGGAGAGGAAACCCGCAGCAGAATATATTGTTGATTTAGGTGAAGAGACAGTTGCGAATATAGAATTATTAGTATCAAGATCAGAGTCTAACAAAGGTATAGTAACAGTTTTTGTAACTTTGATGCTATATAAATATATGCATCCAGAACAAGATATTAGATTCCATCAAGCACAATTGCCTAATGGATTTGCTGGGCGCGGAATTGACCAGCAATATGTAACCCCTTTTATGAAAAAAATGAGTTTTCCTGCGATGGCTGAATCAGGGTGGTTGACTCGATCGTTAGAACAGCCACATCCGTACACATTAGCTTATCCAGGGAAAATAAAGCCTGAGAACGTAAAGAATTCATTTTTGTCATTGATAAATGATGTGGAAGTTAATAAAGTGTCTTCTAAGCATGCATTGGAATATTTGTTCAAGTTATTAATAAAACAACGAGACGAATTAAAAGTTGAATTAGCAAAACCACATAGCTTGTCGATTGAGATGATTGTGAAATACTTGGAGAAACATTTTACATACAAATATTCGTGTGCTGGAGCCTCTCGATTACCTACGTTGGCGATTTATGCTGCATACCAATGTATGATTACCCAAGTGGCGAGATATGAGGATAAAACCTTATGTGAGGTGGTGTCACATAACTCTGCTGATACACAGTCGGGTAGAATTGGCGATATTGATGTCAATAATACTGATGGAAGTGCATTTGAGGGTGTTGAAATCAAGCATGAAATTAGAATTACAGCTCAGTTGGTTTTAGATGCATATGAAAAATTCAAGATATATAATACAGATAGATACTACTTGTTGACCACTGCAAATATGGAAGCAGCTAATTGGAAACTGATTAATGATGAAGTAGAAAGAATCAACCAATTGCATGGCTGTCAGGTGATTGTGAATGGAGTCTATACTTCTCTGAAGTACTATTTGAGATTACTGAAAGATCCAGCAGAATTTATTGATAAATATGTTGAATTGTTGAAAGTGGACGGTACGGTTAAGTTTCAGCATAAGATTATTTGGAATGATATTGTAAGTGGTAAGGTTTAGGTGGAACTTTTGATGGTTTTTGTAAGAGTTGAAAAATGCTATACATTTTCTACGTGATCAACAGAAGTGTTTATGCTTAGATGTGTGTAAGTATGTCTCTTGCGACTCTTTTTGAGATAGTGGTGCAGCTTTTTTATGAAATAGGTCAGAATAAGTACATTCCGCTTGGAACATAACGGGATTCGGTAAAAGTAAATTCCATACAGGAGTGGAATTTAAGTTTGCAATTCACAACAGAAAAATAATTTTTAAAAGTAGTTGACAAGTGTGTATGAGAATGATATTATAAAAGTCCGCTGTGAAACGCAAAGACATTTAAGGAAAATTATTTTAAAAGTTATAAAAAAATAATTTAAAAAAGTGTTGACAACAAGTGGAAGGTGTGATATTCTATTATAGCTGACCGCGAGAGCGAAGCAGTAAATAAAGAACCTTGATAATTGAACAATAGACAACGAACCCTGAAAATTCTTTGATGAAATTTCAGAACGGACATCGAAAGATGTCAACCTATTAAAACAGTAATATGTTATTACTAATGAGATACGCGCTGAGGTGGAAAAGCGATTTTCGAGCTTACTCGATAAATTGATTTTACATAGAAGTATGTGGTGAATAGCCACAGCGAGAAACTTTGTTTCGAGCAAAGTATCGAATAATAATAACAACGGGAAATATAACAAAAGCTTTTTAGCTAGTTGTTCATATGACTGAGGATTAC
>CAYJGW010000036.1:0-26593 GCA_964369425.1 uncultured Lachnospiraceae bacterium
TTAATTCTTAGTCATATAAGTTTTGAGCAATTTCAGGATCTTCCATTGTCTCAGCTGTATACCATTGGCATCCTGTATCTTGATCAGATACATCTTTACCTTCAGCGATATCATATAATGTTTGAACTAAAGCAGCTCCCATAGCAACTGGTGCTTGAGTGATTGCTCCTGCGATTGATCCATCAGAGATTCCACCTTTGATAACTTTTCCTGAGTCAAATGTTGTTGCGATGATTTGATCTTCGCCCATTCCAAATTTTTGTAATTTAGCGTTAGCATTTACCATAGCTTCACCAGAGTGTTGGTTAGAACCATAAATTACGATAGTGTCTTCTTTGTTCATAAGAGTTTCACAGTCTGTTTGTGATGGTGCTGCATCAA
Organism: uncultured Lachnospiraceae bacterium; assembly: GCA_964369425.1. GTDB lineage: Bacteria > Bacillota > Clostridia > Lachnospirales > Lachnospiraceae > CAUPWF01. The sequence goes on from CAYJGW010000036.1 coordinate 382, forward strand.
CTGTTGCTGGTACTAATACTTCAAATACAACATCTGCTCCATCAGTTTTCTCTGCTTTAGAGTCAGAGATAAATCTTTCATTACCTTCTACATTAGTTGTTTTTCCTTCTGCTTCTACTAATTCAGCGAATTTATCAACAAATCCTAATCCTCTTTGTACCACTGATTCAGATGTAGCATCTTGAGATAGAACACCAATTCTTACTGGCTCTGTTGCAGATGTGATTCTGTCTTTTGCTAACGCAAAAGTTTCTTCTGCTGCTAATTCACCTGCTGCATAGTTATCTGTTGCAACGTTTGCATAGATAGATCCTTCTGGAGCATCTGGTACACCAGAGTCAAATCCTACGATTGGGATTCCCGCATCTACTGCAAGTTGGATTGTATCAAGTGCTGCCTCTGTATCAAGTGCTGCGAATCCAATTCCGTCTGGAGCTTTGTTAACCGCGTCATTTAACATTTGAAGTTGATCTGCGATATCTGACTCAGTGTTAGGTCCTTTAAAGTTGATTGTTACACCAAGTTCATCTGCCTTTTCTTCTGCTCCTTTAAGAACTGCTTGCCAATACTCATGTTGGAAACCTTTTGAAACGATTTCAAATGTGTAATCTCCACCACCTTCTTCTGTTGTCTCTTCTGCTGAATCTGCTGGTGCTGCTTCATCAGCTCCGCCACCACATCCTGCAAGTGCCGCTACCATTGATACTGCTAATAACATACTTAAAATCTTTCTTTTCATTTTTAAGTCCTCCTTTTTTTTATGTCAACCGCCCTATTGCGGTGATCATCCTTGAATTTAAATTGTTTTATCGCTTTCTTCCTCTGTAAACATCTACTGTTACAGCTATGATAAGTACAAATCCTGTTACAATCTGTTGCCAGTTTGCTTGTAATCCAATATATGGTAATCCTGTTTGAAGCAATACCATTACGAACACTCCAAGAAGAGTTCCAAAGATTGAACCTTCTCCACCTTTCATCGATGTTCCACCGATGATTGCTCCACCGATTGCATTTAACTCTAGTCCTGCTCCACTACCAGGTCCTATTGATGATTGCATGATTCCTGCATAGGAAACTGCTGCAAGTCCTGCAAATAGTCCTGAGATTACGTAAGCAATCCATTGCCACTTTACAACATTTACTCCTGATAGTCTAAGAGCTTCTTTATTGCTTCCTACACCGATGATATAGCGACCTACTCTTGTTCTATTTAACACAAATGACATAATACAAACTGCTAATATTACATAGATGAATCCTGTTGGTATAATCGTTCCATCCACCATTAGACGGAAGAATGAACGATATGCACCTTCTGGATCTGTTGGTGGTGGCCAACTTGCTGCCATACTTCCTGTAAATAATGATCCTCCACCTCTAGTAATCATCATGGTACAAAGCGTTGCTATAAATGGTGGTAAATCCAAAACCGCAACCAAGAAACCATTAAACACTCCTACAAGCACTCCTGCTAGCACACTTACTAATAATCCTACCGCAACAGGCATTCCATGATGACCTACTAAGAAAGCCCCCATCAATGAATAACAAATCATTCCTGTACCAATTGATAAATCTACTCCTCCAGTTATCAAGCAAAAAGTAACTCCGATTGCCATGAAGCTGATATAGTAGCTGTTTTCTAACAAACTGACCAATGTAGTATACTGTCTAAAAGAACTACTCATTGATGCAAATAAAATATACAGTGCAATTACTGCTAAAAAAACTACCATTCTTTGTGGGCCTACCATTTTTACAAATGCATTATTTGAAAAAGCATTCCCTTTTTTCACAGTGTTTTCCATTTTCATTCTCCTCCTACTCTCTCTTTGTTGCCGCTTGCATAATGTTCTCTTGAGTCGCCTCTGATATGTCTATCTCACCAGTTTTTCTACCCTCGCACATTACTATAATACGGTCACTCATTCTAAGTATTTCTGTCATTTCAGAGGAAATCATAATAATTGATTTGCCTTGTGCTGCAAGTTCATTCATTAAATGATAAATCTCACTCTTAGCACCGATATCAATACCCCTTGTTGGTTCATCGAATATTAGAATATCACAATCTCTTATCAACCATTTTGCGATAACAACTTTTTGTTGGTTTCCACCAGATAGATTCACTACTAACTGATCCACATTTGGAGTCTTTGTCTTTAGACTTTCCACATATTCCTGTGCAACTTTTGCCTCTTCTCTCTTATTGATGAACAATCCGCTCATATATTTATCGAGTGTCGCCATTGTAGAGTTCTCTGCAACTGTCTTTTGCACTACGATTCCAAATTGTTTTCTATCCTCTGATAGATATCCAATTCCAGCTGCAACCGCATCTGCTGGTGAATGAATGTTTACTTCTTTTCCATTGATAATAATCTTTCCACCATCTTTTTTATCTGCTCCAAAGATCGCTCTTGCTGTCTCTGTTCTTCCTGCTCCCATAAGCCCTGAGAATCCTAGAATTTCACCTTTTCTAAGCTCAAAACTTACGTCTTTTACCATTTTTCCTGCTGAAAGATTCTCTACCTTCAACACTACCGGTGCATCTGCTTTTACGGCACTTTCTGATTTTGGATCTTCGTAGATTACACGACCAACCATCATGTTGATGATATCATCTTTTGTACTCTCAGCTGTATTAATTGTTCCTACGTAAGTTCCATCACGCATTACTGTAACTCTATCTGTAATCACTTTAATCTCATCCATTCTATGAGAGATATACACAATTCCCATTCCTTTTTTTCTAAGGTCGCGGATAATTTTAAATAATTCTTCAATTTCAGTTTCTGTAAGTGCTGCTGTCGGTTCGTCAAATACAATTACTTTTGCTTCGTGAGAAATTGCCTTTGCGATTTCACACATTTGCTGCTTTCCTACCGTAAGATTGCCCATCTTTTCTTTTGGATTAATTTTAATTCCTAGCATATCAAACAACTTAACTGCTTCGTTATTCATCGCTTTATCATTGATAACTTTTCCACTCATAATCTCTCTTCCAATAAAGATATTTTGAGCAACTGTTAAGTGGTTCATCATGTTCAACTCTTGATGCACGATTACGATTCCAGCCTCTTGAGCCTTCTTAGGATTTGAGTATTCTACTTCTTTTCCTTCATATGTAATCGTACCAGAATCTTTTGAATAAATTCCTGTCAACACCTTCATCAGTGTTGATTTTCCAGCTCCATTTTCTCCCATTAGGGCGTGTACTTCACCTTTTTTTATCTCTAAATCAACGTGGTCTAATGCGTGAACACCTGGAAAAGACTTGTCGATTCCTTTCATAGTTAAAATTACTTCACTCATGTTTTCACCTTCCTCTTTCTTCATTTTTCTACGACTGTTATTAGTTCTTACGTTTTCTACTGCGAACGTCTGCATATACTGCAACGATTACGATTAAACCTGTAATTACATACTGCCAGTCTTTTTGGAATCCCATTGCTAAAATTCCTTCTTGTAGAAGAGAGATGACCATAACTCCTATGAATGTTCCACCGATAGATGCAAGCCCACCTGACATAGACGTTCCACCCATAACACAACTTGCGATTGCATCATTATTGTAAGTATCTCCAAGTCCTGGTTGCACCGTAGTGTAAGCTCCAACAAATGCAATTGCTGCAATTCCTGCTAATGCTCCACAAAGAACATATGCCAAACATTCCCATTTTCTAACATCTACTCCCGAAAGTCTTACTGCCTCTTTGTTGCTTCCAAGACACAAAATATATCTTCCTGCTTTTGTCTTATTCAAAAGAATCGCACAGATGATAGCAACTACTAATAGTAAAATTAATCCCGTCGGTATACTAATCGCTTCTGGCCCTTCACCGATTCTGTAACGAACCAAATCTTTATACCATCCACCTTGTGCTGCCTGTGGCCAGCTCACACTTTGTGTTCCTGTGAATACAGAACCAATACCTTTTGATAACATCATACTTGCCATAGAAGTAATAAACGAAGGTAATCCTACGTAGGCAACGAAAATACCATTGATTATTCCGAAAAATATCCCTACCAAAATACATATAATCAATCCTACTCCAATTGACACTGTACCATCAGTTACTAGCTTTCCTCCGATAAGTGCTGCACAAAACATTACTGTTCCAATCGAGAAATCAATTCCTCCTGTTGCGATTACAAATGTAACGCCTAACGCCAAAAAGCCTAAAAAGTATGCATAGTTTAATGCGCTTAATATACGGTTGTAACTTAAAAAGGTTGGACTTAATACTGCAAATGCCGCATACATGAGTAATAACACAAAAAACAATACCACCCTATTAAATCCGACTTTTTTCACGAATGAGTTGTTTTTAATTGCTTCCACTGCTTCTTCCTCCTCCATACTTTCTAGTGTAAAAGTATCTTTATTTTTGATAAGCCTATGTTAACAATTTATTAATAAAATGAAAATTGAATATCTTCTAAAAAAAGGTGAAAAATTTACGATTGTAAAATTTTCACCTTTTTCTTATTCATTATCTGCTTCAACCGACCCAAATGGGAACAATAATTTCTGATTATCTTCTTCATACATATTCTCAATTGTAATAAGTTGAGACCCTGAATCAATATGCTGCTCTACCGACTTTCCTTCAATCAACTTTACAGCTTGTTCCACACTCAAATACCCCATATTCACTGGTTTTTGTATAACAATCCCCTCAAACACACCTTCTTCCATTAACTGTATCTCTTCCACTGAACTATCAAATCCAATCATCTTCACCGAATCTGCCACACTCATATCTTTTACAGCCCTAGCAGCTCCTACTGCTGAATTTTCATTCAATCCAATAATCAATTCAATATCCGGATACGTCTCTATTAATTGTTTTGTCAACTCGTATGCTTTATCGTAGGAAGAACCACTATGCACAACTTCTACTATATTCTTTTCTGCACTTCCTAGACCTTCTCTCACACCTTGCTCTCTATCTACTGCTGTAGAAGATCCTTCTACGTGACTCACAATTCCAATTTTTCCACCTTCTGCTATCAACTCTGCCCCTAATTCTCCTAAAATCCGGCCTGCTTCTATGTTATTCGTTGCTACTAAAGAATCATAAATCTCCTCATCAATCGTAGAATCCATCAATACTAGTGGTATGTCCTTTTCTGTTATTTTTTTCAAAGTATCTGTTGTATCAGAAAAGGTATTCGGAGCTACTACAATCGCATCCGGCTCACTTTCTAATGCTTCTTCAATCAATTCAATTTGACCAAGATAATCTTCCTCTGTCTCAGTTGCCACAATTTCAATTTCAACATTATACTCTTGAGCTGCTAGTACTCCACCATCCACTAATGATTGCCAAAAATCAAACCCTTCATCCATCATTTTTGGTATCATTACAATTCGATAGGGCTTTTGGTCTGGCTGATTCATCCCCCATACTAGACTCCCTACAATTATAGCAACAAGCACAATCACTAAAGCTTTATATCTTCTTTGTCTCCCTCTTGTCATTGTAGTTCACCTCCACTTACTGGGATTTTTACTGTCGCTATCGTTCCTGCACCTTTTGCACTACGAAAAGACAAACCATAATCGCTTCCATAGTAGAGTTGTAACCGCTTCTGAACGTTGACTGTCCCCACACCATTAGACTTATAATTAGTTGGTTTTTCTTTAAAGACATTGGCAAGAGCCTCTTCCGTCATGCCTACACCATCATCAATCACTTCTATAATCGCTTTCTCGCCTTCAATATACCCTCGAATGGTTAAATGACCTTTTTCTTCTTTATATTTCAACCCATGATAAATCGCATTTTCTACCAGTGGTTGAAGCGCAAACTTAATAATTTTCACCTCTAACATCGCTGGATCTACTTCAAAAGAATACTCCAATTTATCCTTGTATCGCATCCCCTGAATCACTAGATAATTCCTCACATATTGAATTTCATCTCTAATAGAAATTTGTTCTTTTTCATTGCTGATGCTTTGTCGAAATAACTTTGCTAACGCCGAAGTCATGTCTACTACTTCCTCATTTTTCCCTCCTGCGGACATCCATATAATAGAGTCCAGTGTATTATAAAGAAAATGTGGATTAATCTGGGATTGAAGAGCCATCATTTCGCTCTTTCTCTTTTGTTGTTGCTCATATACATTCTGTTCCATAAGGTTTTGTATCTTATGATTCATGTTGTTGAGTGATTTTTCCAAAATTCCGATTTCATTTCTTTCCAACCCTTTTATTTCCGCTTCTTCAAAATTTCCTTCTTCTATTAGCCTCATTGCTCTACGGAGCTTTCCGATTGGATCTGTAATGGCTTTTGCCACCATATTCGAAATTATAATAACTGCCACAATCAACACAAGTGCCATAATTCCATATAGCATCTGAGTAATTTCAAAATCTTCTAACACTTCCGATACATACGTAACCCCTACCACCGTCCAACCAGTATCTTCTGAGGTTGATAGTGTATACAGTTTACTTTCGCCACCTTCGTCTGTAATAAAATAATTGTTTTTCGCTTCTAGCACCTCTTCTATCTTCTCTGTCTTCAAACCACCATGCAAAAGCTGTTGTTGTGGGTGATAGATAATGCTTCCACTTTCGTCAATGATATACACATATCCTTTGTCACCAATCTTGTTTTTATCACATAAGTTGCTGATGGATTCATAGTTCAAATCAATAAAAAAAGTCCCTTCCATCTGATTTGTATTCTGATTTTCCACAGTTCTACTCAATGTGATTACCCATTCGTAACTACTATAGATTGCATTTTGTACGTGAGAAGAAGAAATATCAATTCCATCGCTTGCTTGCAACATGTTTTGATACCAGAAAGTTTCTTCTATATCTACATATGGGGTCAACTCTTCTTCTCCCGAGTTTACAATTACTCTTTTATCGGATATCGCTGCAATATTTACAATATCTTCACGACTCTCACGCACTGTCTCAAATTGAGTAATAATTCGTTGCCGCTCTTCTTCTAGCACTTCTGGTTGTGGGTCTGAAAATAAATACGATTGAACGGAATCACTATTGGTTACAATTGCAGAAATATTTTCCATGTAATTAATGTAAGAATCAATCTCATCATTGACCTGATTAATAATCTGATTCGTATATGTAACGGAGTTATTTAACACTGTACTTCTCGTATAGTTCAATGCAATTACAAAAAACACAATAATTGCTGCAATAATAAGCGCAGAAAAAGAGAACATCATCGCACTTCGTATGCTCTTAAATTTACTTACGAATGTATTGGATGTTCTCTCATCTTTCATCTACCGATTCTCCTTTGCATATTCCTTTGGTGTCTTCCCTGTCGCCTTTTTGAATACAATGCTAAAATAATGCGGATCACTATATCCTACTCTGTCTGCAATCTCATAGTTCTTAAATTTTGTTTCTCGCAGCAATTGCTTTGCCTTATTCATCCGTATCTTATTTAGAGTTTCCATAAAAGTTTCACCCGTCTCTTCTTTATAGATATTACTAAAATGGCTGGTGCTAATATTCAGATGATCACTGATAGATTGTAAACTGATTCCTTTATCACCATAATTCTCTTCTATATACCTTACCGCTAGTATTGCTTGAATCTGTCCCTGAGAACGCCCCAAAGACTTTGCTCTATCAAAAACAAAGCCTGCCGCCTTTCTCACACACTCTATGCCCTCTTCTAATGTCTGAGTATCTGCTACTTCCTTTTGGCTTTCTTCCAACGCTTTTAGAAGAGACACCTCTTCTCCTTCAATATCTATGAGCGCTTTATATAAGTTTGTAATAATCTGCTGCAAAATATTTACAACAGCATTTTTGCCTACATGACAAGTTTTTATTTTATTTATCCACTGCACAAAAGCTTCATTGAACAAAGACTGTTCTCCTCTATTAATATAGCCTTTTAACTCTTCTATATATCTTCCATTATCTAGTGCTTCGCATTTCATCCCAATCATCTCAACATAATCAAAATAAAAATCTTGTGCTTGCACATAAGTATACATACTCATTTCCCTTGCGGTATCATAGGATTCATGTAAATCTGCAATTCCCTCAACGTACTTACCAATTCCTAATGAATTAGTCAGCTTTGTAACCTTTTTAATGGTATTCATCACTTCATCTGCAATGATTTTGATTTGCTTTTTAAATTCTTGTTTCTTATTCGTTCCAAATACCAGCACCACTCTATAATCCGTCTCCTGATAGGCAAATCCACACTGCGCTCTCTCTAGTATCTCATTACTTACATTTTGAGCAACAAAAGCCATCAATGCACCTTCACCTTTTTCGCTCTTTTCCAGCTCTAGCACACCAATTCGATAGTAGTCATGGTCAAACGCTATATTAAACTCTTCCAAATTTTTCATACAGCGGCTTGGATTATCTGCTCCTTTTATCAGATTTGACAGTTGATGTGAAATGATTGCTGCTTCATTTTTTGTATATTTGCGATATACCTGTTTCAACTCATTTATCTGAGTTTTGTCTTTTCTGCGAGAGTCTAGCTTTCCTTTCACCTTATCTAACACTTCATAAAGTTCTCTTGGTGTTACTGGCTTTAATAGATACTCTACTACTTTGTATTGAATTGCCTTTTTAGCATAATCAAACTCTTCGTATCCACTAAATATAATCACTGTCACTTCTGGATAATTTTCGCTCACTAATTTACTCAATTCCAATCCATCCATATAAGGCATATAGATATCCGTTAGTATCAAATCAATCGGATTGTCTTGTAAGTAGTCAAATGCTTGGGCTCCATTTTCACATACCTTTACTAGCTCATACCCTACTTGATTCCATTTTATATTTTGAGCAATAGCCTCTCTTACTAATATTTCATCGTCTACAACTAAAACTTTATACATTCCTCACCTCTTCATAAAGCTTTTATTAAAACAAAGGAAGTAAGCATTCATATGCTTTATCAAATACCTCTTTGTTTTTATTATAAGTTTCTGTAAATTCTTTTGTCGGAATAATAGATTCTTCTACTTCTACAAATCGCTTAATTTCCTTAAAATCTTCAAACACGCCAATTCCAACTCCTGCAATTACAGCAGCGGCAATGGATGTTGCCGTTTCCACTTTATCTAGTTTATGTAATGTCACCTCTAGTACTTCTGAAAGGATTTCCACAAATTCTCTTCCTTTTGCTCCACCTCCACTTAATACCAAATCATTCACTTCTAAATATTCTCTATAGGAACGTAAGATTAGTTCCATGTTCATAGCCACACCTTCTAATACTGCTCTTAAATAATGCCCTTTCGTATGTTCCATCTTAATTCCAAAAAAAGATCCCGAAGTATTTGAATTCCATCTAGGGCTTCGCTCTCCAAGCATATATGGTAAAAATACTAGTCCATTGGCTCCTGGTTTTGTCTCTTTCACCAATTGATTCATCAAATCAAAGGGAGAACCCCCCAACTCTTTTGCCTCCTTAATCTGACCATCACACAAAGCATCTTTGATGTAGTTGTAAGAACTTCCTGCTGCCTGCATTGTTGCACAAGGCATATATTTCCCTGGAATAACATGAGCAAAGCAAAAGATAACTTTCTTTTCATCTAAGAATACATCCTTTGTAGTTCCGCCTATCCAAGCAGATGTCCCCAATGTCATGAATAATTTCCCCTCTTCAATGCATGCGGCTCCTAATGCAGAACATGGACCATCGCCTCCTCCACATACAATTGCCGTTGTTTCACTTAACCCTAATTCTTCTGCCATCTCCTTCTTTAAACTTCCAATGACATCTGTTGATGCATGTAATTCTGGCATTTTTTCACGATCTATCTCTGCTGCTTCCAAAATTTCTTTTGACCACCTTAATTCTTTCAAATCTAGGGCATTGGTTCCAGATGCTTCTGAATAGTCTGTAACAAACTCTCCTGTTAACCTCTGTATGACATAATCTTTCGCCAATAACATCTTATGCGTTTTTTGGTATATCTCTGGTTCATTCTCCTTAATCCACATTAATTTTTCGATGCTATAGCTAGGGCTTACTCTATGCCCTGTAATCTGATACATTCGTTCAAATCCAATTCGTTCCTCTAGTTGATCTGCTTGTTTTTGCGCTCGTAAATCTGCCCAAATCATAGCTCGTCTAAGGGGCTTTCCTTTTTTATCCACTACGACACAGGCTTGCATCTGCGAAGAAAATGACATTGCCAATACATCTTCTTTATCAATTCCTTCCATAACTTTCTCCGTAGCAATCTTCACCGCCTCATACCATTCATCTGGATTTTGCTCTGCTTTATTCTCATCAAAAAAATCCACTTCATAACCCTGTGTATAGCTACATACTAGCTCTCCTTCCACTGAAAATAGTGAAGCTTTATTTCCTGATGTTCCTAAATCATGTGCAATTAAATATTTAGTCATGTGATTTCTCCTCGTTTTTTATATTGTCTATCATACCATATCTTAAGGAAAAAGTAAATTTTATTCCCACGAAAACTTTCGTACGAAACTTTTTATGTTGACAAAAGAAACTTTTTATGATACTCTGCATTTAGCAAAAGAGCATTGGAGGTATCTTATGAATGAGCGTCGAACCAAATTAGTTGAATATGTTAGCATCCATGGACGCACTGAAGTTGAAACTTTAGCCAATCACTTTCAAACTTCCAAAGTTACAATTCGAAAGGATTTAGAATACCTTTCTACCAAAGGTATTCTTAAACGGGAACGCGGATACGCCATCCTTAACACGCCAAATGATATCAATTACAACTTAGCATTTCACTATGAGACAAAGCTAAAAATCGCCAGACAGGCTGCTCAATACGTGAACGACGGTGAAACGGTAATGGTTGAATCTGGCTCTACTTGCGCTATTTTTGCTGAAGAGTTAGTAAAAACAAAGAAAAATGTAACCCTCATTACAAATTCTATGCACATTGCTAACTTCATCAAAGAGTACCCTAATGTAAATATCGTTCTACTAGGTGGTACACTGCAATCCAATAGTCAGGCTCTTGTGGGTCCCCTCACCATTCAATCTGCAAAAGCCTTTCATGTAGATAAAATCTTTGTAGGTACTGACGGTTATTCTCGCACACTAGGATTTACTGGTGATGATATCACTCGTTCTGATACGCTGAACAATATGATTTTATCTGCTGATAAAGTTTTTGTCCTGACCGAATCACAAAAGTTTGACTCTATCGGTTCTGTTTCTTTTTTATCTCTAGATAAAGTCTATGAGGTAATTACAGATGATAAGATCTGTAAAAATGAAGCCCTTTTTTTAGAAACTCAAAATATTATTGTTACGCTCGTACCGTAACCAAAGGAGGATTATATGATTTATTTATTAGACACCGCTAATTTAGATGCCATCAAAAAATACAATGAAATATTTCAAATTGCAGGAGTTACTTCTAACCCCTCTATTGTAAAGAAAGAAGGTTCTATTAATTTCTTCGACCACATGAAAACCATTCGCTCCATTATCGGACCAGATAAAACATTGCATGTTCAAGTGACTGCAACTGACTACGAAGGCATGCTATTAGATGCTGCTGCAATAGTGAAAAATATTGATTCCAATGTATATATCAAAGTTCCTGTTACAATTCCTGGAATCCAGGCGATTAAGCAACTAAAAAGAGATGGTTACAACGTCACTGCAACTGCAATCTACAGCAAACAACAAGGATTCCTTGCAATGGAAGCTGGTGCTGACTATATCGCTCCATATTTTAACCGTATGGAAAACATGGGAATTGATTCTGAAGATGTTATCTCCGCATTTGCACAAATGATTCATAATTATGGGTATGATACAAAGGTTCTTGCTGCTAGTTTTAAAAATGCTGGTCAGGTAGATAAGTCTTTCCTAGCTGGAGCAGAAAGTGCAACAATGGATCCTTCCATTTTGGTTGATGCTCTCAGTCAGGCTGCCATCCTAAAAGCTGTTGATGATTTCGATGCAGATTGGCAATCTATCTTTGGTGATAAAAAAATATACGAACTTTAATTTCTATACGAATGTGAGTGAATCGATAATCTGATTCACTCATACTTTTTATAATGTTGTTGATTCTAAATCTAATCTCATAATAATATCTTGCTGGATTGCTGGCGATAAATCTAAGAAATTTACAAATGTACCATGGATTCTCATAATATACACCCCACTTGGTGCATATTTCTTTGGATTTGCTAGCACTTTCTTTAATGTCTCAGGTGTGGTCACATTCACATACAGATAATATGGTGCAATCTTATGATTGGCTTTGTTAAAGAAAAGTGGTTTCATAATCTTATCTCGATACTCTATCCCCTTTTCCTCAAATGTTGCTCCTGTAAAATACTTAGGGTCAATTCCTAAGTGGGATGCATATCCACCTGTCATCTTTTCGTATGGCAGCTTCATATGCGATAAAATTCTAAATCCTAATCCTTGATTTGCCTCTCCAAATAGTGGGTCAATGCCATAACCAAGTTGTTCTCTCGCTTTTCTTCCATCTGGCGTTGCACCAACCCAATATCCATATAGTAAATGAGTGGACGGCGATGCCCAGTCAGCACGAAATGGATTGCCTAAGCTATTTTTCTTACTTCTGATAAGTGTACTCACTCTATCTGCTATCTCAACCGCTTCGTTATCTACTCCTTTTATATTGTTTCCAAATTTTGGATAAGACAATAATTCTTGTTGAATTTCTTCCATTTCTTCAAAGTTGTTTTGCAGTGCTGTTATCAACTTTTCTGCTCCATCTGGATGGTTTTTCAACCACTCATCGATTGCAACAAAAGAATCTGCAACCACTGAAAGTCCATGAATCAAACATCCACTTCCATTATATTTTGTTCCTTGATTTTTCACATCTCTCGTATCGATTCCAGTCTCGATTCCTCCCATAATAGTTGATAGAAACGGAACTTGAAGGTTTGATACTGCTACAATCGCTTGATTTGCTGCCTCCACCATCTGATCTACATAACTTTCTAAATTTTCATAGAAAATTGTTCGGATGTTTTGTAACACTTCTGTCTTAGATGGATATTTCGCCTCTACTCCTAATCGCTCTCCTGTAATCATCGATATCCCATCATTTATGGATAACTCTAATATTTTTCCAAGATTCAACCAACTATTTGTGGTATTTCCGTTGTCCTTCCCCATAATTAACGGTTCCTGACACCCCGCAATTGAATAGTCTTCTAAGTCTTCTCTGTCGATTTCCCCTTCTTTTTCAAGCATCTCAAACACTGCATCATCATTAAACAATGAAGGGGTCAACATACCAGGTGTGAAGAAGAATTTCCCTAGCTCTTCATATAGTTCTTGTGGAGTATGCTCGTGTAGTTTCACAGAAAGAATCGGTTGTGGTAGATTCATTTCAAAATAAGCATCTAGTAAAGCGTATGTAGTCGGATTCGTCAAATCTTCACCTTTACTAGATTTTCCTCCAACCATCAGATTTTGTGAAATCGCCCAACTTCTATCGGCTACATTAAAAAATACCAATAAATGGGCAAACATCCCTTTTGCCATCTCTCTAGAGGTATCCTCTTTTGCTCGATATGGCTCAAAGATGCGATCTGCATTTCCTACAGAAAAAGCAAATGGATTTGGAACTTGTTCCACACACATCACTTGCCAAATCAGTATAAAGGATTGCACTGCCTCATATAGATTTTTGGCTCCTTGATTTGGTACCTTCCTCAATGTCTCTTCCATGAGTCGATAACGATTCTTTTCTTCTCCTGTAGCTGTTTCTTGCTTTTCTTTCGCTAGATTGGCATATCTCGTTGCAAGCACTACAACTGCATCTAAAGCAAGTTTCATTGCTCTGTAATAGTCTTTCTTTTCTCGATTATTCTCTGATTGCAATTTTTCTGTAATTTCTTTTTTTGCCCCTATTACACCATGAGCCAAAAGTTCACGCACATCTGGGATTAAATGACCTGTTACCTGCTCTATAAAGAACACCACTTCCTCTGCTTGCTTTCCTGCAATCTCATAAGCTTTATTCAAGTCTGCTACATAATTTGATTTTCCATGAAATGCTTTCACCGTCTCAATTCGCTCTTTTGTAATCTCTTCATTTGGCTCAATATCTCCAAATACTGCTAGTGGATCACAGTATCCTGCAAATGTCTCTACTTGAAATGTTGGATTGATTAATGCATAGGATCTTGCAAAGGCATCGTTTTGTGTTCCTGCAAATAAATGGTAATCACCGATTTCCAAAGGTAATTCCTCTGCCATTGCTACTAATGTTTTCGCTGTGCGAATACATTCCGCCTCCGCTTTCCACGACTCACCGTAATTCATCTGAATCTCTTTTGCTAAAAACCACCCTTTTAAATAGTCACAAGAACGCTCTTCTTTAAATCTTTGCTTCGCTAATTCTGTAACGCTTTGTACACTACAAACCTCTTCTAATCTCATGTTTCTTACTCCTTACTTTTATGTCCCTAAATAATTTACACCTAGCTCTATCAAGGATTCTTTCAATGTTCGAGGGATATCCTTATCTACATATGCCTTCTCATCCATTTGATACTCAAATCCGCATTTTTCCCATTTCACTTTCCCATACTCATGATATGTAATCACCTCGAAAGAAACATTTTCTCCCTGTATTTCCTTGGCAAAATCTACAAATTCTTCTAAATCTTTTCGGGAGTCATTGATTTTGCCTATCAACGGAATTCTAATATGCACTCGATATCCCTTCTTGCAGGTGTTTCTAATATTTTCCCTGATTTTTTTATTCGAAATCCCTGTATTTTCTCTGTGTTTACTATCATCGCATTGCTTGCAATCAATAATAAAATAGTCTACAATCTCCCATAATTCTTGGAATCTAGCATGACTCCCATTGGTTTCAATTGCTACATGAATCCCTAATTCCTTTGCTCCTTTTGCGGTCTCAAGCAACTCGGAAAATTGCAGTGTTGCCTCTCCTCCTGAGAAAGTAACGCCACCACCATCATAAAACATCATCTTGCAGGATTCGATTTCTTCCATCAGCTCTTCCACTGTACTTTCTTTGCAAGAAAATCGCTTACCTTTGCCTTCTCCCTCATCGATGGTGACCCCCTCTAGAGACATCCCCTCTGGATTTGCACACCAAGGACAACTCATGTTGCATCCTTGTAAATGAAACACCAAACGATTTCCAGGTCCGTCTTGTGAGTAGTTAAATCCTCTTTGAAATATTTTCATCTCTATATCCTCTTGTCCCTCTAAAAAAGTGACTCATTCTTTGTATACAACTGCTTAAATACCTGATAGGATTTTTCGTATTGTGCACTGGTTTCTGGATTTGGTTTGACCACTGTTTCATTCCATTTCACAAGTTTCTCACAAGCTTCCTCATAATTTTTATATGTACCTGCTGCTATTGCTGCTGTAATCGCTGCACCCACACACCCTTGTTCGTTTTCTGAATTGGTGTAAATTTCACGCCCTAAAATATCCGCTTGCATCTGTAAGAACAGTTCACTTCTTGCACCACCACCTGATGCAATGACACGATCGTAGTTCACTCCTAGCTCTTCCATAATTTCTAACGATTGCTTCAATGTATATACAATTCCTTCCATAGTAGCGCGTATCATATGAGCTTTCTCATGCTTTAATGACAGGCCAAAGAAGATTCCTCTTGCATTCGGATTATTATATGGCGTACGTTCTCCACTTAGATATGGCAAGAAAACCAAGCCCTCGCACCCTGGTTCCACTTGACGAGCTAGTGCGGTCATCTCGTCATAATCCGCCTCTTCCAATATCTGATTTTTAAGCCATTTTAGAGCAACCCCACCGCTTAGATGAGCTCCCATCAACAACCACAGATTTCGATCCACATGAGAAAATGTATTTGTTCGAAAGGCCGTATCCCAAGTAGCTTTATCAATGGCAGTAGAAACCTGTGCAGACGTTCCAATATTCGTAGCTAGGATTCCCGGCTTTACGATTCCATTTCCCACTCCAACCATCAGGGTGTCTCCACCACCAAAGGCAATTTTAATTCCTGCTTTCAAACCGATTTCCTTTGCACAATCCTCACTTAACTCTCCTGCCACTTCAGAAGAAAACGATACTTTTGGGAAAACTTCTTTTGGAAATTGTAGCTCTTCAATAAAATCCCAAGCCCAATCGCCTTGCTTCAAATCAAAGATTGCACCACTTGACGCATCAGACACTTCTGTTCCTATCTTTCCACACATCCTATATCTGATATAATCTTTGGGCAGTAATACGTGACCTATTTGTCTAAATACCTCTGGCTCATTCTCTTTCATCCACATTAAAGAGGTTACCATAAATCCGGTACTAAGGGCATTTCCAATTTTTTCTTTATACCTCTGTTCTCCTATCACTTCATAGATATGCTTGATTTGCTCTTCGCTTCTTTGATCCGCCCAAATAATCGCATTTCTTAGTAACTCTCCATTTTTACCTACTACTACTAATCCATGCATCTGTCCAGAATAACTAATTCCATCTACTTGTGTGCTTTCTTGTGGAAATTTCTCCACCAATTCTTTTAGCACTACCACTGTTTTTTCCCACAGTAACTCCATGTCTTGTTCAGCATACATGGTCTGCTCTTTTATAATGTCATACCCTCTGTATGCAGTTCCAATTGTTGCCCCATCCACTCCCATAAGAAGTGCTTTCACACCCGATGTTCCAATATCAATCCCTATATAATGATTCATCCTACGCTCTCCCAATGATATTTTTAATCTTCAACCTATTCCATAATAGCAGAAGAAGATGAATCACTGTTAAGACTCCTTAACTTCGATTCACCTTTTTCTGCACGTCCATAGCTATTTATAGACACTTACTCACAGTAACTTATTTTACAATATATCCATCTTCATCCCATAGATCATGCCAATCATTTGCACCTTCCCATAGGAATACTTGACCTTTTACAAGACGATTATTTCTCTCTAAAGTTTTAATTACAGCCATTTCTTCATCTGTCAATGGATCTTCTGTCATACACTTTAAGTTGCTTACATATTCCATCTCGTGCACTGAGAAAGGAATTGGAATTTGTCCTCTTTGGAAAGCCCATTTCAGTGCTACAACCGCTGGATGAATTCCATGATTTTCCGCAATCTTTTTCATCTCTGGTAACTGAATATCTGCAACATCTTCTGGAGCCATATCTCTCTCTGGTCTTGTTGGAGATCCGATTGGCATAAATCCGATTGGAAGTACGTCTTTTCCTACTAAATAGTCAAATAATTCTTGTTGTTGGAAGCAAGGGTGTAACTCCATCTCGCAAGCAGCTGGCTTAATTTTCAAGTGTTCCCATACACCTTCCATCTTAGGGATTGTCATATTAGAAATACCGATATTCTTAACCAATCCTTTTTCTACTAAGGCTTCGATTTGACGATATGTATTTACAAATTGTTCTACGCTAAATGGTTTTGAATCAGGGTTTCTTGAATCTACATCACATCCTGGTGCATGGTAGTTAGGGAAAGGCCAGTGGATAAAATACATATCTACATACTCGCACTGTAAGTCTTCGATTGACTTTAAACAAGACTCTTCTACCTTCTCATGCATATCATTCCATACTTTTGTCATGATAAATAAATCTTTACGCTCTACAACACCTTCATCCAATGCTGTCTTAAATACTTCTCCGATTAGGTGCTCGTTTTTATAACAAGCTGCACAGTCAAACATGCGATATCCACAGCGAATCGCTCCTGCTACTGCTTCTGATACTTGCTCTGCTGAAAATCTGTCAGAACCAAATGTTCCCATTCCCACGCAAGGGATTTCCTCTCCTGTGTACAATTTTTTCTTTGGTAAGATGCTTTGACTAATTACTTCCATTTTTTTCGTCCTCCTAATTAATTTTATATTTTATTATTTACTTACTGAATATTCATAGTCTTCTACAAAGACCATTACTCCTGATTTTGCTAATTCTCTCGGCGTATTTTTGAGTTCTCCCGAAAGTACTCTATGGTACTGAATCGGTAGATATTGATGGATAATTGTAATCGGTATCTCTACTTTGGATAAGTTATCAAATAACACCTCCATCGCTTTTACCACTTCTGGATGCCCCATATAATATCTAGCACGATCTGATAAGCTGTATTTTCTAGCATATGCTTTTTGTGCATCTGTTCCATGATAATGTTTTGCCCAATCTTTTGGGTTATCTACCATCACTTTATCTAACACTGCAACAAAATTCGAAGGATTCTCCTCTATTAACTCCTCTTCAATTGCACTCAGTGCAAACAAGGCTTCTCTCAGTCCAAAGGTCAATGCCGGTCCTACCTTTAAGATTGCAATTCCATCTCGAACCATGTCTGCTAGACACTCTTTTGTCTGGTAATCTGTAGAATGTCCTTCAAATACAATCTCTGGATATTCTTCTTTCTTTTTGCAAAGTGCTTCTGCTGCTTTCGACTCATACATAAAGATTTGGTTGTCACCAAATTCTACACCGGGTTGAACAACTACACCGATTACATCATTCCAAGCCTCTTCGATACCTTCTGCTTTGAACACTCTTTTATAGGTATCCACTGTATCTGCAAAATCTTCTGGCTTTGTAACTGAGATTCCCTCTTCCTCTTCTGTTGCTCCACCTGGAATCGGAACTTCGCTCCCAATGACAAATACTGGACGAGGAGTCTCACCATTTTTTGCTTTACGCTCTTCATATCCCTTCATCGCAGATTTATAAAGAATTGCTCCTCTTCTTGCAATCACTTCTGTCTCTAACACAGTATTTTTATCATCATCTGCTAATTTCATCGATGTATCTAGGTGAATCTTTGTAAACCCAGCTAATGTGTACTGATAAACCAGTTCCTCTGATTTCTCCATTGCTTCTTTCTCGCATTCTCCTACCCAAGTAAGTGGCCCTAAGTGATCTCCTGCTAAGATAATCAAATCTTTTTCACATCCTACTTTTTCTGCTATCTTCATTACGAATTCATAAAAATCAGCTGGTTTCATTCCTGTGTATCCACCAAATTGATTTACTTGATTGGCCGTTGCTTCGATCAATGTTGGAGTTTTCAAATCTCTTGCTCTTTCTAGCACTAATTCTAGTACCAGTTCATTGGCGGTGCAATAGGAAGGTATTCCTGCATTTTCCCCTGCTTTACGTCTTTGAATCATTTCCTGTAACGGATGCATCTTAAGTCTCCTCCTAAGCTTCGCTATCGATTAATAATTTCCCTTTGACTGCGCCTGGTGTCTTGTACATTTCAAATGCTGTGTCAATTTTACTAAGTGGTATCTTTTTATAAATGAATGAATCGTCAAATTTTAGCTGCCCTGTCTTAAAATAGTGCGCTGTTAACTCCCACTCTTTTCCTGGGAATGGTGCACTATATGACATCCAAGAACCTGTAAGTGTGAATTCTTTACGATTCATCGCCTCCCATTCTTCCACTGAGAATGATAATTCTTTTGTCGGCGTTCCCACGAAGCAAACCTGTGCTTTGTTCGCAGCTAATTTGAAAGCCATCTTCATTGTAATGGTGTTTCCTGCTGTCTCATACACATAATCGAATCCTTTTCCATCTGTAATATCCATCGCTTGTTGCATAAAATCTTCATCTAATGTATTGATTCCAGCTGTCGCTCCTAATCTTTCACCAAGCTCTAATCTCTCTTTTGCGATATCAAATACAACCACTTTTTTTGCTCCGAAAATCTTCGCCCATTGCATCACCAATAATCCGATTGTACCTCCACCTAGAACAGCTACAGTCTTACCACCTTCGTAAGGAACTCTTTGTAATCCATGAAGAGCCACTGTCGCAGGCTCAAAGAATGCCCCTTGTTCAAAACTAACTTCTTCTTCGAATTTCACTGCATTTTTCTCAGGTACTACTACGTATTCTGCAAAGCTTCCGAACTGTCTAGACCCAATAAAGCTATAATGTTTACAAAGTGCATAGTCTCCACTTTGACAATCTGCACATTTCAGACAAGGTACAAGTGGTACCCCTGCGATTCTATCCCCCACCTTCAGTGACGTCACCCCTTCACCTACCATAGAAACTGTTCCAGAAAATTCATGACCTAAAACATTTGGATAAAAGTGACAAGCATCTTCATTTACCCTTGGAATATCAGATCCACAGATTCCAGTGTATTTCACTTGAATTTGCACTTCACCTTTCTTTGGAATTGGTGTTTCGATTTCTTCATATCTAATATCTTCCCTTGCGTGTACTACTCCTGCTTTCACAATACTACCTCCTATTTTTTCATTGTATCTTTTAATTTTTCATATAACTCTAAATAGATTTCATAATTCTTTTGGTACTTCTCGTGATTTTCCATATTCGGTTCGTGATGTCTGGTCTTTTTCACCGTTAAATTTACAGCCTCTTCAAAGCTCTCATACATTCCAATTCCTACACCAGCTAAGATAACTGCTCCCAATGTTGTTGCAGTATCCGATGATGGTACTGTGATCGGCTTTCCTGTAATATCTGACTTAATCTGCGTCCAAAGCAATGAATTTGCTGAACCGCCCATAGCTAGTAATTCTTCCACATATGCTCCTGTCTGCTCACCGATATCAAGGTTATGCTTTAATGCAAAAGCAACGCCTTCCATTCCCGCACGAATCATATGTGCCTTAGTCTTGCTAAAGTCTAGCCCATAGAATACCCCTTTGGCATCTGGATCCCAAATCGGTGAACGCTCCCCTGACATATAAGGCAAGAATACAAGTCCATCACATCCTGGCTCTATCTTTTCAGCAATTTCATTAAACTGAATGAATGAAGATGGTCCGCCCTCTTTAGCAACTTCTCGTTCGTATTGACCAAACTCTTTTTCCATCCAGCGCATTACTCCACCGCCGCCTACTGTTCCACCTTGCAGCAACCATTTATCTGGTACTACATGGTAACTTAGAATCAAACGTGGATCTGCTGCATATTGATCGATACAAATACTCATCCCTCCTGCTTGTCCACCTTGCTCTTGTGTCTCACCTGCATGCAAAACTCCAGCACCTAATGTTCCACAAGCAGCATCAAGTCCACCTGCAACTACCTTTGTCCCCTCTAACAGACCTGATTGGTCTGCTGCTGTCTTTGTTACAGTTCCAACTACATCATGACACTGATATATCTCTGAGAGGAAGGAGAATGGAATCCCTAACTTGTCACACATCTCTTTATCCCAAGTTCCTGTCCTCATATCAAAACAGTGTAGCCCATATCCTTGTGACATCTCCTGTGAACATACACCAGTTAGGCGATATGCTATAAATGAGTTTGATTGTAATATTTTATATATCTTCGTATAGACATCTGGCATATTTTCTTTATACCACAAAATTTTAGGTGTTGTATAAGATGGTTGCATTGAATTTCCTGCTAATCCAAATATTTCATCTTCTCCAATTGCCTCATTTAGACGCTTACAGATATCACTGGCTCTCGTATCCATCCATATCGGTGTGTTTGCAAGAACTTTCCCATCCTTATCAATCGGTATTGCTGACCAACTCTGTCCATCAATACCCACACCCTTAATCTCTTCTGGATTAATCTTATATTCTGTTAACATCTGCTTGATCGCCTTGCAAACAGCTTCCCACCATTCATCTGGATCTTGCTCTACCCAACCTGGCTTTGGATAATATACTTGATAATCGCCTGAAGCCGATCCAATTACATCACCTTCTTTGTTAAAGACTGCAACCTTACAAGCACTTGTTCCTATGTCGATTCCCAATAACAATTCTCTCATATCATCACTCCGTTCATCGTCTATGCTTTATTTTCGCAACCACATACCTTCATTCTATTTACAACTAAGTTCTTAACTGCTTCCATTCCTACTTTTCCGTATGCTTTTGGATCGAAAGTCTCTGGTTTTTCTTCGTAAAGTTTCTTGAATGCATCTGTATATGCCACACGAAGTTCTGTAGCAAAGTTTACTTTTGAAATTCCTCTACTTACACAATCGCTGATTTCTTCATCACTGATTCCAGAAGCGCCATGTAATACAAGTGGAATATCTACTACTTTAGCAATCGCTGATAATCTATCTTTATCAAGCACTGGCGTACCTACATAGAATCCATGCGCAGTACCAATTGCAATTGCAAGAATATCTACATCTGTCTGCTTCACAAACTCAACTGCCTCATCCACATCTGTATTGGTATCTACTTCTACCTCAAGATCATCTTCTTTTCCTCCAACTTTTCCAAGTTCCGCTTCTACTGGTAATCCTTTTTTTCTTGCCTCTGCAATAACTTTTTTGGTAACTTCTACATTGCCTTCAAATTCTTCACCTGATCCATCAATCATAATGGATGTATATCCATCTTCCATACATTGCATCGCTAACTCATAGCTGCTTCCATGATCCAAATGGAGTGCAACTGGTACTTTTGCTGCTTCTGCTTCTGCTTTTACAATCCCTGCATATGTTTTGCTTGTTCCATAACGGATAGTTGATGGAGTTGTCTGTATAATAACTGGAGCATTGATTTCTTCCGCTGCCATAATAATCGCTTTTACCATCTCCATATTTTCTGCGTTAAATGCACCGACTGCGTATCCTTCTTTTCTCGCTTTCAAAAGCATTTCCTTTGACGTAACTAATGACATTTATTTATCCTCCTATTTTTTGCTTATTTTTCATTTCACTACGTATCATTATACCTTCTTGAATTAATATAACAATAGCATTACTTGACGTTTTTCACTTTTATATGTCGTGTTTTCGAATATGCTATATCTATATTTTTGTTACTATGCTATAATTATTGATGCAAGGAAGGAGTTTTTATGAAAACATTGTATAATGATATGAATATAGAATTTACTATTGATCATCTCCATTTCACTGTATTAAATGTGGTCTATGAGATATTTAGCACTAATATCCCTAAACACAGTCATGGGGAGGATAGCTATGAATTCCACTACATTCCTTACGGTAAAGGACGCGTCACCATTGCGGATGAAAGTTATGACGTTGTCCCTAATACTCTCTATGTGACAGGACCGCATATTGAACATCAACAAATCCCTGACAAACTCGATCCAATGACAGAATACTGTATCTATCTTAAAATAAGAAAATTGAAAACACAGGGGAAATTCTTAAATGTATTCGATGAGACCCCCATCTGGTTTGGGCAAGATACACAAGGTATACATAATTTGATGAAAGAGTTACTTCATGAGTTAGAGCAAGAATATACTGGATATTTAGCTATATCAGAAAATCTGTTATCTCAATTCATTATAAAAACCATTCGAAATTATAAACACCATGAAAAGTCTAAAAAACATTTTTCTACTACTAGCCTTAATGCTAGTAAAAATGTTATTTCAGAAGATGCTTTTCTATATGATTACAACCATATCACCTTAGAAATTTTAGCCTCACGCCTAAATCTAAGTACAAGACAGACTGAACGCTTTATCAAGCAGACTTATGGAAAAACTTTTCTTCAAAAAAAAACAGAAGCTAAAATGGCCACTGCAGCTTTAAAACTAACTAATTCCGCTACTAGTATTACGGATTTAGCCTATGAATTAGGATATTCGTCTGTAGAGCATTTTTCTCATGCATTTAAAAAATACTATGGCATTACAGCTACACAATACAAAAATAACTATAGAAAATAATTTTTTTACCCTTTTGAAGAATTTTTCCTATTGAAACTTTTTTGATTTTATGCTAGTTTTAAGTCATTGCAATACTATATTCAATTACGGAGGACAATTAAATATGTTAAAAGGTATATCACCAATCTTATCACCAGAATTATTAAAAGTATTATGTGAAATGGGGCACAGTGACAGACTTGTTATCTCAGATGGAAATTTCCCAGCAGAATCAATGGGGAAAGAAGCAATCGTTGTACGTTGCGATGGACATGGAGTTCCAGAGATTTTAGATGCAGTTTTGCAACTTTTTCCTCTTGATACTTACGTAGAACATCCTGTATCACTAATGGAAGTAACTCCTGGTGACAATGTAAAGACACCAATTTGGGATACTTACAAGGAAATTGTTACAAAGCATGATGAGCGTGGTGCTAAAGCTGTTGGAAATATCGAACGCTTCTCATTCTACGATGAGGCAAAGACTGCTTATGCAATCATTGCTACTAGTGAAAAAGCGTTATATGCAAATGTAATGTTACAAAAGGGAGTAGTAATTTTATAGATATGATTAAATTAATTGCAAGCGATTTAGATGGAACACTCTTACAACATGGTGCACAAAGCTTAGATTCTAAGCTTTTCCCTCTAATTCGCCAACTAAAAGATAACGGTATACATTTTGTTGCTGCTAGTGGAAGACAACACTATAATATGAGAAATTTATTTACTGAAGTAAAGGATGAAATATCCTATATTTCTGAAAACGGTGGATTATACACCCTGAATGGTAAGATACATACTTCCAGTCTACTTTCTCCAGTTGTTGTTAAGGAAATTATTGAAACTGTACGAAGGGATCCTGATTGCGAACTAACAATCTCCTGTGCTGACTCATTATACATCGAACCAAAAAACAGCCGTTTTTCTACGCATATTAAGGATGTCGTTGGATATCATGTAACAGTTGTCGATGACTTGCTTAGTGTGGTTGATAAACCTGTTTTAAAAATGGCTATCTGCAACAAACGTGGAATTGCTTACTCATCTAGCAAGTATGAAGAACTTTTTTCTCATCAAATAGGAGTAATAACCTCTGGAAATCTATGGCTTGATTTCATGCCACTTGACGTGAGCAAAGGTACTGCATTGACTCATATGTTAGAGATATTAGATATTTCACCTAGTGAATGTATGGCATTTGGTGATCAGTGGAACGATGAGACTATGCTACGTATGGTAGGTGTTAGTTATGCTATGAAAAATGCAGTTCCAGGAATTTCTGATTTTTGCACACATACTACTGATTCAGTAATAAAAGTGCTAGAGACATTATTGTAATAAATGTCTCTAGTACTTTCAGACTGTAGACAAAGCCCAGGCAAGATGCCTGGGCTAAATTTTTCTGTTTTATCTACAACTCAATAAATTCACTTCTTTTTGGGTTATGTATCCACAAAATATATCACTGAATTCACAAATGAAAACCCACTGTAGTTGTCAAGCGAATTTAGAGTACCATAAACACTTGGTTCCTGAGAACCATATGTTAAGATTAATAGATAAAGCAATTGACTGGAGATTCATTTATGACCTCGTAGAGGACAAGTATTCTAAGGAAATCGGACGTCCTAGTATGGATCCTGTCACCTTAATTAAGATTCCTATGATTCAATATCTTTATGGCATTAAAAGTATGAGGCAGACAATTAAAGAAATAGAAGTAAATGTTACTTATCGTTGATTTTTAGGGTTAGACATGTTCGATACGGTTCCACATTTTTTTCTTTTGGAAAGAATTATACAAGAAGATTTAAGGATACAGATTTATTTGAACAGATTTTTGGACGGATTTTAGAAGACTGTATGAAGTTTCGTTTGGTAGATACCTCAATTATCTTTGTGGATTCTACGCATGTAAAAGCTTGTGCAAATAGCAAAAAAATGAGAAATCGTATAGCAAAGCAAGAAGCGTTATGGTATAAGTCTGCCTTACAGGAAGAAATAACAAAGGAACGAGTAAAAACAATAATAAAACATGTGTGGGATGATTATTTAGAAATTGCTGAGGATATTCGATACACCATAGGAAATAGAGCAATCTATCAGCAGCGAAAAGAAACGATTGAGCGAATCTTTGGAAGCGCTAAAGAACATCATGGTTTTCGCTATACTAACTATGTAGGAAAAGCCCGAATAGAAATGAAGGTTGAGCTTACATTTGCATGTATGAATTTAAAGAAACTAGCAAAAATGTTAGCTACAAGAGAGGCTAAATTTCCAATTCCAATTTACAGTCTTATAAAATTAGAATTTTTATCAACTTTATATGGATTTAAAGTAAAATATAGCTAGTGCTAATGCACCAGCTACCGTTTTGTCTACAGTCTGAAATTTAAGTATTCACTTAAATTTTCTTATTTTTAAACTTTGAAAATAATCCAAAACCAATCACTGATGTAAACATCAAAATTACATAAGTCATAACATTATCTCCAGTATCAGAATCTCCAGTATCAGGATTTACAGGATCTAGATTTACAGGATCTGGATTTACAGGATCTGGATTTACAG
>CAYJGW010000037.1:0-19436 GCA_964369425.1 uncultured Lachnospiraceae bacterium
TTCTTTACAGATGTCTGACGTCCTTTTCTTACTAACTGATTAAATGTTGGCATTCTTTTACCTCCTGTTTAAATTTTGGTTGCTGATTATAATAATCATAAAGGCATACAAAACCAACGCATCGGTTTGCACGCCTTATAATTCTAGTATATCTCATTTCAAAAGTCAAGAGTTATTTCATAACAAAATTGCAAAGTGTAAGAATATCAAACACTGGTCTTTTAATTGCCCGCTCTATACTTTCAGAATATGGCGGCATATTCGTACACTCTAATACAACTGCTCCAATTTCCGGATGTTCTTCTACCATCTTTTGTGCAACTCGTATCATCGCCTTTTCTGCAACTTCTTTTTCCACTGGTTCACTTTGATCTACGAACATCTTTCCAAATCTTGTTTCTTCCATACCATATATAACTTTAGGTACTGTTTCTATCCCTACCCCTTGAAAATGTTTATCCCCTAAGGAATTCCCATTTGCCGTTAAAATTCCTATTACTTGCCCACTTTTTAGCATTGGCTCAATCAACCTACATTGCAATAGAGAAGAGGCAATGACTGGTACCTCCACTGCCTCCGCTAGTTCCCTTTGAAAGATTGCCAGAAATCCACAACTTGTGGTAATCGCTTTCACTCCTTGCTCTTCTAACTCTTTCGCCGCTTCTAAAAATGGGTTTAGCAGTTTTGTATCACCTTCTAATACTACTCTTTTTGGATCTGCCCCCTTTACAATTTTTTTCACAACAGGGTAGTCGAAACTTTTTTCATTCCCTACATCTCCTACAATTCTTTCAAAAGTAGTATCTAACATAATAATTCCCAATTTTTCCATTTTTTATACTCCTAAAGATAACAAAATACAATTCCCACAATTCCCATAAATATACACATCGGAATCGAGTACATCATTGATTTTAGTGGATCTACTTTTTTTCCATACTGAGCTGAAATAATACCAACTACCACAAATGTAGTTAAGTCTGCTGGTGGCATTCCTTGCCCCGATGAAGCTAGATTCGCCCCTGCAACTGCAGCAAACACTGGAGATACACCTGATGCTACAAGTGCTGGTCCTAAGAATGAGAACACTACATTTTGCGCTGTTGACTGGGAGCCTGTTAACATCCCAATCAATATCATTGCTGCTGCCCCACCGATAATCAACACATTATTATCGAGGCTTGTAGCAAATTCTGTTACTTGTTCAATTGCTCCAGCTGCATAAAAACTTCCTAACATAAATGCACAGCAAATCTGTAACCCTACCGTAGTTTTCACTTTTGCAAATGCTGTCTCAAGAATATCTCCTGCATTCATGCTAACTGTCTTAAATGAGAAAGAAGCTAAAATTGCACATAAAATCGAAAGAACAATACCATTTGATAAGCCCTTCAAAATAGAAACATTACTGATAAAGTCGTAGAGTGAGATTACTTGATCTTCTCCTACCTTTATAAAATTAATTGCCTTTAATATCTCCACTCCTAAATCTACTGAAACATATGGTATTGGCAGTGTCCTTAGAAGGATGATAATGATTAGAATTCCAACTGGAATTAAGGATTTCCACCCTTCCTTAAAAATCTCCCCTGCTGTCTTTGTGGAAACTGGTACTTCTACCATTTTGTTACTTCCTGGCAAATTATCTTTTTTCACTAAGAAAAAGCAAGAGTAGAATGCTACTAACAAAAAGATAATACTAGTTGTGATGTATCCAATATTGATAACTGGGTCAACTTCTGCTCCCACTAGTGACGATGAAAGCGCAAGTCCCTGTGTCATCGGTGGCATGATAGAACCGATACAAGCCCCCATAACAATCATTGCCGATATTTTTTCGAAAGCGATATTCATCGATACA
Organism: uncultured Lachnospiraceae bacterium; assembly: GCA_964369425.1. Lineage (GTDB taxonomy): Bacteria > Bacillota > Clostridia > Lachnospirales > Lachnospiraceae > CAUPWF01. Next base: position 1,862 of record CAYJGW010000037.1, read on the forward strand.
AATACCCCTACCGTTAACATTCCAATTACAGTTGCTGCTGCAATAGCATCTCCTAAGAGTGACCCTGCTAATGTCAATGCCAACAAAACGCAAAATGTCATCGCTCTTGGTTTCTTTCCAAATTTTGCAGTCAGCATCCCAATAATCGTATCAATCGTCCCAAGTCTTAATGAAATTTCAGCAAATATACTTCCCATAATAGAAAGTGCAATAATCCAAGCCAATCGATCCATTCCATCAACCCATGCCAAAACCCACTCTCCTGGATTGAATAACCCTCCCAGAATCAGAGTAAGTGCACCTGTAGCAAGTAGCGCTACATTTATATTTCCTCCTATTACTGGAATTTTCTTTACCAGAACAATTGTAAGTAATACTGCGATCGGTATCATTACATTAATCATAATCTTCTCTCCATTCTTTTTATTTAGGCTTTTCCAAATCTATTCGGTGAAAAAGATGTTAGATCAAATGAGCTTTCTCCATCGATAATGAGTTCACTCATCAACAAGCCTGTAATAGGCGACAATGCAATTCCATCCCCTTCATGACCTGCTGCCATATAAAATCCATCTAATCCTTCTACCTTTCCTAACAGTGGCATTCCATCTGGTGTATATGGTCTAAACCCTGCAAAATAGCGGATTACACTTACGTCTTTCAAGGATGGAAAAAATCGAATTACTCGTCTCATCATCATCTCGATTGCTTCAAATGTATTCTCTTCTTCGTACTCTACAAATTCTCTAGTACCTCCTATGATTAGACCACCCTCTTCTGTCTGTTCGATACTGAGTGATGCTCCCACTCTTAGAATGGCTTCCTCTTTTATCATTTCTGGCTTGAATTTTATTACGTTATATCTTGCACATTGCAACGTTGCCCTCATAAATGGACCAATTGGCTCTGTAACTGCAAGTTGTCCTTTTCTCGGTTTTATTGGCATATAAAGTCCTGCAAGCTCTGCAACCTTTCCAGCCCATGCACCTGCTGCATTTACTACCTTTGGTGCATAAAACTCACCTTTTGTGGTTCTTACACCTTTTACAATTTTTTCCTCTATGATAAAATCTGTGACTTCCGTATCAATCAAAATCTCTGCGCCTAATTTTTTTGCGGCATTTGCAAACGCCATGGTAAGCTTCAAAGGATTAACTTTTCCACCTGTTGGTGAATACAGTGCACCATAGATATCTTCCGATAACTGGGGTTCTATTTTTCTAGCCTCATCTGCTGAAATCATCTGAATATCTACACCACTTTTTCTTTGTTCTTCTACGATTTCATTCAGCATCTTCCATTCTACTTCATTTTCAACCGGTTGCATTCCACCTGCATTTTTTTCAAACTCCACCTCTGAACCTAGTTCCTTTGATAATGTCGCAAACATATCAATAGACTTTACCGCTAAGTCCATCTGCTTTCCAGGTTTTTTTGTGTGATACCCCACTACCCCATCGGTAGCTCCCGCTGCACCACTTGCCATATCTTTGCGCTCAATCACAAGTACTTTCTGACCTTTTTTCGAAAGTTGCCAAGCGATGGAGCATCCCATGATTCCACCACCGACAATGATTACATCTTTATTCATCTTGGCCTCCTTCAAACCTGCCTATTTTCACAGGGCGAACTGGCATACGGCTCTTTTGTGGATATACCTCTGCTGGGCTTTTCCCTGTCTCTTGTGCTACGATTCTTTCAATTAATCTCCCGCAAGTTTTTCCCTGACATAGTCCCATGCAAGCTCTCGTCCTTCGTTTTACTCCATCAACTGTGTCTGCACCATCTTTGATAGCTTGTATTATTTCATTTTGTGTCACTTCTTGACAGCGACAGATTATAATATCTTCTTGCATTATTTATTTCCTTTCTATCTTTACATTTGATATTTCACTACACACTTCTATCTTTCGATTCGTTTCATGCTTCGCACATCGTCGATGTATTGTTTGTTCACACTCATTCGAACTATTGTTGTTCCACCATAGGCTTTGATTTTTTTCACTCCTAAAACTTGCCCTTTACAGACAACTTTTCCACTGCGGTCCACTGCATCTACCACTGTTCCAATCTCTGGTAATGGTAAATACTCAAATGGAAAATCAATAGTCGCTTCTTCCTTTGAATAGCTTTTATCTATCATAGTTATTGCAAGACCTGGGCAATTTGCCACACAAAGGCCGCATCCAGTGCATTTGTCTTCATGTAATCGTGGCAAGTCCGTAATATTCTCTCCGACTGTAATCGCTCCAAACTTGCAAATCCCTTCACAAGGATTACAAGGAATCTCTTGCACACATTCAATGCACGCCACTCTACCTTCATTCATTCTTGCTTCACTTGGTATCCCATAAGATTGCTCCAATTCCTCTTTTGAAGGAACTCCTGTATATTTCACTCCATCCATCACTTACTTCGTTCCTCCTTTTTGATGAGTCGTCATTGCTTCTAACTGTTGCTCTTTTGATACTCTTCTCTTTTCTCCAAACATTCCAGATCGAAGTGTTCCCAATCTTCCCTTTATTTCATCTGTCAAAACTTTTGCCTCTTTATCCGAAAGCAAATGTAAAGCATGTGCTACTGAAACACCAGCCAAATTCCCTTCTTCCATTGCTGAGGAAGCTTCTTCAACTCCTGTTACATCACCTGCAACATACAGTCCCTCTACTGTTGTTTCCATTCTTTCATCATGAAGCGGAATATGTCCTCCAAACATCGGTATATGTGTAAACTCACATCCTGTCATCCATAACAACTCTGTCATTGGATTCAATCCAACAGCAAGACAGACCGTATCAACTTCAAATCTTTTTTCGCTACCTTGAATTGGTTGGAATTTATCATCCACAGCCACTAATTCTACAGCTTCAACCTCTTTTTCTCCAATTACTCTTTTAATTGTATGACCTACAAAAATTGGCACACCAGCCCTCTTGATCTTCCCGGCATGTACACCATACCCCCCAATAGAAGGTGCAGCTTCTACAAGTCCAACCACCTCTGCTCCTGCTTGCAATAGCTGGTATGCGACAATAAGACCTACATTTCCCGACCCAAGCATTAGCACTTTCTCACCTGGTAACACTCGATTTACATTAATCATAGTTTGAGCTGCTCCTGCTCCCATGACACCTGGTAGAGTACTCCCTGGAAATGCTAAATAATTTTCTTTTGCTCCTGTTGCGACAATTACCTTTTTCGCTTTTATCACATAGTGAATCCCTTCATAGATTACACCTAGACTTTTATCTTTTTGCATCCCATACACGACAGCGTTCAACCATACTTTTGCACCACTATCCTTTACTTTGTCTAGAAGTGCTTGCCCGATGTCATAACCTCTTACACCTGCTAAATGTGCTCTTGATCCAAAAAACTTATGTATTTGCTTAAACAGCTGACCTCCTGGCAAATGATTCTCATCTAGTACTAAGACGCTCGCCCCTGCCTTTGCAGTTTGATACGCTGCACTTAAGCCAGCTGAACCTGCACCAATTATTGCTACATCTATCTCTATCTGCTTCATCCTTATCCCCTTATCCTTTTATACTTCCAAGCCCTTCTTGAAATTCTACTTTCATGCCTTCTTCAACCTTTGTCATACACGTTCTTGTATTTGGTATTCCATTTACAATCATCATACAGTCTGTACATCTGCCGATTGCACAAAAAATCCCTCTAGGTTCATGCAACTTTTGTGTTGTTCGAAAGGCTTTGATTCCTGCATTTATCAGTGCTGATGCCACCATTTCTCCTTCTAATGCTTCAACTGGTTGGTCGTTGTAATAAATTGTAACTGTATTATTCACATCTAATGTATCTAGCACAGGATGTTCAATCACTCTCATTTTTTATTCCTCCAAATTCATTGCGGGTTCCAAAATACCCTATATACTACAAGATTCTACCACATTTTTTGGCAAATTCATATTTATTTTGCATTTTTATTCATTCTCATTTATAATCTTTCTATAAGGAGCATTGAGGAGGTAGTTTTGTGAAAGGATTAATGATAATTATCCGTAAAGAAAAATTAGAGGAAGTCAAAAGAGCATTGTTGGAATACGGTGGCTGTGGAATGACTGTTTGCGATGCCTTTGGATGTGGAAAATTGAACGCATTGCACGATATGGAAGGTTTAGAGATAAAGACAGATATGTCTCAAAATGTAAGAATATTATCAAAATACAGAATCGATGTCATCGTTGAAGACAAGGATCTAGACTCTGTAATTGATTGTATCTGCGATATTGCGGCTACTGGTAAGCATGGAGATGGGAAAATTTTTGTATATGATGTAATCGACGCTGTAAGAATCCGCACAAAGGAACGTGGTGTTGAGGCTCTATAAAACATGAATGGATGGGGAAATCCCCATCCATTTTTATAACCCTATTTTATCTGATATTTCACACATAGCCTCTAGTGACAAATCTACAAATTCATTAAAATCCATCCCTGTAAACTCTATCGATTCCATGTACATTCTATTCGCTCCTGCTGCAAATCTAGCTTCTCCAAATCTCTTTCTAACCGATTTCGGTTTTACGCTATTAATCTTTTTGTCTGGATAAATTTGTGCGACTGCTTTACAGAATCCACTCATTGGATCTGCAGCTAAGATTGCATACTCAAGCTTTGTTTTTGCTTTTTTTCCACATAGTGGATTATGCGCCTTTATAGCTTCAAACAATACTGGATCTTCAATCCCCTCTTTTATTAATATTTCTACAGAGGTTGATCCATGTACTGCAGGATTATTTTTCCAATCGCAGTGTTCTTCATCTAAATCGTGTAACAAACCAACACACTCCCAAAACTCTTCACTTCCAGGTTCTAATTTTGTAGCTAACTTTCTCATAATCGCCCCGACAGCATACGAATGTTGCAGATAAGGTACTCCTACCATATACTTTGCAAGAATCTCATCCGCTCTTGTTTTTGTAATCTTACTCATAGTTTGACGCCTCCAAAATTTAAAATTTTATCGAAAACTCGTAACAATTCCGTCTAACATCTCGGATAGGTCGCTACACGACCTATTACGAAAATACGGATTGCCTGCACAATAGGGCAAAGCAATCCGCAAAAACCAATAGCTAATTCTTTATTTACACTTCTTCAAACTCATCGATTTCTAAATCTTCAAAAGCTATTTCTTCCGAATCGTCATCCTCGTCGTTTAACTTTTCTGCTTGCTTTAAATCTCCAAAATCAATCATTTCTTCAATGTCTTCGATTGTAAATTCTTCTAGTTCTTCCATCTCATTCATGTCAGAATCTAGTTTTACATCGCGGTACTTTCTCATTCCTGTACCTGCTGGTATTAATTTACCAATGATTACATTTTCCTTTAATCCTATCAATGGATCTGTTTTCCCTTTGATTGCAGCTTCTGTAAGAACTTTAGTTGTCTCTTGGAAAGATGCTGCCGATAGGAATGAATTCGTAGCAAGAGAAGCTTTTGTAATACCAAGCATTACTTGCTCACCAACTGCTGGCTCTTTTCCGTCAGCAAGTAACTCTGCATTTTTATCTTCGAATTCTAAAATATCTACCATTGTTCCTGGTAAAAATTCCGCATCTCCATTTTCTTCAATACGAATCTTCTTGAGCATCTGACGCACAATAACCTCAATATGCTTATCGTTGATTTCAACCCCTTGAAGTCTATAAACTCTTTGAACTTCTTGGAGCATGTAATCTTGTACTGCACGAAGTCCTTTAATTTTCAGGATATCGTGAGGATTTACACTACCTTCTGTCAGTTCGTCTCCTGCACCAAGTGTAACTCCATCTTGGATTTTAATTCTTGATCCGTAAGGGATTAAATATGCTTTTGACTCTCCTGTTTCACTGTTGGTTACAATAATTTCACGCTTTTTCTTAGTGTCGTTGATTGTAGCAATTCCACCAAATTCTGTAATAATTGCAAGACCTTTTGGCTTTCTTGCCTCAAATAATTCCTCGACACGAGGAAGACCTTGAGTGATATCATCTCCCGCAACCCCACCTGTATGGAAGGTACGCATTGTAAGCTGTGTTCCCGGCTCTCCAATCGATTGTGCTGCAATAATACCTACTGCTTCACCTACTTGAACTGGCTCACCTGTTGCCATGTTTGAACCATAACACTTCGCACACACTCCTACATGTGATTTACAAGATAGAATATTTCTAATCTTTAACTCTGTGATTTCTCCACCTTTTTCGTTGACTCCATGTTTCATAATCAATTCTGCACGTCTAGGTGTAATCATATGATTTTCTTTTATTAATACATTTCCGTCTTTATCGCATACAGTTACACATGAGAAACGACCAGTGATACGCTCTTGTAAGCTTTCGATCACTTCATTCCCATCCATAAACGCACTCACTACCATTCCTGGCATCTCTTCACCTTCGCAACAGTCAATTTCACGAATAATCAAATCTTGCGATACATCAACTAGACGTCTAGTCAAATATCCTGAATCGGCTGTACGAAGTGCTGTATCTGAAAGTCCTTTACGAGCTCCATGCGCTGACATAAAGTACTCAAGTACGTCGAGACCTTCACGGAAGTTTGACTTGATTGGTAACTCGATTGTACGTCCAGTTGTATCTGCCATCAGTCCACGCATACCTGCAAGCTGTTTGATCTGCTTATCAGAACCACGGGCTCCAGAGTGTGCCATCATAAAGATGTTATTGTAAGCATCTAGACCATCAAGTAGTGCTTTTGTCAAGATATCATCTGTCTCTTTCCAAGTTTCTACAACCTCTTTGTATCTCTCTTCTTCTGTAATCATACCACGCTTATAGTTCTTTGTGATCTTATCAACCGTATCTTGTGCCTTTTGAATTAATTCTGGCTTTTCTGGTGGTACGGTCATATCAGAAATCGAAACGGTCATAGCCGCTCTTGTCGAATATTTATATCCAATCGCTTTTACGTAATCTAGCACTTCTGCTGTTTTTGTAGCTCCATGTGTATTGATAACTTTTTCAAGAATCTGCTTACATTGTTTCTTCATTACGTGGAAATCAACTTCAAGTAGCAATTCATTTCCCTCAACAGTACGGTCTACGAAACCTAAGTCTTGAGGAATAATTTCATTAAAGATAAATCTTCCCATTGTAGATTCAACAATCGCTTCTTTTTCTGTTCCATCAGCCATTATCTTATTTACACGAACCTTTATTCTAGAATGAAGTGTAATCGCTTCATTCTCATATGCTAGAATCGCTTCATTTACACTCTTAAAGAATTTCCCTTCACCTTTGGCTCCAGGTCTTTCTTGAGTCAGATAATAAATACCAAGTACCATATCCTGTGAAGGAACGGCTACTGGTCCACCATCCGATGGCTTTAGTAAGTTATTTGGCGATAACAGTAAGAAACGGCACTCTGCTTGTGCTTCCACCGATAGTGGTAAGTGTACCGCCATCTGGTCACCATCAAAATCGGCATTATATGCTGTACATACAAGTGGATGCAGTTTAATCGCTTTACCCTCTACTAGAATCGGCTCAAAAGCCTGAATTCCTAGTCTGTGAAGAGTAGGAGCGCGGTTTAGCATTACTGGATGTTCTTTGATAACATCCTCTAATACATCCCACACTTCCGGTTGTAATCTCTCAACCATTTTTTTCGCATTTTTAATATTATGTGCTGTTCCATTACCTACTAACTCTTTCATAACGAAAGGTTTGAATAATTCGATAGCCATTTCTTTTGGAAGTCCACATTGGTATATCTTAAGCTCTGGACCTACAACGATAACCGAACGTCCAGAGTAGTCAACACGCTTACCAAGTAAGTTCTGACGGAAACGCCCTGATTTTCCTTTCAACATATCCGAAAGTGATTTTAATGCTCTATTACCTGGTCCTGTTACAGGTCTTCCACGACGCCCGTTATCAATCAATGCATCTACGGCTTCTTGAAGCATTCTTTTTTCATTTCTAACAATGATATCTGGCGCTCCAAGTTCTAAAAGGCGCTTCAAACGGTTATTTCTATTAATAATTCTTCTGTATAAGTCATTCAAGTCAGATGTTGCAAAACGTCCTCCATCCAATTGAACCATTGGACGAAGATCTGGAGGTATTACTGGAACTACATCAAGAACAACCCATTCAGGGCTGTTGCCAGAATTTCTAAATGCCTCTACTACTTCTAAACGCTTTATAATTCTTGCTCTCTTTTGTCCAGTTGCTGTTTTGAGCCCTTCTTTTAGCTCCTCACATTCCTTCTCTAATTCAATCTGACCCAATAATTCTTTGATTGACTCTGCACCCATCCCAACGCGGAATGTATCTCCCCATTGTTCACGTGCTTCTTGATATTCAGCCTCAGAAAGAACTTGCTTATATTGTAAATTTGTCTCTCCTTTATCAATTACGATATAGGAAGCAAAGTACAGCACCTTCTCTAGTGTTCTTGGTGAAAGATCAAGAATCAATCCCATTCTACTAGGTATTCCTTTAAAATACCAAATGTGCGACACAGGAGCAGCAAGCTCAATATGCGCCATTCTTTCACGTCTTACAGACGCTTTTGTAACCTCTACACCACAACGGTCACAAACTACGCCTTTATAACGTACTTTTTTGTATTTTCCACAATGACACTCCCAGTCCTTACTAGGTCCGAAAATTTTCTCGCAGAATAATCCATCTTTTTCTGGTTTTAAAGTTCTATAGTTGATAGTCTCCGGCTTAGTTACTTCTCCTTTTGACCATTCCATTATTTTCTCCGGTGAAGCCAAGCCAATTTTAATGGCATCAAAACTCATTGGTTGATATGACGTTTCATTATTTGTACCTGTCATTAATGGCACTCCCTTCTACTCTTCTATCATAGTCTCGTCTTCGTCTTGAAAATCGAAACTCTCCACTTCTTCTGATTCGTTCTCAACGCTTACTAATTCGCCATCCTCAAATGCTTGTTGAGTAAAACCAAACTTCTCATAAGGCTCTTCTTGTGTGTTAGCCCTTCTATCACCCTCTATTACCGAGCGAAGGTCTGTCTCACCCACGTCAACAGTCTCCATGATTTCTACTTCTGAGTTATCTTCTCTTAGAACTCTAACATCTAGACCTAATGATTGTAACTCTTTTAGTAATACTTTGAAGGATTCTGGTATACCTGGTTCTGGTATGTTGTCTCCTTTGATGATTGCTTCGTATGTCTTAACACGTCCTACCACATCATCTGATTTTACTGTTAAGATTTCTTGTAGTGTATACGACGCACCATATGCCTCTAACGCCCAAACTTCCATCTCTCCAAATCTCTGACCACCAAACTGTGCTTTTCCACCCAGTGGTTGCTGTGTAACTAATGAATAAGGACCTGTTGAACGAGCATGAATCTTATCATCTACCAAGTGGTGAAGTTTCAGATAATGCATGTGCCCAATCGTTACCGCACTGTCGAAGTACTCTCCACTTCTTCCATCTCTTAAGCGTACCTTTCCATCTCTTGAAAGCGGTACTCCTTTCCAAAGAGCTCTATGTGCACGATTCTCATATAAATATTCTACTACTTCTGGCAATAGTTCCTGCTCGTATTTCTTTTTGAACTCTTCCCATTCAAGGTTTACGTAGTCATTAGCCAAATCCAACGTATCCATGATATCATTCTCGTGTGCTCCATCAAATACAGGTGTTGCAACATTAAATCCTAACGCTCTAGATGCAAGACTTAAGTGAATCTCTAGTACCTGACCGATATTCATACGCGATGGAACCCCTAGTGGATTTAACACGATATCAAGCGGGCGTCCGTTTGGTAAGAATGGCATATCCTCTACTGGAAGTACTCGAGATACAACCCCTTTGTTACCATGTCGACCAGCCATCTTATCCCCTACTGAGATTTTTCTCTTCTGAGCAATGTAAATTCTAACCGCTTGATTTACACCTGGTGATAACTCGTCTCCATTTTCTCTTGTAAATACTTTTGCATCTACAACAATTCCATATTCTCCATGAGGCACCTTAAGCGAGTTATCTCTTACTTCTCTCGCCTTTTCTCCAAAGATTGCACGAAGCAGTCTTTCTTCTGCTGTTAGTTCTGTCTCTCCTTTTGGAGTAACTTTTCCAACAAGAATATCTCCTGCACGAACTTCTGCACCAATACGGATAATTCCTCTATCATCCAAATTCTTAAGTGCATCATCCCCAACTCCTGGTATGTCTCTTGTAATCTCTTCAGGCCCTAGTTTCGTATCACGCGATTCTGCTTCATATTCTTCTATGTGAATTGATGTATATACATCATCTTGAACTAATCTTTCACTAAGTAATACAGCATCCTCATAGTTATATCCTTCCCATGTCATAAATCCAATCAATGGGTTTTTCCCAAGTGCCATTTCTCCATTTGCTGTAGATGGTCCATCTGCAATAACCATTCCTGCTGTAACTCTTTCACCTTTAACCACAATTGGTCTTTGATTGTAACAGTTACTTTGGTTACTTCTCAAGAATTTTGTCAACTTATATTTCTTCTTATCACCATTATCATATTTAATAATAATCTCTTTTGAAGTTGCACGTTCTACAACACCATCACCTTCTGAAACGATACATACACCTGAGTCTACTGCAGCTTTTGTCTCCATACCTGTTCCTACAACTGGTGCTTCTGTTGTTAAAAGTGGTACTGCCTGACGTTGCATGTTGGATCCCATAAGCGCTCGGTTCGCATCATCATTCTCAAGGAACGGAATCAATGCTGTCGCTACAGAGAATACCATCTTTGGCGATACGTCCATGTAATCAAAAGCTGTTTTTTCATACTCTTGTGTCTCTTCTCTAAATCTACCAGAAACATTCTTATGCACGAAAAATCCTTCTGCATCAAGTGCTTCATTGGCTTGAGCCACATGGTAGTTTTCTTCTTCATCTGCTGTCATGTACACAACATCTTCAGTTACTCTTGGATTTTTTACATCTGTTTTATCTATCTTTCTATATGGTGCCTCAATAAATCCATACTCGTTGATTCTTGCATAAGTTGCAAGCGAGTTAATCAATCCGATGTTTGGTCCCTCAGGCGTTTCAATCGGACACATTCTTCCATAGTGCGAATAGTGAACGTCACGAACCTCAAATCCAGCACGATCTCTTGAAAGACCTCCTGGACCTAATGCAGACAAACGTCTCTTGTGCGTTAACTCACCAAGTGGATTGTTCTGATCCATAAACTGCGATAATTGTGATGAACCAAAGAACTCTTTTACCGCTGCTGTTACTGGCTTGATATTGATCAATGATTGCGGTGAGATTCCTTCCATATCTTGAGTAGTCATTCTTTCACGTACTACTCTTTCTAATCTTGAAAGACCAATTCTGTATTGGTTTTGTAGTAATTCACCGACTGCACGAATACGACGATTTCCTAAGTGATCTATATCGTCTTTATGTCCCATTCCATATTCTAAATGGATATTGTAGTTGATTGATGCTAAAATATCTTCTTTTGTCACATGCTTTGGAATTAATTCAGAAATATTTTTCTTAATTTCCTCTTTTAATTCATCTACATCGCCTGCAGTCTGATTAATAATCTCCATAATTACTGGGAAATAAACTGCTTCTTGAACACCTAGTTCAGACCCTGAGATACCTGTAACTGCTTCTATATCTACCATCAAGTTCGAAAGCACTTTGATGTTTCGCTCTTCTCCTAATGGGTTTTGAAGTAGAACATAAGGTGCACCTGAGTTTTGTATGTCAGCAGCCATTTCCATAGTAATGCTGTCACCAGCTGTTGCAACTATCTCTCCTGTTACTGCACTTACCACATCTTCTGCAAGTACTTGATCTACGACTCTATATTTCAATGCTAATTTTTTATTAAATTTATAACGTCCAACTTTTGCTAAATCGTATCTTCTTGCATCGAAAAACATGCTTGTAATCAAACTCTCTGCCGAATCAACTGCAAGTGGTTCTCCTGGACGTATTTTTTTATACAACTCTAATAGACCTTCATGATAATTTTCTGAAGTATCTTTCCCAAAGCTTGCCATAATCTTTGGTTCTTCCCCAAACAATTCTATAATTTCTGGGTTTGTTCCAATTCCAAGTGCACGAATTAATACTGTAATTGGCACTTTTCTTGTTCTATCTACACGCACGTAGAAAACGTCATTGGAGTCAGTTTCATATTCAAGCCACGCACCACGATTTGGTATTACTGTAGACGAGTACAACTCTTTCCCTATTTTATCGTGCGCAATTGCATAATAAATCCCAGGTGAACGAACAAGCTGACTAACTATTACACGCTCTGCTCCATTGATTACAAATGTACCTGTTTCTGTCATCAACGGTAAATCGCCCATGAAAATTTCATGTTCATTAATTTCATCCGTTTCTTTATTGTATAGTCTTACCTTTACTTTTAGAGGCGCTGCATATGTCGCATCGCGTTCTTTACATTCCTCGATCGTATACTTTACATCGTTTTTGCACAATGTAAAATCCACAAACTTCAAACTTAAGATTCCACTATAGTCTGAGATTGGGGAAATATCATTAAATACTTCCTTTAATCCCTCCTTCAAAAACCACTGATAGGAATCTTTTTGCACTTCGATTAAATTTGGCATTTGAAGCACTTCTTTTTGTCTTGAATAGCTCATTCGAGAACTTTTTCCGGTTGTGACAGGACGAATTCTGTTTTTCTCCATTAACGTTTCACTCCTTGCTTATTTATTGAACACAAAAAGCTTTGTGTTACCTACATTACACGCACCACATGGCATATTTCTCCACAATAGTGCATTTTTTACTGTAACACAAAGCTTTTTGCTTGTCAACTATATTTTCATCATTTTCTACTTGTTTTTTTCGTTTTCCTATCTCTCGCCAACACAATAAGGGAATCCCCTACTAAAAAAGAGACAAATCCTAAGATTTGCCTCTACATTATTGTAATTAGAATTACTTAAGCTCTACAGTAGCGCCTTCACCTTCTAATTTAGCTTTGATTTCTTCAGCTTCTGCTTTAGAAACTCCTTCTTTTACTACTTTTGGAGCTCCGTCTACAACTTCTTTAGCTTCTTTTAATCCAAGTCCTGTGATTTCACGAACAACTTTGATTACTTTAACTTTAGAAGCTCCTGCTGATACTAATTCAACATCGAACTCGTCTTTCTCTTCTGCCGCTGCCGCGTCTCCACCTGCTGCTGCAACTACTACACCTGCTGCTGCAGATACACCAAATTCTTCTTCACATGCTTTTACTAATTCATTTAATTCTAATACTGATAATTCTTTGATCGCTTCGATCATTTCAGCTGTTGTTAATTTTGCCATTTTTTCTACCTCCATAGATAATTTAATATAATTTATTCTTTCTTTGCATTCATTCTTTACGAATTACTCTGCTGCAACTTCTTCTGTAGTTGCTTCTTCTGTTACTTCTGCTGCTACTTCCTCTTCAGCTGCTACAGGCTCTGCGCCTTTTTCTGCAATCTGATTAAGCACACGTGCAAGATTTGTAATCGGAGACTGGATACTTCCAAGTAATTTCGAAAGTAATTCTTCTCTTGAAGGAACTTTTGAAATTTCAATCATTCCATTCGCATCATACACTGCTCCTTCTACAACACCCGCCTTCACTTCTAGTGCTGGTGCTTCTTTTGCAAATTTACAGATAATTCTCGCTGGTGCAGTTGCATCATCATTAGAAATTGCAATTGCACTTGGTCCTTCAAGATACTCTTCCAAACCTGCAAACGCAGTCCCTTCAAACGCTCTTTTCATCATTGTGTTCTTGTAAACTTTGTACACAATTCCTGCTTCTCTAAGCTCTTTACGTAATTTTGTATCTTGATCAACTGTGATTCCACGATAATCTACTAAAACTACTGATTGTGCATCTTTTACATCTTCAATAATACTTTGAACGATAGGTTGTTTTAATTCAACTTTTGCCATCTTTGTACCTCCTTATAGATTTACCACCGATTACATAAGGTTTGTATCATGACTAACAGCCATATAAAAAACCTCTACATCCTTAGACGTAGAGGTTTACAATTCCATACAAGTTCATATGCATAACGCTATAAACAAATCGTAATCTCCTCGGTAGGCAGTTTCACTTTACGCCATACGGCACCTACTGTCTTCGGTAGTTCCGAAATACATCTTATCAAACTCCAATCGTTTTGTCAAGATGTTTTTATTTTTTTCACAAAAAGGGTTTAGAACCGCTTGATCCTAAACCCTTTTATTTTATCTTATTTCTATAATTTCACTGGATTGATTTTGATTCCAGGTCCCATTGTAGATGTTAATGTAACACTCTTTAAGAATTGTCCTTTAACAGCTGCTGGTTTAGCTTTATTAATAGCGTCCATAAGCGTTTGGAAGTTGTCCGCTAATTGCTCTTCTGTAAAAGATGCTTTTCCAACTGGTACGTGAATAATGTTTGTCTTATCCAATCTGTACTCAATTTTACCTGCTTTAATGTCTTCGATAGCTTTTGTAACATCCATTGTAACTGTTCCTGCTTTAGGGTTTGGCATTAAACCTTTTGGTCCAAGAACACGTCCAAGACGTCCAACAACACCCATCATGTCTGGTGTAGCAACAACTACATCGAATTCAAACCAACCTTCGTTTTGAATCTTTGGAATCAGCTCATCTCCACCTACGTAATCTGCTCCTGCCGCTTTCGCTTCTTCAGCTTTTGCATCTTTTGCAAATACAAGGATACGAACTTTCTTTCCTGTTCCATGTGGTAATACTACCGCTCCACGAATTTGTTGATCTGCGTGACGTCCATCACAACCAGTTCTGATGTGAGCTTCGATTGTCTCATCAAATTTTGCTACTGCAACTTTTTTTACTAACGCAACTGCTTCGCTTGAGTCGTAAAGATTTCCTCTTTCAACCAATTTAGCAGTTTCTGTATATTTTTTTCCTCTTTTCATTCTAAAAACCTCCTAGTGGTAATCACGGGAATTCCCTCCCACGTTTCTTCATTTACAAATTACTCTTCTACTACTACACCCATAGAACGGCATGTTCCTGCGATCATGCTCATTGCTGATTCGATTGAAGCTGCGTTCAAATCTGGCATTTTTGTTTCTGCGATTTGTCTTACTTGATCTTTTGTGATCTTCGCAACTTTATCTTTTTGTGGTACTCCTGAACCAGACTTGATGTTACAAGCTTTTTTGATAAGCACTGCTGCTGGTGGAGTTTTTGTAATGAAGCTAAAGCTTCTGTCATTATAAACTGTGATAACAACAGGGATAATCATATCTCCTTGATCTGCTGTTTTCGCATTAAATTGTTTCGTAAATTCTACGATATTTACACCGTGTTGTCCTAGTGCTGGTCCTACTGGTGGTGCTGGTGTTGCCTTTCCAGCAGGAATTTGTAACTTAATATAACCTTCGACTTTTTTTGCCATTTCAATTTACCTCCTTGTGGTGTTTAACGGGGATTTCCCTCCCACTTTTTTTGAATTTTGAATACTAATCCATCTTTTTTACATCTGCGAAACTTAATTCAACTGGTGTTTCGCGACCAAATAGCTCCACATTGATTTCCAAGCTTTGCTTTGAATCATTTACACTTCGAACCGCTCCCACAGTTCCAATCCAAGTACCATTCGTCACTGTAACAATATCACCGATTTCAAATACAGCCACTACACTAGACTGATCTATTCCTAGCGGAATCATCTCTGCCTCTGTAAGCGGAACCGGCTTTGATCCAGGTCCTACAAATCCTGTAACCCCTCTTGTATTACGAACGACATACCAAGTATCGTCATTCATAATCATGTGAAGCATCACATATCCTGGAAACAGTTTCTTTTGAACTGCCTTCTTTGCTCCATTACGAACTTCTACTACTTCTTGCATAGGAACTCGAACTTCTAGAATTTGATCTTCTAGATGTCTGTTCTCAATTGCCTTATCAATGTTGGCTTTCACCTTGTTTTCATACCCTGAATAGGTATGAACCACATACCATTTTGCTTCTGCCATACAATCACCTTCCATATTGCTTTTCTACTTACTAACGAGTAATAATAAAGTCAATTCCCATTTGTACTAAATAGTCAATAATCGCTATTATCCCACCTAGTAATACAGAAACAATAATAACCGCTGTTGCTTCTTTTGCAACCAATGCTTTGTTTGGCCAAATAATCTTCTTAAACTCTGTTTTCAACCCTTTAAACCAACTGGTTTTTTGAGTCTTATCTGTTTTCAATTCGCCCATAACATTCTCTTCCTTCCACGATTATTTTGTCTCTTTGTGCAATGTGTGTGATTTGCAGAACTTACAATACTTCTTTGTTTCCATACGATCAGGATGATTCTTCTTATCCTTCGTCATGTTGTAATTACGTTGCTTACAATCTGTACATTCTAATGTGATTCTTGTGCGCACAACTTCCACCTCGCTTTAATTTTATACTTAGTTCACGTGTTTCAATCTCATTTTTTCTAAAATCACAAGGTCTTATCCTCATCATTTTAGGCATAAAAAAAAGACCTAACTTCCAATACGCTCCAGTAGTATAACATACTTCCAACGTTATTTCAAGTCTTTTTAACCTTTTTATAGTGTTCTATAATTATACAACACTCAACTGTGAAAATCAATCACTATTTATTCATACAGGAGATTTTACAAATGCAAAAACACATCGATCTATTACATGGTAATGTTTCTAAATCACTTACTAAATTAGCACTTCCTATTATGGGTACTTCTTTAATACAAATGGCTTATAATATGGTAGATATGGCTTGGATTGGACGACTTGGCAGCGATGCTTTAGCTGCTGTTGGCGCAGCTGGCATGTATATGTGGCTTTCAAACGGACTATCTCTTATCGCAAAAATCGGTGGTCAGGTACATGCCGGCCAGCAACTAGGTGCTAACAAAACGGAGCAAGCAAAAAAATACATCGCTCATGCCTTTCAACTCAATATCATTCTTGCGCTCTGCTTTGGCGCATTTTCCATTTTGTTTTCCGATAAATTGATTGGGCTGTTTAATTTAAATTCCTCCGCCGTAGTTCAAGATGCAGAAAATTACCTACGTATCACTTGCGGAATGGTTATTTTTTCCTTTATCAACCAGACATTTACTGGGATTTTTACCGCAATCGCCTCAAGCCGAACCATTCTAACTTGCACTTTTGTGGGTTTATTCATCAACCTGATTTTGGATCCCATTTTAATCTTTGGCCTTGGTCCCCTCCCAGGCTTTGGTGTGCTAGGCGCTGCAATCGCTACTGTTTTCGCACAAGCTATTGTCACCACTTTGTTCGTTGTAAATGCAACTTCTAACGAACTTTTTAAGAACTGCAATGTCTTTTCTTTTAAAATGCGCAAAGAATATTTATTCCCCATTATAAGAGTAGGACTCCCTACCTCTTTGCAAAGCATGTTATTCACCGCTATTTCCATGACAATCTCTCGATTGATTGCAAGTTATGGAGATGCCGCTATTGCAATTCAAAGAGTGGGAACTCAAGTAGAGTCCCTCTCTTGGATGGCTGCAGAAGGTTTTTCTGCTGCTGTAAATTCTTTTA
>CAYJGW010000037.1:19536-26398 GCA_964369425.1 uncultured Lachnospiraceae bacterium
TTAACAGGTGCCCGTATTCCACTTGCACTTTACCTCACCACTACTTCTTTAGGTTTAAATGGTATCTGGTGGAGCATCACCATTTCCAGCATTCTAAAAGGAGTAACCTTATTTACTTGCTACCTACGAACTTTAAAAAAGGATTTTCCCAATGGATAAGCGGTGCTTAGTTTAAAAACTTCACTGCCGTTCCATAAATCATCACTTCAGATGCTCCTTGAGTCACTGCACTAGAGCTGCTTCGTACTGCAACGACACCATCTGCACCGAGCTTTTCAGCTTCTGCACACATACGCTGTGTCGCAACGTCTCTTGCTTTATCCATCATTTCTGTGTAAGTCTTTAACTCTCCACCAACAATAGTTTTAAAGCCACTCAATAAATCTTTTCCTACATGAACCGATTGTATACACTGACCTTTCACCATCCCTATTGTATGAATTTCTTTCCCTGTTATAAATTCTGTTGTCACTAAAATCACTCTCATACCCTCTTTTCTTTTATTTTCAAACATATTCTTACTATATTATTAATTTTCTTAAAAGTCAATCGTTAGAAAGGATTGCATTTTCTCTATAAAATAAGTATAATTTTCTTAAGCACATTCAAGTTTAATTCTTGTAAATAAATGAAAAGGTGGTCATCATATTATGAAAAAAAAGGCAGTATTAGCTCTAGGACATCTCGCACTAGGAACTACATTACCAGAACAAAAAGAAGCTGTTAAAAAAAGCGCTGTAGTAATTGCAGATTTAATTGAAAAGGATTACCAAATTGTAATCACACATAGCAACGCCCCACAAGTGGGTATGATTCACACTGCAATGAATGAGTTTGGTAAAACTCATGAAGATTACACCGCAGCCCCAATGTCTATCTGCTCTGCTATGAGCCAGGGCTACATCGGATATGACTTACAAAATGCAATTCGTGAAGAATTAATAAAACGAGGAGTTTTCCGTACGGTGTCTACTGTTGTAACACAAGTTCTCGTAGACCCTTATGATGAAGCATTTTCTTCGCCTTCAAAAGTCATCGGACGCACACTTACAAAAGAGGAAGCAGACAAGGAAGAATCAAAAGGAAATTATGTAGTAGCAACTGAAGGTGGTTATCGTCGTATCGTTGCCGCACCAAAGCCTACTGACATTATTGAAATTGATACCATCAAGTGTCTTCTAGCTGCTAACCAGATCGTTATCGCTTGTGGTGGTGGCGGAATCCCTGTCTTACAACAAGGCTCTCGGTTAAAAGGCGCAAGTGCCGTAATCGAAAAAGATTTAGCAGCTGGTAAAATCGCCGAGCTAATCAACGCAGATGAGTTAATCATATTAACAAGTGTCGAAAAAGTTAGCTTAAATTACCAAAAAGAAAATGAAACATTTTTAACCACACTCTCTGTTGGCGAAGCAATGCAGTATATCGACGAAGGACATTTCGGAGTTCATTCCATGCTTCCAAAAATTGAGGCTGGAGTTAACTTTGTATCACGAGGCACTAACAGAAAAACAATGATTACTTGTTTCGATAAACTAAACGAATGCATTATCGGTAAAACAGGAACTATCATTCAATAGAACATTTTTGTATTGTAAGGGGAGTATACAAATGAGTAATAGTAAAAAAGAAAGAATCATTATAGTCAGTCACAGCTTTTTAAACGATACTGTGCGTACAAAAGGGGAGAATGAGCATGAGTTTGCTCAACGAAGAATTGCCAAACGGGCTTTTATTAAAAAAATGATTTCAGATGATGTTGATATCATTCAGTTACCTTGTCCCGAATTCACCATATACGGTGCTAATAGATGGGCGCAAACCACTTCTCAATTAGATACTTTGCACTTTCGCACTGTGTCTAGAGAACTCCTGCGTCCTATCGTAGAACAATTAGTGGAATATGCAAAATACCCCAACAAATTTGAAATCATCGGCGTTATGGGAGTTGATGGCAGTCCTAGCAGTGGAATCAATTATACATATAACGGCAATTGGGGCGGTGAACTCTACAATAATCCATTCTTAGACTACACTGTCAATTCAATAAAGAAAGAGAGTAAACAAGGTGTTTTAATTACCGTTTTCAAAGAACTCTTAATTGAGTATAAGTTAACACTGCATTTCTACTCACTTGAGACTTATCCAGAAAAAACGAGTACTAGTCATTATAATTTCATGGATATCAAACTAAACGAATCACAACCAGAATAACTACTACAAAAAAACTTAGGAATATTGCTTCCATGCAATTCATTCCTAAGTTTTTTATCTTCACATTTTATCAAAGAATTTCTGTAAGATTCTTTATAATACGCTCATCTATTCGATTTTCTCTAACATAATCATATACCGATCTTGGCACTAGGTGATCCCACTGCTTATAGAACCCTATTTTCTTTCGAACCTCCGCTCCCGTAATCCCTTTTTCAGACATTGGTCGCCGCCACAATACTTCAACATCCAAACCTAAGTCCTTAAGAATTTCGTACTTTTCCTCGCCCCAAGCATCATGAATTGTCATAAAGTACCTAGCATCCTCTGGTGCATATCCTAGCAAGATATCTGGTCTATTAATAGGGAATGGAATGATTTTAAACTCATCTCTTGGCACACCAAACTGTGTCAAAGCTGATTCAATCATCTCATATCTCTCTAGATATGTCATCGGATTATTAATCTTTTTCGAACGTTCTACATCATTAATCGTCTCTCTTGTATATGCGTGATCAGGGTTCGTAATTCCAATATATAACACTTTACAGCGCATCTTTGCTGCCAAAATATACTCAATTTCCTTTAAGTGTAAGACTTGAAACCTTCCATGCACAACGCCTTTTCTTACTACCATCTTCATCCTTGTGTCCCCCTTCGACTGTCTTCCTACATTATATCAGAGTTTATAAATCTCGTATAGAATAAAATGAAATATTTTTTTGCAAACTTCGACACTTTTTTCCTCATTGTCTACCATTCTTTTGGGAGTCTCATTTTTAGTCGACCATAACCAATACGATTATTTGGCACTTTATCTTCTCCTGGTAATGTGGTCGCAGATCTCCTTAAATACGCCTTTAGTTTTTCCCCATACAAATACTCGTCATTTTCTCTTACAATCCCCCATTCCATCAAAAGTGCCGCTACTCCCGTAACAAATGGCGTCGCAAAGGAAGTTCCAGACACCACTACCTCATTTCCATTTAGTCCCACTGTTCTGATATCCACTCCTGGCGCCACTATATCGGGCTTTACCAAAAGAGGAGTTTCTAATTCTCCTCTTCCAGAAAAACTTGCATATGTAAATGTCTTTGCATCATACGCTCCTACCGTAATCACTCTACTTGCAGTGGACGGTATGGTCAGCGTCTGTACTTCTGATGGGTTCAAGAAATTAGTTCCTGCATTTAATACTGAGTAACTTGGTAACCACAAATTGTAATCTCCTGTAACAAGCCTAACCGGTGTTAATACAATCTTCCATAGTCCTTCTTGGATAAAATTCTCTATTGGTAAAAATTCAATATATATTTCTTGTTCTATCGAACTTGGTGTTGGTTTCCCATAGTACAACAACAATTCCGTTTCTTTTGTCATATACCTCTGCACACCTATAGTCTCACTAATTGGACCTATACGATCTCCAGATGGTGTAATCAAACTAATTTCTACAATATCCTCAAAAAATTTCCAAACCTGCACACTAATAGCCGTTTGATTACGTTCTACCGCTAATTCCACCACTGTCTCCATCGAGTCTTTCATTCTTCCTCTCACATGTCCTGCCACATTTCCTTCATTCCCAGCTCCAATACAGATAACTGTTTTCCAATAGTTAGCTATATCATCAATAAATCGCTCTAACAAGCTACTCCCTGTATGAGAACCATAAGTATTTCCAATGCTAATATTAATCGCTAAGGGTTTTCCGTAATTCAATGCTTTTTCAACAACATAATTAATAGCTTCCATTAATTCTATCGTACGCGGAAAACCACCTTGCTGAGGTACACCTAATTTTACAACTATGATATCAGCTTTAGGTGCTACTCCATTTGTACCTGTTGCGATTCCTGCTACTGCAGTTCCATGACCCGTTACATCCGTACTTGGTACCACCGAATTTTCAAATATAGTAACCGGTTGCGCCAGAGCTTGATTAATCTGGCTCTTTGTGTACTCCGTACCTAGATTATAGCCTTCTGGCGGATTTTCTTGTATTGTTTGATCCCATAAATTTACAATCCTCGTACTCCCATCCGCATTTCTAAACTCGTCATTACGATAGTCTATTCCTGAATCTAAAATAGCAATAATGCACCCTTCTCCTAATAACCCATAGTCTTCTTTTTGAAACTCAAACAATCCTGAATTTTGCCTTCCGATAATTCTTTCAAAGTATAGTCGTTTGGGCTTTTCAATATATTCCACACCGCCAATACTCGATAGCTCTATAATCTTTTCCTCTGCTAATGTTACAATTGCGTATTCGTTTAGAAGTTTTACCACCTCCACCCCTTCTATTTTCAGTTCATTACTGTCGCCGGAATATTTTACAATGACATCCCACATATCTACGTCCGCCTGATATCCTACATTCAAATTTAATGACTTTTTTCTCTCTTCTTGTGTTGAATCAAACGCTAAATTTAGTAAGTTATCTATTTTTTGGCTATTCACAATCTGCTCTCTTGCCTTTTCTTGATTGTATGAACTTTATAATATTTCTATGAATAACGCCTACTCTTTTATCTCGGATAATTGTTCTTCTATTTCTAAGAACGTATGAAATTCTGGTGGATTCATTTGACATTTCTTGATTATTTTACGGAAACGGTGTAATTGACTTTTACTTAATTTGATTTGATTATACGGATTAGATAGTAGAATTTTAGCAATGATAGAAAAATCTATAAAATCGACATCGATATCGACAGGATTGTTATCATCGTACATTTTAATTAGATATTCTCGAATTTCAGCATTGGTTTGTGCTTCTAAATCAAGCAGAAAAACTTTTTCATCACCTTCTCGAATTAAAATGGTGTAGGTGCTTAAGTATCGGTATTGTTGCAGACTATTGTTTTGATATGCATTGAGCAATAGACATATTTCTTTTAATATCTTTTTTACTTTTTTGTGATCTAGATTATTATCTTGTTTTAGCCACCTTTCTAGGAGTTGTCCCTCCGTAAAATCCATTACCATATGATAATGATTACCTCTTTTTAACAGTGATAGTGTTTCGAATTTTCCATTAAGTCTCATAGATATTCTCCTTTCGATGAATCAGATTACTACTACAGATTATAAGATGTTACTAGAATTGTATCCTTATCATATAACAAACTCATGATAACTTCAATATTATATGAACATTTTATTGCCATTTTAATCAGAATTCGTTATAGTTAACTAGATTACATATTAAACATACGAGGAGGAATACAATGAAAAAAAATGTATTAGTAGGACAGTCTGGCGGACCAACCGCCGTAATAAATGGTAGTTTATACGGGGTGGTAACTGAAGCATTAAAGCATACAGAAACAATCGAGACTGTATATGGAATGATTAACGGCATCGAAGGTTTCTTGCATAATAATGTTATGAAAATTACAAAAGAAGGCGCCACTGAATTTGAATTTGTAAAGACAACACCTGGATCTTATCTTGGCTCTTGTCGTTTCAAACTGCCAGAAGATTTAAACGACGATATATATAGTAAGCTATTCAAAAACTTTGAAGAATACAATATTGGATACTTCTTTTATATAGGTGGAAATGATTCTATGGATACCGTTAGTAAACTTTCTCGCTACGCAGAAAAAATAGATAGCCCTATTCGATTTATCGGAGTTCCAAAAACAATTGATAATGACTTAGTGCTAACTGATCATACTCCTGGATTTGGTAGTGCTTCCAAGTATGTTGCTACTACAGTTAGAGAAATTGCAATTGACGCTTCTGTTTACGACAATAAAAAATCTGTTACAATTGTAGAAATCATGGGAAGACATGCAGGGTGGTTGACTGCTAGTTCCGTATTGGCTAGAAAATTCAAAGGTGATAATCCGATTCTTATCTATCTTCCTGAAGTTGCTTTTAATGAAGATGATTTTATTGCTAGTGTCAAAACTAGCTTAGAGACTACACCAAACTTAGTTGTATGTATCTCTGAAGGAATCAACGACGGACAAGGTACATTCATCTGTGAGCGTGCAAGCGATGTTGGTGTAGATAATTTCGGACATAAAATGTTAACAGGCTCTGGTAAGTACTTAGAAAATCTTGTCAAAGATAAATTGGGGGTAAAAGTTCGTTCTGTAGAATTAAACGTAAGCCAACGCTGCTCTTCTGCTTGCCTTTCCGCTACAGATTTAAACGAGTCCATCGGAGGTGGTGCTCATGGTGTTCTTGCAGCATTAAAAGGTGAAACTGGAAAAATGATAAGCTTTGAACGCATTTCTAATGAACCTTACAAGATGGAATACGGTACACAAGATGTGAACCTTATCTGTAATCAGGAAAAGGGAGTTCCTGCTGAATGGATTTGCAATAATGGTTCAGACATTACAGATGAATTTATTGCATATGCAAGCCCACTTGTACAAGGAGCTGTTGAAGTTCCTATGGAAAACGGATTACCTAAGTTTGCTTACAGAAAACAGTGTTAACTTTTTGTTCATATTTTTTTCAAAAAACATTCATCTAGTAAACACTTTTTATTCACGATTTTAGTTTATACTTAGTCTTATCAAACAAGCAGTGTTTGATACCCAAATAAGAATATTAATATTTGGAAAAACTTTTTCATAATACATGCCGGATGTCACTAGGACACTCCGGCATCCTCCCTTTTTGGAGA
>CAYJGW010000038.1:0-25359 GCA_964369425.1 uncultured Lachnospiraceae bacterium
TTATATGGTACAATTCTAAAGTAAGATACAAGTAACATAATCTAAAAAACTGTAACAAAGGAGAATTTTCTATGTATAATGAAGAACAACTTTATCAAGTTTTAGAGAAGTACAACCTACCTTACGAGGTAGTACAACACAAACCAGCACTTACTGTCGATGATATGGTTCAATA
Source organism: uncultured Lachnospiraceae bacterium (assembly GCA_964369425.1). Classification (GTDB taxonomy): domain Bacteria; phylum Bacillota; class Clostridia; order Lachnospirales; family Lachnospiraceae; genus CAUPWF01. The sequence continues at coordinate 176 of CAYJGW010000038.1, forward strand.
CGGACTTTCTGAAAAAGGTGTGCTCTGCAAAAATTTATTTTTAAGAGATTCCAAGGGAAGACGTTATTTTCTAGTGAGTTTGGAAGGATCAAAACAAGCAGACTTAAAGAAATTAGGGAAGATGTTTGGCTGTGGTACTCTAAGCTTTGCAACGGAAGAAAAACTAATGGAAATACTTGGTGTTGTACAAGGTGGTGTTACCCCTTTTGCACTTATCAATGACAAGGAACATAAAGTGGAGTTTTTTATAGATCAGGAATTGACAAAGTGTGAATCCCTAGCAATACACCCACTCGTAAATACAGCCACTGTATTCATATCTTATAAAAATTTAGATAAATTCCTTTGGAACATCGAAGCCGATGTAATGAAGATACGTTTATAACGTTAAATGAGGCGTGTAGAAAACTACACGCCTCATTTATCACCCCAAAAATATCTCTGCAATTTTCAAATCTTCTGGAGTCGTAATTTTTATATTCTCATAGCTTCCTTTAAAAAGCTTCACTTTTGTATCTGTATAGGTTTCTACTACCATAGCATCATCTGTTACATTTTCATGGGGTTGATTCATCATAGTTTCATATGCCTCTTTCACGATACTTGCTTGAAAAATCTGTGGCGTCTGAATGTTCCATACATAATTTCGATCCAACGTCTCTTTTGCATACTCCTGTGAGTCTACCACCTTTATGGTATCTTTCGATGGCATTCCGGCAACTGCTGCCTTCGTCTCTTTGACACACTCATATCCTCGTTGCAATATCTCCTCGTTAATCATCGGTCTCGCACCATCATGAATAAACACATAGGAAGCTTCCTTCCCTATCTCTTGCAGTGCGTTCCATACAGAATCATACCGTTCTTTACCACCCACAACAATCTTTTTAATTTTCTGAAATCCATACTTCTTGATATACTCCATCCTACAAGATTCCAGTTCCTCTTTTCCAGTCACCAAGATAACCTCATCGATAACCTCTGATTCCTCAAAGGCTAAAAGGGAGTGATACAATACCGGAAATCCATTGATTGCTATATACTGTTTTGGAATCTCTGTATTCATACGTTTTCCTTGCCCTGCTGCTAATACAATTGCTATATTCTTCTCATTCATCGCTCACCTATTTTTAAGTTTGGAACTGCGTTTAAATCCCAACCATGTCTCGTTCCTTCTAGATATTCGTAGTAAGCAGCTGCCCCAATCATTGCTGCATTGTCTGTACAAAGAATCGGTGATGGGTAGAACAATTCTATTCCGTCCACCTTACAAGCTTCTTCCATCTTTTCTCGTAGCGTTTCATTACAGGCCACACCACCTGCAAGCACGAGCTTATTCACTGCACATGTCTTCACTGCTGCGATACTCTTTTCCACCAATACTTCCACTACTGCTTTTTGAAAGGATGCTGCCACATCCGCCTGATTGTATTCTTCCTCTCTCATCTTACAGCCGTTTAGATAATTCAGCACAGAAGATTTTACACCGCTAAAACTAAAATCTAATGGTGCATTTTCAACACTAGCCTTTGGAAATGTAATCGCATTCTCATTTCCCTTTTTTGAAAGTTTGTCAATCTTTGGTCCACCTGGATACCCAAGCCCTATCACTCTTGCAACTTTATCAAATGCTTCACCTGCTGCATCGTCTCTCGTTCTTCCGATAATCTCGTACTTTCCATACCCTTTCACATTTACAAGATGGGTATGCCCACCTGATACAATTAGGCAAACAAATGGCGGTTCCAATTCTGGATGTGTAATATAATTCGCTGAGACATGGCCTTCGATGTGATGCACACCTACCAATGGTAATTTTTTAGCAAATGCAATTGCTTTTGCCTCTGCTACCCCTACTAAAAGTGCTCCTACAAGTCCTGGACCATATGTCACACCGATTGCATCAATTTCATCTAGTGTAGTATCTGCTTGCAACAATGCTTCTTCAATGACTTGGTTAATCTTCTCAATGTGCTTTCTCGATGCAATCTCTGGAACTACACCTCCATAAAGCTTATGCAACTCTATCTGTGATGAAATCACATTCGATAATACTTCTCTACCATTTTTTACAACTGCTGCTGCCGTCTCATCACAAGAACTCTCTATCGCTAATATAGTTATCTCTTTTTTCTCACTCATCTCTATTTCCTCGCTCTACTCTTCTGGATACTCTAGCAATGTGCTTCTTCCATCCTTTGCTGCAACTGCATATTTAAAGATAGCTCTTACATCATCCATAAACTCTTCCGGTCTATTCAAAGATGGACTATAATGTGTTAACCACAACCTCTTTGCATTTGCTTTTTTAGCCAATTGGGCAGCCTCATAAAAGGTCATATGCTTATATTCTTTTGCTTTGCTCTGCTTATCTGGCTCTCCATACATCCCTTCACAAATAAATAAATCTGCATTTTTTGCATTTTCAACAATACTATCTGTAGGTCTTGTATCAGTGGTGTAAGTCAACTTGATTCCTTTTCTCTGAGCTCCCATAACCATTTCTGGTGTGTAGATTTTCCCATCTACTTCTACCGTTTCTCCCTTTTGTAACAATCCCCAGTTTCGCACTGGTATATCTAATTCTTTTGCCTTTTCAAGGTCGAATTTTCCTGCCCGGTCAAGTTCCATTGTATATCCATAACAAAGCACATTGTGATTCACACGAAATGCCTTGAGCCGATATCCATTCATCTCAAATGTTTGCTCTTTTCCTTCAATTTCAATAAACTTAATTTCAAAAGGTAGTTCTGGCGCAATCACCCGCAGTGCATTGACCACTCGCTCCACTCCTTTTGGTCCAATAATTGTAAGTGGCTCTTTTCTATCCGCATTTCCCATTGTAAGCAAAAGCCCTGGAAGACCACTGATATGATCTCCGTGAAAATGGGTAAAACAAATCACATCGATGGGTTTAAAACTCCAGCCTTTTTCTTTAATCGCAATCTGCGTTCCCTCACCGCAATCAATCAACAGACTACTGCCATTAAACCTTGTCATCAATGACGTCAACCATCTATACGGAAGAGGCATCATTCCACCTGTTCCTAACAAACATACATCTAACATAATTTCCTCTTTTCATTCTTCTATTCTGTTACACTCCCACTATCGCCAAAATAGTGTTCTAACTCTACTTTCATCTTTCTCCACAATGCAAACGCAATCAGCGCTGTCCCTAAGTCTGCAATCGGTTGTGCGTAGAAGATTCCTTCCAATCCCATTGTATTCCCAAGTATCAACAGTACTGGTAAATATAGGTACCCTTGTCTTGCAAGTGCGATAATTCCACCTTTTCCACCTTTTCCTGTTGCTTGGAATGTGAACATAATTAAATATATAAATACCAATAATATCAAAAAGATATTCGTTGTTCTCAGTAAAAATGCACCCATCTCTATGATCTCTGGTGTGGATGTAAAGGCTGCAATCGCCGGTGTTGCAAACACTTGAATCAATACAGTACTCACTGCTGCAATGATAAATAACGCTTTAGAGATATATCGGAAACTTTCATAAAACCGCTCTTTATTTTTTGCTCCATAAGCCACCGATGCAATTGGCTGATAGCCTTGCAAATATCCCATGATTACGTAAAGAGCCATCATTGCTATTTTCAGTACGATTCCATATGCCGACTGCATATTTTCAGCTGCTGTTTCTGTATCTGCTACTGCTACTGCTACAATGTTTGTGACTGATACAGCTATGGTGCTCAAAAACTGTGATACTCCAATCGGAAGTCCAGATGTTAATACGTCTGAATATATTTTTTTAGATATTTTCAAGTACTTTTTCTTAATCTTAACTCTCATCTTCCCTCTAAAGAAGTAAGAAGCAATAAAAACAAATCCGATTGCCTGTGCCAAAGTTGTTGCCATTGATGCACCTTCTAATCCCATATTTAGCCCAAATCCGTTTAAGTCAAACATAAAAATAGGATCTAGTATTACGTTCGATATGGCTCCAATCATTAACGCTTTCATCGATAACACTGCTTTTGCTTCTGCTCTTGCAATATTGTTGAAGGATTGATTTGGAATCGAAAACATTGCACCTATGTACATCCAAATCCCATATTCTACTGCATAATCCATAACCGCTTCTGTCGTACCAAACAGGCGGAAAATCGGCTCAATAAATATGATTCCCACCAGCATAAATATAAATCCTGCAATAAAAGAGGTTGCAATGATAGTAGTTGCTGTCTGATGTGCCGATTCTTCTTTTTGTGCACCAAATGCTCTACCGATTACTACTGCTGCTCCTGCTCCAAATACTTGCCCTACTGCCCCCATCAGTGCCATAATCGGAAATGCTACTGCAACTGCCGCTAAGGCATAATCATCGTTTAACATTCCGATAAATAAGGTATCCACTAAATTATAAACGGCCATAACTAGCATTGCAGTTATGGCTGGTATTCCAATCTTCATGATAGCCTGTCGCACAGGCATTTCACTTAATAAATTTTCACTTTGACTTTTCATCCACTATTCTCTCTTTCTCATTTCACCATTCAGTCTTTTCCGATGTGGTCACTGGTATTTGAAACCCTTGTACCAGTTTATCATAACAATCCTCACATAGATCAAACGAATGGTGTTCCCCATCTTTCCTTGAAAAATATCCCCACTCTTTCTCAGCGGTGAATACCCCTTCTTCTAGCCTTTGATTTTGAATTTCTAGCACTTTTCCACATTGGTTACAGATGATTTTCTTACATTCTTCTTTTGTTCCTACTACTTCTTTCGCTTCGTATATTCGCATAGCATCCTCCTACAGATCCAAGTATTATCTTTTTGATTACACTTGCATTATATCTGTTTTTTTGTCGAATAACTAGTGGAAATTACTAGCTGTTTTTCCATAACAATCCCGTCCTCTACTGGATCTTTATAGTAATTTTTTCTTTTACCGATTTCCAAAAATCCAAACTGCTTATACAGTCCAATCGCAGCATGGTTACTCGTTCTTACTTCTAACAATACTCGTTCAACAGCTTTTTGCTGTACATACGCCTCCATATGGGCTAGTAACTTTCGCGCCACCCCACCCCTACGTAAATCTGCTAACACTGCAATTCTTGCTAGATCTGCAGTATCGCCTGTAAGATATAGAACAAAATATCCTACCACATCTTGTTTTTCGCGCGCGACTGCTACATATGTATGTTCTAATAGTTGGGTATTTTCGATGGTTTTCTCACTCCAACCATCTGAGAATATCTCTTGTTCCATAGATGCTATCGCCTTAACATCTTCTACCTTCATCTCTTCAACTATCATTTGGAACCATTCTTACTTTCTTCTCGCTCTTTGCGCTCTCTTTCCGCTTGTGATTCTCTAATATAATCAGGCTTATGTTCATCTGCACTCTCATACTTTTCCTGTGCGAAATAAACCTGTCCCAGTGCTGCAACCGCACTTGCCTTTTGTCTATTACAATGAGCTGGGGCAAAATAGTAAGGTACATAAAGCTTTTCTTCTATCACCGCTCTATGCACACTGACACCATCGCCCAAAAATACAACTGGCTCATCTCTTTCGTTTAGAACTTCAATTAATTCCTCGATTCCCATAGCTTTTTGTTCTGCTACTGTATAAAAATCATAGAACTTATCAAAACGATAAATCCCTGTATAGACCTGATTTCTTCGCGCATCCATAATTGGACAGATCAATTTTTTCACACCGTATAACTGATACGCCATTGCCTCAAGTGTTTTAATATGAATCAATGGTTTCTTAAGTGCAAGCCCTAACCCTTTTGCAGTCGCTGCTCCAATGCGAAGCCCAGTAAAAGATCCTGGTCCCCCTGCCACTGCCACTGCATCAATCTCTTCTATATCGATTTCTAACTGCTTTAATAAATCGTCTAGCATCGGTAAAAGTGTCTGTGAATGAGTCTTCTTAAAATTAGTAGTAAACTCTCCGATTAATTCTTCTCCTTCTACTATCGCTACGCTGGCTACTAGCCCCGAGCTGTCCAATCCCAATATCTTCATAACAATACCTCTTTTTATTCTACTTCATTAACAGTTATCTTTCTATAGTCAAATCCTTGTTCTAACGCTTTTTCTATTATCACTTCTGTTCGTTTACTAGGCAAAATTTCTTGAATCAAATTTGCCCATTCAATCATGGAGACACCTTCTCCATACACATAATCATCAAATCCAATTTCTTCCATCTCTTCAATATCACCAATTCGATATACATCAAAATGATAAAATGGTACTCTGCCATCCTCATATACTTGCACAATGGTAAATGTCGGACTACTAATTGCTTCTTCTACGCCTAGACCTTTTGCTAACCCTTGTGTAAATACAGTTTTTCCAACTCCCAAGTCCCCTATTAAAGTATAGACCTGGCCTGGTTTACTGTTTCTTCCTAATTCTTCTCCTAATGCAAATGTCTCCTTTGCACTACTTGTCTCTCTTATCATATGCTCCTCTAACTCACTGTCCGAAACTTCACTCTAGATGGTTCCACATTCGTAGATACCATTTTCACAAAGTCTAAATATTGTTCCTTGAATACTTCTTTTGGTAGAATGAACGCACGCACTCTTGATACATAGACCAGTACCAACGTAGGCGTTGTTGTCACCTTTTGTATCTGATTCCACTGTATTAACTCATTGTTTTCATCTTGTTGAATAGTGACGCCCTCACTTGTGAATTCATAACACAAAGGTTTTTGGAACGATGGCGTTCTTTTTACTTGCTTGCGCGCTGTGCTCCACAACATAATTGGATTACCTACGACAAACAGACCTCCCAACAAAAAATATACCAATGTAGTATTTGAAGCACCTTCACCTATAGAATTTATTCCGAATACAATACATACAATCCCAAAGCATACGGTCAATATCCCTCCTAGCCTCGTGTAAGTGTGGTGCAACATAAAGTTATACATAATCTTTGCCGTCATTTGCACTTCTACTTTCATTGTCATGACTTTTCCTCCTAAAAAAACTAGCATATTATAATCCGCTTGTAATGGATTATAGCATACTAGTTTTTTTCTTACAACCTCTGTCGCCCTGATAGGAAATTCTTAATTAACTCGTAATAATTATCCTTTAATTCTCACTCATCTTAAAAATCGGTCTGATTTTCTTGTAAATAAGGAATACAACAGCTGATATTACCACCCCTTTAATCAAGTTAAATGGTGCAACCGCAAAAACAATAAATGTAAATAGATTTGTAATATTTCCATTTACTTCACTTCCCATTGCCACTAATCCATCAATAGGCATTTGAAATGCTGCTGCATAAGCAGGTAATAATATATAAGCATTTAATACACAACCGATTAGTACCATTGTCACTGTTCCAAGTACGCATCCGATCAAAGCACCTTTTCTTGATCTCAGTTTTCTGTAAACCATACCTGCTGGCACTACAAATGCACAACCGATTAAGAAATTTGCCAACTCTCCTACTCCTGCCGTCATAGTTCCTGATATCATAAAATCTAATAAAATCTTTACCATCTCAATTAAAACCGCCGCTATTGGTCCCATCGCAAACGCTCCTAGCAATACAGGTACTTCACTCAAGTCTAGCTTATAAAAGCTTGGAGCAAATCCTAACCCAACTTCAAGTAACATTAAGATTACCGCAACTGCTGCTAACATTGCAATCTGTGCCATCCACTTTACCCCGATTTTACTACTTCCTTGTGACATTACATTTGAACTCATACTGTTCCTCCTAAAATGATATTATTTTAAGAAATCTTCGCTGTGTAATAAATACGCTATCTCCTCTTACACAAAAAAACAGCCTCGATATTATCGAGGCTGAGATCTACAATTATAAACAATATATCTTGTCTAATCGTTCTTCTCTCATCCAGACTTTACTGTCGGTATTGGAATTTCACCAATTCAGCCACTTGTTACTCACAAGCAGGTCGCGGACTATAACCGCCGGTTGGGAATCACACCCTACCCCGAAGAATTTCTTTTCTGATGCGAGTATAGCATATTTTTTTCGTCAATTCAACCGATTTTTCAAAATAAATTTTTCAAAATTTCTCGATAATCTGTATTGGTATTCCAGATTGATGTATCTTCTAATCCTCCCTCATCTTCTCCTAAACCATACGTCTTATCACTGATAAATCTTATATACGTTTTACTGCGATTCTCTTGCTCTGTCATCTTTTCTGTATCAATCACATACACTGTGGCCTCTTCTTCTACATAATTCCCACTACTATCCATCGCCGTATAGGTGACAATTATCTCACTATCTTCTGTTAAGTTCAAAAAATATGTAGGATCAAAGGCCTTGAGTTGCACCTGCGCACTCCCATCCTCTTCATCCAAACTCTCTACTGTTTTTAGTAATTCTTCTACTGTTATAACCCCAGCTTTTGCCTCTTTTAATGTAAAGTACCTATCCTGACTGATTAACTGCGGTGCATAATCCCAAACAGCATATAAGTCTAGGATACTATCGGCAGTGCTTGTGTAATTGAATATAGTGTCTCCTTCTTTCCAAGAGACAATCTTCCCTTCTTGTTCTTTGGTCCATCCTTTAAACAGACTTTCCCGTTCTGGAGATTGAAAGGTAATCGAAGGAATATGATAGGATTGGTCATATGAACACTGTAATGGTTCCATATGGCCACTTCCACCACTTGGATGAAACACCACTTGATAGGTGATAGGCTTTGTCTGTGCCAAAAGCATAGTATCTTTTGTGATCAAGAACTCTACCGCCTTTTCTTCACTTTCTTCTAGTTCTTTCCATCCATTCCACTCATATCCTTCTTTTATCACAGCATCAACCATAACACTCTGTTCGTAATAATAATTCCCTTCGCCCATTGTGTCATCAATCCCTACATCTCCCGCAAGGGATAATTGATACTGCTTTCGCCTTACATCTACATACTTTTTCTGGGATACTGTTGCAGTATAGCGAATAGCTGCATATTCATAACACTCATCTTCACTACGCGACCAAGCCACTTCATTCCCATACAGATAGTCTCCATTTAAAACCTCTTCGTAGTCTCCATAATTCCCATTCACACCTTGATATCGTACATAAATAATCTGATTGCTATGAAGCGGCGTCTCGTATATAATCCCCTTTCCAAAATAACTTCTTAAAGATTCTTTATTCCTCCATGGAGCCGCATTTGCAATTCCCGAAAAATTTGTGTAGACAGCACCATAAAAACTACCATCATTGTACATTCCACCACTTGGATGCGGTGTTCCCCATCGATTCCAATAAATTGTGATCATACAGCTGTTCACTCGAATACTTCCTCCATTTCGAGCAAAATTCTCATATATCGCTTGATCTACATTCTTCAACTTATCCTTTACCCCTTGTAATGAAATCTGATACAAGTCATAAGTAAACCCGCCACTTTTTTGTTGTGCACCTCGCTTGGTATAATCTCCTAGATTCTTAAAATACAACAATGCCGTACGTCCACCTGACTGCACTTCGACTTGATAACCAACCACGTTCCATGTGGTGGTATTTTGGGTTGCACTTGCAGTCTTTCCCCTCGATCCATAGTAGAACCAACCATCTTTATACACCATACTATTACCATATGTGTGATAAAAAGAAATTGCATCTTGAAGAGCTGATGCTTTTACCTTCGTCTCCATCTGTAGCATCCCACTCCCCATCACACACAGCAATAATCCAATCAGTAGATATTTCGTTTTTTTCACCTTTTACACCTTCTTATCTATTCATATTGCTCCCGCAATACCGTTCTCACGACCTCTACTTGCCTTTCTTTTCCTGCAGGATTGACAAATCCACTCTTTACCCTTACTGATAGCATCCCTTTTTGGGCGTCACTGCCTAATATATCTATACTGACTTGCCCATCTGACTGTAACTGAAAATCTAGCGACTCCTCAAACGCAAGTATCAGTTGCGTTTCATTTTCATACTTTACGTTCTCTCCTGCAAATTGTTCTGTCATGGTGGTAAAAAGTGCATGATTTACTGCGTGACTCAACTCATTCTTTCGAATAACTGTTCCCGTAAACGAAAGTACAATCACAATGGAAATCACAGTGATGATTAGAATTGTGAAGCTAATCATTATCGTTCGCATCTCCCACACCCCCTAACTGATCCACAACGAACAGAAAGTATATCACTGCTTCTGTATTCTCTCTGTCCTTTACCGCTACTTCTAATTCATAAACGCCCGCTTTTGTCGGTGTAATAGTAGCTTCGTTATGATTATAAAGCGACATCCAACTTTCATTATCCCCATCTTTCAGCTCCACAATTTCTCCCTTCATGTTTTTCTCTGTTCCTTTAACCACTGAATTTAGAGAATAAGAATCTCCTTCCATATCCACAATCCTTCCGATTCGCTCAATACCAATCGGTTCACCTACATAAAAACGCTCTGATTGTATACTTTCCCCTTTTGGTGGTACCCGCTGGTACCACCCTTTTATCGCTTCATACTCCGTATGCCTCTGGTCTAGGGTTTGTAATCCACTTCCACTACTTGTAACATACTGCCCATAATTACTAGCTCCATATAATAAGATACAGCAAAAGCTTGCAATGACTAGAGTCACTACCGTTCCACCAAACTGACTCATAATTTCTCGCATACGACCTCCTATCCGACAAGTCTAATCGTAAATGTGCCAAGCCAGTAAACCAAATCTCCTCTAAAGAAAAAGCCACCAATGACACCTAACATAATCGCACCACTACAAAGCTCTATCACACCATGCCCATATTCTTCAAATATTTCTTTCATAGCTTCTTACCTATTCCTTCTATTCTCCTACAGTTACTCTTATAAAATCACTTCCATAAACTGTTGCATCAATTTAAGAAAACCACCGCCTGCAACTACAAGTATTATGCACGATCCAAATTCTTCAAATATGGTATTCATCTTTCCTCCTATCTAGCAATTCCATAGATTTCATGTTGCTCTTTTAACTGAAATAACGGAATCTCCAACTCATACCCCACTCGAACTTCCACAAGTCCTTTTTTTCCTTTATCTGCACTCATCTGACTTGTATCATCGATATGTAGCTGGTACCCTCTTGATACTGCTGCTTCTTGACACGCCATTAATACACTCGGCGCAAAATTCGCCTCTTGTATCTGTGTCAGTACGCTATTGTGAAAATCTCTAGCATTTACAACATCAATGCACATAGATATCGTGCCTAGCATCGTCAATAGAGATAGAAGGATAAGAAAAATCCCCATATAGGTCTTAATCACCAAACTCATCACAACACCCCCATTCCGACGGATACATCCTCTAAAAATAGCATGAGTAAAAGCGCCATATCTGTCATCAACTTAAAGGCTGCCACAAGCGAAGGAAGCAGTACATAAAGCTTCATTCCAATCGCTTGATCTTCTTGCATCAGTTTTTCCGCTTTATCCATCGTCGTAGTGTTGCGATCAATCAACTCTTCTATCTGACGTTCAATTTCATTCGTACTACCATAAGACAAAGAGTATAACATCTTCATCACAGATTGCACATCTGGGTTTTGATATACTTTTAAAAAGTGGTAGTATGGTTCAATGGAGTCTGGTTCCTTCTCTAATTCATCCACTAATTCTTGTAATGGAACACCCAATACCTCCGGAGCAGTATCTAGTGATTTACGAAGTGCTACTTGTACGTTATCCGTCTGTAACAAGAGTGCCAGATCCATCAACCATCCTGGAAATTGTTTTTCTATCTCCTTTGCTACTTTTCGCTTTGCTAGATTGTATCCTATTTTATGTTGATTCATACAAAACATAGTGATTGCTATGAACAGAATCAAAAGGCTTGTACTATGAGAAAGACCATACACAATCCCAGTAATTAATAGCATGGTACTCGCTGCAATATTACTCCCCCTCTTTTCTCGTGTCTCATCATAATTTTGTACTTGTAGATACTTTCGCTTCATATTTTTTGCTTGATTCTTAGAGTGTAGCCAATTCTTGCACAACCGCTTTTCCGCTCGGATAAATACGCCCATACAAAACACAATCAGCCCACTTCCAGTAACTTGTGCAATGATTTCTTTTGAGATATCAAAACTTCCCCCTAGTAAATATAGAGGAAGTGCACATAATACTAATGTGGCTATTAATGCAATTATGATATTTCGCTTGATGTTGATGTACTCTTTTTGCTGATTGCAGATTCTTTCTGCCCACATCGCTCTATTTTTTGATAGTAAAAAAATGCTTCGACTAATATCTCCACCTTGTCTTTGCGCATTTAGCACAAAACTATGGATCAAAGTCACTTTCTCACAGCTAAAAAAGTCATTCACCATCTCTAACCCTTCTCGTTCTGGATCTTCACCTTTTACCTCATAACGGATATGTTCGATCGCTTTTATTAATACTTCATGAAATCCGCCTTCATTAAATACAATTCCCGCCTCTGTCAACGTGGTCAAAACGGTACGATTATTTTTAAACGAATAAAGAAACTGTTCCATATAGTTATTGGCCAAAGAAAAAATCTGACTATAATATCTTCTCTTTACAATTCCAATCATTACAGAAGGCAATAGTAACAAACCAATTCCTAAAATCAAAACCATATACCCTACATTCAGTCGATATAACCTACCAAACATCAGAGATAATACTACAACTAGACCATAATGATAGAGTGCTTTCTTCCACTCATAATCCACTCCATACTTTGCTAATTCTGTGGCTAAATTCTTATACCGTAAGTACCTCCATCTACTGTTTTTGTGCACTTTGTCCCTCCTCACCTTCATGAATCGATACCCCCATGGCTATAAACTTATCTAGGATTGCTTGTGGCATTACTCTTTCACAGTACATCCCATCTTTTACGATTAAAAAAGTGTGATTACCAGTCTCGTCTCTGTAATAAAAACATACTTGATCAATATATCTACGAACAACACCTGACTGTATCAGTTTTTTGCGAATCAACACCCCTACATCTAAGAAGGTGTAGATATCGTTCTCCATACGATCTGCATCCATACGATTCTCCATCATATTGAGCATTCGATCTGGTATCTTCCTCACATCATCTGTGTGTACGGTCGTGAAGCCTCTAACGCCCGTCGATAAAGATTCGAGCAGATACTTCACTTCACTTGACCTAGCCTCTGATAGCATCATCCACTTAGGGTTTTGACGCAGACTGGTTTTGATTGCCTTTGTGTAGCTAAACCCTTCAGATACCATGAATTCTACGCAATCCTTACTAGGATTAATCTCCCGATAATGTAATTCTGGCGTATCTTCAATCGTAATCACTCTTTCATTTCCTGGAATATATTGAGAAAAGAACTTGAGACATTCCGTCTTTCCAACTCCTGGCTCGCCACAAAACACAAAGTTCATCTTTGCTTTTACGCACTTTACCAAGATGTTGAGTACCTCCGCTTTGCAATACCCGCTCTCTACAATATTTTCTTTTGTCATCCGTACTTTTGGCAAACTTTTTCTGATACAAACCGTTCTTCCAGATATTGCTGCTGACTCATGCACAATACTAATACGTAAAGTCTCTGTATCCGCTTCTAAGAGATTGTCCACTTTATTAAACGGTTTACTTACTTGATTTGCTATATAATGGCTAAATTTATCAACAAATTCTGCGGTAATTCCATGATTCCTCACTTTTACTCGCTCATTGTCTACTGTCGTAATCCATAGATCCCTGCCATTAAAATCAATGTCTGTAATTCGTTCATTTTGAATAAATCCCCAGAATCCACCAAAATGTGTCGGATTAAGTGTCCATGTATTTTCCATATTCGCCCCCTTTCTGGCGATTCCTCCTATGGTGTTGCTACTTCATTGGCTCTACTCAAAAAACTCTGAATCAATTCTTCGAATGCAGATGCGATTACGCCATCTGACGATAATAGAAATACTATAATCGCTATTAATGCACTGATGGCAATCGCTGCGATAATAACAGAACCGTATTGTTCAAAAATTTCTTTCATACATGCGTCCTCCTCTCTTTCAGATTAAATTGAGGTCTACTAAAAAACATGTCATCTGTTATAATGTTGAATAATGTAATGATTATTACTGTGAATATTAAGTGAATTATAAGATAATAGTAGATATATCGACTTATTCTAGTTCATCGATATTAGAATCATTCTTCCTGCTCCATTCAAGCCAGCTAGCAGCAGAATATTTTTTTAAATTCGTACACAAATCTTCTAGCGTATCTACGACAAATCGTATCTCTTCTTTCTCTAAGCTTTGTATCGCTCTTAAGAATCGCTGTATGTACATCTCTTCCTCTCGCTGGTCTCCTGTCATGCAAAAACTGAGCAGTTCATTCGGTGTCACTTCTAATGCTGTGCAAATTCTACAAAGAGACTCCGTTGACATATCACGCCTACAATTCTCCACTTGATTGATAAAAGAATTGCTTACACTCGCTTTTCGACCTAATTGATCTTGGGAGTAATTTTTAATCTTACGCAGTCTCTTTAAGTTATCTGCAACTTCTCTCATTCTCTTCGTATTTTTTTCCAATAGTACCTCTCCTTTGAATACTATTCTACACCTTTCTCCAAATAAAATCTACACGCTATAGCAAAAACGCGCTTACTATAGCAAAAACTTTTTTATGACAGGTTTCTGACTTTGAAATCTCTTTGTGCTTCCCGTTGCTGGTCTTTTTTCGCAATGGTTTCTCGCTTGTCATAATTCTTCTTCCCTTTAGCCATACCTAGCTCTATTTTAACTAAAGCTCCTTTAAAGTATACTTTTAAAGGAACCACTGTCATTCCTTTTTCTTTCATCTTTCCAACCATTTTGTTAATCTCTATTCGATGAAGCAATAGCTTTCTCGCTCTTAGAGGATCTTTATTGAAGATATTTCCCTTTTCATAAGGGCTGATATGCATACCGTACACATACACTTCATTATTTTCAATTCTGATAAACGCTTCTTTTATGCTACATTTCCCCATTCTTAAAGATTTCACTTCTGTCCCATGTAAGGAAACTCCTGCCTCATAAGTATCTAGTATAAAGTAATCATGATACGCCTTTTTATTATTCGCAATCAACTTCTGTGGTTCCTTCATCCTCATTCCCCTTCCTTTTTTTAGCAATTTTAAAATCTACTGTTCTTTGCAATTTATCTACACCTATTACTTCAATTCTAATTTTTTGTCCTAATTTATACCTCTTACCCGTTCTTTCACCAATCATTTCATAACGACTCTCATCATAATTATAGTGGTCATCTGTCATTGCTGTCACATGAATCAAACCTTCTATTGTATTATCGAGTTCTACATAAATTCCCCACTTTGTAATACTAGATATTACACCTTCAAAGCAAGTTCCTATATGTTGTCCCATATACTCTGCCTTTTTAAGCTTGATAGTTTCTCTTTCTGCTTCCTCCGCTCGTCTCTCTAACTCACTGCATGACTTTGTTAGCTCTGGCAACAGTTTTTCATAGTGTTCTAATCTCTTTTCTGTTAACTTCCCTCTAATATTCTCTTTGATAATTCTATGAATCTGTAAATCTGGATAACGGCGAATCGGAGAGGTAAAATGACTGTAGTATTTTGCAGCAAGTCCAAAATGTCCGCTATTATCTTTTGTGTACTTAGCTTGCTTCATCGAGCGAAGTGTCAATCGACTGATTAAATCTGCTTCAGGGCTACCTTCAATCTTATTCAGTAGCTTTTGAAGTTCTTTCGGATGGACTTTATCTTGTCCTAAGTGCATGACATACCCAAAGTTTTGTATAAAGGTTCCTAACTTCTTTATTTTTTCTTCATCTGGCACCTCATGAACGCGGTAAACAAATGGTATTTCTTGCCAGAAATAATCCTCTGCTACCGTTTCATTTGCCATAAGCATAAAGTCTTCGATAATCTTTGTCGCAACATTTCTATCGTAGGGCTTAATCTGAATCGGTTTCCCCAATTCATTTAATACCATCTTTGTCTCTGGAAAATCAAAGTCTATGGCACCTCTTTTATGTCTTCTCTCTCTCAATATTTTCGACAATTCTTCCATTAATTGAAACATCTCTACAAAACTTGTATTGTCAGCAATAACCTCTTCATCTTTTTCCACAAGAATTTTGGCTACCTCTGTATAACTCATCCTTTTATCTACGTGTATCACAGATTCTACAATCTCATGCCCTATCATTCGTCCACACTCATCGATTTCCATAATACAGCTTAGAGCGAGTCTATCCTCTCCTGCATTTAAAGAACAGATTCCATTAGACAATGTATGTGGTAACATCGGAATTACTCGATCCACTAAATACACACTAGTGCCTCTTTCCTTTGCTTCCCAATCTAGAGCACTGTTTTCCTGGACATAATTCGTCACATCTGCAATATGTACTCCTAATTTATAGATCCCTCCATCTTTCGATAGCGAAACTGCATCGTCTAAGTCTTTTGCATCCTCTCCATCGATTGTTACCATCATAACTTCTCTTAAATCTGTCCGATTCTTTCGATCTGCTTCTGTCACTGGAGTGGATATTCTTTCTGCTTGATTCAAAACTTTTTCTGGAAACTCTATTGGCAAATCATAACCTTTTATAATCGATAAAATATCCACACCTGGATCGTTGCTATGTCCTAATATCTCTACGATTTTACCTTCTGGTTTCTTTCCTTCACCTCCATAAGACGTCAACTCCACTACTACTTTATGTCCCGTCACCGCCCCTTTCGATCGTTCATGAGGAATAAAGATATCTTTCGCAAATTTTGCACTGTCTGCTCTTACAAATCCAAAGTTTTTGCTTCTTTCATAATAGCCTACTAGCTGAGAAGTTCCACGCTTTAGAATTTTTACAATCTTTCCTTCTTCTCTTTTTCCTTCTATTTTCTTCGCTACTAACAACACTTCTACTTGATCCCCTTGAAGTGCTCCATTCACATCGTCTCGAGAGATAAAGATATCTTGTTCTCGACCTTCAATCGTAACAAAACCAAAGCCCCTCTCATGAGCTGTAAACACCCCAACAAGACGACCACCTTTTCCTTTTATATACTTCTTTTTTGCCGTAACTTCTATCTTTCCTTCTGATTCTAATTCATCCAATACAGCCTTTAACTCGTTCCTTTGTTCTTTTGGAACTTGAAACATAATTGCCAACTCTTTAATCTTCATCGGCACATAAATATCACTGCATATGAATTCATATATAACCTTTTTTCGACGTCCTTTATTCTCGTCCATATTTTCTCCTGTCTAATCTTAAAAAAACCCTTATTATTTGTTAATAATAAGGGTTTCACATTCTTCATTGATTATGCGTTAAAAAATCCTAAGTTCAAAGCAATTGCAAGTACAAAAAACAATACTGCCAACGCTGTAGTTATCTTAGCTAAAGTTCCTTCCATTGAGCGACCTCTATTCTGTCCCCAATAAGTTGATTGACTGTCACCGCTAAGGCTTGCTAATCCACCTGATTTTCCTTCTTGCAAAAGCACAATTACTGTTAATGCGATACAATCTATTACAAATAAAATAGTCAATACAATTTTTAAAATGTCCATCTCCACACCTCCTGCGTCTAAACATGAATATCTTACCATAGTTCCCCTCTAAACGCAAGCATTTTTTCTAAAATGGATTTTCGTATATCCCTAGGATGCTAAGTTCTTCTTCTATACGTAGCAATTGATTGTATTTCGCAGTTCGCTCTCCTCTACAGGGCGCTCCTGTCTTTATCTGCCCAGAACTAAATGCCACTGCTAAATCCGCAATCAATGTATCTTCCGTCTCTCCTGAACGATGTGATATCACTGTTGTGTAGCTTGCTTTTTGTGCACGTATAATTGCATTCATCGCTTCCGTTAAAGTTCCGATTTGATTCACTTTGACCAAAATAGAGTTTGCGACCTTCCTTTTAATCCCTTTTTCTAGCCTTTCAGAATTAGTGACAAATAAATCATCCCCTACTAATTGAATTTCTGCTCCCAATCTCTGTGTCAATAACTCCCATCCTTCCCAGTCTTCCTCATCTAGTGGGTCTTCAATTGAGACAATCGGGAATTCTGACACCAACTCTTCATAATATTGAATCATCGATTCTACATCTCTCGTAATTTTCTGCCCCATCATCTGAGATTCCCCTGGGAATGTATATCTGTGATAGGACTTATCATAGAGTTCGCTAGCCGCTACATCCAGTGCTATTGCAACCTGGTTCTTTGGCTCATAACCTGCTTTTTTTATCGCTTCTACTATATACTTTAGAGCCTCTTTAGCATTAGGCAAATCTGGTGCAAATCCACCTTCATCTCCCACACCCGTTGCTAGATTTTGCTCTTTTAATAATTTTTTTAAAGTATGATACACTTCCACGCACATACGAAGCCCTTCTTTATAAGAGGTTGCTCCCACTGGCATAATCATAAACTCTTGAAAGTCTACTGTATTATCAGCATGTGCTCCACCGTTTAGGATGTTCATCATAGGAACAGGCATCTTTCTTGCATTGATGCCGCCTAAGTATTTATAAAGTGGCGTATTCAATGCTTTTGCCGCTGTTCTTGCTACTGCCATTGACACTCCAAGTAGGGCATTTGCTCCTAAGTTCATCTTACTCTTTGTTCCATCTTCTTTGATGAGTAGGTAATCTATATAGGATTGATCAAATACGTTCTCTCCTATAATTCTTTGAGCAATTCGATTGTTGATGTTTTGAACTGCCTTTTGTACGCCTTGCCCCATAAATCGATAATCTCCATCCCTCACTTCCACCGCTTCAAATCTCCCTGTGGAAGCTCCTGATGGCACTGAAGCTCTCCCTACGTAACTATCGCCCGCTAACACTTCCACTTCTACTGTTGGATTTCCTCTAGAATCTATAATTTCTCTTGCGTAAACATCTGTTATCGCTAAATAATGATACATATCATTCCCTCCTATGGAGATAGTATTTCCAGCTATTCCATAAAAATACAGAGGAAGGTCAAAAAGAAAAGACAGCAAAAAAAGATTGGAATACGCTTCCCAATCCTTTCTTAGTATTAAAACAATAATTGAACTTTTGTTCCTATATTCATTTCGCTTTCTAACTTTATTTTAATTCCATGTAGTTCTGCACCATGTTTTACTATGGAAAGACCCAATCCCGTTCCACCAGTCTCTTTTGAATGACTTTTATCCACGCGGTAGAACCTTTCAAAAATGCGTTCTTGTTCCTCAACTGGAATACCAATTCCTGTGTCTCTCACAATGACCTTTGCACCTTCTAAAGTATTTCCTACCCAGATTTCTACACGACCACCTTGCTTATTATATTTCACAGCATTTTCACAGACATTATAAATAATCTCATCTACAACTGCTCTGATTCCAAAGTATTTCACCAATTCTCCTGAAATCTCTATCGTTACTTTCCTCTTCTCTGCTTGCAATGCTAATCTGCTACAAATTTCTCGCGTCAAATAAAACAAGTTAAATTCTTCTTTTTCCAATTCTACTCTACCTTCATCTAATCGAGATATTTTGATGATATCCTCCACTAGTGCTACTAAGCGTATAGCTTCTGTGTGAATTTTTTCCGAAAACCTTGGAACATCTTCACTTCGCACCATTCCACTTTTTATAAGTTCTGCATATCCAGAGATTGATGTCAGAGGAGTCTTTAGTTCATGAGACACATTCGCAGAGAATTCTTTTCTCATATTTGCAATATCCTCTTTGCTTTTATTGTTCTCTTCTATCTTCATAAGCAATGGTTTGAGTTCTTCATAAATCTCATTTTCCATCGGTTTTTCCACATCTAATTGGTTAATCGGCCTGATAATCTGTCTTGTAATCACCCTTGCTCTAAGTACAACAATCATAACCACGATAATGCTTGCAACAATCCCTACTATTAAAAGCCCTAGCAAGTCATTGATTACATTTACATTCGAATATGCAACCCTTACAACATCTCCACTATCTAGTAAAACTGCGCTATAAAACATTCTTATTCCTAGTGTATTCGATGTACGCTCTGCATCACCTTTTCCATTTATTCTTGCTTCTTGAATCTCTTCTCTATTATTATGGTTCTCCATTTTTTCGATATCATAAGCTGAATCGTATAAAATCTCACCATCACTTGCAACCACAGTCACCCTTGATTCATGTACAAATCCATCCACAATCTCTAGGTAATCTCCTGAGTAATAATTCAAGCTTTTACTAATAACCTCTGCTTCATCACTCAAACTTTTACGAATATCATTGATATTGTCTTGATATAAAATGACACCAAATATGACACAGACTGTAAAAAGTGTGATGCCTATAGTTGATGTCATTCCCCTTAAAATTCTACGCCTCATCTGTCATACCTATTCTATAACCCACGCCGCGTACTGTCTTTATTAAGTCTCCTGCCTCGCCTAGCTTCTGCCTTAGGGATCTTACATGAACGTCTATCGTCCTAGTCTCTCCATCAAAATCATAGCCCCATATCTCTGACAGGAGCATATCTCTTGTCACTACAACTCCTGGATTTTTAACCAACCTTTCCAAGAGTTCAAATTCTTTTAGTGTAAGGATTACATCCTCATTTGCTACAGTTACCAAATGCTTTTCGATATCAACTGTAATTGGACCTAGTGTAAGAATTTTCTTCGGTTTATCACCTGTATTTGCTCTTCTAAGTACTGCTTTCACTCTGGATATTAGCTCCATCATGCCAAATGGTTTTGTAATGTAATCATCTGCACCACTGTCTAAGCCCATAACCTTATCAAACTCAGATCCTTTTGCTGTTACCATAATTACTGGAATATCTTTTGTCTTTGTAGAATTCTTTAGTTTTTTAAGCAGTGCTAATCCATCTTCTCCTGGAAGCATCACATCTAACAAAACAAGCTCTGGCGTTTCAAGCGCCAAAGCTTTTAAAAAACTTGCTCCTTCTTCAAAGCCTTGCGCAGAAAATCCAGTCGTCTCTAGTGTATATACCACTAGTTCTCTTATATTATTATCATCTTCAACGCAATATATCATCTCTTATTCTCCATGTTCATTTGGTGAATGGTGTACTCCAGTGATTGAAAACTCAACCCACTCTGCAATATTCGTTGCATGGTCACCGATTCTCTCTAAGTATTTCGCTATCATAAGTAAATCAACAGTTTCTTGCCCTTTATCTGTGGATTCTTTAATCATGTTGATTAACTTCTCACGCACTTCTGTAAAAAGCTGATCCACTTCATCATCAGATTTCATAACTGTTTGTGCTAACTCTAAATCTTTATTTACAAAGGCTGTAACGCTGTCTCTAACCATCTTAGAAGTCTTTTCTGCCATGATTGTAATACGAACCAATGGTTTTTCACCTTGTAAACTACTCACTCTAATAATATCTGCAATATCTGCTGTCTGATCTCCGATACGTTCCATATCTGTTATCATCTTAAGCGCTGATGAAATCAAACGTAAATCTTTTGCTACTGGTTGTTGTTGAAGCAAAAGCTTTAGACAGATTCTTTCAATATCTTTTTCCAATTGATCAATCTCTGTATCCTCGTCGTAAATACGCTTTGCTAATTCTCTATCGTCATTTTTCAATGCTTCTACGGTATTGCTAATCGCCTCCGCACACAATTCGCCCATCTGAATAAGTAGCTCATTCATTTTTTCCAGCTGTCTGTCAAATCGATTTCTCATTCCTATCCAAACCTCCCTGTAATATAATCCTCTGTTCTCTTATCTGAAGGTATCGAGAATAACTTCTCTGTCTCGTTGTATTCTACAACTTCTCCTAATAAGAAAAATGCTGTGTTATCCGAGATACGTACTGCCTGCTGCATATTATGTGTAACTATAACAATAGTATAGTCTTTTTTAAGCTCTAATGCAAGGTCTTCTATCTTTGATGTAGAGATAGGATCAAGTGCTGAAGTTGGCTCATCCATCAATAACACTTCTGGTTGTACTGCAAGCGCTCTTGCAATACAAAGCCTTTGCTGCTGTCCACCTGACATTCCAAGTGCACTCTTTTTCAATCTATCTTTTGTCTCTTCCCATATTGCTGCATCGCGAAGTGATTTTTCTACAATGTCATCTAATTTTGCTTTAGAACGAATCCCATGTGTTCTTGGTCCGTATGCAACATTATCATAGATGCTCATTGGAAATGGATTCGGTTTTTGAAATACCATCCCTACACGTTTGCGCAGCAAGTTTACATCTAAGTTTCCTGTAAAAATATCTTCTCCATCTAATTTAATGCTTCCATCTATTCTACATCCTGCTACTAAATCGTTCATTCGGTTGATTGATTTTAACAATGTTGATTTTCCACAACCGCTAGGTCCGATAAACGCTGTTATCTTCCCTTCTTCTATTTCTAAATTCACCTTCTTCAATGCCTGAAAATCTTCATAAAACAAATCAAGGTTACTAATACTTATTTTACTCATCTTATTGTTCCTCTCCGATTATTTTGTAAGCTTTCTAGCCACAACGCTAGATAAAGTATTGATTAGCACTACTACGATTAATAATACTACTGCTGTTCCATATGCTTGATCTACGTGTAGACCTTCACTTGCTAAGTTATACATGTGTACAGCTAGCGTTCTTCCCGATCCCATCACACTCTCTGGAACTGCTGCTACAGCTCCTGCTGTAAATATCAGTGCTGCTGTTTCTCCTGCGATACGACCAACCGAAAGAATTACACCTGCTAAAATACCAGGAATTGCAGATGGCAACACGATGCGAAATACGGTTCTTAATTTTCCTGCGCCTAGACCAAAGCTTCCTTCTCTAAATGAGTCTGGCACTGACTTTAATGCTTCTTCTGTCGTTCTCATAATAAGAGGCAGAATCATAATTGCCAATGTGAAGGCTCCTGCTAGTAGGGAAAATCCCCATCCTAGCGTAGTTACAAAGAATAACATTCCAAATAATCCGTATACAATCGAAGGAATTCCTGATAATGTCTCTGTTGTAAGTCGTATGATTTCGATAAATCTATTTCCTCTTCCAGCATACTCTACTAAGAATATTGCCGAGAAAATTCCAAAAGGTACTGCAATTAACAATGTAAGCCCAGTCATTGTTAAGGTGTTAATCAGTGCTGGCATCAAAGATGCGTTATCAGAGGTATATTCAAATGCAAATAAGTCTAGTGTCAAATGAGGGACACCATTGATTAAAATATATGCGATCAAAAAGATAAGAACTGCGAATGTAGCAATTGCTGATAGCATTACTAAAAGCATTACAACCATTGAACCAGGATGTCTCTTATATTGATTTAATTTTGCTTTTAAGGAACTATTCACTCGCCTTTCCTCCTCTCTTTAATAATGCAACACTAAAGTTAATAATAAGAATAAATACGAACAGAACCACACCTGTTGCTATCAAAGCCTCACTATGTAAGTCTGCAGCATATCCCATCTCTAATACAATATTAGCTGTCAAAGTACGAACACCGTCAAAGATACCTTCCGGCATTCTCGCTTGATTACCTGCAACCATGATAACCGCCATGGTCTCACCAATCGCACGACCGATTCCAAGTACTATCGCTGCTACTACTCCTGATTTTGCTGCTGGAAGCATTACACAAAAGATACTTCTTTCGTGAGTAGCACCTAGTGCAAGAGAACCTTCATAGTAGTGTCTTGGCACTTGGCGAAGTGCAGCTTCTGTAACACCGATTACTGTTGGTAATATCATCATCCCAAGTAGAATTGACGCTGTAAGCATACTGCTACCATTTCCACCTTGACCAATGCTTCTTCCAAAGTCCTTGATAATTGGTACGATTACTACAAGACCAAAGAATCCATATACTACAGATGGAATACCTGCAAGTAACTCAATCGCACTTTTTAGTGGACGATAAATTTTCTTAGGGCAATACTCTGCCATAAAGATAGATGTCATAATTCCAATTGGAACTCCTATGACAATCGCACCTGCAGTCACATAAATACTTCCCATAATCATTGGGAAGATTCCATACTTATCACTATTTGGTTTCCAAGTTTCACCTGATAAAAAATCAAATAATCCAATTTCATTCATCGCAGGGATTCCATTTGCAAACAGGAATACACAAATGAGTGCTACCGCCAGCACCGAAGTGCAGGCGGCTAATAGAAATACACCCTGCATGAATTTCTCTGTCCATGCTTTATTCTTCATACTAGTTTAATACCTCATCCCATGTAGTAACATCTCCTAAGTAGATGCTCTTGATTTGCTCTGCTGTTAAATCTTCTACTGTACTTGTGTTATTTACAACTACTGCGATTCCATCTTGAGCGATTACTGTAGGTACAAGTCCTGATTCAATTTCAGAATCTTTTACTTCTCTTGAAGCCATTCCGATATCATAAGTTCCTGCTGCTGCTTGTTCCATACCTGCTGATGATCCTGATGGTTGCAATTCAAACTCAACTTCTGCATTGATTTCATTGTAAGCTTCCATTAATTTTTCCATTACTGGTGAAACCGATGTGGATCCACCAACTACTACTGTACCAGATACTTCTGTTGGCTCATAAGCCGCTACATCTGTCAATGGAATGAATCCATTTTCTTCTACAACTACTTGACCTTCTGTACTCATAATATACTTAATAAAGTCATCTGCTGCTGCATTGTCAGCGCCTTCTTTTACTGCAATGTTAAATGGTCTTGCTACTGCATAATCTCCGCTTAATACGTTTTCTGCTGTCGCTTCTACTCCATCAACTTTTACAGCTTTTACTGAATCATCTAAAGATCCAAGTGAGATATATCCAATTCCATACTCATCTCCAGCTACTGTAGTCATAACTACTGAAGTACTGTTAGAGATTTGAGCATCAACTGTAGTCATGTCTTCATCATCTTCCATAACTCCCATAAGCTCAACGAAAGCTCCTCTAGTTCCTGATCCATCTTCTCTAGAAACAACCGTAATATCCATTGTAGAATCCCATTCTTCTGCTGCTTCCTCTGTTGCCTCTCCATCTGTTGCAGCATCATCTGATCCGCCACATCCTACTGCTGTCATTGCCACCATAGCTGCTAAAGAAAACATAGCAATAATTTTTCTCATTTTCATAATTTTAACTCTCCTCATTTACATAAATCGTTTTTTACATTTCTTACAAAGACTAGTCTACACCATCAATGTAAAATTCATAATCGT
>CAYJGW010000039.1:0-24871 GCA_964369425.1 uncultured Lachnospiraceae bacterium
AAGATCTTTATCCCATTACCTAAAATCTGCTCTCTCATATATTCAACATTAGCATCTACTCCACCTGATACTACATTCACTTTTCCTTCATGATTTCCCCAAGTGTAATACGTACCATATTTAGACGCTATCTCTCCAATATGTTCACAAGCAATATCTACTTCTTCTTTCGTGGTTCTCTCATCAAATAGGTCTCCACCAATCAAAACAATATCAGGGTTTTGATCCTCTACTTCCTTACAATATTGCTCTATGTTATCCGCATTTAAAGTCACGCCAATATGTAAATCCGACATATACACAATCTTCAAATCGTTTTCCATTTCTTTTTCGGTTGTAACTGTGTATTCAGTCGCCTGCACATCGTACCCTACAAACACTCCATGTATCATGACAATCGCTGTAAATAAAAATGCTGGAATTCCTCCCCAGTGAATATAGCGGAATATTTTTTTATCACCTAAATACTTTCGACACACCACTTCTATTAAGTCAAAGATAATACAAAAAGCGAAGAAGTAGCCAGTCACCATCGTTACTGTTCCTAACGGGTTAAAAAAAGCAGTTACAATAATCACCACAATCCCTAATGCAAAACCCCACTTTAACCATTTCGGTCTCTTTATAGAATAAAACTCAAATAATTTCCTAAAAAACCTATCTAAATAAAACCATCCACCAACAAGTGTAATTGCAACAATCAAGGAAAACAATAAATCCATCATCTTTCGTACCCTCCCTATTTAACATTCCTCAAGTTTAACAATTTCAATTGTTGGTGTCAACTCTTCCATTTATTTATCATGCACTTGAAAGGATTCGCTATGAATTTTTTCCACTTTTCCCTTAATGCTTTTAGCTATACTCAGCATTAAGCTCACGAAAAACAGTATTGCGACTCCTTGCATATACCACGCATCTCCATGCCCGCCTTCCATCTGCATTGCGACAAAGCCTTGTTGATCTACAAACTGTACCACAACATCTAATAATATACCAAATGCGATAGCACATACTGCAACTGATGCAATATAAATCGATACGGTTTTCTTTCCCAAGCTCTTTACAAGCATAACTAGTGAAGCTGCATTTGTGACTGGTCCTGTAAACAAGAATACAAAGGCTGCCCCTGGTGATATTCCACTTAGAATAAACGACACTGCAATTGGAATCGATGAAGTGGAGCATACATACATCGGTATCCCTACTATTAACATAATCAACATTGTGATAAATGGTGACGTAAACCCTAAGAAGAAGTTTTCAGGTATAATCGTTGTAATACCTGCTGCTATTAATAGACCTATAATAAAATGACCTGCAATCTCATCTAAGAATTCTCCAAACGCATAACGAAATACCTGTTCTACCTTACTTTGCTTCCTCGTACTCTTTACTTCATGATGATGACCACATCCACATCCGCAACTCGTATCTTCTTCGTGGGGTGTTTCTTTCTCTCCTCCACAGCCACAACCACAACTGTGTGTACTCTCAGCAATCTTTTCATCCTTAACCAACAAGTCTGTCATTGTTCCGGTTACTATTCCAGATACAAATGCTGCAACTGCTCGATAAATGGCAAATAATGGTCCCATCATTCCATATGTAGCTATAATACTATCCACTCCCGTCTGAGGGGTAGACGTAAGAAAAGATGTTACCGCCCCTTTCGACGCTCCACTCTTCCCTAATTGTATAGCGGTTGGAACCACTCCACAAGAACATAATGGTAATGGAACTCCGATAAGCGACGCTTTTACTACCGATCCTACTCCTCTTTTCCCAACTTGCTTTGTTACCCATTCTTTTTTAACAAGTACATGTAAGATTCCTGTAAACACTAAACCAATCACTACATAGAAAGCCATCTCGATAAACAAATCAGATAAGTTCATAAAATAATTTCTAATAATTTCCATTTCTTTCTCCTTTGCGTTTTAATGATGAATATGAGCCAAACCAATCGTTAATATATCTTGAATATGACCATCATCCAAATCATAGAAAATATGATTTTTTTCTTTTCTTGTCTTTACTAATCCCTCTTGTCTCAAGAATCTCAATTGGTTGGATATTCTCGGTTGCGAAACCTCTAATACATTGGATAAATCATGTACACAGATTTCTCCCGCTAACATACAATGAAGAATCTTAATACGAAGCGGTTCACTAAATGCTTTAAATAGCAATGCCACTCTTTCTGCATCTGCATCTTTGACAAGTAATTCCTTAACATTTTTTTCTTTTACATAGTGTAGCTCTTCCATAATTCCTCCTTTTAACTATATCACCACATAATGATATAGTAATGCATCAATCTCTAATTGTCAACAAAAAGATAACTACCTTGCAATAGATTTACTGTAAGGTAGTTTCTTTTTTTATCGTATATAAATTGCACTTGTCATAAGTATCGGTTCTTCCTCTACAATCTCTATAATCATATACCCCTTCTCTAGTCGCAAGTCACTGATTAAACCATCACTGCTATAGGGGAGCTCCACTACTACTTTTCCATTATTGATAATGCGTACCTGTCTTGGTGTACATTGATTTTTCCCCCAAATTCTTTTATTTCCAGGCAGTCTTGTCTGAACATGTACTTGAATCGGTTGCTGTTCAATCGTATCCCCAATCTGATACGTTTCTCCCCCAGCCTTTATGCTTAAATCCAATTCTAATAATGCCGAAATATAAGTTCTACCTTCTCTAATTGCAATTTTCACATTTTCCTTCGTAAGATGCCCGTCTTTTAGTCCCACATAGGTTGCTGTAATCATAGGCGGTCTTTCTACATCTGGTCTATGCCAATCTCTCCCTGCTGTAATTGCAAGTTTTTTCCCCTCGCTCAATAATTGGTGGTACCAATTTCTTGAGAGATGATTTTTCTCATTACTATATGGATTATTCTGAGACCACATTTCAATATAGGAAATCAGATCCCAGCGTGTTACCTCAAACTCCCAATTCGATCCACAACTAATAGGTGCTCCCATTTCAAAAGGATGTGCTATTCCGCAAATTCCCTCTAGCTGCTTGATTTCTTCGAGAAACAAATCTATTTCATCTTTCTTTGCTTTTCTCCAATCGATATTCGCATCCAATGTCAACAGATGTCCCCAAAACGTGGTGCATTCCATCCCTGGCATTACAAAGATTTCATGCTCAATATTTCGTGGCATCCTTTCATAAGCTGTCATGGTATTATGATCTGTAATGCAAAATCCATCGTATCCATACTGCTGTACATCTTCATACAACTCTCTAGGTGCATAATCACCATCTGAGTGATAGGTATGGGTATGCATCTCTAATGGTCGATACTCAATTTCTATTTTATTTTGTTTTTCTGCCTCAATTTTTATATTGTATATAATTTCTTCTGTCATTATTTCGTTTACATGTAATGTCATGCAATACTTTCCTTCTTTAGGTTTAAATGGACGAAATCCAGGAGATGGATTCTCCTCAGATATTGTATATAATTTCTTAGGAGCATGTCTATGTGCGCATCCAATATTTTCCCCCTCACATTCCAAGGAAAATGTCACAAAATTCAGTAACCCTTCATGCATCTTATATGGCTTATCTGGTCGGTACTTTTGATAACAAGCCTTCACTTCTCTCAATATCAATTCTTCGTCTTCCATAACTTTAGGACCATACTCAATATGTACCAGTAGTGCATCTACCTCTTCTTGTCCTGAAAATACTAAGTCTATATTCGTATTTCTCTGCTCTTTTTTTATGATTACTTGTTTTTCAAGTATACAATGCTTACTCATGGGATAACTCCTTTTCACTACGCAAATGTTTCATTTGCCATTTTTTATTATAAAATCTACTTGTAAATATAATTGCTCTTAGCACCTCATCTAAAGCCATTGCAATCCATAACCCTATAATCTGTAATCCCAGCGTATTACCAAATAAATAGCATCCTCCAACACCTATAATCCACGCGAACACTGTAGATACTCCTACCGGATACATAATATCGTTGCATACTGGTAATATTCTACACATATTAACATTTACTGCTCGTCCTAAGGAACGAAGGATTTCAATTCCTGTTATCATCTTGGCCACTTGAATCATTTCTATATCTGTAGTAAAAATCCGAAAAATTGGTTCTGTAAACAAAAACATTACTATCGCAATTCCACCTGCACAAAAAATCGATATCAACACTGAAATTTTCACACTCAACTTTACTTCCCGATACGCTCTTCTCCCTATCTGATGGGATATGATTACTTGTGCGGCTCCCGATATCGCCTCTGCGCAGATAAATGAAAAGCTTGCTAACATATTTAGGTACACTCTTGCATTAATCATATAGGTTGCAAATCCATTACATATGAATTGAATGCAAACCTGCGAAATCCCATATGAGATTGATTCTCCTGCCGTTGGAATCCCTAGTTTCAATACTTTTTTCAACTGTATTCTAGAAAAAAATCTTCCTTCTATTTCTTTATAATTCGGAAGTACTTTTTTGATAAAAATTATCGAAATTATAATTAATCCTAGCATTCGTGACAAAGTACTTGCTAGTCCTGCTCCAAATACCCCGAGTGCCGGTAGAGATGCTGCTCCGAAAATAAAGAAGTAATTGCCAAGAACATTGATTGCATTCATAATAATTGACACCGTCATAGTCTGTTTCATCATCCTTTGACTCCGCAAAAAAGATAAGACTGTTTGATATAGAGATTGAAATACAAGACCAACACTAATAATCTTCATATAGCTAGTTGCTTGTGCATACATCTCTCCTCTTATATTCATTGCTGTTAATATAATATCTCCAAATACAAACAATATAAAACTTACACTTGCACCTAGTATAAGACTGATTACTATCGAGGTAAAATAAGTCTCCTTAACTTGCTTTGCATCCCTTTCTCCTAAATATTTTGAAATCAATATTACAGAAGCAGATGAAGAAATAGAAAATGTAACTAATACCAATGAAACGATTTGATTTACATTCCCTATGGCACCTACGCCATCCACGTTAAACCATCCCACCATGACTTGATCTACATTTCCCACAAATAGTTGAAGAATTAATTCTATGTATATGGGAATTGACAACTCAATTAATTGTTTTCTTACTTGCTTTTTAACTTGATTCATACATCTTCCTTCTCTGTTCCATCGAGTACTTTACACGATTCGTAGTGATATAAGGCACTCGACTTTGCATCAAGAAGTCAATGTCCTTTTCCTTATCCACTGTCCAACACGACAAAGGAATTTGTGCTTTTTGTAGACCTTCAATCAAAGAACTATTCACCACTTTATAGTCTAGATTAAATCCTTTGCAATACGGATTTGCTTTCTTCTTAAAACGAAAAATTAATTCCTTCACCTCTTCTTCCGTAAATCCATAGTTCTCATTTTGAACCATTGCATACTCTAATCCTACAAAATAATAAAATTTGCTTACACTGTTTAAATACTCTATATCGCTGATACCAGTAAAAAATATACGTTCTTCCATCTGTAGTCGTGAGGCAATATCTGCAACAACTTGCGTTACCTCTTTTTCTTTAATATCACAGTTCAAAACTATTTTTGTTTCTTTTATTCTCTCTAGTACCTCATCAAAAAGAATATACTGTTCCATCTGTGCTGTAATAAGCGGATCATGAGAAAGATATACGTTTCCTTCATACATCCTTACATCCACTTCTAAAATATCTACGTTCAGTTCTATCGCTTTTTCTACATCTTCCCATGTTCCTGGCTTTGTATTTTCCAATCCAGCATGGGCCGTTATATATGTCATATTTTTCCCTTTCTCCGCAAAACACTAGAGGAATGCCAGTAACGCAGCATCCCTCCCCATTTTTGCTTTATCCCAATCTATTGTACGGCAATCCATTCATCCATTTCTTTTTGTGCTGCTTCTAGGGTACTCTTAGTATCATCCCCCCCCAAAACACTTGACTCAACTGCTGTTGTTAAGATACTTCTTCCTTGCCCACTTCTATAATAGTAACGAGGTGCCCATAAAGTTTCTAGCGTTTTAAACATCGCTTCTACATTCTCTTCCCCTTTTACGCCTTCTAATTCTAAAGCACTTTTTGTAACTGGCATTCCTTCTGCTCTTTGGTTGTTCCAGAAATATTCTGTAAAGAATTCGCTAGATGTAAACTTCATAAACTCCCAAGCTGCATCTTGTACTTCACTTGTTTTTGCAATTACAAATGGACTTCCTGCAAACATTCCTCCCATTCCTTCTTCTTCGTTGATAAATAGACGACTTACCCCGTAATTATCTTCGATTCCTAGTGTTTGCACTGACTTTAGATTCGCTGGTGCACATCGCAAGTGTATTGCTATATTGTTATCTTCAGTTCCGAACAACTCTCCACCTTGTCCTGCCATTACACCTTCAGGCGCATATTCATTTAAGGTTTTTAAATCTTCAATTGCTTGTACCATTGTATCGCTATCAAAGTTAACTGTCATCTCTGAAGAACGAATTCCTTCTCCCCAAGTTCCGCCATAATACTCATTAAAGTTCATCACTGTATCCGCCGCATCTTTTCCTGTATAGAAGATACCGTAGTTTTCTTCACCTGTCTCAGGATTTGTTCCTGTCATCTGCTCGCTCTTTTCTAATATTTCTTCTAATGTTGGCTCTGCTGATAAGTACTCAACATCCCACTGATCAAAGATTTCTTTATCGTACATAATAAATCTTGTATCTCCAATAAATGGAAGTCCGTAAATCTCTTCTTGTGTATCTTCAGGTCCTGCTACTTTCCATCCTTCCACCTGCCCTTCTGTATATACCGACATATCGAAGTTATCCTCATCGATAAATGATTGAAGTGGTACTAACAAGTCTTGCTCTGCTAATGCACTGATTCCAGGCGCTTGATATACATCTGCTTCTCCACCTATCATCATTGCTTGGGTTTTCTTCTGATAATCATCCCATCCCATGTAGATGAACTGCACATCAATCTCTGGGTTTTGTTTTTCGAATTCTGTCTCAACCGCATGCATTCCTGTCAACTTCTCTCCTGATACTGGATCAGTAAAATCTTCTTGCTCAAACCCTCCGATTAGTTGAACCTTTAGTACGGTCTTATCCCCTGATTCTTCTGTACTTACACTTGTGTCCTCACTTGCTGCTGCATTTCCACATCCTGTTACCACCACACTCATCATTGCCATCGCTAATAATATACTTACTACTTTTTTCTTCATCTCTTTCTTTTCCTTTCATATTGAAAATTCTTATTCACCTTTTACCCCACTCAATGCTATGGATTGAATGATATATTTTTGCAAAAACAAAAATACAATTAACACTGGTACTACTCCTAAAAATGCTACTGCCATCGTACTTCCTGCCATTCTTGTTCCTCCCTCTGTTGAGAAAGAAGAAATAAATATCGGCACTGTTCTTGTCTCCTCACCTGTTAATACTACAAGTGGCCACAAAAAGTTATTCCAACTATCCATAAATTTCAGGATTGTGATTGTCGCTATAATTGGTGATGCCAACGGCAGATATACCTTCGTTAACACCGTAAATGGTCCTCCACCATCCATGTATGTAGCTTCCATTAAGCTATCCGGTAATTTGTCAAAAAAGTTTTTTGCTAACAGTAATCCAAATCCATCAATCATATTGGGTAAAATCAATGGTACAAATGTATTGGTCAAACCAAGTGCCGAAAACATTCTAAACATTGGTATCATTCTAGTTTCAAACGGAATCATCATCGTTCCTAATATAATAAGAAGAATCACGCTCTTTCCTTTAAACCGCCCTTTTGAAAGTGCATATCCCGCTAAAAGCACCGAGAAAAGATTTAATGCCACTGAAGCAATTGCTATTATGAATGAATTGGTATAGGCTGTCCACAATCCCCCATTTTCTGTAATCAATTCTAAATTAAATAAAGAAAAATCTTGAATGATAAAACTAGGTGGGAATGGCGGATTAATATTTGCATACCGCTCAAGTGACACTACTATCATCCATACAAATGGAGCTAGAAATATAATTCCTACAATTATTAGTATTGTAAATATTGATGTGTTAATTATTTTCTTTTTCATTCCTTTGCTCCCATTTTCGTAATTTTCATATTAATCAACGTAAATACCATAATGATTACAAACAGTACACTAGCTGCTGCCGAAGCAATTCCAAACTCATAATTCCCAAAACCTCTTTCATAGATAAACCCAACTATCGTATGTAAGCTTCTCTCTGGCGAACCTGTCATTCCACCAAGTGTATATACATCTGTAAATCTTTGCATTCCACCTATCCACCCCATGATGAGTAAAAACGTAAATGCCTCTTTCATAAGTGGCATTGTAATGTGCCTGTTCACCTGAAACTTATTTGCCCCATCAATAGAAGCTGCTTCGTAGTACTCTGGTGATATTGTCTGTAGATATGCTAAAAAAATAATTACATTAAACCCTGTACTTCTCCAGATATTTAAAATAACTGCGCCAAATCTTGCCGTCACACCACTTTCCAACCATGTAATCGGTGCAATCCCTATCACCCCTAATAATTCATTCAATATTCCGTCTGGATGCAGTACAAATAGGAATAATGTTCCTGCTGCTACTGCTGGTGTTACATAAGGAATAAAGAACAAACTTTTTAGTAGGTTTTTCCCCCTTGTCAAATTGTTGATTCCCACTGCCACCAAATATCCCAACGGTATCGCTACCAACAATTGAAAAAATGTTATAAAGAACGTATTGAATATTGCTAGGTGAAATACATCATTTGTCAGTATGTATTCATAATTTTTCAACCCGTTAAAAGTCTCAACCGTTCCATTTGATTTAAAGAAACTCAATCTAAAAACCTCAAAAATTGGATATGCCATAAAAATTGCAACTCCTAGCAATGTAGGCACCAAAAGCATGTACCAAAAAGCTGTATTTTTCTTTTCCATATTTCCTCCCTGTCTCTCTTGTTTTCATGGTCATTCTAACAAGGGATTCCATTTTGTTCTTGGAGTTTTGAAGCCAAAACATGGCTAAATGTTGACATTTTATATACGTTTTGCACAGATTTTACATTGCTTTACATTTCTTTTTTATGCATCTTTGTTAATTCTATGTAAAAAAAAAGAAAAACCTGTCCACATCGGGACAGGTTTCCTCTACTAGAACCTTTTAAAATAAGAGTTCTTTATCTTTTTGCTTTCTATATTTTTTAGGTGACATTTCACAATACTTCCTAAACTGCTTTGAAAATGCTGAATAGTCTTGGAAACCCACCATATATGCAATATCTATCATCGATTCCTCACTCAATCGAAGTAGTTCACATGCTTTTTTAATCCTATACTTCAGTAAATACTCTTGTGGTGATAGATTTAGATTTTTCTTGAACAACTTATAGAGATAGGTTCGATCTATCGTACAACTCTCTGCAATATCTGCAATCGTTATTTGCTGACTATAATTATCATGAATGAATCGGATACTCATATCAAAATAATGTGAATTTTTTTTTACTTTTGCTTCAAAGGGTTTTATGTGTTCAAAAAACTGTTCCATACATGATTCAACTGACCTTCCTCTATCAAGAATCAATTCATGTAATCCCATCAAGGCTTCTATTATAGCGCCTCTATCATTTCCGCTGTGATAAATCGGTTGACTCCGAGATAACTTAGCTTTTTTCACCAACCGTTTCACCTCATCACCAGATACTGCTAACCAAAAATACTCCCATGGATTTTCCTTTTCTACTTGATACTTTGGTATCTCTCCTGGGAAGATAAGAAATCCACTCCCCGCTTGCAGATGATATTCATTACCACCACTAAAGTAATACCCTTCACCTTTTAATATATAATGGATTCTATAATATTCCCGCTCAAACGTTCTGATTTTACGATTATTTTCTGGCTTTTCCCATCCATAAGCTAATAACTGCATCTGCACTCTTTCCTATTCCACTTGTTATGATTTCGCTACACGACAATTTTTCTTAAAAAATCCCATTCCATATGCAATAGTGTTTTCATAGCCTAGTGCGTGAAATCCTTCTTCATACTGCATCTCGCGAATCTGCGATACTGCTGTATCAGAAGTTGTCTTGAACTTTGCCCCCTCTTTGGTTGCTTTTAATTCGAATATGATTGCCTTATTATTGATATTCACTGGCTCTAATACTAGATCTGGTCTTCCAAGCCCCAGTTCCATATTAGAGTGAACTCGATACCCTTTCATCCCCCTTAACATCCCAACTATAAAGCCATGGTAGTAGGATTCTGTGTAATCATAGTAACTGATGGTTTCAAGTAATGCTTGGTTAATCTCAGCCTCCATCACCCCTGTGTCCCCTGCAAGAATTGCTTCGTACAAAGCTGTCAAATCCTGTTGTTCTATCTTAACTCTAACCCACTCCATAATATGTCGCTCATATATATACTTGATCTCTTCATTGGGTATTGTCATAGTTAAAATTGCCTCTCTATTCTCTACTCTTTGGCTTACTTTTTTTAAATAACCTGTAAAGTATAGAAAGTTCCATAAGTTTTCATTACTAGTATAGATATCTTCGTATGTGATATCTTCATGTATGGATTTTTCTATAGTTCCTCCTTGCACTAATCTTTCAAGTTCTTCCCTCGTTTCTCCCATTTCCTTTTCTATCAACTCTTTTATAATGCTATTGGAACTTGTGTTAGACCAATAAGGTTTAGGCATTTCCTGATCATATGCCAAAATATCCACTACATGATTGATTAAACTCCATGGATTATACACTTCTGTACTTCCAAACAAATATCCGTTGTACCATTCCTTTATCTGATTCATATGGCTTTCTTTGCTGTAGTATCCAAGCATTTCGTATACTTCCTCATTGGTAAACCCAAAATACTCTCCATAAATTTTATCCTCTATGGACACAATCCTAAGATTATTAAGTCCTGTGAATATGCTTTCTTTACTGATTCGTAGGCAACCTGTCAGTACTGCAAACGCTAAGGAATCATTGGTTTTCAGTGCTTCTGCTAACATCCCTCTTACAAAATCTATCATCTCCTTATAGAATCCTTCAAAATGAGCATTTTCCAAAGGAACATCGTACTCGTCAATCAGTAAAACTACTCTTTCTCCATATGCTTTTTCTAAACATTTGCACAGGAATCTCATCGAACTCATGCATAAGTCAATATCATCTACTTGATGCTGTATTTTCTTGTACATTTCTTTCTCTGCTTCATCGAACATCCCTAACTCTAATATTCTCTCGTGTCTTTTAAATTCGTTTCCAATACATTCCCTAGCTTTATAATATGCTGATTGAAAGTTGTTTCTTTTCATCTCTTTAAAGTTCAGCATGATAACGGGATATTTTCCTTTTTGTGTTAAGTACTCCTCACCTGCCTTCATTATTTTAAGCCCTTGAAATAAGTTCTCACTTGAAACAGTTGCCGTATACGCCTTTTCGAAATAGTATTTTAGCATGCTTAAATTCAGACTTTTTCCAAACCTTCTCGGTCTTGTGAATAAAGTCACCTCTGCTTTATTATCTAATATTTCTTTGATAAGTAGACTCTTATCAACATAGTAGTACTTTTCACTTATTATTTTTTTAAAGTTATCAACCCCAATTGCAAGTGGTTTAAATTTCATTAGAACTTACCTCCAGTTCGTAGCTTTTTTTAGCTAGTTCTTCTATAAAACCACCTTCGACAAGTTTCTTTCCTATTTCTTCTGCGCTGATATTTCCTACGTGAGTATCTATCAAACGATATACTTCCTCCACGATTGCTCTATCCCACATAAAAACTTTGGATGCAATTTCAGCTGAAAATTCCTGATGGTTCTCAATAATTAGTTCAATTTTTCCTTCTTGCCTTCCTTCTTGCCTTCCTTCTTGCCTTCCTTCTTGCCTTCCTTCTTGCCTTCCTTTTTGTCTTCCTTCACGTCTTCCTAATTTTTCACCTTCACGCCTAGCACATACTAATTCGCTAGAACGTGTTGCTTCTGCATATTTTTCACTTAACATCTCTATCAAATCCTCCTTGCTTTTTGATATTTGGTGCAACTCTTCTATGATATTTGCTTTTTCTTGGTCAGTATCCGTTAACTGATTCACTGCTTCGTCATTTACATCTGCTAACAATACAAGCCACTCGTAAAGGTCTTTATTTTCTGCATCATAACCATTCTCTTTTATATACTTCATACACTTTTCTAATTCAATATATACAATAAGTGCCAATTGATTAAGCTCAATTCCTGTATCCGTTATGCTTTTCTTGAAATGTATAAATCTAGGAGATGCTTTGAATACACTTGGACTCTTCTTCATCAATACAACTAGATAAGATGGCTTCACATCTGTATAAGAAAACTCCGTCTTTTTCTCGCCTTTCTTTACCGAATACTGTAGCAAAATCATATCTGATGCATAGATATCCATTCGTTCTGTAATGAATTCCTGTGCCAACACTTGCATCTCTAGATTAGCTACTGCACCTGTTTCAAGTTTGGCTACTACATCGTGAATAGTATCTTTTGCATAAATAGACGCCTTTGGTATCTGTTCTTTCATAGAAGAAAGCACTGTGATATTCTCCTGAAAGATTAATCTCAACAAGGTTTCCGCCCTTTCCTTATGCAAATCTGGATCAAATATTTTCTTGAACACGATATCTGTGCACAAATCTGGCAAACGCTCTCCCTGTTCTATTTGATGAAATTCATCTCGCACCTCTACTGAGACACACTGCATTAGTTCTTCATATGTTTTTGGTTTATTCATACGTTTCCTTCTTTCTTTAGTATAATTGTTTGCAGATACGTTGTAAAGATATAGCTATAATGTTTCAGATTGTTTTTGCTGACAGACTTGTCAAAGTCACACTCTTGTGTGAAGATTACTTGATTTTTAGATTTTTTATTTGCTTACGTTTAAATATGATATGCCTTGCTTTAAAATTAACATACTCCACTAAAAATTTCAAGAATAAAATAATTTCGAGCCAGGTGGTCTCAATACTACAAACACAAAAGAGCTCGCAAACACGAACTCTCTCAATTGTCACATTCAATTTATAGCACTATCCCAAGTATAATAGCTACTATTATAACACCTATCCCTACCAAGATAATAGCATCAAGCATATGAACAGAAACATTTACTTTATCATAGATATTTTGATGATATCCTTCTTTGTTTTGGTATGCTTCATCTTCTATTTTCTTTAATTTCTCATACTCTTCTCTCGATATCTCTATCATTTCACTTGAATTACTATTTCTCTCTTCTTTCATAGGCATAACCTCTATTATTTCTTAGTCAAATATTTTCTCATATCAATTGCACATGCAACAAGGATGATACCACCACGTACAATATATGTAACCGATCCTGGTACATCTAAGAAAATCAGTGCCGAGTTAATGATTTGCAGTAAGATAACCCCCACAATAACTCCACGAATCTTACCAACACCACCTGAGAATGAAACGCCTCCAATAACGCAGGCTGCAATTGCATCCAACTCATAGTTTGTTCCTGTAGCAGCTGTGTTTGAACCAACACGAGCTGACTCTAAGAAACCTGTCAATCCATATAGCGCACCTGCTAATGTAAATACTAGAACCTGCACCCAAAATACGGATACCCCCGATACCTTTGCAGCTTCTGGATTACATCCTACCGCAAACATGTTTTTCCCAAATACAGTTTTATTCCACACCACCCACATAATCGCAGCGATAATCACTGCATATAAGATTACCCAAGGTACATAAAAGCTTGAATCTCCAAAGATATTTCCTGTTACAAGTTTTGTATATCTAGCATCAATTCCTCCGATAGGTGCTCCTTCGTTGGCTCCAAAAGTAACATAGATTAATGATAAACCATAAACGATTAACTGTGTTCCCAAAGTAACGATAAATGGATGTAATTTAAATTTTGCTGTCATCAATCCATTGAAAAATCCAATGGTTGCAGCTACTAGCATCGCAACCAACATAACGCAAATCAATTGTCCTGCAATCTGTGCCTCAGGGTCTTGTGGCAACCAAGTAAGCGATGCATACATTTTTTTTGCATAATCTGGCGCCTGTAATAAGGAAGCCGAGATA
The DNA here is from genome assembly GCA_964369425.1 of uncultured Lachnospiraceae bacterium. Taxonomy (GTDB): domain Bacteria; phylum Bacillota; class Clostridia; order Lachnospirales; family Lachnospiraceae; genus CAUPWF01. The sequence continues at coordinate 14,128 of CAYJGW010000039.1, forward strand.
CATGCTGTCAAACCTAGAATTCTACCTGCTGAAAGGTCTGTACCTGTTAAGACAACACACCCCGCAATCCCAAGTGCCATAACTAGACGTGTTGAGCTCAGTGTCAAGATGTTGATAATAGAGCTTGTACTGATGAATCTAGGATTATACGTGTAGACCACTATAATCAATATTACAACTAGTATGTAAAGTGCTCTATCTAGTAATTTATTTCCAATATATTTTGCTTTTTCATTACCGTTTAAACTATTAAATTCTTTAAGCATGATATTACTCCAATCTGCCGACTGTTAACGGCACGTATTTATACATATTTTGCGGCAAGTGTCATGATTTCTTCTTGTGTTGCTGTCTTTGCATCCACAATTCCTGCAAGTCTTCCATTGGACATTACAAGTATTCTATCACAGATTCCAAGCAACTCTGGCATTTCTGAAGAAACTACCATGCAACACTTACCTTTTGTAGCCTGCTCGTTAATCAATTGATAAATCTCGTACTTTGCCCCTACATCGATTCCTCTTGTAGGTTCATCTAAGAGCAGTATCTCTGGATCTTTTAGTAACCATCGTCCAATAATTACCTTTTGTTGATTTCCTCCTGATAAGGATTGAATTGGTGTTTTTTGTGAAGGAGTTTTAACCTTCATCGAATCAATGACCCATTCTGTATCTTTCTTTATCCTACTATTATCTAAAAGCCCAGCTCTTAAGTATTTACACAGTGTAACAATGGTTGCGTTCTGATTGATTCCAAGCACAGGGAATATCCCTGTCGTTCTACGCTCTTCTGTTAAAAGTGCAAATCCATTTCGAATTGCCTGTCGTGGATGTTTATTCGCAATCTTTTTCCCTTCGATTGTAATCTCTCCAGACTTCATAGTTGCATATCCAAAAATATTTTCTAGAAGTTCTGTTCTTCTTGCTCCTACAAGTCCAGCAACTCCAAGCACTTCTCCCTTTCTAAGCTCAAATGAAACATCTTTTATTGTCGGCTCGTACATACCTGTAAGATTTTCAGCCTTCATATAGACGTCTCCGACTTTATTGGTCTTTTCCGGGAAACGACTTGTAATCTCACGCCCTACCATCTGTTTGATAATATCATTCATCGTCAAATCTTTCGACGGCGTAGTGGATACATATTTTCCATCACGCATAATTGTAACCACATCAGAGATTGTAAGAATTTCATCCATCTTATGCGAAATATAAATCATTCCAACGCCACGATCGCGTAACTTATTAATAATTCTAAATAAATGCGCTACCTCTTTATCTGAAAGTGAAGAAGTCGGTTCATCCAAAACCAATATTTTTGCATCGTATGAAACTGCTTTTGCAATTTCAATCATTTGTCTTTCAGATACACTCAAAGTACTCAACAATGCTCTTGGATCAACCGGTATTTCTAAATCTTCCAATACTTCCTTCGTCTTTTTATACATGACATCTTGGGAAACGATTAATCCCTTCTTTGGATAGCGCCCTAGCCATAAGTTATCCATCACATCACGCTTTGTCACTTGGTTCAATTCCTGGTGCACCATGGCAACTCCATGCTCTAAGGCTTGCTTTGGATCTGAAAATCTTGCTTCTTTCTCATCGATCAATATCTGTCCGCTGTCCTCAATATAAATCCCAAACAAGCATTTCATTAACGTAGATTTTCCTGCACCATTTTCTCCCATGAGTGCATGAACAGTACCTCTTTCTAATGTGAGTTGCGCTTGATCAAGTGCTTTTACTCCCGGGAATGCCTTGTCAATATCTATCATCTGCAACAGTGTCTTATTTTTTGTTACTGCAGCTTTTTTTTCCATACGTCAGACTCCTTTACTTGATGAACGAACTTGTGGAGGGTTTCCCCTGCCACAAGTCCGTTAACATTTTTCTATGTGCTATTCAATTATATCTTCTGGGTATGGTGTATATGGGAAGAAGATATTTTTTGTACCATCTTCAAAGCTATACTCTGTTCCTTCTAATGGCTCTTTTCCTTCTGCTACGTTTAATGCAACACTTGTTACATATTCAGCGATAAGGTCTGGATTTTGTCCAGCAGAACCTAACATTTGACCAGCATCAATATAAGTTTTTGCTTCTTCAGTTGCATCTACCCCGATGATTGGTACTGCTTTTTCTCCATCGTTGTTCCAACCTTGCTCTTGAAGTGATTTCATTGCTCCAATTGCGATACCATCATTGTTACAGAATACTAATTCAACACCATCCGTATCACTAACTGGATTAGAAGAAAGGAATGTATCCATCGCATCTTTACCTTTGTTTGTAGACCAGTCATCTGCTAAGAAGTCAGTTCCAAGTTGTACAAGCTCTGGTTTTCCTGCTTCTACAAATAATTCATTTGTTCTAGTTACACTTGCCTCAGTTCTTCCATTTGCTTCTGGATGAGAAAGATCCGAGCGAATCATAACATACTCAATTGTTCCATTTCCATTTCTATCATACTTTTCATAATCAGGTAGAATAACGCTTGCTGCAATTTCACCTTGCATCAAACCACCACCTCTAGCATCTGAACCAACGAACCAGCAATCTTCATAAGAATCAATAACTTCTGCATCTGGTTGTTGGTTGTAGAACAAGATTGGAAGCCCCGCTTGCTTTGCTTTATCTACTACTGTCTGTCCAGAAGAGATATCTGCCATACCAACAACAAGCATTGTAGCTCCTTTTTGGATTGCGTTATCGATTTGGTCATTTTGTACGTTTTGTTTTGCTTCACTATCGTTGAAGCTATAATCAATTCCAGCTGCCTCATACATAGGCTCTGCTGCATTCATAACTGCATTTTGTTGCGGATCTGAGAAGTTGTATACAAAGTGCTCTAACATTACATCTCCACTTCCACCTTCTGAGCCACCATCTCCAGAATCTGATCCTCCGCATCCTGATAAAGTTCCAAGTGCTAATGCTAGACAAGTTCCATACACTAATAAGTTTTTCTTCTTCATTTTCTCTTTCCTCCTTGAATTTATGTTGCTTAAGTTGAGGTTATTGTAAAATACTGAAGATAAACTTACAATATAATAAATTCTTTTGTTTTTACACTTTCATTTTCTATTTTTCAGTTTTTTTATGATATTTTAATATTTTTTGTGTTATCTTATGAAATCATAATCTTTTCCTACTCATCCACTTCAAAAGGGAATAAAATGGTCTGAATTTCTTTGTCATACATATTCTCTTTTGTAACAATGTGTACACCCGTATCTATATTTCCTTCTTCCACCGGGTTTTCGTGCAACAGCTGAATTGCATTTTGTGCTCCTAGATATCCCATAGCAAATTGATTCTGAGCCACAATTGCATCAAGCACCCCTATCTCTAAATAATCGATTACCCGATTGTTGTTATCAAATCCTACTGCAATCAAATCTTCTCTTCCCATTTCTGCAATGATATCTCCCATAGAAACCGTTACAATTTCATTAAAGGAGGCAATTGCTTGAATCTGTGGGTTTTCTTCAATCAACGCTCTTGTTCCACGCATCGCATCTTCTTCTGTGGAAAGGGTCTTTTCTGTCTCTAAAACAGTTATGGAATTATACTGCTTCACTGCATCCGTAAACCCCTTCATGCGATCTTCTAAGTTTTGTGTATAGACTTCAAAACCTAATATGCCTAGCTCTCCTTGATAATTCATTAACTGAGCAATTTCTTCTCCCATCTCAAAGCCAGCCTTATAGTTATCTGTTGAAATCCGCACTTTCACATCCTCTACATTTACATCGCTATCAATTACTACTACTTCAACTCCTTGATTAATTGCATTTTGTACAGACTTTGCCAATCCTTCATAGCTGTTTGCTGAAATGATGATCGCATCATATCCTTCTACAATCGCATCTTCTACAATCTGAATTTGACCTTCTATATCTTCCTCATGAGAGGTAGAAAGCACTACCCCTACTTCGTTATACTCTGCTATAGCTGTCTTAAATCCATCGATTGTAATTTTCCAGAAACTAGATATCTGGGATTTCGGTATGAACAAAATCGTATATTGCTCCGATTCGGAAGGGGCTACATTTTCTGAAGATACAAATGTAAATGTAAAAACAAAGATGACGCAAAGTATGAGTATAACTAAAACTCTTTTAACCATGTTCTTCCTCCCCTTCTATGATCGGTAGTTTAATGGTAAATGTTGTACCTTCATCTAACTCACTCTCAACCATCACCCCATACTCATCACCATAATAAATCTCTACTCGATTATGTACGTTGATTACGCCAATTCCCGTCTTATTACTATCTGCTCTATAAAGTTCCTCAATTTGCTCTTCATCCATCCCTACACCATTATCGATAACTTGGAGATAAATACTCTCACCCTCTCTATATCCTCTCACTACAATTTCCCCTTCATCTACCATCCGATTCAACCCATGGTAAATTGCATTTTCTACAAAGGGTTGTAACAGTATTTTCAAACATCTATAATCCAAGATTGATTCTTCCACTTCAAAATAATAGGAAAATTGATTCTTATATCGAATGTTTTGGATTACTAAATAACTCTCAACGTGTTTGATTTCCTCTCGAATTGTAATCTCATCTTTTCCTCTACTTGTGGAGATTCGAAAGGTATTAGATAACGCGGATACCATATGTGCTGCATCTTGATTGCCACCTTCCTCACATAACCAGAAGATGCTATCTAGGGTATTGTACAAAAAGTGAGGATTAATCTGTGCTTGCAACGCCTTTAATTCGAACTTTTGCAGTTCTTTTTCTTCCTCTACAATTTTTGCCATCAACTTTTTAATTCTCTTTGCCATATGATTGAAAGATGATTGCAGATCCCTAAACTCTTTGATTCCATGCTCGTCTTTTTCTATGTAGGAATCCATATCCCGCTCAAACAATTGCATAGATTTAATCAATCGGTCAATCGGTCTTGTCAATCCTCTAAATAGAATGATAACCAAAACTAAAGAAATAAAAAACACGCTCACTAGCACGATTGCTGCATATTGCATGAACTCTTCGGAACGCCTTGTCACAAGTTCATCAATATTGCTCACACCTACGATATGCCACGTTGTCCCCTCTATCCCACTATGGGAATATATATTAGATTGAGTTGAAAGTGTTGTCTTTTCATATACCGCAGGTAATAAGTCTAACTGTTCATCTTGTAATTTTGAATAAATAAGCTGTTGCTGAGGATGGTATACAATATCTCCATTATCATCTGCAATAAATACATATCCGATGTCCCCTATATGAATTTTATCTATATACTGGGAAAACTTATCAAATTGCACATCCATTGCTATATAAACGTTTTCGTTTTCTATTTCTTTCTTTGTAACAAAAGTAACCACCCAAGGGTAGTATTCTTTAAACATATTATTAACATGAGGTTGAGAGATATAGTATTCCTCTCCACTACTCAGCTCATCAACAAATAGAGATAGGTTGCGATCTCCATCTTGATTTTCCTCTTTTAACTTCGTTCCCAATTCTCCACTATAACTCAAAAGTTCTCCAGTTTCATCATACGCTCCTACCATAACAACATCTGAATTTAGGTTCGTAATTGTTTCTAAGTCCTCTAACTCTGTATTGAATTTCACCCATTCTAAAAGTTCTACTTTTTCTTCAACTAAGGATTCAATGCTCTTTGCAATGTTTTGAGTTGTCTGCTCCGTATTTTGCATCGCAATCTGCTCATTGCTTTGATTGTATCTCGATAACAACACAGTTGCCGTTAATACTAGTACGATAAAGGTATTCAAAAGTGTAACAAAAAGCACAATTCCATTGATTGGTATTTGATGTATAATCGTATACAATTTCTGTCTCATCATCTCACCTAAATCCTTATACTAATTCAGCGTTTTTTTTGCGGATTGCATTTGGCGATTGGTTAAAATACTTTTTAAAAGAGTAGGAAAAGTAGTACTGATTCGCAAATCCACACTCTTCTGATATCTCACGAATCTTTTTATTTGTAGTCAACAACATCTCTTTCGCCTTTTTCATTCGTGCCTCTACTAGTAGTTCTACAAAGCTCTTTCCTAGCGTCTTCTTTATAATACTAGACAGATAATTCGGCGAACAGTGGAGTCTTTCCGCCAGCACACTGAGATTGATATCAGGACTTTCAAATTCAGTTGTGATAATATGTGTCGCTTCTTTCACTAAAAAACCAACATTCTTTTGTCTTTGATTCACTATGCCTGCAACTACTGAATCTCCTAGGTCCACTATCTCTTCTTGTATCTTCTCTTTCGTTGCATTAAATGTGATAAACTTTGCAATTACAGACTTAATTTCGCTATCGTCACTAATCATCTTCCTTACTTTAAATAGTACCGAAAGAATTTCTAATACGTAGGTATTGAACTCTTCACCACTTACCCGCTTTTCCTGCAAACAAGAAAAGATTCCTAAAATTCCTTGTTGTACAGCTTCTTTATCACCTGCTATGATATCTGCTTCAAGGTCATGTAATAATTCTTGAATGCCGATATCCTCACCTTTTGATACAACATCTTTAATATGTACAATCTGTTCGTCTGATTTATTGATGGATATCACCGCATTATTAGCCTCCAAAAAAGCGATGTGGGTCTGCATAAAATCACCGTAATAATCACTCTGTGCATAGTCCACTTCACAATTCATATGTCTTTTTGCTGTCAATACAATATCCTTTGGCAATATACTTAAATACTTATCTAAATTACTTTCCATTCCATAGGCAACTGTCACCACTCGGTCTCCATACAAAAAGCATTCGCAAGATACGTATTTTTGAGAAATAATTCTCACAATGTTCAACAAGCGCTTATGAAACACTCCATCTGTTCGATCTTCTCCCTTATACTTTGTAACACAAGTTACATAATAATTATTCTCAATAGCCTCCTTTGGAATTGCCATATTTACATTTGTAAAATACTCTTCCACTTGCCACTTTGTCACTGCACCTGTAATTAATTTCGAAAGAAACAAATCTTTTTTCACATCTTGCAATTCTTTTAACACATCTAACTGCGTATCAATATCCAAGATTTCTGATACCTTTTGATCAAATTTTTCTTTAATCTGGGTAAATTCCTCCAAGATTTGCTCACCTGTTATCGGCTTTAAAATATATGCCATAACATTATAACGAATCGCCTGTTTCGTAAATTCGAATTCATCGTATCCGGATAAAAACACAATCTGCATATGTGGTTTTAGCTCTCTTGCCTCCCTTGCTAATTCAATCCCTGTCATAATCGGCATCTTAATATCACTAATCAATAAATCCACATCCTGATTCTCTATAAAATCTAAAGCCTCAATTCCATTGGAAGCCTCTCCAATAATTTCAAATCCAATACTGTTCCAATCAATTGCTTTTCTAAACGCTCTTCTAATATTATCTTCATCATCCACAATCAATATGCTATACATCGCTTTCATCCTCTTCCATTTGATATAGTATTACACTTTCTCACCGCTCTCGATCTCTGTATATATAACTCTATTGTTCTTCTTATATTCTCTTGGAGTACAATTCACTTCACTTTTAAATACTTTTGTAAAATAATTATAATCAAAAATTCCTACTGATTCCGCAATTTCCCCTATCCTCATATCCGTTTCTACCAATAATTTTTTTGCCTTTAACACCCGTAACTGCTTAATATGTTGCATAATTGGTATTCCATAAAGGCTACTAGTCACTTTGTAAAAATTGGTCTTTCTATACTGGAATTTTCTGCATAGCGCTTCTACATTCAAGTCCTCAGATAAATGCTCCAGTATGTATTCATCCATTTCCCTTGCTAATGAATCTTTCTTCTTTGTCACCATCTGGGTATTACTGATGTGTTGACTAAAAATCTCCATTAAGTTTTTTGTGGCCTTTATTTTAGCAAACGCAATTTTATTACTTTTCTCATATTCATAAGACAATTTTTCTAAATCAATCTCATGCCCTTCAAAATGTTGACATATCTTTTCGAAGTTATTGAGATAGCTATCTTCCCCATAAATCTGTCCTGCCATGATATATCCCACAATCGTCTGATTCATAGTGATTGGAACAATAATCTCATAAAGACCTGCATGGCAAGTATACAGCACTGGTTTTTTTGTCATCTCGCAATGACTAAAATATTTAAAATCATCGTTTTTGCAACAGTTGTATAGCGCTTCATCTTCTCGAATAATGCTACAAAAGTTCGATAGTCTACTGGGGTATGCATACACTTCTTGATATTGTTTATCAAAAACAGCTACTCTACAGTCAGTTAGCACATAAAAATCCGTCAATAACTCTTTTATTTCGACCATATTATAAATAATTTCCAAAACTCCGATTCTCCCTTGAACAATTTTTCTATTTTTTCGACTAACATTATCTATTATATTATACTAATTGACTATATAATGCAACATATAATAAACGAGAAAAAAAGGAGTGAGTATTATGACAAGAAGAGAACGCGTAATTGCTGCATTAAACCACCAAGATACTGATTTTGCACCATTTCATCTTGATTTTACACAACAAGCTCTTGAAAGATTAATTGAGCATACAGGAGATCCTGACATTGAACAAAAATTAGGTACACACCTATATTATAAGCAATACTGGGGATGGCCTACGGAGTTAGCGGACAAGCCAGGACACTTTATGGATGAATTTGGAGTAGTATGGAATCGAACAGGAGCAGATAAAGATATCGGTCTACCTGACGACTATCAAATCGATGATTTAGAAGACCATGATTACGTCTTTCCGACTTGCGATATCGCAAGACTTCGGGCAGAATGTGAAGAGATGATGACCGCTCGTGCCAATGGAGACGACCGCTTTATGATGTATGGCTTTGGTTTCCTTATGTTTGAGCGCGCTTGGGCTATTGCCGATATGGAAAATGTATTAATGGGTATGGTTGCTTGTCCTGAAGAAACCGAAGACTTTTTTAATAAAATTGGTGATTATTACTGTAACCTTGTAGACATCGCTCTGGAATATGACTTCGATGGCATCTACTTTGGTGATGATTGGGGGCAACAAAAGGGGTTGATAATGGGCTATCCTCACTGGAAGCACTATATCAAACCACAGATGGCAAAACTTTATAAGAAAGTAAAAGACAAAGGACTTTATGTACTTCAACACTCTTGTGGCGATTGCCATGAGCTTTTCCCAGACCTTATCGAAATCGGTCTCGATTGCTATCAAACCTTCCAACCAGAAGTCTATGATATCAAAGCAATCAAAGAGCAATATGGAGATAAGTTAGCATTCTGGGGTGGTATCTCTACACAGCAATGCTTACCTTATGTAACACCTGATGAAGTAAAAGCAGAAGTGAAACGCATCTACGATGTATTGTATAAAGACGGTGGCTATATCATTGCGCCAACTCATGCCTTAGAATTTGACGTTCCTCCAGAGAATATCTTAGCTATGGTTGAAGTCTGCCAAAATCAAGATAAATATCTGAAGTAAACAAACTATATCAAAAAAGATTTAGTGGACATATTTTATGTATTCCACTAAATCTTTTCCTTGTATATCTTGAACTTGTTACTATTTTACAAAATAATATCTATAACTGATTCAACAATCCCTTTTCTTCAAAAATATCATACACTGCTTTTACCCCCACATCTTTTCCCTGCATATCTTGGATTTGATATACTGCTTCCACTATCCCCTTATCACATCGCAAGAACTTTGCAACTTCTTCTACCGACAATTCTTTATATTGATTCATTATTAATTCAATTCTATCCTCATGTCTTCCTAATCTCTCGCCTTCCTGCCTTCCCAATCTCTCGCCTTCCTCTCTTCCCTCAGCCTTTAACTTCTCAAAATACTTGCACATTTCAACTTCCTCCTCTTTTTCGACTTTCTCTACCAACTCGTCTGCTCCTAAGATTGTAGCCAGCATATGAGCTACATCTTTTCTTACTTTGGTTTTTCCGACTTTTTTTAATTTCTTCTCTCTAAAGCATCCTTTTGCAATTTGAAATAACTGTTCTACTTCTTCGTTATGGAATTCATATTCCTTATCTCCTCGAAGTTCGACAATCTTTAATTTATACTCTGGTAGATATTCTTCTAGTTCTGCTTCTACCTCTCCTATCATTTCTCGAAAGGTGGTTGGTCCATCCCATGGCTCCTCACCATAGTATAAAACAATGGTTATAATAGGCGATAATCTGTCATCAATTCCAAACTTGGATAAGAATTCTGCTCTTGTTTGTTTTGGCTTTTCTAATTCTCTTTTCTTTCCAATCGCTTTTGCTTCTTCTACATAGCCTAAGGTATCGTAAACTAACGCGCGAAGAGGCATCGCGTAGTGAATCTCTTCTTGATTTTCTATACCGATTATCTTTATGGTGGTTCCATCTTTTACTCGCATGACTACATCTCGTCTTCGCTCTAGTGTCTCAGCATCTACTAGATTTGGTATCACTTCTGATACATCAGAATCTACTTCCTCTAGCATCTCTGGGTGAACCTTTTCCTTTCCATCATACACTACGCCATTACAAACAGCTGCAAATCGACTAGGTTCCTTCCAGAACATTTTTTGTATTACCGCTTTACTTAACGGATTCTCCTTTGCCATACTCCACTTCCTTTCTGAAGCTACAATAGTCTGATGACCATTGGTTGAATCTCAGGAAGTTTTGAAAGAAGAGTCGTAATTCACTTTCTATAACTCCCTGCTTTTTTTGGTATCTAAGCATGA
>CAYJGW010000040.1:0-24575 GCA_964369425.1 uncultured Lachnospiraceae bacterium
CTTAGGAGGGGTCCGTTATATCCATTTAACTAAGAGAGCATGTATCATTAAATACACCTGTATTTTTTCTACTCCATTAGTTTACTCTACCAAATAGAAAAAGTCAACTTAATAAGAAACCTTTTTAGAGGCTAGAACAGAGGAATATCACACCAAAAAAGATAGAAAGTACTATTGCTGCTATCCCTATTATTAAACGACGGTATCCTATAGTACTGTTGCCCCTAGCAAAGGCATCTTTAGCCGAGGAAAGTTCAAATATTATAAAAGAGATTAGCATTAATGGGGCCGAAACCGAAAATGGCGCAAGATCAGCACCAAAAAGCACTACTCCTATTAAACAAAGTATTCCAGATATAATCATCATCATTTTTATTTCCCCCTTTCTTTTCTCCCTATATCAACTTATCACTCTACAAAGTTAATATGCCCTTGAAGCCATACAACACCCTTAAAACGTCTTCCTATCGCTGGTTCTCCTAGTGTTTCTTCGACTGGTACACATACTTCAATTACCATTTCATTGACATCTAATTTCATGCAGTACATCTCTTCATTGGTTATACTATTTTTTATGGTCTTGATAGAGAGTATCTCTCCCATGATAGAGTATTCATCGCATTCTACACCATATGGCATAAAATAAGTATCTACAATACTAAATACATCTTGAGAAATCAACATTTTTGAAACTTTACTATATGTATCTATGTCTTCTAAGGTTAAAGTCTCAATAGCTTCTGCATCACCTCTTCTAGCAGCACTGATTAGCATCATACGATTTCTAGATTCTTCCTTAGAATGTTTTATTTGTTCTTGATCTTTTTCTATAGGAAGTAATATCTTTCCTGATTTCGAGAGACCAATCAGTGTTAGTGAGGATCCTTGTTTTCCTATAGTTCCTCTCTCTATTGCTCTTAGATAATCCAATGAATTTTGTAGAAAGAAAATAAGAGATACCCCTATACGGACATCTTCACAGATGCCCATATACGACTCATTATCCTTTTTTCTTTCTATAATGATATCTGCATAAGAACTGATTTCCGTTCCCTTATAGAATGGATAATAAAACTCATTCTGAAATTGTTCTTGTTCATTTATACTTCCCTGAACGATAATTCCTGTGTTTTTATTAAAATATTTTGCGTACTTGCAGATTTTTTCTTTATCAACTTCTAATTCATCTGTGATATCAGCGTTTTCTTGAATTCTGCTGAGAAGTCCCCTCAACTCTTCTTTAGATTCCAAATTACTAAAACCAATTGATTTTAAATATCGATGCATATTCTACTTCCTTTATGAGATAATTTCTTTTCCACCCATATACGGTCTCAATGCTTCTGGGATTCTAACAGTTCCATCTTCTTGCAAGTTATTCTCTAAGAATGCAATTAGCATTCTTGGTGGAGCCACTACTGTATTATTTAGCGTATGTGCGAAGTACTTTCCACTTTCTCCATTCACACGTATTTTTAATCTTCTTGCTTGTGCTTCACCTAAGTTTGAACAACTTCCCACCTCAAAATACTTCTTTTGTCTTGGTGACCATGCTTCCACGTCCACTGATTTCACTTTCAAATCAGCCAAGTCTCCTGAACAACATTCTAGGGTTCTTACTGGGATATCTAGTGTTTGGAACAATTCAACTGTATTCTTCCACATCACGTCATACCACTTCATGCTTTCTTCTGGTTTACACACCACTATCATCTCTTGCTTTTCAAACTGGTGAATTCTATATACCCCACGTTCTTCAATACCATGTGCTCCTTTTTCTTTTCTAAAACATGGTGAATAACTCGTTAATGTATGTGGTAATTCTTCCTCTTGAACAATCGAATCAATGTATTTTCCTATCATAGAGTGCTCGCTGGTTCCAATCAGATATAAATCTTCTCCTTCGATTTTATACATCATAGCATCCATTTCAGCAAAACTCATTACGCCTGTAACTACATTGCTTCTAATCATATAAGGAGGAATACAATACGTAAAACCTCTATCAATCATAAAGTCTCTTGCATATGAAATCACTGCTGAATGAAGTCGCGCAATATCCCCTAATAGATAATAAAATCCTTGCCCTGCGACTTTTCCTGCACTATCTGTGTCTATCCCCTTAAACTTACTCATAATCTCTGTATGATAAGGTATTTCAAAATCTGGTACTACTGGTTCACCATATTTTTGAAGTTCTACATTTTCGCTATCATCTTTACCAATTGGTACAGAATCATCAATAATATTAGGAATTGTCATCATGATTTTTAGGATTTTTTCTTCTACTTCCTTTTCCTCTTTTGATAATTCATCGATTTTTGTTCCTTGAGAAGCAATTTCTTGTTTAATCACTTCAGCTTCTTCTTTTTTTCCTTGTGCCATTAATGCGCCTATTTGCTTTGATATTTTGTTCTTATTTGCTCGTAATGATTCTACTTCGCCCTTTATATCACGATTACGTTGATCAAGTTCGATTACTTCATCAACTAAAGGTAACTTGTCATCTTGAAACTTCTTCTTTATATTTTCTTTTACTACATCTGGATTATTTCTAACAAATCTTATATCTAACATTATTCTTCCTCGCTCTATTCTATTCTATTCTATATATCTAACCCATAAGTTTCTTGGTAGATTGCTCTTTCTAATGATTCAGCTTCTTCTGCTGCTAACTCTATATAACTTTTCCCTTTTACAATTTCCTTAATGTAGGTGTAACAACCTTCTCTGCTGTGCATCGCATTGATAAGAAAACCATTATCTTTTGCATCTAACATTGTGAGAGCAAAACTCAATTTTCCACCCATCTCATCAAAGGCATCATACTTTACAATTCCTAATTTTTGGTAATTTTTGTTTAGATTTTTCTTTAAGTCATTTACTGCACTCTCATTTTGCTTATATAATTCCTCAAGTCTTTCTATATCTTGAAACCCTTTTACGAACGCATTCTCAAGGGTTTTCCCATCTTTCCCCTTCATAAATGTATTGTAATTTGCTCGTAAACGACCATATTTCATATTCACATTACTAAATAGTACAAATAGTACTACTATGGCAATAAACATAATAACAATTAATATAATGGGATCAAAACCCATATTAAATAATATACTATTTTCCACACTTTCTCCTTACTTTATTCGGTAATAGACATTATTAATTCGAATATGCGTTCGAGTTCATCTTCCGAATAATATTCAATCTCTACTTTCCCTTTATCTTTACTTTTTGTATTTATTTTCACTTTCGTCCCAAGAATATGCTTCATTTTATTTTCAATATCATTGTAAACAACTGTATTTACATCTGTTTCTATGATTTCTTTTACTTTTTCTGGTGCTTTAATATTTTTAATAAGCTTTTCAACATCTCTTACACTAAGTTTTTCATCAAATATCTTCATTGCTATTTGATATTGTGCTTCTTTATCTTCTAGTGCTAATAGTGCTCTAGCATGTCCTGTGCTTATCATGTCATCAATTATCATCTGCTGTACTTTTTGCCCTAATTTTAAAAGACGCATGGTATTTGTAACAGCTGTCCTACTTTTCGACACTCGTTCTGCTACTTCATCTTGCTTTAAATTGAATTCTTTTATCAATCTTTTATACGCCATTGCTTCTTCAATTGGGTTAAGGTTCTCTCGTTGTATATTTTCTATTAATGAAATTTCTACAATTTCTTGTTCTGTATATTCTTTAATGATTACCGGTATTTCTTTAACTCCAGCTAATTTCGCAGCTCTCCATCTTCTTTCACCTGCAATAATCTCGTAGTAATCATCACGTTTTTGAACTAAAAGTGGTTGTAATACACCGAATTGTTTGATAGAATCTGCAAGTTCTATTAACGCATCTTCATCGAACTGCTTTCTCGGTTGCTCTCTATTTGGTTCTACTGATGAAATTTTCACTATTTGTTCTAGTGACTTTTCACTAATTTCTTCTTTACTATTTTCTTTAGTATTTAAAACTTCCTTTACTTCTTCTGTTTTTTCTTTCACTTCTTCTTTTACAGCTACTTTAGTATTTGCTTTTGGTATTAAACTATCTAATCCTTTTCCTAATGCGACTTTTCTTACTGCCATTACTCATCTTCTCCTCTATTAATTACTTCATCTGCTAATAATCCATAATTTTCAGCACCTATAGATTTTGGATCATACTTATTAATAGGCAACCCATGACTTGGCGCTTCTGCTAGTCTTATATTCCTTGGAATAATTGTTTTATAGATATTATGATTTAGATTGTCTTTGACATTTTCTACAACTTGCAATGACAAATTTGTTCTGGCATCATACATCGTAAATACAACCCCTTCTATTTCTAACTCTGGGTTTAATCTTTCTTGAACTAAACTTATTGTATGCATTAGCTGTGTCAATCCTTCTAATGCATAATATTCGCATTGTATTGGCACTAAGATTGAATCTGCTGCTACCATTGCATTGAGGGTTAGTACACTGAGAGAAGGCGGACAATCAATAATGACAAAGTCGTAATTCTCACAAACTTTTGCCAAACTTTCTTTTAAAATATAATGTACGTTTTCAATACCTATTAACTCTACTTCTGCTGCTGAAAGATTGATATTTGTCGGTAGTATATCTAGGTTTTCAAATACTTCTTTTTCAATCGCTTCTTCTATTGTAACATTACCGATTAATAAATCGTATGTGGATTTTTCGACCGCCTCTTTATCTAGACTCAGTCCACTAGTCATGTTTCCTTGCGGATCCATATCAACTGCTAAAACTTTTTTCCCTTTTTCTGCTAGACATGCGGATAAATTTATAGCTGTAGTAGTTTTACCCACTCCACCTTTTTGATTTGCTACTGCGATTATTCTTCCCATTTACTTTTCCTACCTTTCTCAACTGTTTCATTATATCATTTATTTTAAGTATTATCCACAAAAAAATGTTTCACGTGAAACATTTTTAATTTTATTTTCGTGAGAGAATGTTTCACGTGAAACATTCTCTGTTCCTTTGTTTAACTATAAAATTTTATTTATACTTATTTCTTTCTATTTAAAAGTATAGTATAATAAGTAGACAATATTTTTAATACTAAAAGGTGGTGTATATTATGAAATGGAAAAAGCGTTTTACAGCTATAGTTTCCTTTTTTTCTATAGTTACATTTGTTATTTTCTTAATCAATAAGTTTTGCTGTTATTTTGCAACAATGAGTAATGTTTTACAAGCTAGACCTGAACAAATATATAATTGGAGGTTTGGTAGAATATCTTATAGTAAAACAGGAAATGGATCTCCAATTCTACTAATTCACGATTTGAGTGTATATTCTTCTAATTATGAATGGAACAAAGTTATAGAAGGATTATCAAAGAATAATACTGTTTATGCTATTGATTTATTAGGATGTGGAAAGTCTGAAAAACCAAATTTAACATACACTAATTTTTTATTTGTTCAATTAATTTCTGACTTTGTTAAGCAGATTATTGGCGAAAAAACTGATATTATAACTAGCGGAAGTTCTGCTTCTATTCCTATTATGACCGCACTTTATAATATAGATATAATTGATAAAATTATTATAGCAAATCCTTCTGCTATACGAGACTTTTCAAAATTACCAAGCAAGAGAACAAAAACATTCAAATATGTAATTTCTATCCCTATTATAGGTACTTTTCTTTATAATATATTAAATAATAAGAAACGAGTAACATCTTTATTTGAAGATGAGTACTTCTTTAATCCGGATTTGATAAAAACAAATGATATTGCTGCTTTTTGTGAAGCTTCTCACCTTGATAAATCTAGTTCGAAATTCTTATACGGAAGTATTGTTGGAAAGTATTGTAATATCAATATCACTCCTAGTTTATCAAGTATTAACAACAGTATTATTTTGCTAACTAGTGAATGTGAAAAATATCGAGAGATTGCGGATAGTTATAAAGAATACATGCCATCAATTGAGATTATCAATATGAAAAACGCTAAGAAATATCCACAATTAGAAACTCCAACTCAATTTATTGACCAAGTATGCTTTCTTCTACAAGAGTCAGAAGCGTAAAGAATATTATAAAAGAGTGTGACCAGTTGGTCACACTCTTTTATAATGGTTTTTTAGTTGGTAATCCAGATTTTCGTGGATATTTCTTATCTGTATTTGATATTTTTTTAATTTGGATAAAACTTCTACTTCCCTTCTTATTAGGAAGTTCTATTTTATTAATCCTTTCAACTTTTCCACCTAATATCTCTATAGCTCTTTTTGATTCTTCTATCTCCAAATCTACTTCACCTGATTTATAAGATATAAAGCTACCTCCCACTTGGATAAATGGCAAACAATATTCAGACAATGTGGATAAGTTCGCTACTGCTCTTGATACACAGTAATCAAATCCTTCTCTATACTCTTCCTTTTTCGCATAATCTTCTGCTCTTCCATGGATTGCTGTAATATCTTTTAATTCCAACTTTTCAATAACTTCTTCCAAAAAATTAATTCTTTTATTTAAAGAATCTAATAAGACAACCTTCAGCTCAGGAAACAATATCTTTAAAGGGATTCCTGGTAAACCAGCGCCTGTTCCCACATCGATCAAGGAACCTTTCATTACATGAAAAGCTGATACCAAAGCACTATCTATAAAGTGCTTTTCAACCACTTCATCATACTCTGTTATCCCTGTAAGATTCATCACTTTGTTTCGTTCAACTAATAATTCATAGTACTGTCGGAATTGTTTTTCTTTTTTATCATCTAACTCTGCATTTATGCTTTTCAAATATTCTTTGTATCTATTCATATTACCTCATTTCGTACTATACTTGTAATTAATTAACTAATATATACCAACAAAACAGATATATCTGCTGGTGATACCCCTGAAATACGCGAAGCTTGACCTATCGAAGTAGGTCTATGCTGTTTTAACTTTTGTTTAGCTTCTATACGTAAGCTATTTACATTGTCATAATCAATGTTTTCTGGGATTTTTTTATTTTCAAGTTTTTTAAATTGCTCCACCTGCTTTAACTGGCGTTTTATATAACCATCGTACTTTATTTTTATATTAATTTGTTCAACAATATCTTCTTCTATGGATTCTCTTTTTTTATCAAGTTCTCCTAAAATTTCATAACTGAGTTCTGGTCGTCTAATTAATTCAGCAAATGTAGCACCTGAATTAAGTGGCGTACTTCCGTATTTTTCTAATAATAAATTAACTTTATCATTTGCACCTAAAGAAGTTGTACTCATTCGCTCTACTTCTTTCTCAATCTTATCCACTTTATACTTTAGATATTCATATCTTTTATCATCCACTAGTCCTATAGTATAACCTTTTTCACTCAACCTTTGATCTGCATTATCTTGTCTTAGTAGTAGTCGATACTCAGCTCTTGAAGTCATCATTCTATATGGCTCATGACTCTCTTTTGTAACTAAGTCATCTATCAATACTCCTATATATCCTTCTGAACGATCAATAATAATCTCTTCTCTACCCAATAATTTTAATGCTGCATTTATTCCTGCCACTAAACCTTGTGCGGCTGCTTCTTCATAACCCGAACTACCATTAAATTGTCCTGCACTGTAAAGTCCACTGATTTCTTTAAACTCAAGAGTTGGATTCAATTGTCTCGCATCTATACAATCATATTCAATTGCATATGCATTTCGTACAATTCGGACATTTTCTAAACCTGGAACGCTTCTGTACATTGCATACTGTACATCTTCTGGAAGTGAGCTTGACATTCCCCCTATGTACATTTCATTTGTTTCAAGACCCTCTGGCTCTATGAATACTTGATGTCTATTCTTATCAGCAAATTTTACAACCTTATCCTCTATAGATGGGCAATATCTCGGTCCTGTTCCTTCTATCATTCCCGAAAATAGAGGGGAACGGTCCAAGTTATCTCGGATGATTCTATGTGTCTCTTCTGTTGTATATGTCAACCAGCAAGATATTTGCTCTTTTTGAATATCTTCTGGATTGGTTGTAAATGAAAAAGGAACAATCTTTTTATCTCCAAATTGCTCTTCCATTTTAGAATAATCTATTGAATGCTTATCAACTCTTGCAGGTGTACCTGTTTTAAAGCGTCTCAGTTCAATTCCTAGACCTTTTAGAGATTCAGTTAAGTAATTGGCAGCTTGTAGTCCGTTTGGTCCTGTATTTACGCTTACATCACCATATATACACTTTGCTTGTAGATAGGTTCCTGTACAAAGAATCACAGCCCCACATCTATAAATTGCACCAGAATAAGTAACCACACCTTTAATCTTACTTTCTTCTACTATTAAATCTGCAACTTCCCCCTGCTTAATCTCCAAATTTTCTTGATTTTGTAGGACCATTCTCATAGTTCTACTATACCAATCTTTGTCTGCTTGTGCTCGCAGTGAATGAACTGCAGGACCTTTTGATCTATTAAGCATCTTAGATTGAATAAATGTCTGATCAATAACTTTCCCCATTTCTCCACCTAAAGCATCTACCTCTTTTACTAAATGACCTTTTGATGTACCACCTATGTTCGGATTACAAGGCATCATAGCTATACTTTCTACATTTACAGTAAAAATAAGCGTCTTTAACCCTAACCTTGCTGCAGCTAATGATGCCTCACACCCTGCATGCCCTGCTCCTATTACGATGACATCACATTGATCATTATTTTCCCATACAGAATTTGCTGAATATTTCATTTACCAAATCTTCTCCTATCGTTTCACCTGTTATTTTCCCTAAAGATTCATATGCATCTATTAAATCAATAGAATAAAAATCTTCTGGCATTAGCATTTGAATACTCTCTAATACCTTATTTAGACTTTCTCTTGCCTCTCCTAATGCAGATTTTTGTCGCATATTAGTAATATAAATCTCGTCATTTAATGATATTTCACCTCTAAAAAATAGTGTTTTTATACTATCTTCTAATTCTTTTATCCCTGTATTGTGTGCTGCTGAAATAGGCAATACTGGAATATTTTCATCGAGTTCATATTCTCGAATCTTATCTATAGTAATTTTATTATCTAAATCAGATTTATTCAATAGTACAATCGATTTTTTCTCCTTAATTATTTCAAAAATATCCATATCATTCTCGTCTAAATCTTTTGAACTATCCACTACATAAATAATTAAATCTGCATCATTAGCATATTCCTTCGCTCTTGTTACACCTATTTTTTCCACTACATC
Organism: uncultured Lachnospiraceae bacterium; assembly: GCA_964369425.1. Classification (GTDB taxonomy): domain Bacteria; phylum Bacillota; class Clostridia; order Lachnospirales; family Lachnospiraceae; genus CAUPWF01. The sequence continues at coordinate 9,226 of CAYJGW010000040.1, forward strand.
TTCTGTATCTCTAATACCTGCTGTATCAAACACATTCAATGTAATACCCCCGATATTTATACTTTCTTCTATAATATCTCTCGTTGTTCCTTCGATATCTGTTACAATTGCTTTTTCACTACCCGCTAACAAATTCAAAAGAGAGGATTTTCCTGCATTTGGTTTTCCTATTATTACAGTTTTAATACCTTCCTTCAATATTCTCCCATCATCAAAAGAATGAATTAAACTATCTATTTTAATAAGATTTTCTTCTACTACTTTTCCTAATTTTTCTGAATATCCTTCTAAAGAAATATGTTCTGGATCATCTAAAGCTGTCTCTATAAAAGCAGTTTCAAATAAAATTTTTGCTCGTATTTTCTCTATTTTATCATACACACTACCTTTTAGTTGTGTAACTGAACTCTTTAATGCATATTGATTCTTTGAATCAATCAAGTCCATTACAGCCTCTGCTTGAGACAAATCCATTTTCCCATTTAAAAATGCTCTCTTTGTAAACTCTCCTGGTTCTGCAGGTCTTGCACCATTTTTTACAACTAATTCTAATACCCTCTTCATAACAAAGACACCACCATGACAATTAATCTCTACAGTATCTTCCCCCGTATAACTATTTGGTCCCTTCATAATTGACACTAAGACTTCATCTAATGTTTCTGACTGGTCTTTGATATATCCATAATGAATGGTATGAGAATTTTGCTTTGATAAAACTTTCTTTCCATTCTTACTTTCATATAATCGATCAGCAATTGTAAATGCGTTTGCTCCACTAATCCTGATAATTCCTATTCCAGAACTGCTCATTGGAGTTGCAATCGCAACAATTGTTTCATTTACTAACATATATTCCTCCTAAATTATATTATGAATTGGGCGGAGATTACAAGAATCCCCGCCCTTCATATTATCTTTTTGCAAGTGTTACAACTACTTTACGATAAGGCTCTTCACCTTCGCTATGAGTTGTTACATTTTTATCACCTTGTAATGCTGAATGAATAATTCTTCTCTCGTAAGGATTCATTGGTTCAAGAGATACTGGTCTTCTCGTTCTTTTTACCTTATGAGAAATATTTTTCGCAAGATTTTCTAATGTTTCTTTTCTTCTCGCTCTATAATTTTCTGTGTCTAGCTTTACTCTTATATACTCATCTGTATATTTGTTAGCAACTCTATTCACAAGATATTGTAATGAATCTAAAGTTTGTCCTCTTTTACCTATCAAAGCACCCATGTTCTCGCCTTCAACTGTAATAGATAACTCACCCTCTTTATCCATCTCTGCATTAACACTTCCTACTATGTTCATCTCTTTGATGGTATCTTCAATGAAAGCTTTACAAACTGCTATCACTTCCGCATTTGATTTTACATCTTTTTTAGGCTTTTTTTCCACAACTTCAACTGATTGACTTTCCGATACTTCCTTTATTTCTTCTGTCTGAACAACATTTTCTTCTACCTTAGTTTCTTCTACCTCATCAACTTTTACAGAAGCTTTAATGACAGCAACCTTGCTTCCGATGCCTAAAAAACCTGAACTTCCTTTTTCAATTACTTCGTATGCAAGATCACTACTTGGGACGCTCAATTGGATTGAAGCCTTTGTTATTGCTTCTTCGATTGTCTTCGCTTTTACAGTTATCATTTCCATCACAACACCCTCCATCTTTAAAATGAACTTATTCTTTATTTTCATTGTAACGCTTTACCATATTTGCCTTAGAAGCCAAACTTCCTGGTTGTGCGTTTTCACTATTTTCTTTCGCTTTGCTAATTAGCTCTTCTTTTTCACTAGTTAACATTGTAGACCCTTTATTTTCTTGAATCTTCTTTGCGTTCATTTGAGCCATTTGGTTTATCTTACTTACTTGTTCACCCTTACGCTCTCTTTTTTTAGCCGCTTTTGCTTGACTTTTTTTCACGAGTTCCTCAATTGGAATCTTATCATAATGTCTATTTAACAATACTTGTTGAACTGCTCTTACCAGTGCACTAACAGTCCAGTAAATTCCCATACCAGCTGGAACTGTAAAACAAAGGAATACAGAGAACAAAGGCATTGTTACATTCATTGCTTTCATCGAAGAAGCCATTGGATTATCTTTATCTATCGTCTGTCTTGATTGAGATAATCTTACACTCATATACTGTGCTAACCCTGAACAAAGTGGAATTAATAATGCTACAAGAGCCATTAAAAAGTTTGAAGAAAAATTCTCTGTTATAATGCTCATTGGTGATTCTGCAATGTTAATCCCTAAGAAATAGTTCAATTGTTCTATTTCATTTTGTGTACTAACAATCAATGACTCTAGTGATGGAAATGCATCAATTAGCTGGTTCCATGTATCTGAAGTAAACTTATATAATACATCCACTAAAGTATCTACGTTTGTATAATCAAATTTTTCTGGATCTACAAGAATTGGTGACTCTTTACCAATACCTTCCATAACTTTTTGATACCCTGAAGTATCTTGAATCGCATCTATCAGTGGAACATAAGAATCTTTTATCGTTCCTACATATGCTGGAATATTTCTAATTACTTGATATAATCCAAAGAATATTGGCATCTGAATCAAAAGAGGTAGGCACCCACCAGCCATGCTCGCTCCATACTTTTCATACACAGCTTGCATCTCTTCTCTTTGCTGTTGTTGAGAAGCCATGTCTGTCTTCCCTTTATACTTATCTTGTACTTTTTTTACTTCTGGTGCCACTACCGCATTCAACTTCATCGACTTTTGTTGTCTAATGGTTAGCGGTAACATCAGCATATAGATAATGATTGTAAATAATATAATAGCTATACCAATGTTTTGAACTCCAAATAATTGATGAACTACATTATAGATTCCATCCATCAAATATCCTAGTAACCATGCTATCTGTCCGATTACAGGAGTTGTTGATTGTGTTAATAAAATTCCTGACATTTTTCTTTCTTCCTCCTATGGTACTGGGTCATACCCGCCTTTTGAAAATGGATTACAACGCAAAATTCTCCATATAGTCAACAAACTTCCTTTAAAGGCTCCATACTTATTTAATGCTTCTATCGCATACTCTGAACAAGTTGGAACAAAAATACATGTACTATATGGCTTTATCCTAGATATATATTTTCTATAGAATTTTACAATGCTTATAAATAATTTCTTTACCATCTTCATCACCAAATTAATTTTTAATTACTTTATGAAGTTTTCCTACATGAACAAGTGCACTTTTCACTTCTTCATAAGACTTACCCTTAATCGTAGGTCTCGCAACAAATATTATATCATATCCGCATTGAATTTTCACTTCTTCTAATCGATAACTTTCTCTAATTAGCCTAGTGACCCTATGCCTAACTACACTGTTACCTACTTTCTTACTAACAGAGATACCAACTCTGTTCATTTCTCTGTTATTTGGTAATAAATACATTATTAAATACTTATTTGCAAAAGATTTTCCTTTACGATATACCACTAAAAAATCTTTATTTTTTTTGAGTGATTCACTAAAAACCAAAAACTCACCTCTGATTTGTCATAAAATAGAAAGAAAGACCACATTACTGCGGCCTATGCTGATAATTTTTTTCTTCCTTTTGCTCTTCTTGCTGCTAAAACTTTTCTTCCACCTGCAGAACTCATTCTTGCTCTAAATCCATGAACTTTAGATCTAGATCTCTTTTTTGGTTGGAATGTCATCTTCATTGAAATCCACCTCCTTAAATCTATAACCCCTATATATTAACAAATAAATTCATCTAAAAGACAAATAAACCTGCTATGAATATAAGAAAATAATATCTTTATTAGACATCGTTCATTATTATAATAAGAATTTTCTATAAAGTCAAGTAATTCTAAATAAATATTCTCCTATTTTATCCTTTTTTTTTTGGATAATTATCCAAAAAATGTGGATAACTCTTGAATATTTGGTGGATAACTCCTTAAAAACTCTTTTTTTATCCCTTTTTAAGATATTAAATCCTTAAAATCAAGGATTTTTTTTAATATTTTTTTATCCACAAAGTAAATGCATTTGCTAATCTTGTCATTTTGATGTAGAATATACCTTATAAGATTATGTAAAAATGGGAGCAATAAAAAATGATGAACGTGGTTACACAACACTGGGAAGAAATAATAAATAAATTAAAAGAAGATTACTCTATATCTGACATACGTATGAAGACATGGATTTTACCACTACGGGTCTATGATGTAGTAGATGATAAAATCTATATTCGTGTAGAGTTAAAAGGAAGTATTGATTATGTAAAAGAGAAGTACTTACTCCCACTCCAAGTTTGTGTGGCTGAGTTACTTGATCATGAATATGAAATTATATTGTTCCATGATGAGAGAGATATAAGTAATAACACAACAGATTCTAAGAATACCTCGATAAACGTTAATAAAAAATTAAATACGATTATCGAATCTGCTAATCTAAATCCTAAATATATGTTTGAGACTTTCGTTGTTGGTAATAACAATCAATTTGCTCACGCTGCTTCTTTAGCAGTTGCTGAATCACCAGGTGAGATTTATAACCCACTATTCTTATATGGAGGAGTTGGGCTTGGAAAGACTCACCTTATGCATTCTGTAGCTAGATATATTATAGAAAATGATTCTAGTAAAAAAGTACTCTATGTAACAAGTGAGACATTTACGAACGAACTGATTGATGCCTTAAAAAGTGGTAAAAGAGGTAATGAATCCTCTATGCAACTCTTTAGAGAAAAGTATCGTTCTATAGATGTTCTTTTAATCGATGATGTACAGTTCTTAATAGGAAAAGAAAGTACACAAGAAGAATTCTTCCATACTTTTAATCAACTTCATATATCGGGCAAGCAGATTATTATATCAAGTGATCGTCCTCCAAAAGATATCGAAACACTTGAAGCTAGACTACGAACTCGATTTGAATGGGGCATATTAGCTGATATATCCTCTCCAGATTATGAAACAAGAATGGCTATACTTAGAAAAAAAGAAGAACAAGATGATTTAGCTAAATTCAACATTCCTGATGAAGTAATGTCTTACATTGCTGAAAACATCAAGTCTAACATTCGAGAGCTAGAAGGTTCTTTAAATAAACTTGTTGCTATGTCTAGATTACAGAATAAAAAAATAGATATAGAACTAGCCTCAATTGCTTTAAAGGATCTGATTTCTCCTGATGCTAATAGGACTGTAACTATAGAATTAATATTAGATATTGTATCAGAACACTTTAACATACCTATCAGCGATATCTGTAGTACAAAGAGGAATGCTGAATGCGTATTACCTCGCCAAATAGTTATGTATCTATGCCGAACAATGACTGAGGAACCACTAAAATCCATTTCTTTTTTATTAAATAAGAAAGATCACACTACTATTAAGCATGGAATTGACAAAATAAAAGAAAATTTAGAGACAGATGAGAAACTGAAAAATACGGTTGATATTATTATAAAGAAAATCAATCCAATTTAAATGTGGATAACTCTAGTAATAAATTAAGAATAACAGGATAATAACTGTAGGATATCTTTTCTTGAAAAATTGTATCCTCTCCCTTATCCGTAATATCCACTTTATTTTCTTTCTCGCTCCTTGTAGTTATTCATTCGACTTTTTCCTTTAACTACAAGGTTTGAAGGGGTTTTACACATATCCACAGCCCCTAAGACTAATAAGACGGATTATATACTATATAAATATATATAAGAGACCTCGAAAGGAGTTTTACACATATGAAGATAATATGCACAAAATCTAATTTAGCAAAAGGAGTTAGTATTGTTTCAAAAGCAGTACCTTCTAAAACGACAATGTCTATATTAGAGTGTATTCTTATAGATGCTTCAACGAACATTATAAAATTAACAGCTAATGATATGGAATTAGGAATTGAGACAATTATAGAAGGTGAGATTATAGATAGAGGAATTATTGCACTTGAAGCAAAACTCTTCTCTGAAATAGTTAGGAAGTTACCTGATAATGATATTACGATTGAAGTAAATGACGATTTAATGACAACGATTACTTGTGAAAGATCTAAATTTAATATTAACTCAAAATCAGGACAAGATTTTTCTTATCTTCCAGATATCGAAAAAGAAGATTTAATTACAGTGTCGGAGTTTACATTAAAAGAAGTGATTAGACAGACTATATTTTCTATAGCCGATAACGAAAGTAATCCTATGATGACAGGAGAGCTATTTGAAGTAACAGAGAATAATCTAAAGGTAGTTTCACTTGACGGTCACCGCATTTCTGTTAGAAATATTGAATTAAAAGAAATATATGATAATAAAAAAGTTATTGTTCCTGGAAAAACATTAATTGAAATAAGTAAGATACTTCCAGGTGATACAGATAGAGATGTCATGATTTATTTTACAAAGAATCATATTGTATTTGAATTTGATAAAACTACAGTTGTATCTAGATTAATTGAAGGTGATTATTTTAATATTAATCAAATGATGTCTACTGACTATGATACAAAAGTAACTGTTAATAAAAAAGAATTACTAAATTGTATCGATCGTTCGACCCTTCTTGTAAAAGAAGGAGATAAGAAACCAATTATTATTAACATTCTATCTGAAAACATGGAATTGAAAATGAATTCCCATATAGGAAGAATGGATGAAGAGATTGAGATTGATAAAAGTGGGAAAGATTTAATGATAGGTTTTAATCCTAAGTTTTTATTGGATGCACTACGAGTGATTGATGATGAAGATATTACATTGTACATGACAAATGCTAAATCTCCTTGTTTTATAAAAAATGATAAAGAGACATATACGTATTTAGTATTACCAGTTAATTTTAATGTAATATCCTAGGAGTGAAAGATGATTAATTTAAAGATAAGAGAAAAAGATGAATATATAAAGTTAGGACAAGCTTTAAAAGCAGTAGGATTAGTTGAATCAGGTGTTGAAGCAAAAGAAGTAATACAAGGTGGTTTAGTAGTTGTAGATGGTTCAGTAGAAACTCAACGTGGCAAAAAGTTATATGGAGGAGAGTTAATCTCCTTTGAGGGAGAAGAAATCAAAATTGAAGCTTAAGTCTCTGAAACTAAAGAACTTTAGAAATTATGAGTTGTTAAATATTGAATTAGACGAAAAGGCAAATATTTTTTATGGTGATAACGCACAAGGTAAGACTAATATATTAGAGTCCATTTATTTAGCAGGGACCACAAAATCTCATAGAGGATCTAAAGATCGAGATATTATAAGGTTTGACAGTGAAGAATCTCATATAGAGTTAATTGTAGAAAAAAAAGGGATTGATTTTTGTGTTGATATGCACTTGAAAAAAAATAGTCCAAAAGGAATTGCTATTAATAAATTGCCCATTAAAAAAGCAGGAGAATTATATGGGATTATAAATCTTGTATTCTTTTCTCCTGAAGATTTAAATATCATAAAAAATGGACCTTCGGAAAGACGAAGATTCATCGATTTAGAATTAGCTCAACTAGATAAAGTCTATTTAAATGATTTATCGAATTATAATAGAGTTGTAAATCAAAGAAATAAATTGCTAAAAGACATCGGTAATTATAAAGAGTTAATAGAGACTTTGGATATATGGGACATTCAATTGATTGATTACGGGAATAAAGTGATAAATAGAAGAGAGAGATTTATCCAAGAGATGAATGCGATTATCTATGATATTCACTACAAACTGACAGGTGAAAAAGAAGAAGTAAAATTAGTCTACGAAAAATCGATAGGACAACATACTTTTGAATCTTGTCTTCAAAAAAATAGACAGAGAGATTTATCTCTAAGAAGTACCTCAGTAGGTCCACATAGAGATGATATGGCTATCTTTGTAAATGGTCTAGATGTACGAAAGTATGGATCACAAGGACAGCAAAGAACAGTGGCCTTATCGCTAAAAATGTCTGAGATAGAGTTAGTAAAAAAAATAATAAAGGATACACCAATTTTATTGTTAGATGATGTGCTTTCTGAATTAGATAAGCATAGGCAGAATTATTTGCTAGATAGTATAAACGATATTCAAACGCTGGTTACTTGTACAGGTGTAGAGGAATTTATCAATCACCGTTTTGATATTAATAAAATTTTTTATGTAGAAAATGGAAGTGTAGTGTAGGAGGATTAAAATGAGTGCAGAATATGGTGCAGATCAGATCCAGATATTAGAAGGATTAGAAGCAGTTAGAAAGAGACCGGGTATGTATATCGGTAGTACATCTATTAGAGGATTACATCACTTGGTTTACGAGATTGTAGATAATTCAGTAGATGAAGCGTTAGCAGGATATTGTGATACAATAGATATATCAATCAATGAAGATAATTCTATTACTGTTGTAGACAATGGAAGAGGTATTCCAGTAGGAATCAATCAAAAAGCAGGACTACCAGCTGTAGAGGTCGTATTTACAGTACTTCATGCCGGAGGTAAATTCGGTGGTGGAGGATACAAGGTATCCGGAGGGTTACATGGAGTAGGAGCATCAGTTGTAAATGCTCTTTCAGAGTGGCTAGAAGTAGAAATTCGCAAAGAAGGAAAAGTATATAAGCAACGTTATGAAAGAGGACATGTAATGTATCCTCTAAAAGAAGTTGGAACTTGTGATGAAAGTTTTTCAGGAACACAAGTAACATTTTTACCAGATAAAGAGATTTTTGAAGAGACTGTATTTGATTACAATACTTTAAAACAAAGATTTAGAGAGATGGCTTTCCTTACAAGAAACTTGAAAATCGTATTAAGAGATAAAAGAGAAGAAGAGGAAAGAATTAAAGAATTCCATTATGAAGGTGGTATCAGTGAGTTTGTTACATACCTAAATAGAAGTAGAGATTCTCTTTATAATCATGTTATTTATTGTGAAGGAACAGTAAATGATGTATATGTGGAAGTAGCGATGCAACACAACGATTCTTATAGTGATAACACATATGGTTTTGTAAATAATATTACAACACCAGAAGGTGGAACACACGTCGTAGGATTTAGAAATGCCTTAACAAAGACTTTTAATGACTATGCTAGAAAGAATAAATTATTAAAAGATAATGAGCCAAATCTTTCAGGTGAAGATATCAGAGAAGGGCTTACGGCTATTATCAGTGTAAAAATAGCAGATCCTCAATTTGAAGGACAGACAAAGCAAAAATTAGGAAATAGTGAAGCACGTGGAGCAGTGGATAACGTCGTAAGTAATCAACTGCAGATATTCCTTGAACAAAATCCTTCTGTAGCAAAGATGACAGTTGAAAAATCTGTAATGGCTCAAAGGGCGAGAGAAGCAGCTAGAAAAGCAAGAGATTTGACTAGAAGAAAATCTGCGCTAGAAGGGATGTCACTTCCTGGAAAATTAGCAGATTGCTCTGATAAAGATCCTAAGAACTGCGAGGTTTACATCGTGGAGGGAGACTCTGCGGGAGGGTCAGCAAAATCAGCAAGAAATAGAGAAACACAAGCGATCCTACCACTGAGAGGAAAGATTCTAAATGTAGAAAAAGCAAGACTTGATAAAATCTATGCAAATGCGGAAATCAAAGCAATGATTACAGCATTTGGTACAGGAATTCAAGATGACTTTGATATTGCAAAATTAAGATATCATAAGATTATCATCATGACAGATGCGGACGTAGATGGATCTCATATCAGTACTTTATTATTGACATTCCTTTATAGATTTATGCCAGAGCTTATCAAAGGTGGATATGTATATCTAGCACAACCACCACTTTATAAAGTTGAAAAAAGCAAAAAATCATGGTATGCATATAATGACAAAGAATTAGACCAGATTCTAGGAGAAATAGGTCGTGATGGAAATAACAAGATTCAACGTTACAAAGGTCTTGGAGAGATGGATGCAGATCAGTTATGGGATACAACTATGGATCCAGAGCATAGAGTATTATTAAAAGTAACTATGGATGAAGAAGCATCTTCAGAATTAGATTTAACATTCACCACATTAATGGGTGATAAAGTAGAGCCACGTCGAGAGTTTATTGAAGAAAATGCAAAATACGTAAAGAACCTTGATGTATAGGAGGATAATAAAGAGTGGAAGACAATATATTTGATAAAGTGCATGAGATAGATCTGCGAAAAACAATGGAGAACTCTTATATAGACTATGCCATGAGTGTAATTGCATCTAGAGCACTTCCAGACGTTAGAGATGGTTTAAAACCAGTTCAAAGAAGAATTTTATATTCAATGATAGAGTTGAATAACGGTCCTGACAAGCCACACCGTAAGTGTGCCCGTATCGTCGGGGATACAATGGGTAAATATCACCCTCATGGTGATAGCTCAATCTATGGTGCTCTTGTAAATATGGCACAAGATTGGTCTACTAGATATCCTTTAGTAGATGGTCATGGTAACTTTGGTTCTGTGGATGGAGATGGAGCAGCTGCGATGCGTTATACAGAAGCGCGTCTAAGTAAGATTTCTATGGAGTTAACTGCAGATATCAACAAAGATACTGTTGATTTTGCACCAAACTTTGATGAAACAGAGAGAGAACCATCTGTATTGCCTGCAAGATACCCTAACTTATTAGTAAATGGTACTACTGGTATCGCTGTAGGTATGGCTACTAATATTCCACCTCATAACTTAAGAGAGGTTATTGGTGCAGTCGTAAAGATTATTGATGATGAAATCGATAGAGAGCAAGATGCTACAAAGGCGCCTACTTCTCTAGAAGATATATTAGAGATTGTAAAAGGTCCAGACTTCCCAACAGGAGCTACTATTCTTGGAACAAGAGGAATAGAAGAAGCTTATAGAACGGGAAGAGGAAAAGTTCGTGTTCGTGCAGTAACAGATATTGAGCCAATGGCAAATGGAAAGAGTCGCATCATCGTAACAGAACTTCCATATATGGTAAACAAAGCTAGATTAATTGAAAAGATAGCCGAACTTGTAAGAGATAAAAAGATTGATGGAATCACAGACCTTGGAGATCAGTCAAACAGAGAAGGTATGCGTATCTGTATTGAACTTAGAAGAGATGTGAATGCAAATGTTATTCTAAATCAATTGTACAAACATACACAAATGCAAGATACATTTGGTGTAATCATGCTTGCACTTGTTAATAATCAACCAAAAGTAATGAATCTTCTTCAAATGTTGAATTACTATTTAAAACACCAAGAAGAAGTAATAACGAGAAGAACAAAATATGAGTTAAACAAAGCAGAAGAGCGTGCTCATATTTTACAAGGGTTATTAATCGCCCTTGATAATATTGATGAAGTAATCAAAATCATCAGAGGTTCTGCAAATGTAACGATTGCAAAAGCAGAATTGGTTCAAAGATTTGAGCTTTCAGAAGCACAAGCACAAGCCATTGTAGATATGAGACTTCGTGCACTAACAGGTTTGGAAAGAGAAAAGCTTGAAAAAGAATACAACGAATTGATGGAAAAAATCAAAGAGTTGAAAGCAATTTTAGCAGATAGAAAACTTCTTCTAGGGGTAATTCGTGAAGAGATTCTAATTGTAGCCGATAAGTTTGGTGACGATAGAAGAAGTGAAATCGGATTTGATGAGTTTGATATTTCGATGGAAGATTTAATTCCAAGAGAAAATGTTGTAATAGCAATGACTAAACTTGGTTATATTAAGAGAATGACAGAGGATACGTTTAAGAGTCAAAATCGTGGTGGAAAAGGAATCAAAGGAATGCAAACCATTGATGAGGACTATATTGAAGAGTTGTTCATGACTACAACACATCACTTTATCATGTTCTTTACAAATACCGGAAGAGTATATCGTCTGAAGACTTATGAAATACCAGAAGCGAGCAGAATAGCGAGAGGAACAGCGATTATCAACTTATTACAATTACAACCGGAAGAAAAGATAACAGCTGTTATCCCAATCAGTGAATATAAAGAAGGTCAATACCTATTCATGGCGACTAAGAAAGGACTCGTGAAAAAGACTTCAATCCTAGATTATGCAAATGTGAGAAAAACGGGATTAGCAGCTATTACACTTCGAGAAGAAGATGAACTAATAGAGGTAAAATTCACAGATAACTCACAGGATATCATTCTAGCAACAAAGCATGGACAATGTATCAGATTCAATGAGACTGATGTACGTTCCACTGGTAGAACTTCTATGGGTGTAAGAGGGATGAATATCAATGATAATGATGAAGTTATCGCAATGCAGATGAACTCACAAGGAGATGCCTTATTATTTGTTTCTGAAAAAGGAATGGGTAAACGTACTTTGATGGAAGAATTTACTCCTCAAAATAGAGGTGGAAAAGGTGTGAAGTGCTACAAGATTACTGAAAAAACAGGAAATCTAGTAGGTATGAAGGCAGTAAATGAAGAGAATGAAGTAATGATTATTACAACAGAAGGAATTATTATCCGCATGGCTTGCGATAGTATTTCTACATTTGGAAGGGTTACATCAGGTGTTAAGGTAATCAATGTTTCAGAAAATAGTGTTGTTGCATCTATTGCAAAAGTAAGAGAAGCAAAAGCGGAAGAAATAAAAGAGGACAATGAAAGTAATTCAGAAGAAACTCAAGAAGAAAATAAAAGCAATGCTGAGGAAACTCTAGAATAATAAAGACCTCATATAAAACATATCAGTGCTTGTTTTATATGAGGTTTTATGTTCGAAAAAGAAGTGAGGATAAGATGAGTAAATATTCCAATATAATCTGTTATATATTAATGATAGCAGCGATAATTATATCTGTCATACCATACTTTAAGGAGACAGATAATGCAACAGATCCATATTTTTTAGGAATTAGAAGTCCTTATACTGGATGGTATACTTATGAAGATAATGAGAAAATAGAATTAAAAGAAGAGACAATTAACTTAGATAGAAAGGCACATGAACCAGTTTCTATCTATGGACGGCTTCCAGAAATAACAGCGTTAAATAATACTTTATTTTTTAGAAGTGTGAATCAAGAAGTGAGAGTATATGTAGAAGGGGAGGAAATCTATAGTTTTGGAGAAGAAATACCAGTACCTTTTGTAAATACTCCTGGAAATAAGTGGAATATTATAAGATTAGGGCCTGACATGAGTGGAGAAGAAATCAGAATAGAGACAATTGCTCCATATGAATTCTCATCAGGTAATTACAATAAATTATATCTAATTCCAATTAATGAAGCAAACGATATAATACTAGAGGCAAGCTATTACAATATATTTTTTGCAGTATTACTGTTTGTTATAGGTTTTGCAATGCTAGGATTATCGGCTGTAAATGCAGCAAATGATAATTATAGTATAATAAATATCAGTGGTCAGTTATATTTGATAATCAGTGTATGGATATTTGCAGAAAGCCAAGCGATGGGAAATATTATTAAAGAACCAGTTACAATATATTTTATTAATATGTTTTCACTAGTCATTTCCCCTATATTATTTTTTAAGTATTTAAAAGAAGTTGATAAAAAAAGAGAAAAGCTACTACAAAAATTTATAAATATATATACAGTAAATGCAGTTCTATGTTTCATTATAGAGGTGTTTACATCAAGAGATATCATACAATTTATCTATATATTTGTTGGATCTATTATGTTTACGATTACGGTATATGTAACACTATCGCTTCACTCTTTAATTAAAAATAAATTTGATACAGAATCGACAATAAGATGGTTGCCTTTAATTTTTATAGTCATAGGTGGTATAATAGATATTGTAAAGGTAACCGTTTTTAATACAAAAGAGCATGTAGGAGTCGTTTTTGTAACGTCTATATGTATATATATTTTCTTTAACATTAATATGCTAATTCAAGAAGAGTATAAAAAACAAAGAAAAGCCATTCAACTAAAAGGGGAACTAATAGAAAATAGGAGGAGGTTACTACTCAGTCAAATTAAGCCACATTTTTTATACAATTCATTAAATTCAATCAGTGCTCTTTGTAAATTTGATCCAGCTTTGGCTGATAAAGCAATTATTAGATTTTCACGCTATTTAAGAAATAATATGAATAGTATAGATGCGACAACATACATTGATTTCATGACAGAGATTGAGCATGTCAAGAATTACGTGTTTTTAGAACAGTTGAGATTTCCAAATATAGAAATAGTCTACCAATTGGATTATGTGGATTTTGAAATACCACCATTGACATTACAACCACTTGTCGAAAATGCTATAAAACATGGAATATCTAAAAAAATAGAAGGTGGAACTGTAATCATATCTACGAAAAAAGAAGATGAGTTTGTGTGTGTAGAATTAGAGGATAATGGTATAGGGTTTGATGTGAAAAAGGATAGAAAAAGTGATTCGATAGGGTTAAAGAATATAACTAAGAGATTAGAGGATAAATGTAATGCTATAATAACTATGGAGTCAAAAATTGATCAAGGGACAAAGATTGAAATAATTATACCTTTAGAAGAGGAGGTAGAAGATGAAAATATTATACGTTGATGATGAAAATTTAGCAATTGAAAACTTTAAATATGTATTAAAGGATATAGAGGGAATTAAAAAGCTACAATGTTGCAATAATCCAATGGATGCAATTGACTATGTCTGTACAAATCGCTTTGATGTAGCATTCTTAGATATTGAAATGCCAGTAATGAGAGGGATTGAACTTGGTAAGCGATTATTGGATATACAAGAAGATTTAGAAATTGTCTATGTAACAGGATATGAGGATTATGCAATGCGCGCTTTTCAAGTAGGTGCTATCGGTTATGTTCTCAAACCTTATGAAGCGGAAGATATCATAAAGATATTGAAGAAGTTAAAGAAGATTAGCAATTACAACAGTCAGCCTGTAGGCGAAGTATCTACTAATATAAAAACTGAGAAGAAAGAAGTAGTAGTCAGAACTTTTGGCGCATTTGATCTCTTTAAAAATGGAGAATTGATACCTATAAAGAATGCAAAAGCAAAAGAAGTATTGGCATTATTAGTAAACCAAAAAGGTGGATCAATGACTTCTTCCATGATATCTAGTTATCTTTGGGAGGATAGAGAATATGATGCGGTAACAAAAAGTTATGTCTGGAGAGCCGTAAAAGAATTAGAAAAGATACTAAAGGAGTATAACATAGAATATATTTTAAAAAATCTAAACAATCTAAAAGCAATTATACCAGATTCATTTACTTGCGATTATTATGAAATTATGAATGGAAATATGGAATATTATGAACTCTATAATGGTTATTATATGAGCCAGTACGCTTGGGCTGAGGAAACAATTCCGATGATTGATAACAAAGTACGTTTACTTACAAAAAAAATATAAATT
>CAYJGW010000041.1:0-23479 GCA_964369425.1 uncultured Lachnospiraceae bacterium
CCATATGACATCTTCCGATTTGGCGTCTTAATTACATACTCTGGGTGAGTCTTATATAATTCGCTGATTTCATTCACCATCTCTGGTTCAAACCAAAGTCCAAAATCCATCCCTAGTTCATTGATTTTCTTTGCAAGGCCTTCCACTCCATTTGGAAGCTTTTCTAAGTATACTGACCAATCACCAAGTGACGTTGTGTCATTGTCTCTCTTTCCAAACCATCCATCATCCAATACAAATAACTCAATACCTAGTTCTTTTGCTTTTGTTGCGATTTCTAGAATGCTTTCTTCTGTGAAGTTAAAATAAGTAGCCTCCCAGTTATTGATCAAAATTGGACGAGTCTTATTCTTATATTTCCCACGAACCAAGTTATTTCTAAACAATTCATGGAAATTTTGGCTCATGCCGTTAAGACCTTGATCCGAATACACCATCACAGCCTCTGGTGACTGGAACGATTCTCCTTCTCTCAGAGTCCATTCAAACTCAAATGGATTGATCCCTATCATCACCCTTGTCACATCAAATGCATCCACCTCTGCTTGCGCCAAAAAGTTTCCGCTATATACTAATGTAAGTCCATACACCTCACCAGAGTTCTCTGTCGTATTTGGTCTCTTCAATGCCATAAATGGATTGTGCATCGCACTGCTTGCCCCACGACTACTCGAGATAGACTGCACACCTTTTTCTAATTTTCTCGTAGAGATGTGACGCTCTCTTGCCCAAGCTCCATCCAATGTCATCATCTCATAATCATAATCCCCTAAATCCAAACTCAATGACATAGCTCGGTTGATTTTGACAATACCATCTGATAAGTTTTTAAACTCTACAGAGCGTACAATTCCTGAAAAATTATCGAATACGTGATACTTCAATATCATCTCTGTTTGAATCAATGCATCATACATTACAACTTCTAGCGTTTCTACGTTATCACCATACGTTTGAGGCAATCCTTTCAACGCATTTTTTCCTTTGATGATCTCGTGACCTTTATACTCAAAGTTTGTAATTCTACTTCCATTGTCCAATGTAAGTTGATATGCTGGATCTCTATAATCCCCTGTCCCGTACGCTGGATATTCTTGCTTTAAGACTTCAAGGGAGAAGTCCAAATCTCCCTCAAAAGCACATGGCGCTAAGATTACTCCACGCTCTACTAACAAGTGATCAAAATTATCTTTATGGCGAATCTTCTTACCAAAGTACAATTGTCCCAACTGCTTGTTTCTCATTATTTTAAAAATATAACTTATATTATCATTTGACAAATGAAATGTATCATTATTAAACTTAATCATTCTTTTTCCTCTTAGCTTTATTTCTCTTTTTTCTTTGCTGCCTTATCAATTAGAATCGCTCCAATCGCGCACACTGCTCCAACTGTTCCTAGTGCTATAATTGTATCCACACCAATACCACTTTCTCTTGCCAATCCCAATTTTGAGAATACTACATACATACTAAGCATAATAAAAATCACAAAACCACTAAATGTATATCTGTATTTCCAAGGCTTCATCTCAACTACATTTGCAACAGGCATAACATAATCGTGATCCATCGGCTTAACTCTTCCTATCACATACATAATCAAGCAAGACAATGCGAACAGTATAGCAGAGATATGTAGGTAGTGCAATCCTGTATCCCATACAAGTTGTGTAATTGCATAAACTGATACGAAGAACGTAATAGCAACCTTTGCAGCAATCGGTGGTACTCTCTTTGTCATATAACCCATGAAGATAATTGTAAATATCGGTACATTGAAGAATCCGTTTATTGTTTGTAAATAATCAAATAACCCTGATGGTGCATTTAAGATTAGTGGCGCTACAAACATGGAAATCACTGCAATTACAAGCGCAAATAGCTTCCCAGCTTTAATTAGCTGATTATCTGAAACATTTCCCTTCTTTGCTGGTTTATACACATTCAACGCAAACAGTGTAGATGCTGAATTTAATACACTGTTAAAAGTACTTAAAATCGCTCCCATAAGTGCTGCTGCAAATAATCCCACTAGTGGACCTGGCAACACTTCACTTACTAACTGAGGATATACCGTATCCATATTTTCAATTCCGCCACCTAAGATTTGGAATGCCATAATTCCAGGAATGATAACCATAAGTGGTGTTAATACTTTTAACAATCCTGCAAAGATTACTCCACGCTGTGCTTCTTTTAAGTTCTTTGCTCCAAGTGCTCTTTGAATAATGGACTGATCTGTTCCCCAATAATATAAGTTTACTAATAAAAGTCCTGTAAACATTGTTGAAATAGGTAAATAACTATCATTTGAACCAATCGCATCAAATTTTTCTGGCGTACTATTTAAAAATGTATCAAATCCGCTTCCAACATCTCCTCCACCAAGTATAAAAAGTCCAAAGATTGGAACAAGTAGTCCACCGATTACCAACGCAACACCATTGATTGAATCAGAGATTGCAACCGCTTTTAACCCTCCAAAGATTGCATAAATCGCTCCGATGATTCCAATTACCCACACCATCAACCATACTGATTGTACATATGTAATACCAAAAATTCCAGAGATATTAAAAATCTGCCCCATCGCAATTGCACCTGAGTACAGCGTTATTGGCAATAGATTAACAATATAACTTACTAAGAATAAGATTGTAATGAATTTTCTTACCCCTCCATCAAATCTTGACTCTATAAAATCTGGAATCGTTGTGATTCCTTGCTTTAAATAACGAGGTACTAAAAACAACGCTACAACGATTAATGTAATCCCTGATCCAACTTCCCATCCCATAACTGCCATATTTTGTGAGTAGGACTGCCCTGACATTCCCACAAAGCTTGCTGCACTTAAGTTTGTAAGCAGTAGTGATCCTGCTATAACACCGCCTGTTAAACTTCTTCCTCCTAGAAAATATCCGTCACTTGTTGTTAAAGTATCGTTTTTTGTTTTTAAAAATGTGATGAGTCCAACTGCCGCCGAAAATAAAATAAATGAAATTATGATTGTAGCCATTATCTTTCTCCTTTTCTTATCCCATTGTAAACACGCGTTTATCTCTCTGGTTAAAAAAGTCTATCCTCTTCTAACGGTAGACTTTTCAACTAAAACTGGTTTGTGCATGATGTGCTCTGTCTTTTCTTCAAATAAGAGTCTCAAACAAGATTCTGTAACGTTTTTAAGCGAAACTTCAAAAGTTGTAAGGTTCAATTTCAACCAAGTCGCAACCTTTAAGTTATCAAACCCTACCACAGAAATATCGGTAGGTATCTGATACCCTAGTTCTTCAATCGCCCTGATAACCCCTAGTGCCATGATGTCATTTGAAGCAAAAATCGCAGTTGGTTTATATTTCTCTAAATACTGCTTCGCCTGCTCATATGCGACATCTTCTCGGTACATCCCAGAAATGACATGTGGCTCTAAACCACCTAGTTCTCTCATCGCTTTTAAATATCCCACTTTTCTTTCGATGGATGACAATCTTTCATCTCCTTCTACGTGCAAAATATCTGTATGACCACAGTCAACCAAATATCTTGTTGCCTCATAACCTCCCATAACATTATCGCTATTCACGATTTTTAGTTTCTGATTCTCATCATCTTCTTCTGCAAACTGGTCGATAAATACTGCATTATACTTTTTAGATATTTCGGTCAATTCCTTTGTCATATATGGAAATCCGACAAAGATACCTCCATAAATCATTCTTGATTCAAACAGTTCCTTTAACGATTTAAACTCCTCTGGGTCAGTTATGATGTTTACTAGTGTGGTATATCCTTTTTCTTTCAAAGCACTGATAATATTCGATAACAATTCCATGTTATAGGGTGAATTTATTCCTATCCATTCTTCTGAACAACTCGTATCATTAATATCTGCGATGAAAAAACCAATAATATTGGATGGTGCTCCTGCCAAACTTCTTGCAAAATGATTCGGTGTATATCCATATTCCGCTATTACCGCCTCCACCTTTTGCTTGGTCTCTAATGGAACGTTACTGTAATTGTTCAACACTCTCGAGACAGTACTTCGAGACACATTAGCTAGCTTTGCTATCTCTGTTGTATTCATATGTCCCACCTCTCTAAACGCGTGTTTATCTTACTTTCAAAGTATATCATGGCTTTGTTTCTCATGTCTATATTCCGCACTTAAGTATCTTTTTTTCGTATACTTGTACTATTTTACCTCTTCATTTTTATACACAATCACAGTTTTTTCTTTGATTCTTGTTTTATTTTTTTAGCTTATTGCACTATATTTTCATGTGTTTTTTGTCTGTTTTTACCAACTACTCATATTACTCGTATTTTGAGATACAATTCATACAAACAGAATTTATTTTCTAAAAACACTTGAAACTCCATTCAAAATCACGTATTATGTTATCATCTTTTGAAAAGGAGAATCACACGAATGAATGAAAAAATATCGACTAAATCACTAACAATTACAGCACTATCCATTGCAATCGTATATGTTGCAACGGCCTTTATCAACGTAAAAATTCCTTTTATGGGTAATGGGGGGTTGATTCACCTCGGAAATGTTCCACTCTTTTTTATCGCAATCGTCTTTGGACCTAGAATTGGGGCTATTGCAGGTGGCGTGGGAATGGCTTTATTTGACCTACTATCTGGTTGGACAATTTGGGCTCCTTTCACCTTAATTATTGTAGGACTCATGGGATATTCTGTTGGATCTATTTCGACCAAGTCCTCTAGCAAGTATAAATCACTATTAGCTATGTTAGTTGCATTGGCAATCAAATTAGTCGGCTATTATTTTGCTGAAGTCATACTATATGGAAATTGGGTCGTACCTTTTGGTTCTATTCCAGGAAATATCATACAGGTTGGTACAGCCATATTGATTGTACTTCCACTGACTGCTTCTGTGAAGCATTTCCGTACATTATTACCAAATCATTCATAAAGGAGAATAAAGATGTATCAGTTAATGACACCAGGACCTACTCAAGTCGCCGAAAATGTGCGTCTGGCACGTAGCTTGCCTTGTACCAATCCAGATATAGATTTAGATTTCTATGAATTCTATAAAGAAACTGCAGAACTTATGAGTACACTGTTACATACAAAAAATAACACCTTAATCTTAAGCGGAGAAGGAATTCTCGGTCTTGAAGCAGCTTGTGCATCTCTTACGCAACCTGGTGATCGAGTTCTCGTCCTTGATAATGGAGTATACGGAAAGGGATTTGCTGATTTCGTATCTCTTTATAACGGAATTCCTAATATATATACCACAGATTATCGTGAAGAAATCGATATCTTCGCTTTGGAGACTTTTCTCCAGAAAAACCACGATTTCAAATACGCAACTATTGTCCATTGTGATACCCCTAGTGGTATGTTAAATGACATTTCCAAGATTTGTCCTTTACTAAAAAAATATGGCATTTTAACAGTTGTAGACTCTGTTTCTGCAATGTTTGGTGAAGAAGTTCGTGTAGATGACTATAAGATTGATATATTGTGTGGTGGTTCCCAAAAGGTAATCAGTGCACCTCCTGGTCTTACAACTGTGACGATTAGTGAGGCTGCTTATCAATGTATGCGTTCTAGAACTCATAAAATTCCTGGATTTTACACAAACCTTTTGATATTTGACAATTGGTATGAAAACAAATGGTTCCCTTATACCATGCCTATCAGTGATATTTATGGACTTCGAGCTGCTTTAGACAATATAAAAAGTGAGCCAAACATATTGGATCGACACAGAGAAATTGCTGAGTATGTTCGCACAACGCTAACTGCCAACAACATTAAACTGTATCAAAACTCAGGATTCTCAAACACTGTTACTTGTATTGAAGTTCCTGATGAAATTTCTGTTAAAGAAATGCTCGAAACATTAAAAACCGAGTACAATTTACTGCTTACAGGATCTTTTGGAGGTTTTGAAAACCAATTGCTTCGCATTGGACACATGGGTGAAAATGCAAGGATGGATTTAGTAAAAAGTACAGTAGATGCGATTCTTAAGTTGTTATAAAAGAAACAGCACCATGATAAGATTGATTCTTTTCTTATCGCGGTGCTATTTTATTTAATCATTCTGATTCAACCATTCTACCATCATCTTTACATATTTTTCATTCTCATCCACAAAACACATATGACGGCTAAATTCATACAACTCCCACTTTGCTCCTGGGATATTATCTGTCATATATTTTGCAATCAATGGTGAACACAAATCCATCAACCCACTCACTACAAGGCAAGGTTCTATAATATCTTTCAACTTCGCCCTATAATCAAAATCTTTTAGCGTTCCACTTGGCGCAAATTCTGTCTGCCCCCATCCATAAATATATGCATCCCTTCCTGCATTCTTCTTTCTATGCAAACACTCTGGTGAATCTTCTGTTACTGGACCTGCACAGTGTCTCTCCATAAATGCATCCACCCCTGCAAGATAATTTGGATCTTCATAGTCTTCTGCTGCCTCAGCCTTTGCAATTGCATCTTGCATCTCTTGTGGAAAATACGTCAAATAACGTCTCTGTTCTTTTTCCCACATCTCAGAAGCTGGAAGTGTGCTAGAAAGAATCGCGCTTTTCACCCCTTCTGGGTTATAGTCACAAAGATAGGCAATGAGTTGCATCCCTCCCCAAGATTGTCCCAATATATGACACTCTTCGATTCCTAATTTTTCTCGTAAATTTATCAACTCTTCAATCCATACCTCCTTCGTATAAAGTGAAGTATCCTCTGGAAAGGATGACTTCCCGCATCCGAGTTGATCATACATAATAATTGCCCTTCCATCTTCCGCCAAACAATCTAATACTTCAAAGTAATTGTGTGTAGAACCTGGTCCTCCATGCAACAGAATCAGCGGCTTTTTCTCACCCTGGCATTCTCCCACAATTCTATAGTATGTCTGGAATTCCCTAAATGGTACGTGTCCTTCTTTCACTTGCATCTTCATTACCTCCTATTATTATACTAATTGATACAATTATAACATGTAAGTGACTCACAGACAATAACCTCTAGAATCCTTCATCTACGTTACTTTTAAAACATGCATATGCACCACGGTTACTTCCCTAGTGGTATATATTGTATTATCTCAACCTGACAACTCCTCATCGTACATAATGCCGCCTCATGCCTTTCTGGTGTCACTCCTGCACACGCATCCGCTATTACTTGAATTCTCATCTCTGGTTGATTTGCTTTTAACAACAACGCATTGGATACTACACAGATATCAGTGCATAGGCCTACTAGCACTGCCTCATCTGCCTTCAAATTCTTCGCCAACTCCACCGACCCAAAAGCTGGCTTTTCTATCGATATGTAATCCACTTCTTCTTGATAGTCTTTCAAGATTTCTTTAATCTCTGGAATCAATTCATGTCCTTTACTCCCTTTTAGACAGTGTTCAATAGGAAGCCCTTTTCCCTCTGAAGTCTCCAAATAATTATCACCATGAGTATCTAATGTAAAATATACTTTCAAGCCTGATTCTAAATATTCCCGAATTTCACTAACCACCTTCGGAACAATTGCTTGGGCATCTTCTGATCCAAGCGTTCCTGTCACAAAATCATTTTGTACATCTACTACAATTAACACCTTTTCACTCATTTCCTTACCCCTTTTTCTGTTTATTCTATCACACACTAACTCTAATATTCCACCAAAATTGCATTTCACTCTAGCACTGTACGTACTTTTTAAGTAAATTTGTTAATTTAGTACGTAAACTCCGTCCTACTTTAAATATTTATTTTTGAAAAGAAGTCCCACGCTTATCAGCGTGGGACTAGAATGAACATTCTTTAATTTATTAGTTAGTGATTGTAAGTTCAGTTTCTTTATCGAATACGTGAATCTTCTCTGCATCTAATGCAAATTTAACTGTATCACCTGTTCTAGCAGTTGTTCTTGGGTCTACTCTTGCTGTCATGCTTGATCCCGCATAATCAAAGTATAGGTAAACTTCTGCTCCAAGCATTTCGTATACACGAATTGGTGCTGTGATTACAGTGTTTGGTGATGACTCGATAAACATTTGCTCATCATGTACATCTTCTGGACGAATTCCAAGTACTACAGTCTTTCCATTGTATCCGCCTTCGATTAATTTCTTAGCTTTTGCTGGTGGTAATTCAATATCTGATCCTCCTGCTGTAAGCACTACTTTATCCCCTGTAACTTTACAAACAGCATCCATAAAGTTCATTTGTGGAGATCCGATAAATCCAGCAACGAATAAGTTGCATGGTGTATCATATAATACCTGTGGAGTATCCACTTGTTGTACGATACCTGCGTTCATAACTACGATTCTTGTTCCAAGCGTCATCGCCTCTGTTTGATCATGTGTTACATAGATGATTGTTGAACCAAGTCTTTGGTGTAGTTTTGAAATCTCGATACGCATCTGGCCTCTAAGCTTTGCATCAAGGTTTGATAAAGGCTCATCCATAAGGAATACTTTTGGACTTCTAACGATAGCACGTCCCATAGCAACACGCTGTCTTTGTCCTCCTGATAATGCTTTTGGCTTACGATCTAATAGTGGCTCAAGATCAAGAATCTTAGCAGCCTCTCTTACCATTTTATCAATTTCATCTTTTGGCATTTTTCTTAATTTAAGTCCGAACGCCATATTATCATATACCGTCATATGTGGGTATAATGCATAGTTTTGGAATACCATTGCGATATCTCTATCTTTTGGCTCTACATCATTCACTAATTTGTCATCGATGTAAAGTTCTCCTTCTGAAATATCTTCAAGTCCAGCAACCATTCTAAGTGTTGTAGACTTTCCACATCCTGATGGTCCTACAAAGATAACAAACTCTTTATCTTCAATCTCTAAATTAAAATCTTTAACTGCCTCAAATCCATTTGGGTATCTTTTAAAAATCCCTTTAAGTGATAAACTTGCCATTTTATTCTTCCTCCTGAATAATACTCGTGTTTTGTTTAATGAAAGTATATCCTATATCTTTTCTATCGTCTATACTCAGTTCGCCGAATTTTCTCTACTTGTATGTACACATTGACGAAAGCTATGCTTTACTTTAATTTTAACAGTTCATTATATACATCCCTTTTACTGATTCCTCTGTCTTTTGCAACCTTTTTCATTGCTTCTTTAGATGCCATCCCTTGCTCTTCATATATCTGCATATGAGCCTCTAATGTCAGCGTTTCCCATCCTTTTCGTTCTTCCTCTTCTATTTCTTTTCTGCTTTTCCCTTCTATTACAAGGACACACTCTCCTTTTGCTGGCTGATTGTTATATTCAGAGATCGCTTCTTCTATAGTTGTTCTATTGATGGTCTCATATCTTTTTGTCAACTCTCTACAAATTGATATTTGACGATTTCCTAAAGCCTCTAATAATTCATCTAAGGTTTTTACCAATCGATGCGGTGCCTCATACAGAATCATCGTGCGTGTCTCTTTTTCTAATTCTTCTAGAACCTTCCTCCGCTCCTTCTTATCACTCGGCAAAAACGCTTCAAAACTAAATCTTCTCGTAGCCCGTCCTGCAATGGTTAATGCTGTAATACATGCTGCAGGTCCTGGTAAAGATGTCACTGGAACTCCACTAGCATAACATAGTTGTACCAGTTCTTCTCCTGGATCTGAAATTCCAGGTGTTCCAGCATCTGTGATTAGGGCAATATTTTCTCCATTTCGTAATCGCTCCACTAGCACTTTACCTTTCTCATACTTATTGTGTTCATGGTAGCTAGTCATAGGAGTCTTTATCTCGTAATGATTCAATAACTTTATGCTATTTCTTGTATCTTCTGCTGCTATCACATCCACTTCTTCCAATATCCGAAGCACACGCATTGTGATATCTTCTAAATTACCGATAGGTGTTGCACATAAATATAATGTTCCTATCACACTTCCACCTTCTTTCCATACCAACGTAGTAATTCCTCTGTATAACTGCCATCTTTATTATATACAATGAGGGGTGGTTCTATCTCCACTCTAGATCGTCCATCTTTTAATCCCTCTATCAATACCATATTCGGCTCTTTGTCCACATAAGGGTGTACAAACCTTATACGCTTTGGTTCTAAATTATACTTTGTCATACAAGTAAAAATTTCAACAAGTCGAAACGGTCTATGTACCATATAAAACCGCCCTTTTCCTTTTAGCAACCTTGCGCCACAGCGTACCACATCTTCCAAGTCACAAAGTACTTCGTGCCTCGCAATCGTCTTACAATCCATATCATTTCTCAAACCATGATTCCCCACCATATACGGTGGGTTTACCGTTACAACATGGAAGGAGGCAGTGTCAAAATAACGCTCTGCCTCCTTGATATCTCCTGTCACAATCTTCACCTTGTTTTGCAAACCATTGTACTCTACACTTGCTTTTGCAAGATTGGCACTTTCCTCTTGAATCTCTAGACCAGAAAAGTGTAGACCTTGCGTCTTTGCCTCTAACAAAATCGGAACAATACCATTCCCTGTACAAAGATCCAGTGCGACCTCACTTTTTTTTACCTTCGCAAATTCAGACAGTAAGACTGCATCCATACCAAAACAAAAACGGCTTGGATCTTGGTAGATATGGTATCCCTTTATCTGTAAATCGTCTAACCTCAGATTTGGATTCCCACTAATTTCCATTTAATTTCGAAGTCCCTTCTTTTTCTTCCAATGCCCTTAACTGTCGCATTTCTTCTTTCGATAATCGTGTATCTGTTTTCTTTTTCTTTGTTCTAAACTTCAAATCACTAGATTTATACTCTCTAATCTCTTTTTCGTCATTCTCAACTGTAACAATGACTTTTACCATCTGTCTCAAAACACTCACGCTTTGCACTTCACCCTTAAGACCATCCACAGTTGTGACAAAATCACCTTGTGATGGTAGTTGACTATTGAGTTCTTCATAAGTCTCTTGCTCGTTTGTCAAGCAACACATCAAACGACCACATACTCCAGAAATCTTTGTCGGATTAAGCGACAAGTTTTGCTCTTTTGCCATCTTAATAGACACTGGTGCAAACTCTCCTAAATAAGTGTTACAACACAATGGTCTTCCACACACACCAATCCCTCCACGAATCTTCGTCTCGTCTCTTACTCCGATTTGACGAAGTTCAATTCGTGTCCTAAAAATAGCCGCTAAATCTTTCACTAGCTCTCTAAAGTCAATTCTTCCTTCTGCTGTAAAATAAAACAAAACCTTATTATTATCAAATGTATATTCCGCATCAATAAGTTTCATCTCTAATCCGCGTTCACGGATTTTATTATAACAAATCTCAAAGGCCTTCTTTTCCTTTTCTCTATTACTCTCTTCTGCCTTCACATCTTTTGGTGTAGCTACACGTATTACACTCTTAAGAGGTTGTACTAGCTCTTCTTCTCGCACCTCTCTCACGCCAATTACGACTTTACCATACTCTACGCCTCGCGCAGTTTCAACGATAACATTATCGCCTTTCTTAATCCATATCTTCCCAGGTGAGAAGTAATAAATCTTCCCTGCAGTTCTAAACCTCACCCCAATAATCTTTGCCATTCTTTAATTCTCCTTTATCGAGAGAAGCATCAACTCCATCGTTAATTCAAAATTAACATTTGCTTTTAGGCGAGTCTTCGCCTTTTCTATACTCTCTATAATAATCTCAATCCCTCTATAAGAACTTTTCATCGCTCTTTCTTGTACATCATCTAAATCTTCTTTAAATATCAATTTTTCCATATTGCGAGTCGCTTTATACACTAAGACATCCCGATACCATGCGGTTAATATATCTAAAAAATCATTGATTTCTAACTTGTACGCTGCAATTCTTTTTACACAATCGATTAACTCATCCACTTCAAGCCTATTGATATGACTCAATACCCACATCGCTTCTTCTTTTATCTCTCTAAAGTGTTCCGACGTCGCTAATGTGACTGCCTTTCCGATATTCCCTTGTGCAAATGCTGCGCATAAACTCGCTTCGTAATCTGGAATCTCTATGTTCGTCATCAAATAATTTTTAACCAATTCATCTTTGATATTTCTTAGTTTCAACATGATACAGCGTGACTGTATCGTAGGTAGTAAAGCTCCTACATTCTCCGTCAACAATAAAATTATCACATATTCCGGTGGTTCCTCTATTGTTTTTAAAATCGCATTTTGTGCTTGCTCTGTTAACTTTTCTGCTTCTGGGATAATATACACCTTATACTTCCCTGCATATGGCTTGATGTAAACATCCTTGTTCACTTGACTTCTCACATCTTCCACTCCGATTGAACTCGGCTTTTCATGGATGACATGTATGATATCTGGATTGTTATGCCCTTCTGCTTGAATGCATGACTTACATTGATTGCAAGGGTCACTTCCCTCACTATCACAAAGCAACTTTCTAGCAAACAAATCCGCCAACATCTTCTTCCCAGCGCCCTTTTCACCACTAATGATATAGGCATGTGATACGTTCCCCATCTCAGTGGCATGTTCTATATATGATACAACGTCTTTATGACCGATAATATCTTTAAATGTGTTCATTCTATACACCTCATTTGTGCTGTTTTCAAGTCCCATTCCTTCTGTGTCTTTCATTATATCATATCTGTTCTTGAATATATAGTATAATTTCTCTAAGAACTTCTCCTATATTCTTATTTTGAAATCGTTCTTGCACACCAGTCTTTTGAAGGTTTTCTTCTGAAAAATCTTGCGCATCTGCGAGAAATCTCCGACACAACTCTTCATATTTTGGAACTGCTTCACTCTGTTCTCTCGCAATCGCTCTCAATAGCCGCTCTCCATCCTCTACCTCTACATAGATTGGAACCACTTTACCCTCACCATAATACTTACGCATCTGAGCAAAAGATTCTAACGTTCCAATACAGAGGTATGAGCTCTCCTCTAGTGCAATTTGCCCATCGTCTGCAGTGAAATACTTCCAAATTCCATGAACCGTATCATACGCTCTAAGCTCAATCATCTTTCCTGCCTTCATAATCTTCTCACATTCTAAGTCAGCTACAAAATGATATTCTACCCCCTCACATTCACCCTCTCGAATTGGACGAGTGGTATAGGGAATCACAGTCTTGAGTCCTTTTAATTCTTCTTTTATCAACTTAAAAATAGTATCTTTCCCCGAGGAGCTCTTCCCCATTAAATAAAATATTTTCCCCATGTCTTATCCTATACGAACTTCAAATCCTTTCTTTTTGTATCTATTCATACACGCTTGTATTTCATCTGTTATCTTCTCTTCTGGTGTTACAAATGGTATTCCTGGTGGATACAAATAATAAAATTTTCCTGCTCGCTCACTCTCTGTTTTAGCCATTTGCGGTAATGGCAACCGTTCTAACATTATATCATTCACATCGATTGAATTGCTAGTTTTTTCTTGGATTTTTTCATCTATCTCCAGAAGTGCTTCGCTTAATCGTGCGAATCCTTCTTCACTGTCTCCCACACTCGTCATAGCAAGTACATAGCTTGGTGCAACCATCTCCATTTGTATGTGATATTCATTTAATAATCTCTCATACAATTCTTTCGCTGTAATCTTTGCATATTTTGTAGAAATCAATAACTTAGATGGTTCCATACTTTCCATTTCAATCAACCGTAATTTTTTTAATCCTCTTAGCACTTCTTTTGCTTTCTGTAGTCGATTTACATAATTTTGAAATAACTCATCTCTATGTTTCTCCAACAAATGAATGCATCGATCAATAGAAGCTAGTAACACGTATGATGGACTGCTCGATTGCAAAATCTTTAGATATTTTTTTACAGCATCTTGATTTACTAAGTTCCCATTCACATGCAACAAAGCCGTTTGGGTCAAAGATGGCAGCGTCTTATGCACACTATGAATCACAACATCTGCCCCTAACACGTTCGAATTCTTCATACAATCGGGATGCATTCCTAAATGAGCACCATGCGCTTCATCTACGATTAGTATCACGCTGTGCTTATGACAAATCTTTGCAATTTCAGCCACGTCAGAGATAACTCCGTCATACGTTGGCGACGTAATCACCACTGCTTTTATGTGAATTTCACACTTCAACAGTTCTTCGATTCGCTCTGGGCGTATTTCACCTTGTATCAAATACTCGTTTTCAACTTCTGGATACACATAGATAGGCTGTAATTCATTTAAAAACACACCATTATACACTGCTTTATGACAGTTCCTCGCCATTAAGATTTTATCACACTTATTGGTACACGCACAAATCGCTGCCAAAATTCCTACTGTACTTCCATTCACTAAAAAATAGGTGCTTTCTGCACCAAACATTTTCGCTGCACGATGTTGTGCCTCCATAAGAACGCCTTCACAATGATGAAGGTCATCAAAGCCATCTATCTCTGTTATGTCTATTCCATATGGTAATAGGTTTCCAAAAAGTTCTTCATTTCGTTTATGCCCTGGCATGTGAAACCCATAAAAATCTGACTCCCCATACACTTTCAATTTTTTATCTAAACGTTCCATATCTTCCTTTCTCCAACAAACTATCTGTACTTTATTTTAAACCAATCTATAAAATTTCTCAATGACCTCTTCATTGATTTGACGCGTTTCTCCTTATCCCTTATACTAAAGACAGAAAATCAAAAGGAGAAACTTATGCTTTTATCACTCGCTCTCATTTTTTTATGTGGACTATTATTTGGAAAATTGTTTCATTCCCTAAAGCTACCACACTTATTAGGAATGTTACTTGTCGGCATCCTCCTAGGTCCTTATGGGTTAAATCTTCTCGATGAATCCATTTTAAATATCTCTACAGAGCTTCGGCAAATCGCTCTCGTTATCATCTTAACTAGAGCCGGATTAAATTTGGATCTCAACCAATTGAAAAAAGTTGGTCGTCCAGCTATTTTAATGTGCTTTCTTCCTGCATGTATAGAAATTTTGTGTATTACGCTTCTCGCACCTATCCTCTTTACAATCTCTCATTTAGAGGCACTCCTAATCGGTACAATCTTAGCCGCTGTATCTCCTGCTGTTATTGTTCCAAAGATGCTAAAACTAATTGAGCGTAAATGGGGGACTGATAAGGCTATTCCACACATGATTATGGCTAGTGCTTCTGTAGATGATGTCTTTGTGATTGTATTATTTACCATTACATTGGGATTACTTGAAAGCGGTTCTTTTCATATTTCAACCCTTTTACAACTGCCAACGTCCCTCATACTTGGTGTCATTGGTGGGTTCGTTATTGGTCTACTCCTCATCGCCTTCTTTAAAAAATTCCATATAAGAGACAGTATCAAGATATTAATCATCTTATCAATCTGTTTCTTAGGGCTTACACTTGAAGGCTCCTTATCTGGTGTCATCGCTTTTTCTGGATTACTTGCAATCATGACTCTAGGCGCTACAATGAGGGCGCATCACCCAAAACTATCCGAGAGGCTTTCCTCTAAATACAGTAAGCTCTGGGTTGCTGCTGAACCAATGTTATTTGTCTTAGTTGGTGCACAAGTGGATACTTCCTATATCGCAAATGCTGGTCTAGCTGCTCTTGCATTAATTTTTATAGCTACCCTCTTTCGCATTTGTGGAGCATGGATGTGTACATACCGAACAACACTTGATAAAAAAGAAAGAATTTTTGTTGCATTTTCCTATATTCCAAAAGCCACTGTTCAAGCAGCAATTGGCGGTATTCCACTTGCGGCTGGGTTATCCGTTGGAAATCTTGCTTTAACAACTGCAGTTCTCTCTATACTGTTCACCGCTCCAATTGGAAGCTTCCTCATTGATAAAACCTATAAAAAATGTTTAAAAAAGGCGCATTAAGCGCCTTTTTCTATACGTTATTTTTCAAGAAATTTTTCAATCTCTGCTACAAGCATTTCATTATCAAAATTTGGCAACGGCATCGGTTTAGATATATAGTACCCTTGCATAAGGTCCACACCAATTTTGACTAGATATTCCATTTCTTGTTTCGTCTCTACCCCTTCTGCTAAAATCATAATTCCCTGCTGTCTACACAAAGTCATGATTTTGGATACAATTGCTTGCCTTGCTACATCCACATGGATATTCGTTAGTAGAGAACGGTCTATCTTCACTATGTTCGGATTGATTTTCAGCAATCCCAAATCACTATTATATCCTGAACCATAATCATCCAATGCAATCATCGATCCCCATGAAGAAATCTTATTCAACTTATACTGATACTTTTCTTCATCCAACTGCTCATTTTCAATAATCTCTACCACAACATTTTTTAGCCGATCCTTATAAAGGATTTCTAATTTTTCAAATTCCTCTTCTTTCAGACTTTGATTTGGTACAGAATTGATAAATAATTTTGCCTGCCCAAAAAGTTCTGCATACCTTTCAAATAAGGAAATTGCTTTAAAAAATGTAATCTTTTCTATCTTCCATAATTTAGACTGTGCTGTCGCAATTTGCAGTAGTTTATATGGATTATCTAGAGTTTTACTATCTGGTCTCATCAATGCTTCATATGCATATATATCTCCTGTTTTCGCATTAACTATTGGTTGGAATACAAATTCTACAAACTCATTATCCAACACTCGATTGAGTTCTTCTTTTCCACTCAACATAAAGGATTCTGCCAGATATACTTCTTTACTAAATTGTCGTAATTCCCCCTTCAACGTATGCTTTCCTGTATACATTGCAAAATCTGAGAACTTAATCAATTCATCTAAATTCGTCGAATCCACGCCATACCAAGCAATTCCACCAGACATACGAATCTTAAACTCCGATTCATCTGATAATAAGATTGGCCTTTGCTCGAGGATTGTATATAGCCTTTCTGTATACATATTAATTTCTTCCTTCGTATCAAAATGATGTAAGAATACGTAAAACTCATCTCCCGACATCCGACCTACTATCGCTTTATTATCAAATGTTTCTTGTATAATCGATGCTGCTGTCTTAATATATACATCACCCATATCATGCCCAAATGTATCATTCACATATTTTAGATTATCCAAATCAAACATGAGAAACGCTGCATTTTTCAAATTGCCTTTCACAAAAATTGCCTTTGCTTTTCTATGAAAAGCCAATCGGTTGTAAATACCTGTTAACATATCATAGTCTCGCTCATATGTTGACATTCGCTTTTCATATACTTCTTTTGTAGCATCCATTACAATACCAAGTCTAGAATTATCTTGAATCAACTCTTGAATTTGATACCATTTTTCCTCTTCAAACGGACTTTTATAGGTTTCTTCCATGTCTTCTTGTCGTACCTGCATCATCTCATCTAATCGTCTAAAGAAAACTTCCTTTGATACTGAAAATTCATCTATCTCCTCTTCTTGTATTCGCATGATTTTTCTAAGGGAGCTAGAAATAGTCACCGTACTATCCCCAACTACATATTCAAAAGATCCAACCCCAATCTGAAGCATATCAAAGATTATGTCTGTCTTATGCGCAGATGCTACAATGCTCTCCCTCAATTCTTCTACTGCTTGAGACAATTCATCAATCTCAGCTATTCCTATCTTCTCTAACTTAACCTTTTCTCCACTTTGATCTTTCATCATACTGCTCAATCGTGTTATCGGTCTCGCAAATCGATATCCTGCAATGACTGCCATAACGATTCCTACAATGATAGATACTCCTATCGTAACAGTTAGCAACTCCTTTAATTCATCCGAAAATCTAGTCAGATTATCCTCTCCTGTAATTGCTATAAAGATCAGATTATCTTCACCGTATATCGGCACCTCTTCATAAACATTCAATTTATTCATATAGGTCACTAAATCATCTTCTTTTATCTTAGCCGTATCTAAGCATCCCCGCTCTGTTCCTCTATATGCGAGTTCACACGCTTGCACTGCAACTGCATTCCCTTCTGGAAATGCAGCTTCTTGTACTTCTTTTTGTACCAATTGTGGTGTTATGATTTTTTCACTAGTTTCTTCAACTGTCTCTACATTTGCTATCATATAAGCAACAGTAGGCTCCCCTTCAAATCCCCCGTATGGCAAAAAACTAAACAAATAGTCTTGGTGAATCTCCACACCTAGCACACCAATTCCTCTACCTTCTTCATCCACAAGAGGATAGACATAAGTAAGGATGTTTAGCTGTTCCTCACTATCTGGGACCACCATCCAATACCCTTCACTCTTGGTTTTTCCTGTTTCATCTATCGCTTCCATTGTGCGTTTCATGAATGAATCCGCCTCTACTTGTAGGCTCATATCTTCTTTCCATTGTTCGGAAATTTCTAACTGATGCACCCAAGCAAGACTTGCATCTCCGTTTATATACTGTAGTGTGTTATTACTTGAAATCATTGCCGATTCATCTTTCACTTGTAGGCGGACACCTGTATGTTCTGTCGAATGTTCTACAGCATCATTTAATACAATAAATCCTCCTGTAGCTGTAGACTTCTCAATCATCTCAATCAATGTAGGGACACTTTCATCTAAAAACGCTGTCTTTTCTTCTTCCCCCAATTCTCCTTCAGTGCGCAAAAGAGCATTATAGTTTTCCGTAATCTTTTGTTCAAACAACTCAACATTTGACCATCGGTCTACCATAATACTCTCAATATACCTTCTTCTATCTTCTGCAGACTGCACAAAGCTTTCTGTTGTAAGGTTCTCTACACTCGGAACAATTTGCGTAACAAAAACTGCCCCCACAAGAATAATTGCTTGTGCAGCAATAACAATCAATAATAAAATTGCAACTCTAAATGTTATCGAATTACGCTTTATCCCATTCATATTCAGCCTCAACTCATTTCTTATTCTTCTGCATCTTCACCCACAAGCTTTAAGATTTCCATAATTTCCGTTTCGTCAATTTCCATATGCAGTGCCAGTTCTTCTATCGTAATCTCTCTTCCCTTATCTTCTTTTAGTTTTGTGATTTCTGAGTCTAAATGTTCTACCTTCTGAACCATTTTTTGATCACGATTCTTCAACTCAGATGTCTCTTCAATTAACATCTGCATACCTTGACGAATTTCTGATTCAAGAAAACTTTTTGCCTCTTGCACTGATTCCAATTGCTCTAACGCAACCATCAAGCTCACATTTCCTTCTTGTATTAAATCTCCGATAAACACCTGTGGATTCCGAAGTTCTTTTCCTATCTCTACTACTTTTCCTAAATATAATTCTGTTATTCTCGCTTTGGAAACAGCATCACCCTCAATCGCTCTTTCATACAAAGCATCCAGCTCTCCTACCTTTTCTAGTGGTATAGAAGACAAGTCACTCAAATATGTCTTTAAGTACTTTTCCTCTTCCAATGAATAAGGTTCTTCCTCTTTGCCACTCTTGATGACCCCTCCTGTTTTTTTATATCCAACCACTGCAATTTTTTGGCTTAACAAATAGTCAAATACTAGCGTCATCTGTTCTTCATTCAAATGATCATCTTCAAAAAACTTTTCCACTTCTTCGCTTTTGATTCTATTATTTTTCTCATTCGCTATCTCTAGGATTTCTCCTAATTTACTTTTAAATTCTAATTTATCTGCCATTTGTTCTCTCCCTACTTCTCACTCTACCTTTGATTATACAGAAATATCTGATTTCGTCAATAAGTCATTATTAATGTAGGGTATCCCACCGCCTTTAACTCCCTCTCCATATCTACCGCTTCTGCTAAATCCTCGTATTCACCTACATTTACTCTATAGTATCCATTATTTGTTGCAAACAGATATGCCGGATAGCCTTGGTCAAGCAATTCGTTTAGGAGTTCTTCTGCGTATAACTTATTCTTATAAGATCCTACTTGCACTCGATACCCTTTTTTATCAACATCTTTATCAATCACATTGATGATTCCATCTGCAATTCCTTGCGCCATCGCATCGAACTTTTCATCAAACAATGCATTATCCGAATCTGAATCGATAAAACCTACTTCCACTAAAACAGCAGGCATCTCTGTCCTTTTCAACACTACTAAGTTCGGCCGTTCTTTCACACCTCTATTCTCAAACCCTACTGCTTCTAACTGCTCATTGATGGATTCCGCTATTTCCAATTTTACGCCTTCATCGTTATAGACTAAAGTTTCCACTCCTTCTGCCGTATTAGGTCTTGCTGCCGCATTCCTATGAATAGAAACAAATAAATCTGCTCCAGTTGCATTTGCTTTTGTTGCTTTTTCAAACGGTGATTCATATACATCTGTGGTTCTTGTATACTCTACATCATACCCTTTTTGTTTTAATACTTCTCCAACTGCAAGGGATAGATTTAGTACGTCATCTTTTTCTAACCTATCTCCATATACTGCGCCAGGATCATTCCCCCCATGTCCTGCATCTATCACAATCTTGTAATCCATAGACAAAAGACTCCTATTGCTCTTTTCTATTAG
Source organism: uncultured Lachnospiraceae bacterium (assembly GCA_964369425.1). Classification (GTDB taxonomy): domain Bacteria; phylum Bacillota; class Clostridia; order Lachnospirales; family Lachnospiraceae; genus CAUPWF01. Next base: position 20,432 of record CAYJGW010000041.1, read on the forward strand.
AATATGCAATAAAAGTCTTTTGTGTATGTTTATTTTTGCTTTTTACTCTATATGGAATCTACCGCTGCTCTTTCAATCTGTAAGCCTTTAGTGTAACGATCAAAAAATTGGTTAAATCCTTCTACATCTGCTGCATCTGGATCAATTTTTTCTCCACTTTCTCCTGCAAATACTTTGTTTGCAAGATAATCTGTCAAGGATTCATTCTCTTCTTTTTGCTCCATGTACGCTGCTAGAATCGCAATTCCCCATGCGCCACCTTCACCTGCTGTCTCCATTACCGATACTGGTGAGTTCACTGCTGCCGCCATTATCTTTTGTCCTACACCTTTTGTCTTGAACAATCCTCCATGACCCAACAGTTCATCTAATGCCACATTCTCATTTTCTCTCAAGATATTAAACCCTGTTCTCAGTGCCCCTAGTGTCGTATATAGATGCGTACGCATAAAGTTAGCTAGGTTAAAATTACTATCCGGTGTTCTTGTAAATAATGGACGACCTGCTTCAAATCCAGTGATATGCTCTCCTGATAAATAATTATATGCGAGAAGACCGCCACAATCTTTATCTCCTTCAAGTGCCTTATTATACAGTGTCCCATATAATTTGTTCATATCTACTTCTATTCCAAAGTTCTCAGAAAACTCTTTAAATAAATTCACCCATGCATTCAAGTCAGAGGTACAGTTATTGCAGTGGATCATTGCTACCAAATCTCCTGCTGGAGTAGTTACCATATCAATTTCTTCATACGCTTTTGTAAGTTCTTCTTCCAGGATAATCATAGCAAAGATAGACGTTCCAGCAGATACGTTTCCAGTGCGCACTCTTACGCTATTAGTCGCAACCATCCCAGTTCCCGCATCTCCTTCTGGAGGACAAAATGGAATTCCAGCTTGTAACTGTCCACTCTCATCTAATAATTTAGCACCTTCCTCAGTCAACGATCCTGCATTTTGTCCCGCAACTAACACTTTTGGCATGATATCCTTTAATTTCCATTTGTAATTCTTATCCGCTACCAATTCATCAAATTGTTGCAACATCTTCTCATTGTAATCTTTAGTTTTACTATCGATTGGGAACATACCAGAAGCTTCTCCAACTCCCATCACTCTCTCCCCTGTCAATTTCCAATGTACATACCCTGCTAATGTTGTCTGAAAATCGATATCTTCTACGTGCTGTTCTCCATTTAAAATGCACTGGTATAAATGTCCTACACTATATCTTTGTGGAATATTGTAATCAAATAGTTTAAATAAAACCTTTGTTGCTTCTTCTGTAGATGTGTTTCTCCATGTTTTAAATGGCGCTAATAATTTCTCGTCTTTATCTACAACTAGATAACCATGCATCATACCACTGATTCCAATACCTTTTAAAGAAGTAATCGCAACCCCATATTTTTCTTGTACATTTTTCATCACATCTGCATAGCAACCCTTTACACCGTTCCAGACTTCATCCAAGTCATAGGTCCAAACCCCATCTACATATTGGTTTTCCCAGTCATATCCACCAGAAGCTATCGGTTGATTGTCTTCTCCGATTAATACACCTTTGATTCTAGTAGATCCCAACTCAATTCCTAAACTAGCCTTTCCTGCTTCAATAATTTCTTTGATTTGATTACTCATCTTTTTCTCCTCCTGCGAATTTTTTTATGTCAAATGATTGGTGAATCGCTTCCCTTGCTTCTTCCTTTGATTCAAATTCCTTACTGTGAAGCATCTGTGCGATCACGTTTCCTAGTGCTGTTCCTTCCGATGGTCCTGCATAGACATCTTTTCCAGTTTCTTTTGCTGTCAACTCATTTAAGTACGCTGCATTAGACCCTCCACCTACAATATGTATTCGACTGTAAGTTCTTCCAGTTGCCTCTTCTATTCCACGAATCGTATTATCATAACATTGTGCTAGACTTTGATATACTACCGTTGCGATTTCCCCTATGGATTGTGGAATGCACTGATTCGTCCTCTCACAATACGATTTAATCTCATCTATCATATTATCAGGTGCCATAAAACAATTATCCGTTACATCAACACGAGACGGAAAATCCTTTTCCTTTTCTGCCATAGAACAAATCTGTGCAAAGGAATACTTGTCATCTAGATTATGACGAACTGATTGAATCATCCAAAGGCCCATTATATTCCTTAGATAGCATATCTTATCTCCATACCCGCCTTCATTTGTAAAATAGTTCTTCCTACTACTTTCTGAGCAGTCAGCTTCTTCTCTCTCAATTCCCAACAAAGACCAAGTTCCTGAACTGATGTAGACAAAGTCATCATCATTTGCGGGCACTGCCAATATGGCTGACTCTGTATCGTGAGTACAAGGCAACACCACTTCCATATCTAGTCCCAATTCTTCTACCAACTCTTTTCGCAGTGTCCCCAAACACTCTCCTGGTTTTGCAATTCTTTGGAACATCTCTTTGTTAAATCCTAATTTTTCTATCAACTCATAATCCCAAGTTCTAGTCTTTGCGTTGATCAATTGGGAGGTGGTAGCTTCTGTATATTCATTGACTTTTACACCTGTTAGCAGATAGTGAAAGAAATCTGGGACAAACAATAATGCTTTTGCTTTATCCATATATTCCTTTTGTGTCTGTTTTACTGCCATTAATTGAAAAATCGTGTTAAACATCATCTTTTCAATTCCAGTACGCTCATATAACTCTGCCTCTGGAATAATTTTATATACTTCATCGTCCATTCCGTTGGTTCGCTTATCTCTATATCCATACATTTCGCCAAGCACTTGATCTTCTTTGTCAAGAAGCACATAATCCACACCCCACGTATCGATTCCCATGCTTTTTGGTATCTTTCCGATTTCCTTGCACCTTTTAATACCTTGCTTTATATGGTCAAATAATAGTTCATAATCCCAACAACGGTATCCATTTCTTTTAATCATTCCATTTTCAAACCGATATACTTCTTCTAATTCAATCTTCCCATCATTCAAACACCCTAGAATATGCCGCCCACTCGATGCACCGATATCTACCGCTAAGTAATATGA
>CAYJGW010000042.1:0-23339 GCA_964369425.1 uncultured Lachnospiraceae bacterium
CCTGCGACCTCCTGGTCCCAAACCAGGCGCTCTAGCCAAGCTGAGCCACACCCCGTTATTCTGTTGTTGTTTGCGCCGTATCTCTGACGCAAGAATGATTATATAACACACAACAACAGAAGTCAACACTTTTTGAAAAGTTTTTTGTTTTTATTTTTTCAAACTCGAGTTTTCCTTGAAAACAAAGGGTTTTCAGCGATTTTTTTTTTTTGCTTTTTTGCCTTTTTTCTCATTTACACATATTTAATTTCAAAATTTACTTCAAAATTTTTTTTAATTTTTTTTTCAAAATTCATCACAATGTAACTTGCTTGACGACCTTCTTGCCTCGGATATGATATACTTCCAGGATTCAAGATAACAAAATTTTCTTTTTTTTCTATATACGGATGGTGTGTATGTCCAAACATCACAATTTCTGCACCAGCATTTCTTCCTGCTGTTTCTAATTGTTCTGTTCCATAGTAAACATTATAACCATGCCCATGGCATATAAACGCTTTTAAGTTCTCTATCGGAAACACCGACGTTTCCGGTAGCTGAGAATAAAAATCATTATTTCCGCACACCATTTTTGTTTCACAACCTGCAAGAAACTCTATATCAGATTCATCACACTCCAAATCACCTAGATGAATCAACATATCTAGAGGCTGTTCTCTTTCGATGACCACTTCTAAATTCCCATTTCTCCCATGCGAATCACTCACTATAAGAACTTTCATCTACTCTCCCTTGCTCTCTTTAATATTATCCACGATTGTCTTTTTCATCGCTCGTAACGCTTTCCCTCTATGACTCAGCTCATTTTTCTTCTCAGGAGATAACTCTGCAGTACTCATGCCATATTCTGGCAAGAAAAAGATTGGATCATACCCAAAACCATTTTCTCCCTTTATTTCATACCCTACAATCCCCTCAATGGTAGCACGAGTCACTTCTTCCTTTCCATTTGGAAATACCGCTGCAATAGCACATACAAAGCGTGCTGTACGTTTACTTTCTTCTACACCATCTAACCGGTCAAGTAACATCTGATTCTTAATTTTATATGGTGTATCTTCTCCTGCATACCTCGCCGAATAGATACCTGGTTCTTTATTTAAGTAATCGATTTCCAATCCCGAATCATCCGCCAATACAATAGCATCACTTGCAAGTTCCGCGATAGCCTTCGCCTTAATCATAGCATTTTCTTCAAATGTAGCTCCATTTTCTTCGATATCTATGTCAATCCCTGCTTCTTTCATGGATTGAATCACAATCCCTGTATCTGCAAGAATTTCTCGAATTTCTATCATTTTATGTTCATTTCCCGTTGCAAATAGTATTCGCTTTCCCATTTCACTGCACTCCTCTATTTTTTCTCGGTGGTCTCGGACCTTCGAATTGATAGTAATAAGTCTTAATCATTCCATTATAAATCTTACGATTTTTCGTAGCTTTTTTCCCAAAATGTAACTCTGTTTCTTCATAACTTGTTATCATATACGCCGACCAAGTATCCAATTTTTCAAACGCTTTTCCAAACGAACGATAAAGTGGCGGAAGGGTATCCGCTTCCTCAAGACGCTCTCCGTATGGTGGATTCGTAATAACAAATCCATATTTCTTCGGATGACTAAGTTGTGCTACATCACGCACTTGAAAGTGAATCAAATGCCCGACTCCCGCTAACTCTGCATTTTCCCTAGCTACCTTTACCACTTGGTAATCCGCATCATACCCTTGTATATCCACTTCTATTTCGTCATTTATATTATCGTTGGCTTCATCAATCGCTTCATACCACCCTTTTTTAGGTATGATATTCTTCCAATCTTCTGACAGGAATGACCGATTCATCCCCGGTGCAATATTGGCTGCTATCATAGCCGCCTCTATCGGAAATGTTCCACTTCCACAGAATGGATCCACTAATATTCTATCTTTCCTCCAAGGAGTTAACATAATCAATGCTGCTGCTAGCGTCTCTGTAATCGGTGCAATTCCCGACTGCTGTCTATAACCTCTCTTGTGAAGCGATACACCAGTTGTATCTAGGGCTACCGTTACCACATCCTTCATCAAAAACACACGAACAGGGTACGATGCTCCGTCTTCATTAAACCATGTCACCTTGTATTTGCTCTTTAATCGCTCTACCATCGCTTTTTTCATGATAGACTGTATATCTGACGGGCTAAACAATTTACTCTTGATAGAAGCCGCTTTCGTGACCCAAAACTTTCCCTCTACCGGAATGTAATCTTCCCAATGAAGTTTCTTCGTACACTCAAAGAGTTCATCAAATGTAGTAGCCTTAAAACTTCCTACTTTTAGCAATACTCTCTCTGCTGTACGCAGAAAAATATTCGCTCTACAAATCGCTGCTGCATCACCATAGAAGTATACTTTCCCATCCTCTACCTTCGATATTTCATATCCTAAATCTTGTACTTCTCTCTTTAGCACCGCTTCTAGTCCAAAATGACAAGGTGCAATTAATTCCATCTTACTCATGGGGTCCTCCTAACTTCTAAGCCTCTGCTTATGCTTATCTTACGTTTTCCTTCTAGCATTGTCAAGTCTCGTGACAAATAAGGCATTTTCCTTTTACACAAAAAAGAGAGATGCATCTCGCACCTCTCTAATCCTTATTTCTTACAATTGCACCCTTCTTCCGTCTCAGAGTCAGATCCACAACTAGATCCACAAGAACACCCGATGCATTTTGTACCTTTTCTCTTTTCTCGAATGATATACACAATTACACCACTCAAAATCAACACAATAATTGCTCCTACTACGAAATTATCCATACTTTTCACCTATGCTTTCGCCTTAGCTCTAACAGCTAATTTTTCAGCAGCTTTCTTATCTCCTTTTTTTACCAAGTATACTACATAGCCTACCATTAATAGAACTGCAATTAATCCTGGTACAAATCCTGTTCCCACTCCACCAGTTGTAATCAATGTACCGATTTGATACACAAGGAATGCCACTACGTATCCTGTTCCAAATTGAAGACCAATACCTGCCCATAGCCATTTTTTACTTCCCATTTCAGCGTTCATTGCTCCTATACAAGCAAAGCAAGGTGGAGTAAATAAATTAAACATCAAGTATGCAAGCGCACTGACTTGTGTTAAACCCATAATCGCTGCTACTTCTGTCGATCCCCCTACAAGTGCCATTTCATCCGGATTAATAAAGTTCGTAATCCCATACACTACTGCCAAAGTTCCTACTACATTCTCTTTTGCTATAAAGCCTGTAATTGCCGCTGCTGCCAATTGCCACGCACCAAACCCAAGTGGCACTAGCAAGATTGCAAATGGAGTAGAAATACTCGCCAAAATACTGCTTCCTTCCATGCCTTCTGCAACTGCTTCGAAAGTCCAATTAAATGTCTGCATAATCTGTACAATTGCATTGCACAAAAGAATAATTGTACCCGCTTTGATAATAAACGCCTTTCCTCTTTGTAACATTGAAATCGTAGCTCTTTTAATACTCGGGAAACTATATTCAGGTAACTCCATAATGAAAAATGATCTTGCATTCTTCTCTCCTGTTATCCTTACAACAACCAATGCTCCTAGTATAATAATTATAATTCCCACAAAATACATTAATGTTCCAACCCATGAAGCATCCGCAAAGAACGCACCTGCAAATAGTGCAATTACTGGCAACTTCGCTCCACAAGGCATAAATGGTGTCAACATAGCTGTCGTTCTTCTTTGACGCTCATTTTTAATCGTTCTTGTTGCCATAACTCCTGGTATACCACAAGCTGTTCCAATCACCATCGGAATAATAGACTTTCCTGAAAGCCCCACTCCCTTCAAAAAACGATCCATCACAACTGCTACTCTTGCCATATAACCGCATTCTTCTAATAACGCCAACAAGAAGAACATCACCATAATTAGTGGCAAAAACCCTACAACCGCTCCAACACCACCAATAATTCCATCTACTAAAATCGCACTCAGAATCGGAGAAACGTTATCTCCTAACATCCCACCTACATATCCTTGGAAGGTCTCAATCCACCCCACTAGATAATCTGCAATCCATGGTCCCACATATGCTTGAGATATTGCAAATACCGCCCACATCACAAGAGCAAAGATCGGAATACCCAACCACTTATGAGCTATGATTTTATCAATAGCATCTTGCTTATTCTGCCTATTCCCTGCCACTTTACGCTTTTCAACCTTATCAACCACTGTTTTTACAAATGCATACCTCGCCTTGTCCGCAAGTTCCACTTGTTCTTTATTGGTCAATTCAATACCTTCACCCTTATAAGGTGCTACTTGTGTTGTACCCACTAAAGATATCGCTTTTTCTATTACTTCTTTTAACCCACTTTCTGCTCCTGCTGTAGCCGTTGTCACAACAACCGGGCATCCCAATTGCTCTGATAATTTTTTCTCATTTACTTTGATTCCTTTTTTCTTGTTAATATCAGCTTTGTTCAATGCTACAACCATAGGAATCCCTAATTCTAACAATTGTGTTGTCAAAAATAATCCTCTACTCAAACTCGTTGCATCCACAATATTAATCATCGCGTCTAAATTAGCCGATTTTATAAACTCACTGGTAACATTTTCTTCTGAAGTAAACGGTGACATCGAATATGCACCTGGTAAATCCACAGCAACTAACTCCTCTGATGTGCTGTACAAAGTCTTCTTAATCACATGCTCTTTCTTCTCAACAGTAACTCCTGCCCAGTTACCTACTTTTTCGTTGCTTCCCGTAATAGCATTATATACCGTTGTCTTTCCACTATTCGGATTTCCTGCTAAAGCAATCCTCATCTTTTCATCCTCCAACTTTTCTTTTTTCAGTAAACTTTTTGTTAGTTTTTTCTAACCATTCTGTAAAAAACAAAGTGAAATATAATATTTCACATCTGTTTTATAAAGCACTCTATTCGCTCACTCTTACATTGACCGCTTCTGCTAGTTCTCTATCAATTCCATACCTAGCATCATTAATAGAAACGACAAGATTCTCTCCCAAGCTCGAAACAACTGTTATCACTTCACCCACATAACATCCCAAAGTAAGCAAGAAACTCTCTAATTCTTCATCCTGCGTATCAATCTCTGTTATTATGTAATCCACATCCAATTCAGCTTCTGATAACATTATATTCGCATTACTCATCAAACTCGCCTCCATCATTACAGCAACCCAAAACATCGGTTACTGATATCTAACCAGATTTTAGCACAACTACCATTATATTGTCAATATTTTTTTGCGTTAAAAGACCGATGGGGGAGCCATCGGTCTTTTAGGGGAGTATAAATAATTAATAAGGGGTGTAGGAGTTTTTTCCTACAAGTAAGAGTATAATATAATTTTTTAAAAAAATCAACATTTTTTTAATTATTCTTTTTTTCTTTCTTACGTATAGAAAATCCACCGCAGCACATACTATATTCGAATCATAAATATCAAGGAGGACAATAAAATGTCAAAGAGAAGTAGTTCAATGAACGAAGCTAAAAATTCAGCAAATTATGAGTCACAAAACAAAGAAATGAACAAAAACATGGATAAAAACAAGACTCAAAACGCAGAGTCCAATGCTTATAGCAACAAAGCAAAAAACTGTTCCAAATACTCAGATAACTACTAATTTAGAATATAAAAATAGTGTGCGAAATATTCGCACACTATTTTTATATTCATCGCTTTGTAAAAAAGCGGTATAATGCTCCACCAAGTACAAAAATCAAAATAACAGGCCACACTGCAAGCAACAAGCGTAATGCAACTGAACTAAAGAAGAAAATCAACATTACTACAATCAAAGCACTAATGAGACAGCCAATTCTAGATTGCATATATCTCACTTGAAAATTTTTCTGTTCTTCCGTCTTCTCTTGTCTTGTTGTTGAACGCTTTACTTCCTCCGCTTCGACAACCACCTCATTCATCTCAATGATATTTCTTGCAATTACCCAAGGATCTCCAAGCGCTTCTACTACTTCGCTTTCGGTTTTTCCACTGGCTTTTTCACTATCTATATAACCTTTATAATAGGTCAATTGCTCTCGCACAACATTACTCGGCAAATCGTTTTGCAATGCATCCTCTAATTTTGATAAAAATTGTGATTCATTCATAACTCACCCCTCCTAAACACTTTCATTTAGGATAACATAATAGCGAGAGTATTAAAAGACCCAAATTATGAAATTCTTTTCTATACTTCGAACAACAAGTCTCCATAAGAAGGCATTGGCCATACTTCTTTATCTACAATCATTTCCAATTTATCGATTGGTGTTCTAAGCGCAAGCATCGCTGGGCAAACTGTTTTGTGATAATAATTCGCTTGTTCTTCTAGGTTTTCTTCCATTGCTGCTGCTTTTTCTGTTACTTCAATCAATGTTGTCAATGCTGTTTTAGCTTCTGTTAATAAATCTGAAGTTTCTTTCAGTAGGTCTACCTGCACTACTGCTTCTACTCCAGCTGCTTTTACTGCTACAACTGTATCTGCTAATCCTTTTGTGTATCTAATAATAGCTGGAACTAAGTGTTTGCTCGCTACATCAATCATTGCGCGAGATTCAATATTAATTGCTTTCGCATAAGCTTCATATTGAATTTCAGCACGAGATTCTAGCTCTGCTTTTGTAAATACTGAGAATTTACCAAACACATCTACCGATTGTTCTGAAACAAGGGCTGGAATCGCTTCAACCATTGAAGTAATATTTGGAAGACCTCTCTTTTCTGCTTCCACAACCCACTCATCAGAATATCCATTTCCGTTGAAGATAATTCTTTGGTGATCTTTTGCATATTTCTTGATTAGATCATGTACTGCCTCTTCTTTATCATTCGATTGCTCTATGTAGTCTGAAGCCTCTGCAAATGCCTCTGCAACGATTGTGTTAAGCACTGTATTTGCTTCTGCAACCGAGTCACGAGATCCAAGCATACGGAACTCAAATTTATTTCCAGTAAATGCAAATGGAGATGTTCTATTTCTATCTGTTGCATCTTTTACGAAATCAGGAATTGATTTCACCCCTGTTTCTAACTTGCTACCTGCAATACTTGATGTCGCCTCTCCTGTGTTTACTAATTGTTGGATTACATCTTCTAACTGCTCCCCTAAGTACACAGAGATAATTGCTGGTGGTGCTTCATTCGCTCCAAGTCTATGATCATTTCCTACATCAGCTGCTGACTCTCTTAACAACGCCGCATGCTTATCTACTGCTTTCAAGATACAAGTCAACACTAACAAGAACTGAATATTCTCATGTGGTGTTTTTCCAGGCTCTAATAAGTTCTTTCCATCATCTGTTGTAATCGACCAGTTGTTATGCTTACCAGATCCATTTACTCCTGCGAATGGTTTTTCATGAAGTAAACAGTGCATTCCATGTTGACAAGCAACTCTCTTTAATGTCTGCATCACGATTTGATTATGATCTACAGCAATATTACAAGGTGCATAGATTGGTGCAAGCTCGTGTTGTGCTGGCGCAACTTCATTATGTTGAGTCTTAGATGTTACTCCCATCTTCCACAATTCTTCGTTTACTTGTTTCATATACGCACAAATTCTTTGTCTGATTGTACCAAAATAGTGATCATCTAATTCTTGACCTTTTGGTGGCATCGCACCAAATAATGTTCTTCCTGCAAAAATCAAGTCTTTTCTCTTTAGGTATTTTGCTTTATCTACTAAGAAATACTCTTGCTCTACTCCTACTGATGGAGTAACTTTCTTTGTTGTAGTATTTCCAAAATGCTTAAGTAATCTAAGAGATTCTTTATTAATCGCTTCCATCGAACGAAGAAGTGGTGTCTTTTGATCTAGCGCCTCTCCTGTGTATGAACAAAATGCTGTAGGAATACAAAGCGTTGCACCTGCTGCATCTTGTCTTACAAATGCTGGTGAAGAACAATCCCAAGCTGTATATCCTCTCGCCTCAAATGTTGCACGAAGCCCTCCTGATGGGAATGAAGATGCATCTGGTTCTCCTTTGATTAACTCTTTACCAGAAAAGCTCATCAACACTTTTCCTTCTGCATTTGGAGCCGAGATGAAAGAATCATGCTTCTCTGCTGTCACTCCTGTTAATGGTTGGAACCAGTGTGTATAATGTGTTGCACCCTTTTCAATCGCCCACTCTTTCATCTCGTGTGCAATCATATCTGCAATCGTAATATCTAAATTTTTTCCTTCTTCAATTGTCTTCTTTAACTCTTTGTACACTTTCTTTGGTAGACGCTCTTGCATCACTGTGTCATTGAATACATTCTCACCATAAATTTTTGCTACATTTGTAAATTCACTCATTATTACTTTACCTTCTTTCTAAAATTGTTTTTCAATTAAGAATTCTAGCGCTTAATCCGAGAGCACGAGTCTCACTTTTTGTATAAAAAAAGACAAGGCGCCCCATAAAATGGAACGCCTTTGTTCTACAGTTATGGATTATAACTGATTTCAACAAAAATTGCAAGTATTATTTTTAAGCTTTATCGATCGAACCAAAAAGTTCCATCTTTTCTTTTACTGTATTTTTAATTGCTGCAAATCCTGGTGCTAACACTTTACGAGGATCAAATCCTTTTCCTTGAAGATCTTTTCCTTCTTCGATATACTTACGAGTAGCTGCTGCAAATGTTAATTGACACTCTGTATTTACATTAATCTTAGCAACTCCTAAATCGATAGCCTTTTTAATCATCTCTTCTGGAATTCCAGTTCCTCCATGTAATACTAATGGCATATCTCCTGTAAGTTGTTGAATTCCGTCAAGAGTTTCAAAGCTAAGTCCTGCCCAATTCTCTGGGTATTTTCCATGAATATTTCCAATTCCTGCTGCTAGCATAGAAACACCTAAATCTGCAATCATCTTACACTCTTTTGGATCTGCACATTCTCCTGTCCCAACTACTCCATCTTCTTCTCCACCAATTGATCCAACTTCTGCCTCTAAAGACATTCCTTTTTCTTCACAAATTTTAATCAACTCCGTTGTCTTTTCAACATTCACATCGATATCATAGTGTGAACCATCGAACATTACTGAAGAGAATCCAGCCTCGATACATTTCATACATCCATCATAACTACCATGGTCTAAGTGTAGCGCTACTGGCACCGTAATGTTTAACTCTTCTAACATTCCGTTAACCATACCTACGATTGTTTTATATCCTCCCATGTATTTCCCAGCACCTTCTGACACTCCTAGGATTACAGGTGAATTGTTCTCTTGAGCTGTCTCTAAAACTGCTTTTGTCCACTCAAGGTTATTGATGTTGAATTGCCCTACTGCATAATGACCTGCTTTTGCTTTTTGTAGCATTTCTTTTGCTGAAACTAACATAATTGCCCTCCATATTATCTTCTTTTACAAATTTAATTTGCCTTTCTTCTACACCATTTTAATTGATTTTACACTTTTTCACAAGTATTATTTTTTCACTATGATACTTGCTCGTTTTCGCGTGGCAGTTTCTTTCGCTGGAACGATGATTTCGAATTCCTTATTTCGATTCTCTATTTCCACATCGTGAAACTCTCCCCCGTATTCTCCATCCACTGTCCACGCTACGATTTCTTCACACTCAAACCTTACTTTCTTTGCTTGAAATGAAATCATATGTTCTGAGTCGAGTTGGCGAATCAGTAATGCCCCTATTATTTCTTGTAATGCTAAAATATTTGTCGGCTTTTTGATAAGCGTTACTTCGAACAACCCATCATCCATAACAATGTCATCTCCAATAATACCTTTGAAACCACCTACCGACTTAGAATTCGTAACCATTCCTAACAAAAACGTACCTTCTATCACTTCTTCATCGTGATACACTTTCATGTCATAAGCCGGAATATTATAAATTCTCTTTGCCCCCTCTAACACGTAAGCTACATGCCCTAGCATATTTTTTACTTCTTGAGAGGTTTCATAGGATACATCTGTAAATAAACCAAAGGCTGCTACATAGACGAATGTTTCCTCGTTAAACACACCTATATCACATTTGAATCGTTCCCCATTAAGCGCTACTTTTGTCGCCTCTGTCAAATCTCTTGGAATTCCTAGACTTCTCGCAAAATCATTGGTACTCCCTGCTGGAATATATCCGATAGGTGCCTTTCCTTTCCGATCCATCATTCCCTTTACCACTTCATCTAAAGTTCCATCTCCCCCACTACACAACACCAAGTCTATTTTAGGTTTGTAGGTCGATACAATCCTATACGCATCCATACTTTCTTGTGTTGCATATACTGTAGGCATATACCCTTTTTTAATCAGTGCATCAATCACATCCGGAACTTTCGCTTTAATACTACCTTTTCCTGCATTTGGATTATACACAAACAATGCCTTTTTCATTTTTTCTCCTCACAATCAAAAAAAGAGCACTTTCGCGCTCTCTTTCATTTATTTCAAACCACTTAAGAAAGTCACTACACCATCCGCTGCAAGTTCTTCATCTTCACCATTTGTAACAACTGCCATTTCTTCGCCATTACCTATACTAAGGCTCATCATACCCATAATACTTTTTGCATTTATTTTTTTGTTATCAATTTCAATATATACTTGACTCGAATATTGACTCGCTTCTTGTACTAATAACGCTATTGGTCTTGCATCTAATCCATCTTTACTTCTCACTGTAACAAACTTCTTGATCATAATCGTTCCTCCTGATTTCTCTTCAACTTCTCCGCAACCTCGGCCAATTTTCTCATTCTATGATTTACACCCGATTTCCCTACTGGAGTACTTAACATTCCTCCTAGTTCTATCAATGATGCGTCTTGATATTGTAAGCGTAATTCTGCTAGTTCCTGCAATCCTTCCGCCAAACTCTCTAATCCTACACAATCTCGTATGTATACAATATCATTCACCTGCTTTACCGCCGCTGATACAGTTTTGTTAATGTTTGCAGTTTCACAATTCACTTTTCTGTTCACTGCATTTCTCATTTCTTTTATGATTCTTACGTTTTCAAGTTCCATCAACGCTACGTGCGCTTCCATGATGTTCAGTACATCCACTATCTGTGCACCTTCTTTCAAGTACACAATATAGCTTTTTTTCCTTATCACGATTTTCGCATCCATCCCAAAACTATTAACAATCCCTTCCACCTGTTCAGCTTTACCCTTAGATTGGCAAACCCATTCTAAATGATATGATTTCTTTGGATTGCTCATTGATCCACATGCTAGAAAATAGCCTCTTATAAAACTTCGCTTACAGCATTGCATTTGAATCATCAATGGCTCTACTATTGCATCTTCAAATATTACTGGCCTAATATCACCTTGTAACAACTTTGTTCCCTGCAATATTCTCGTGATTTCTCTTTCATTATCCACTAGCACTTCATACGTTGCATTTTTGTTCTTTAGACATTTCTGAATAGAAATATCAGTACTTATATTATATGTTTTTTTTAATAATGTAAAGCACTTTCTTATCACACTAATATTTTCCGAAGAAATTTTTAAACATTTTTCACCATTTTCATTGTAAAGAACTTTCCCACAAACACCTATAAGTGCACTTAATTCAGCTAATTGACAATGCCTTGCTTCAGGGACTATCTGTGAAAGTTCTTTTTTTATATCACCCGAAAAAGACATCCTTACACTTCCTTAATTTTATTCTCTCTTATGATATCGCGATGTTCTACTCGCAATCCACATTTTTCCTCTTTTTTCAATGCCTCATATAGCTCATTCGCAAGAGTCACCGAACGGTGTTTTCCTCCTGTACACCCAATTGCCACAACTAAATGATGCTTCCCTTCTGCTATATATTGAGGTATCAAAAATTCTGTCATATCGAGTAATTTCTTCAAAAATTCTTGCGCTGCTTCACAAGCCATTACGTAATCTCTTACTGGCTGATCTTCTCCACTTTGCTGACGGAGTTGTTCTATATAATAGGGATTCGGCAAAAACCTCACATCAAATACCAAATCTGCATCTGCTGGAATTCCATTTTTAAAACCAA
Organism: uncultured Lachnospiraceae bacterium; assembly: GCA_964369425.1. Lineage (GTDB taxonomy): Bacteria > Bacillota > Clostridia > Lachnospirales > Lachnospiraceae > CAUPWF01. Next base: position 12,036 of record CAYJGW010000042.1, read on the forward strand.
ATGAAAGCACTGTAAGATACATATTGCTATATGCTTTATTTTCTACAAAAATCCTTGTAATCTCCGACTTCAATTCTCTAGTTAATAACTGACTTGTATCCAATACATATGTAGCCTTTTTCTTTATGTCTTCTAGCAATTTCCTCTCTTTTTCAATCCCACCATCTATTCGCGTTCTTCCAGAAAGCGGATGAGATCTTCTCGTCTCTTTATATCGCTTGATTAGAGTTTTGTCATCTGCGTCCAAAAACAAAATTTCTACTTGAATATCATCTGATTCCCATTCACCTAATAACTCCCCAATCTGATTAAAATTGCTTGAACTACGAATATCTATTCCTAATACCACTTTTGTAATCTCTTCTTTTGACGCCAACAATATCTCTTTCAACTTAGGCATCAATGGCACCGGTAGATTATCAATACAAAAATATCCCACATCCTCTAGCATCTTTAATACAGAACTCTTACCTGCTCCTGACATTCCTGTCACTACCACAAATCTCATGAAATGAATTCTCCTATCCTCTTCACCTCTGGCGATAAAGTTACCCCCATGTCCAGTTCTACTTTTTTTACAATCTGATTCATTAATTTCACAATGTCATCTGCTGTGGCCTTTTCTTTATTGATTACAAAACCGCAATGTTTTTCTGATACTTGTGCCCCACCAACTTGAAAACCTCTAAATCCAGCATCCTCGATTAGCTTCCCTGCAAAATAGCCTTCTGGTCGCTTAAATGTACTGCCTGCACTTGGATACTCTAGTGGTTGTTTATCCACTCTCTTCGCCTTAAGTTCATCCATATATGTCTGAATCTCACTTTTTTCTCCTGCTTCTAACCTAAGAACCACTTCCGTTACCGTATATGATTTTTTCGCTATAATGCTTGTCCTATATCCAAGCTCCAGCTCCTCTAGTCCTAATTCTTTTACTTGTCCGTCTCTTGTGACTACGGTTACTGACTGAATCACATCTTTCATCTCTCCGCCGTAAGCTCCTGCATTCATCACCACTGCCCCTCCGATTGTTCCAGGTATTCCTGCTGCGAATTCAAATCCTTTCAATCCATGATCCAACGCTTCTTTTGCCACCTTTGAAAGAATTGCCCCTGCTTCTACTTTTATCAGGTTGCCAATTACTGTAATGCGATTCATTCCTGAAAAGATACGTAACACTGCTCCTCTATATCCATTATCTCCTACAAGTAAATTACTCCCATTCCCTATCACATAATAAGGAATCTCATACTCTTTACACAATTTCTGCACCGAAATCAGCGTTCTCTCGCTATCTATATCTATAAAATAATCTGCACTTCCCCCTACACGAAATGTCGTATGTTTACTCATTTGTTCTTCTTTTTTTACTTGTGTTTCACTTATTTCTTCTAGTAATGCATCATAAAATGACTTCTTCATATTTTTTAACTCCTTATTACTTTATCATACAACAAAGCCTTAAAAAATTCAATAAAGTGAGAGGATTTTAAGAATTTGTAATGTTCACTTGCAAATTCCTCTAAAATAAGGTATATTAAATCCGTATATTACCTTGTAACCATACAAAAGAAAGACAAATAAAAAGGAGTGAATTTTAACTTGGACACGAGTGCCGTCATACAAATCATTGTACTAGTCGTGCTATTGTTACTGTCTGGATTCTTTTCATCAGCAGAAACCGCACTGACAACCATTAATAAAATACGAATAAGGGGATTGGCCGAAGAAGGCAATAAGCACGCTGCTTTATTGCTAAAGGTAACGGATGATTCCGGCAAAATGTTGACCGCCATCCTAATTGGAAATAACATCGTCAACTTAACTGCCTCTTCATTGACTACTAGCCTTGCGATTAACTTAGGTGGCTATATGGTCGGAGTTGCTACTGCAATTCTTACATTGTTAATACTACTCTTTGGAGAGATTACACCAAAAACACTTGCGACCATCCATGCCGACAGCATAGCACTAGCCTATATCCGTATCATTAGCTTTTTTATGAAGATTATGACCCCATTTATTTTCATTATCAACAAAATGTCACTAGCTGTGTTATTCCTATTACGTGTAGACCCTAATGCTAAATCAGATACACTCACAGAGACAGAACTTAGAACCATCGTAGATGTAAGTCATGAAGATGGAGTAATTGAAGATGAAGAAAAGGCAATGATTCATAACGTGTTTGATTTAGGTGATGTTAAAGCTAAAGATATAATGGTTCCTAGAGTACATGTTACTTTCGCATCTGTGGATAGTTCATACCATGAGCTGTTAGAAACCTTTAGACAAGACAAGTTTACCAGACTTCCAGTCTACGAAGAAACTACAGATAATGTAATCGGTACCATCAACATGAAAGATTTGCTTCTCTTTGATAATACAAATGATTTTCATATTAAAAACATACTACGCGAACCACATTTCACATATGAACACAAAAACATTTCCGAATTATTAGCTGAAATGCGAAAATCTGCATTTAACATTGCAATCGTTCTTGATGAATACGGGGAAACTGCTGGCTTAATCACTTTAGAAGACTTACTCGAAGAAATCGTTGGTGAAATTCACGATGAGTATGATGAATACGAAGAAGAGCGTATCAAGCAAATTAGCGATTTTGAATACATTGTGGTAGGTTCGTTGAGTTTGGATGATTTAAATGATGAATTGCACTTAGATTCTTATGGATTGGATTTAGAATCAGAAGATCACGATTCCCTTGGTGGATTAATCATTGAACTCTTAGACCGTATTCCAGAAGAAGGCGATGAAGTTGAGACTGAAACTGGAATTCGGATGATTGTAAAACGCTTAGATAAGAATCGAATCGAAGAAGTAACACTATTTTTGCCTGAATCTGTTCTTGACAAGACAGCAGATAACAAAGAGGATCCCTCTTCATAAACATTAATAAAAAGCGATAAAGGTCATCTTGGCTTTATCGCTTTTTTCTTTTGAATTTTTCGTGTTTTATGCTATTATAAGTCTATAAAATCTTTTTCCCTGAAAGGAGTATACTATGAGCAAATCAACTGATTTTAAACTCAATAAAAAAGGAACTATCATCCTATTAACCCTATTTGGTATTTATCTTATCTTCTCTGCATATGAACATATCGTCCATTGGTTAAACGGTTCGCAAGAAACCACTGTTTCACTTGAGGATATCCTCCCAACCATTGAAAATGGTAGCACAGTGAGTTTCAACGGCAATTTTAGCGATATCAATGCAGATGCATACATCGAAGTTGACGACATATTTTTAGGTAACATCACTGAAACAGGCTTGTTTGATACCACATTTTCTTTTACTGCAAACAACGAAGAGCTTCTCTACATTGAACAAGGGGGTGAAACTGCCCAAGAAGGTTCTGCTACCCTATCCTACGCTTCATTTGAAACCGATGGTACTCATACAGGGTATTGCGAAATGTTCCTAGGTCCCATTCATGATGGCACCGAAGAATATGCTACGTTTTTCTTTGATGGCAACAAGCAGCAACTCCCCTTCTTTGTTTATACAGATGAAGGTCTTTATGACGATTACACTTTACTAAGCAACTCTGGTGAAGTCCTATATTCCATTGATTGCACAATCGAGCACGCTTCCCGTATATACGATATTTCTCTTACGAAAGAAAGTGATACAATCGTGCCCGCACAATATCTTCTCCTGCTTTTTTGTCATCTTCAAAATGAAATCAAAAGAGATTTCTTTTAACTGCCTGCCAACAACTTAGTCCTTTATCTCTATACCTTCCTGATGACCTTTTGTCATCTTATGCCTTGCCTTTCTGTTTTCAACAGTGTCAAATATAATGGTGAAGTCATAATCCTCCGGGTAAAGACTAGATGCTGCTACCTTTAGCTTTAACCGCTTATGGTTCACCATTATTTTCTCCTTTTGCACTTGTACTAGCACCTCTCCATGCTTATCAGCCGGATTCACTACGATTCCTATCTTTCCTTCTGGCATCACCGTCACACTATCACCTCTTGTAAATGCCATTCCATGTTCTGCTTCTTTTTTTACCACATTCAACTTTTGAATTTTTGCAGTCTCTCGCTTTTTTATATTTTTCTCATCTGATAGTTGTAACTCTTCCACTAGCTCTTCTGCCTTTTCACCATACGCCTCTATTGCTGCGTGACGGAGCAAGGAATGAGGAACCCCTAGACGCTTCGCTATATATAGGGCGCAACTCTCTCCTGCTTTTCCAATTTCTAATTTATACAGCGGTTTTAAACTTTCTCGATCAAATGCCATTCTTGCATTTTGAATCTCTTCGTAACGATCTGCATACTCTTTTACTTCTGGATAATGAGTAGTCACAAGGAAATTTGCTCTGCTTTTTCTGAGAGATTCTAATATTGCAATCGCAATCCCCATCCCTTCTGCTGGATCTGTTCCCGAACCGAGTTCATCTAAAATAACGAGACTCTCATGATCTACTCGTTCCATAATTTCAATCACACTCTTCATATGTGCCGAAAAAGTAGAGAGATTATCTTTGATATTTTGTCCATCTCCGATATCACATAAGATTTGATTATTCATTGATATCCTTGCAAACTCTGCTGGCACATGGAGTCCCGCACAAGCCATTGCACTCAATAAAGCCACTGTCTTAATCGCTACTGTCTTTCCGCCTGTGTTTGGACCAGTAATCACCACACCTCTGACGCCTTCTCCAATGCTAAAGTCCAATGGAATACAGGATTGTTTTTCCAATAATGGATGCTTTGCCTTTCGAAGGACAATGATGCGCTCTGCATTGATTTCTGGCTCTGTTGCTTCCATATCAATACTCATTTTTCCTTTTGCAAACACAAAATCTAACGATGTGACAACTCTTATATTCTCCTTTATCCAAACTTCACTTTCTGCTATTTTATCAGCAAGACTGTAAAGAATGATACGTTCTTCCTCTTCTTCCACGATTCTTGCATAGTCGATTTCATCCCGAAGCTTTGCTACCGTCTTTGGCTCTATAAATATAGTTGCATTAGTCGAAGAACTATCAATCTGTGCGCCTTCTACTTTATTTTTATAATGCGCTTTTATAGGGATACAGATTCTTCCATTTCGCTCTACAACGAAGGAGTCTGCTAGATATGATTTGTTTACTCGAAGTGCATGTTCTGCCTTTAAACGAATCTTTTCTTCTAATATCTGCAGATTTTTTCTTGCGTTTTTCAGATTCTTAGATGCGTAATCATCTACACGTCCACCGCGAATCGTTCGTTCTATCTCTTCTCGAAGTTCTCCATCTCTATGCAGATTTTCACTATACCAAGCCAAACTAATCTGGTGCTGCTTCCCTGATTCTAGATAACTGTATAAGCGATCCACAGCTGCTAGAAAACTGCCTACCTCTTCAATCTCTTCTGCTGTAAGCATATCCCCTTTGACAGCTCTATCTATCATTTCCTCTAATCCTTCCATAATAGGAATCGGAGGATTTCCCGCTTTTTCAATTAAACCACGTCCCTGAGAGGTGTCCTTTAACTGTTTTCTAAGTTCAAATTCTGACAAATAAGGTTTTAGTTCTTTGATTCTTTCCTTTGCTCCATCTGTGTTTGCATACTCACTTAATCCTTCGAGGATCTGAGTAAACCCTATTGTATTAAATACTTTATTCATTTTGTTACCTTCTTTTTTATATTACTCCTAATTTTCTATACTCACTTGGTGTGATATTCTCTTTTTTCTTAAACATCGCACAAAAACTACTCTCACTCGTAAACCCTGATTGAAATGAGATTTCCTTTACGGATAACGCTGTTGTGATTAATAAAAATTTTGCAAAATTCACCCTTGTGGTAATTAGGTATTGATGGGGGGATACACCTACTTGCTTCGTAAACATTCTAGAAAAATAAAAAGGACTTAAGGATGATATTTTTGCCAGATACTCCAATGTTATAGGTTGCGAAAAATGCTCATTCATATACGTAATCGCTACAGAAAGTGGGTGCTGTTTTTCTATAGCCTTACTTTCTGACATATCGGTTAACAACAACTCTGTCAGCAACACAGTAATGTATTTTGATATACTCGCTTCAACAATGGTATTGGATCTTTGAAACGTATCCATAATTTTATTTAATGTATGCATTACTACCGGTATATCACGTGGACGAATTACATTTCCATTAGCTGAACAAATCTGATTGTAGTACTCCCTACCTAAAACGCCATCAAAGTGAATCCATATCGCCTCCCACTGGCTCACACTTTCATATTGGTGCATGGCATAGCAATCTAGGATGACCACATCTCCTTCTTTTGCAATATAGGTCCCCTCTGGAATTGTCACTTTGCAACTTCCTTTGGTAATCAGCATAATTAAAAAACTATCATAACGTTCTCGTTTGATACTGTACTGCTCCTCATAATAAAAATGACCTAAGCAAATCGGGTAAAAATACATTTGTCTTGCTGTAATCGTTGGCGTATAAAAAAAATATTCTGATTGTTGCTTCACATATATTTCTTGACTTTTCACTGTATTTCCCTCCATTCACACTCCCATTGTACCACACAAATTCAAAAGAGCAAGTTTTCACAATGAATACGCAAAATATCGTAATGAATTCCTTTTAGTTTTAACCTATAATATTCTTAATAAAAGCAATATTTTAAAAGGAGAAAACAAATGAGTTCAGTAAAAATCTGGGAAGAAAAAGTAATCATACCCACATATGAAGTTGGTTCACCAAACAAGAACCCCATGTTTTTGGAGAAACGAGTGTATCAAGGTAGCTCCGGAAAAGTATACCCTTATCCTACTATTGATTCAATTAGTCATGAAAAAAGCGAAAAAGAATATACTGCTGTCTACCTAGAAAATGACTATATCAAAATAATGATACTTCCCGAACTTGGTGGGCGAATACAGAGAGCTTTTGATAAAACAAACCAATATGACTTTGTTTACTATAATAAGGTCATCAAACCTGCATTAGTCGGATTATTAGGACCTTGGATATCAGGTGGTATAGAGTTTAACTGGCCCCAACACCATCGACCTACTACATTTTTACCAGTAGATTATCTTTTAAAAGAGAACGAAGATAACAGCAAGACTCTTATTATTCATGACATGGATCAAATGTATGGCACAAAAGGTATCGCCATGTTTACTTTGTATCCTGATAAAGCTTATATTGAAATCAAGGGTCAATTATACAACCCTACTCCTCTACCACAGACATTTTTATGGTGGGCAAACCCAGCTGTTGCCGTAAATGATTACACTCAGTCTATATTTCCACCAGATGTACACAATGTCTATGATCATGGAAAACGAGCTGTTTCTAGGTTCCCTATCGCCACTGGTGAATATTACAAACACGATTATAGTAATGGAGTTGATATTTCTAGATATAAAAATGTCCCTGTCCCTACTTCGTATATGGCAGAAAAATCTGAATATGATTTTGTAGGTGGCTATGATTATCAACGCGAAGCTGGAATCCTCCATATAGCAGACCATCACATCTCCCCCGGAAAGAAACAATGGACTTGGGGAAATGGAGAATTCGGTCAAGCTTGGGATCGAATTCTTACGGATGCAGATGGGCCTTACATCGAATTAATGACAGGTGTATATACGGATAACCAACCCGACTTTACTTGGTTGAAACCTTTTGAAGAAAAGTCATTCACACAGCATTTTATGCCTTACAAAAAAGTAGGACAAGTAAAAAATGCTACTATAGATGCAGTCTTAGGTGTCAATATTGAAAATAACATTGCTACTATTACAGCTTATACTACCGCATTGTTCGAAGATGTCACTATACTTGCTGAGTATGATGGAGCTTTGATTTTTAAAGAAACCACAACATTATCTCCAGTTGCTATATTTTCTAAGAGCCTACCTTTTGATGTAACTGATGAGTATTTATTAAAAGTAAGTGTGGTAACTTCTAATAAAACACTTGTGGAGTACCAAGCGAAAAATCAGGGCATTCCAGAACTAGCCAAACCCGCAAAGGCTGCCAAAAAGCCCCGCAAAATAATCTCTAATGAAGAGTTATATTTAACTGGTCAACATATTGAACAGTATCGTCACGCCACTTACTTGCCTGACCCTTATTATTTAGAGGGGTTAAAGCGCGATGATAATGATAGTCGTATCAACGTAGCTTATGGTCTGTTGTTATTTAGGCGAGGCTCATTTCAAGAATCTGAAAAACACTTTAGAAAAGCAATCGTACGACTAACTACATTGAATCCTAACCCTTATAATAGTGAAGCTTATTATTGTCTAGGACTTACTCTTTTTTATCAAGAGAAATATGAGGAATCCTTCGATGCTTTTTACAAGGCTACATGGACAAACGAACAGCAAGAAATGTCTTTTTATTATTTAGCCGCTATTCAATGTAAGCAAGAAAATTATTTACTAGCCTTAGAATTTATTGAAAAAGCACTTGTAAAAAATACCCATAACATAAAAGCTCGTGGACTAAAATCTATGATACTTCGAAAACTAGGTAGGATCAAAGAAGCTCTAGATTGGTGTGCGCAAAACCTAATGATAGATCCCTTTGATTATTTATCAGGCTATGAACTAAGTTCCTTGAAAAATGAAGATTCACAAGACATTATCTCCTCCTTAAATGTACTAATGCGAAATTTTCACGAAAATTATCTTCATACCGCAATCACTTATGCAGAGGGCGGTTTTTATACAGACGCAATTTCTCTGTTAAGAAATTGTACACAAAAACACCCTATGATACAATACTATATAGGATATTACTCCTATCAACTCGGTCATGTAGCTGATGGTTTTGCAGCGTATATGCTGGCAGATAGCTATTGTGCATCCTATTGCTTTCCTAATAAACTAGAAGATATCGCTGTCTTAACCTCCGCTAATCAACGCTATAGTAGCGGCGCAAAAGCCAGTTACTACTTGGGCAATCTATATTATGATAAACTACAATACGATAAGGCTATTTTATATTGGGAAGAATCCGAAAACAAAGATTCTAACTTCCCTACTGTACTTAGAAATCTTGCTCTTGCATATTTCAACAAAGCCAACAAACCAGAAAAAGCAAAATTGAAGCTAGAAAAAGCATTTTCATTAGATACTTCAGATGCACAAGTATTCCTAGAACTCGACCAATTATATAAAAAACTGCAAGTTTCTGCTGTACAGCGATTGGAAAACTATCATACTTACCCATCTCTATTTGCTTCTAGAGATGATTTGTACATCGAATATGTAACTTTATTAAATCTCACTGGTGATTACCAATGCGCATATGACGCAATTATGAAGCATCATTTTAGACCTTGGGAGGGTGCAGAGGGAAAAATCACAACTCAATACAAACACTGTTTGCTCGAATTGGCAAAAGATGCTGTCGAAGATAACTCCTACTCCATCGCTAAAGAGTTGATTCAAAAAGCTCTAGAATATCCTAAAAATCTAGGAGAAGGACGATTGGAAGGAACCAAAGATAATCATCTCTATTATGTGCTAGGATTAGCACACGAGGGATTGAATGAAACTGCGGCTGCAACGGACTGCTTTAAAAAATCCTGTATCGGTGAAATCGAGCCTGCAGGCGTACAGTATTATTACGACCAGCCGGCAGATATGATTCTTTTTCAAGGATTAGGACATGCGAAACTAGGTAATACACTCGAGGCAAACGCTCGCTTCTATCAATTAATCGATTACGGAGAACGACATCTCCGCGATGATATATCACCTGATTACTTCGCTGTCTCTTTACCAGATTTTTTAATATTTGAGGAGGATGTGAATCGTCAAAATCGAGTACACTGCTATTATTTAATGGGTCTTGGTCATCTAGGATTAGGAAATAGATCCCTAGCTTTGCAGTTTTTTGAAAAAGCATTAGAACTAGACCCTAATCATCAAAATTGTATCATTTACAAAAAACAGAGGAGGATATTCAAATGAGAGAGGATTCAACCAAAACTATGATCGGAATGAAACTACCAGGAGGTGCTAAAGTTGAACAGATAGAGCAGCCTATTCCTACACCAGGACCTGGCCAAGTTCTATTAAAAATGAAGGCAGCAAGTCTTTGTGGTAGCGACTTAAAATACATCTACTATGAGCATACCGATAAAACAGGCGGTGCTCGCTACTATAATGTAATTGCTGGGCATGAACCAAGTGGTCAGGTTGTGGCTGTAGGCCCTGATGTCCTTAATTTTAAAGCAGGGGATAAAGTTGTTGTCTACCATATTCAAGGATGTGGCTACTGTGACGAATGCAAGAAAGGCTTTTTTATAAACTGCCAGCAAGAGGAACGCAGAGCCTATGGTTGGCAGCGTGATGGTGCCCTTGCAGAATATATGGTTGCTGATACATCCACATGCATTCTTCTTCCTGATTTCCTAACCTATGAAGATGGTGCTATGATTGCTTGCGGATTTGGAACTGCTTACCAAGGGCTATTACGAGCCAATGTCTCTGGAAAAGATACCGTACTTGTTATGGGTCTTGGTCCCGTTGGCCAAGCTTGTATCATCTTAGCAAAAGCCCTTGGCGCAATCACCATTGGTGTTGATATCTCTGATGAACGTATTGAAATGGCTAAGAAAATCGGTGCTGATTTTGTATTCTCTAGTGATGATGCACTAGATGAGCATATTCGAAGCATCACCAATAACAACGGTGTCGAGGTAGCCATTGATTGTTCCGGCAGTAGTATTGGGCGCGTAAAATGTCTTGAACTAGCCAGAATGTGGGGAAACGTCGTCTATCTTGGAGAACAAGGAAGCGTAACTTTTGAACCTAGCCCTTTGTTGCTACACAAAAATCTCACACTACATGGATCTTGGGTAACTTCTATGGCTAATATGGAACGATTAGTCGAACTACTTGACCGAAAAAAGATTCACCCTAGCGATATCATTACACATCGCTTTCCATTACGAGAAACCGAAGATGCCTTTCGAATCTTTGCTACCGGAAAAACAGGAAAAGTATGTATTAACATGGAGTTGGAATAGCTATGGACAATTTAAGAAAATTATCCCACTGGCTATCTACAACCTCTTATGATGCATTGGTGCTCGCAAGGCGAGATAGTTACAAGTGGATTATGGAAGGAAATGATAACTCTGTAGTTACAAATGTGGCTACAGGAGTTGCTTATATTGTTGTTTTCAATTCAGACTCTGTTCGCCCTATTGTCATCTGTGATAATAGCGATGCTTCGAGAATAGATAAAGAACAATCAAGAAGAAATGCTTATACAACGGAATCTCTCCTGACTGCGTACTCATCGGAA
>CAYJGW010000043.1:0-22970 GCA_964369425.1 uncultured Lachnospiraceae bacterium
TAACTTTACATATCGGGAGGTGGTATGGTTGAAAAATAAAGTTGAACAGTTGAGGAAGGAAAAAGGAATTAGCCAGGAAGCATTTGCAAAAGCCATGAATGTGTCAAGGCAAACCATAAGCTCTATTGAAAATGGTAAATATAACCCGTCTTTGGAGCTTGCATTTGCAATAGCCTATTTTTTTCGAATGCCTATTGAAGAAATTTTTATTTATGAGAGGAGCGTATAGTTATGAAAAATCAATTTAAAGCAGGGATTATCTATTTGTTAGTAGGAAGTGTATTTATTGGATTAAGTTTTGTATTTCCAGATGTAAGTATCTTTCTTGGTCTAGCAGGGATGTGTATAGGTCCAGGATTATTAATGCTTTATAAGCATAGCTATTGGAAGAAAAGGACAAATGAGTACAGCGAAAAAATAGAAAATGATAAGATAATGTATAACGATGAGCGCTTAGAAATGATACGAGGAAAAGTAGCAAGGGTATCAATTCTAGTAAGTTGGGCACTGCAATCATTCATTATTGTAACTCTTACATTACTAGGACAATTTAAAGTATTACCCTATGATTATGTTAAACCAATTGTAATCGGAGTTGCTTTATATTGGATGTTTTCTGCCATTATCATGCAACTTATATACAAGGGATTAAGTAAAAGATATTAAACAACAGGGTTATCGTGGGTCAATTTCTTTGCTTTTATAGGAAATGAATGTTAAGATAACAAGTAAAGCAAAGTATAGAAGAAATTGATGTGTCGAAAGAGGAATTGTATGATGAGAATAAAGAGCTGTTTAAAGAGACTGAAAGTAGTAGGGATTCTTATCGGTTTTGGCGTAATGAGTATAGCATGCACTCACAACGAAGACGAAATTGATGAAGAGCATGTAGAGGAAGTTACAGTAGCTGAAAATAAAGTTGATAATTACTATAATTATTTGCTAGAAGAAACAGAGGAGTTTGTATATATATATGGTCTTCATGAACTCTATAAAATGGATAAAGAGACCAGAGGACTAGAGAGCGTATATAATGCTCAAGGTCTGAAAATTATGGGGATTCAAGTCATCGAAGATTATATTTATTTTACAGAATATGAAGATTATAGTTCTGGAGATGTCTGTAGATTAAACTTAAATACGAAAGAAAAAGAGATTGTTTTAGAAAACAAAGTGGCTTATGAGATTGTGAATAATTCAGATGAAATCTACTTTAAACTGGCAGATTCAAATTTAATAGGTTATGAGCTCGAGGAAGACAAAACATTGGGAGATGAACTCGATGATACATCAGAGGATTTTCTTTACATAGTTGAAAAGCATGCGTATACAACAGACTTCACAGAAGTTAAAGGAGAGGTTATTAGTAGAATCGGGAAAAAGAGTACAATTACAGATATGATCTATATCATGCAATGCACAGAGGGCAATGAATTGTATTATACTCCATATGATCAGTGGTATAGAAACGTGAGTTTATTCGAAGATGAAGAAGAAAAAACACTGTTCCAAACACAAGAGGTTGCTTTTGTGACACCAGAAGGTATTTATCATTACAAAGATACGGGGATTGAATTTTTTGATTTTGAAACAGAAGAATCTAATGTGATAGCTTCTTCAATATTGCAAGGGTCAATGCTAAGATATTTGACATATGATGAAGAAGCATTATACATTCTTGTAGAAGATTCAATTAGTGCACAGGACAGTACTATGTCAGATAATATTATAAAAATTAATCGTTCTAACGGCGAACAAGAAATAATATATACTCAATCCAATGTAGACGAGTCCATAACATCAGTTGCAGTATATGACAATTTACTCTTGTTTTTAGTGACAAACTATTCAATGAATGAGGGAATTAAGATCCAGATGTTAGATATGGAGAGTGGCAATGTAACAGAAATAGGGAAATAGTTGAAATAAAATAGCGGAATAATAGGAAGTTGGCAAAGATAAGTTATGCAACCCAGAAGGAGTGTGAGAGGAATTGAAACATATATTCGTTAGTGATCTTGATGGTACATTATTAAAGAGCGGTGAACAAAAATTAAGTCAAGAAACATTGGAGACAATTTCAAAAGTAGTTCAAAGTGGGAATGTATTTGTTATAGCAAGTGCAAGAGGGTATAATGAATTAAAAGAGTTTTTTGCACCAGTATTACATGATATTTATTTTATCTGTGAAAATGGTGCACTGATTCAATATAAAGGTAAAACACTACATAGACAAGAGTTGTCAAAAGAGCACGTATCAGAAATGGTAGAACAGATAGAAAAATATGGTATGGAATGGCTAGTGGCAGGTGTTCATACAATCTACACTAAAGGATCTTTTCGAGAAATTGAAGAATATAGAAAAAGACGAAAGCTAAACCAAATGAAGATTACTACACTTTGTGATATCAAGGAAGAGATATTGCGTATCTCCATCTTTTTCACTAGTGAAGTAAATAGTGTGGTAGGTTTAGAGTTGCGTAGCATGTTGAGGGAAGATGCCTATATTTCCTATCAAGATGGTTTGTGGACAGATATCATACATAGTAAAGCAAACAAAGGGAAAGCACTTACTTGGCTTTTAAGAGAAATAAAACTTTCGAGGGAGAACGTGGTGGCATTTGGCGATAATCTCAACGATATAGAGATGCTACACGTTGCAACAATACCATATGTCATGAGCAATGCAAGAGAAGAACTTAAAAAATTATTCCCAAACCAAACAGAGTCGGTACTAAAGGTGATTAATGAGAAATTATTGTAGTAAAGAAAATAGAATATTATAAGAGGTGTTTGGATGAAGAGTTTATTGAAAATTAGTGATTTAACAGAGTCTGATATAAATAAAATATTTGACATTGCAGATAATATCGAAAATTATAGGGAACTCTTAAAGAATAAGAGAATTGCGATGTTTTTCCCAGATACAAGTATTAGAACTCTTACAACTTTTGAAATTGCAGTTAAAAAACTAGGTGGCGACTTTATAATGTTTCCCTCAGTAGCACTTGATAAAGGGGAAGCGATGAGGGATGTGGCAGGATATATGAATAATTGGGTGGATGGAATGATAGTGCGCCATGGAAGTGATTTGTTTCAAGAAGAGTTAGCAGAAAATATAGAATCATTTTACATAAATGCCATGTCAGAATCTTCACACCCATGCGAGATTTTGGCAGATTTATATGCATTCAATAAAAGAAATGTTGACTTAAAAAATGGTAAGTTTGTATTTGTTGGAACGAATGGGAATATTGGTAATTCCTATTACGAAGCATCGAATATACTGGGATATTCTTTTGTTCAGGTGTGCAAACATGGGGATGAGATAGAAGGGGCAGCTGTAAATTATGAGTTATATGACGTGCTCAAAGAAGTGGATGTTGTATTGATAGATTCATTAGGGAAAGAAGAAAGAAAATTATATCGAGATTTTATAATTGATGAAAAAGTATTAAAGCACATGAAAGAAGGCGTAATGATTAATCCTTGCCCACCATTTCATAGAGGGTATGAAATATCAGATACGGTTTTAGATAGCACTGCTTTTGTTGGATATGATTTCAAGTCTGCTTTGGAAGAAATTCAGAGTGCGATAATAGTATTTTTACAAGAATAGTGCTTATGAATATGTTGAAAATCATAAATAATGAGGTGAAATAATGGGAGAGTTTACAATAAGCGAAATGCAAGAAATGCAAAAATCACTACAAGAAAAATACAAAGCTAAATGGGAAGGAATTTCGCCAGAAGTTGGAAAAAACAAACTGCTTTGGATGATTGGAGAAATAGGTGAAGTTATAGATATTATTAAAAAGCATAGTGGTACGTATGCAAGCACAAATCAAACTTTAAGACAAGAGTTAGTGGAAGAATTAGCTGATGTTTTGATGTATTATAACGATATTTTACTATGTTATGAAATATCATCTGAAGAGTTGAAATCTGTATATACAAATAAATTTTTAACAAATATGAATCGTTGGGTGGAGTAAAGGGAGAGTAAGCACATGATTAAAGTACTATTTATATGCCATGGCAATATCTGTAGGAGTACCATGGCTGAATTTGTCTTAAAGGATATGGTTGATAAATTAGGAAGAGGAAATGAACTTCTAATTGAGTCAGCAGGGACAAGTCGGGAGGAAATCGGGAATGATACCCACTATGGGACAAAACAAAAGTTAAAGGATGTAGGTATTCCGTTTACAAGAAGATATGCACGGCAAGTAACGAAAGCGGATTATGAAAACTTTGATTATCTAATCTGTATGGATAGCAATAATGTACGAAATTTAAGGCGCATTATTAGTGAAGATAAAGATAATAAAATTAGCCTGTTACTTGAGTTTACAGGTGCAAAAGCCGATATTGCAGATCCTTGGTATACGGGGAACTTTGATAGAACTTATGAGGATGTAGTGAGTGGTTGCGAAGGACTTTTAAAAGAATTGGGCATAATGCAAAGATAGTCTTTGCTATTTACATTTGATGTAAGGTGGACTATAATACTATCAATTGAGTTAAAGCAAGGAGAAGTTCTATGAAGAAAAATATTTGGAAGACGGTTGTTAAGAGAGTATCATTTTCGACACTTATTGCGACTATGGTATTGACAGTTTCAGCCTGTGGTAGTGAAAATGCTACGGAAGAACCACAAACCCAAGAAGGTGTTGAAGTAGCGTCTGAGGGAAAAACAACAGAAGAGACAGAATTATTAGAACCAGTGGGGACAATAGGGACAGATATTGGTGAAGGTGAAACGGTTTTTACATTTGAAGTGAAGCATGCAGATGGAATGGTGACGTATTATAATGTGAATACAGATGCAGAAACAGTTGGAAAAGCTTTGCAAGGTGTTGAATTGATTGCTGGAGACGATAGCGAGTTTGGTCTATATGTAAAGACTGTGGATGGGGTGACGATTGATCCAGATACAGAGTCTAAATATTGGGCTTTTTATGAAAATGGAGAGATGGCAACCACAGGTGTTGATCAGATTGAAATTGTAGAAGGAGTGATGTATACTTTTGCAGTCGAATCACTCTAATTATCGAATAAAAACCAATGAACTGATTGTATATGCTATGCTTGCGACGGTTATGTACTTATCGAAGATTTTTATGGAATGGGCTCCCAATATCCATTTGTTAAGTATGCTAACAATGGTATATACATTGGTGTATCGCCAGAAAGCGTTGTATCCAATCTATGTGTATGTCTTACTAAATGGTGTAATGGCAGGTTTTTCAGTCTGGTGGATACCATATTTATATATTTGGACAATCCTTTGGGGCATAACGATGCTTCTTCCAAAGGAGATGAATTCGAAGGTTGCTGCAGTTGTATATTGTGCAGTGTGTGGAGTACATGGGTTGCTATTTGGAGTGCTATATGCACCAGCACAAGCTTTTTTCTTTGGGCTTAATTTAGAGGGGGCAGTTGCTTGGATTGTGGCAGGGATACCATTTGACGTAATTCATGGAATCGGAAATATAGGTGCAGGAATACTGATAATACCATTAGTAAAATTGTTGAAAAGAATAGAAAAATCGATGAGATAAGGAGAATAGATAGTTGAAACGTATTGCGAAGTTTTATAAAGTGAGTTATGAGCAGTTTAAGGAAGGGATGGTAGATGCCTTTTCTGTAAATGAGGGTGAGGTAGAAAGAATCTATGGAGAGTTGAAACTGCCAAAGAGAGCGACTAAGGGTTCGGCAGGATATGATTTTTATACACCAATTCCACTTTCTATTAAACCTGGAGAGACAGTGAAGATTCCAACAGGAATTCGAGTGGAAATGGAAGAAAACTGGGTGTTAAAATGCTATCCGAGAAGTGGACTTGGATTCAAGTTTAGATTACAACTTAACAATACGGTTGGAATCATTGATAGCGACTATTTTTACTCAGACAATGAAGGGCATATTTTTGCAAAAATAACGAATGATACCAATGAGAATAAAACCATAGAGTTAGAAAAAGGGACTGGTTTTATGCAAGGAATTTTTGTGGAATATGGAATTACGATGGATGATGATGTAGAAAGTATCAGAAATGGTGGTTTTGGAAGCACTACATAAAAATTAAATACATAATTATAGAATCCTCCGGAAATACTAAAAATTAGTATTTTAGGAGGATTATTATATATGCAGAAAAATATGGAAGTATCTATTTTAGAGAATATGAACAAAATGAATCAATTACTGCCGATAAAAGAAAGTTTTGACATTATCGAACGCAAGATAGTAGTAGGTGGGATGTCAAGTGTCATATATTTTGTTGATGGATTTACAAAAGATGAACCACTACTAAAGATTATGGATTCTCTCTACAAGGCTAAGCAAGAAGAGATGCCAAAAAGTGCAGAAGAGTTTGCAGAAATGACTGTGCCATATGCAGAAGTTGATTATTTAAAAACTTATGAACAAGTAATTCGTAATTTACTATCAGGGGTAAGTTGTCTGTTTATTGATGGGTATGATACTTGTATAGCTATTGATTGCAGAACTTACCCAGCTAGAGGAGTAGAAGAACCTGAGAAAGATAAATCACTTCGAGGGTCTAGAGATGGATTTGTGGAAACAATTGTGTTTAATACAGCCCTAATGAGGAGAAGAATTCGCAGTCCCAAATTAGTTATGGAAATGAAGGAAGTTGGGAAATCATCAAAGACAGATGTAGCGATTTGTTATATGAGTGATAGAGTGGATTCAGAAGTCTTGACGACAATTCGAAATAAAATTTCACAAGTAGATGTAGATGCATTACCGATGAATCAACAAAGTTTAGCTAGTGAAATGTATCAACGAAAATGGTTCAATCCTTTTCCGAAATTTAAATTTACAGAAAGACCAGATACTGCATCGGAATGCTTAATTGAAGGGAAAGTGATTATTTTAGTAGATAATTCACCGTCAGCAATGGTACTTCCAACTTCAATATTTGATATTATTGAAGAGGCAAATGATTATTATTTTCCACCGATTACAAATTATTATTTAAAATTTTCGAGAACTATTATTACCTTAGCAACATTGTTTAGCACCCCAATTTTCTTGTTGCTATTTAATAATCCACAGTGGGTACCAGAAGCGTTTGATTTTATTTTGCTTGAGGAACCGGTAAATATTCCCATAATATTCCAGCTACTCATTTTGGAGATTGCAATTGATGGACTACGATTAGCAGCTCTAAACACTCCGAGTATGCTCAGTACTCCTCTCAGTGTAGTTGCTGGTATCGTAATGGGAGAATTTTCAGTAAGTTCTGGATGGTTTAATGCGGAAATTATGTTATATATGGCATTTGTTGCAGTTGCTAATTATACCCAACCAAACTTTGAACTAGGGTATGCGCTTAAGTTTCTTCGTATTCAATTACTTATCCTAACAGCACTCTTTGGACTGTATGGATTTGTAGCAGGCGTACTCATATGCTTTTTTACAGTGGTTTTAAACCGAACATTGACAGGAAGAAGTTATTTAAAAGTTAGTAAAAATTAGTAAAAATATTTTGCATACTGAAGTGAAAAATGGTATGATGACAGAAGGTGGGATTTTAGAAAAATTCCCACCTTCTAAATGGTTCGTGAAGGAGAAAACAATGAGAGAGTTTGTGATTACAACAGATAATAATGGAGATTTACCCAAAGAATATACAGCAGAAAATAATATAGAGATTATCTCTCTTTCTTACATTTTGGAAGGACAGACTTATACTGCGGAAAATTCGCTTCCGTTTAATGTGTTTTATGATAAAGTAAGAAATGGAGCAATGCCAACTACTTCCCAAATCAATCCAGATCAAGCAGAGCAAGTGTTTCAAAAACTATTAGAAGAAGGGAAAGATATTCTACATATCAGCTTTTCATCAGGACTAAGTGGAAGTTGTAATAGTATAAATATTGCCATCTCTGAATTAGAAGAAAGATACCCAGATGCAAAAATGGTAAATATAGATTCATTGACAGCATCGATGGGGCAAGGACTTTTAGTATACCATGCAGTAGAGATGAAAAAAGCTGGGAAATCAATGGAAGATATTATTGAGACGATAGAAGATATGAAGCCAAGTATCGCAGGATTATTTACTGTGGATGATCTTAATCATCTACATAGAGGTGGACGTGTATCAAAAGCTACAGCTATTATAGGTAGTATGGCGAATATCAAACCAATACTTCATGTTGATAAGAATGGAAAATTAGCGAGTATAGATAAGGCGAGAGGGAGAAAAAAATCGCTAAATGCACTTGTGGAGAAAATGGAAGTGCAGTGCAAAGGAATGGAAGAGTTAAATGAAATAATGATAATGATTAGTCATGGAGATTGTCTAGAAGATGCGATATATCTGAAAGATAAAATTACAGAGAAGTTCGGATATCAAAATTTCATGATTAGTGATGTGTGTCCAACAATCGGTGCTCATTCAGGACCTGGAACAGTAGCTTTGTTTTTTCATGCAAGTTCGAGATAATTATGATTCATAGATATCCTAAATATTTTAAAGAGTTTCGATGTATTGCATCCAAATGTGAAGCTACGTGTTGTTCAGGGTGGCAAATTGTAATTGATGATGAAAGTTTAGATGTATATAAAACATTGAAAGATGATTACAGAGAAGAATTGCTAAATGGTATCTTAGTAGATGAAAGTGTATTTAAGCAAAGAGTGAATCGAGATTGCCACTTTTTAAATCGTGATAAGTTGTGTAATATTTATAAATCATTGGGAGAAGAATATCTTTGTTTTACTTGCAAAAATTATCCTAGACATATTGAAGAGTTTGAAGAGGTGAATGAAGTATCCCTTGCAATCTCGTGTCCAGTTGTGACTGAATTAATTTTAAACTTAAAAGAAAAGGTGACATTTTATGAAGTCGAAGAAGAGTGGGTACAAGTTCCTTTTGAAGAGTTTGATTTTATGTTCTTTGATATTCTACTAGAAGTACGAAGTGTTATATTTTCTGTTGTTCAAGATAGGTCAATAGAGTTTTATAAAAGAATTCTTTTAACAGAGAGATTGGTGAAAGTGGTTCAAGAAAAGATAGAGGATGATATTTTTGCTGTTCAAGATATTCTAGAAGAATTTTGTATTCGTACTCAAAAAGAGTGTGATGGAAAAGAGTGGAAGAAGATTTATGCTGAGAACAAAGACAGTATGTTGCGCCTTTTTGAACTAGAAGAGTTACAAGAAGGATGGAAAATGGAACTAGAAAATGCTGTTAAGCAACTGTATGGACAAGGTATAGAGGAATATAGAAAGCAAAAAGAACTTTTTTATGCAAAGAATATGTTAGAAGTAGAAAAGGAACAACTTATGGTATACTTTTTGTTTACGTATTTTTGTGGAGCTGTTTATGATGGCGATTTATGGGGGAAATATAATCTTGCACAAAAAAGTGTTTACTTTATAGAAGAACTTTGGTTTGCGAAATGGTTAAAAAATAGAGATTTGACAGATGCTGAAAAAATTAGGGTAGTATATAGATATGCGAGAGAACTAGAACATTCAGATTTTAATTTGGAACTAATGGAGTCATTTTAAACAAGAGCTAAGAGAGAAATCTCTTAGCTCTTGTTTTGTGCTTCTACTAATTTTTCACCGCAATACATATCGCGAAGTTTTGGTTTTTCGATCTTACCAGTAGCGTTTCGTGGTACTTCGGCAAAAATAAATTTATGAGGTCTTTTGTAACGAGGAAGGCCTTTACAAAAAGCAGCAATCTCATCATCTGTTAATATGTACTCATTTTTTAATTCAACAATAGCGACTGCGATTTCGCCGAGTCTTTTACTTGGAAAACCGATTACAGCTACATCTTTAATAGCGTCATGCCGACGTAGAAAATCTTCAATTTGTACAGGGTAGAGGTTTTCGCCACCACTGATAATAACATCTTTTTTTCTATCAACAAGGAAAATGAAACCATCTTCATCTTCTTTTGCCATATCGCCAGTGTAGAGCCATCCGTCTTTTAAGGATTCTTTGGTTGCTTTTTTATCTTTATAGTAGCACGTCATAATACCAGGTCCTTTTAATAGCAATTCTCCTACAATACCTTGAGGTACTGATGCTCCAGATTCATCGACTATTTCTGTTTTCCAACCATAACCAGCAATGCCGATAGCACCTACTTTATGAATATTTTCCACTCCTAAATGTACAGAACCAGGACCGATTGATTCGCTAAGTCCATAATTGGTATCGTATTGGTGATGTGGAAAATATTTCTGCCAACGACGAATAAGGCTTGGAGGAACTGGTTGTGCGCCGATATGCATCAATCTCCAATTACTCAAGTCATAGTCTTCCAATTTCATATCTCCTCGATCAAGTGCATCTAGGATATCTTGTGCCCATGGGACAAGAAGCCACACGATAGAACATTGTTCTTTAGCAGCAGCATCTAAGACATACTCAGGTTTTGTTCCTTTTAATAAAACGCCTTTCCCACCCATTAAAAAGCTGCCAAACCAGTGCATCTTTGCACCAGTATGGTAAAGTGGAGGTATACATAAAAATACATCATCCTTTGTTTGGTGGTGATGTGCTTGTTCTACTTTACAAGCATGCATCAAACTTTCGTGATTATGTAGTATTGCCTTTGGGAACCCTGTAGTTCCAGAGGAGAAGTATATCGCGGCATCATCCTCATCACTTATAGATATTTCAGGTGATGTACTTGAACAATTCATAGTTAAGTTATAATAATCCTCTGAAAAAGAAGGAGAATTATCACCGACAAAAAAGAGAAGACGATTTGTAATCAGTGTATCAGCAATTTCTTCTACTCGTCCAATGAATTCAGGTCCAAAGACTAAAATGTCTACATCTGCTAATTTTACGCAGTATTCAATCTCTTCAGAAGTATAGCGGAAGTTGAGAGGAACTGCTAAAGCACCTGTTTTAAGGATGCCAAAATAAATTGGCAACCACTCCAAACAGTTCATTAGTAATATCCCGACTTTGTCTCCTTTTTTTATTCCTCTTTCTAAAAGAAGATTTGCAAATCTATTTGCTTTTTCATCAAACACATTCCAAGAAATTTCACGACGGTAGTGTGCGGATGGTGTAGCTTCGATTAACTCGTATTCTTTCCAAGTAATGCGTCTAGTCTCTGGTTGCAATGGATTAATCTCTACAAGACAGATATCATTGCCGTATAATGCATGGTTTTTCTCTAAAATTTCTGTAATTGGCATCTCTTTACCCCTTTAAAGCGTTTAATTGATAAAGTGAGTTTACCACTAATAGAAGAAAGTGTCAATTACAGTATTTCTAAATGTAGAATTTAATCCCTTTTTATTGATTAGAACGCTTTTGTCTTCGTGGTTTTTCTTCACAGTATTTGCAACGGTATACTTCATTTTCAACATCAGTTAATACGAATACATGCTCTAAAGCTGATTCTATAGAGGTAATACATCTTGGATTACTGCATTTTATTACATTTGTGATTTCGGTAGGCAGTTTCAAGGCTTTTTTATCAACGACTACATTCCCCTTAACAATATTTACAGTGATATTGTGATCAATAAATCCTAGAATATCTAAATCCATAAAATCTATGGGACATTCAATTTTCATAATATCTTTTTTACCTAACTTGCTACTTTTAGCATTCTTTATAATAGCTACGGTACAATCGAGTTTGTCTAGGTTCAGGTGTTTGTATATTTCCATACTTTTTCCAGCTTGAATATGATCTAACACAAAACCTTCTGTAATGCTACCAACATTTAATTTTGAATCCATATAATTTTCTCCTTATTTTGTGACATCTATCTCTAATAATTTTAAAATTAACGCCATACGTACATAAACACCATATTGAGCTTGCCTAAAATAGGCAGCACGAGGGTCTTTATCAACATCTACAGCAATTTCGTTCACACGAGGAAGTGGGTGAAGCACCAGCATGTCCTCTTTTGCAAGTTTCATTTTTTCAGCGTCCAAAATATAGAAGTCTTTCATGCGCACATAATCTTCTTCATTAAAGAAACGCTCTTTTTGCACACGTGTCATGTAAAGTAAGTCTAAATCACCAAGAACATCTTCCATACGCTCTACTTCATCAAATGAAACTTTGTTTTTTAACAGAACATCTTCACGTATATAACTTGGTATACGTAGTTCTTCAGGAGAGATTAGCACAAATTTAATATTGCTATAACGTACGAGTGCGTGAATCAAAGAGTGAACAGTTCGTCCAAATTTTAAGTCACCACAGAGACCAATTGTAAGATTATCCAAGCGACCTTTTTCTGAGCGAATTGTTAATAAATCCGTTAAGGTTTGAGTTGGGTGTTGATGACCACCATCACCTGCATTAATGATTGGAATCGTAGAATATGAAGAAGCAACCATAGGTGCACCTTCTTTTGGGTGACGCATTGCGCAGATGTCTGCATAACAAGAGACAGTTCGAATGGTATCAGCTACAGTTTCACCTTTTGCAGCTGAACTCGAATCGGCTGACGAAAAGCCGAGAATGCTACCGCCAAGTCCAAGCATTGCTGCTTCATGACTTAAACGGGTGCGAGTACTCGGCTCATAAAATAAAGTTGCTAAAGTCTTCCCATCACAGGATTTTTTGTATTTTTCTTTGTTTTGTTCTATATCGTTTGCTAAATCCAAAATATCGGAAATTTCATTAACTGAAAAATCCAAAGGGCTCATCAAGTGTCTCATAGAATTCCTCCTTTTTTTACACATATTTTGTCTATTATAAGATATAATAGAGGAGTTTTCAATAAGAAGCGTAGATTTTATAGATAAATCGTAGTATAATCGTATCTAGTTAAAATGAAGAGGAGAATAAAAGTGAAATTAGAAGATATGAGAGAGCGGATTGATGAAATCGATCGCCAAATGGTTCGATTATATGAAGAAAGAATGAAAATTAGTGAAGAAGTAGCAGAGTTTAAAATAGAAACTGGGAAAAAAATATTTGACAAAACTAGAGAAAAGCAAAAGTTAGCTTCAGTGGAGAATTTAGCAACAACACCTTTTAATAAGTTAGGTGTGAGAGAGTTATTTGACCATATTATGTCTATGAGTAGAAAATTACAGTACCGATTATTAACAGAAAGAAATGTACTAGGAAAATTACCATTTATCACGATTGAAAAATTGGAGTTTGAAGGAACTAGAGTTGCATTCCAAGGGGTAAAAGGAGCGTATAGTCATTTGGCGTTACATAGATTTTTTGGTGAGGATGTGAATACAACACAGGTGGAAACTTTTCGAGATGCGATGGAATGTATAGAGGAAGGTGCAGCTGATTTTGCAATACTTCCAATTGAAAATTCATCAGCTGGGGCAGTAAGTGAAGTATACGACTTATTAGTAGAATTTGAAAATTATATTATAGGAGAAGTACTTCTTCCTGTGGATCACGCACTTGTTGGTTTGGATAGTGCTAGAATAGAAGATATTAAGAAAGTGTATTCTCATCCACAAGCTTTGATGCAAAGCAATCGTTTTTTAGATAAGCATCGCTATATGGAGCAGATTAGTGTGGTAAATACAGCGGTTGCAGCTACAAAAGTGAAAGAAGATGGCGAGGTACATAAAGCGGCAATTTGTAGTGAATATGCTGCAGAACTTTATGGGTTGAAAATATTAGAGAGTCATATCAATCATAATAAAGATAATTACACAAGATTTATCATTATTTCAAACCAAAAAGTATTTTTGAAAGATTCAAAAAAAATTAGTATCTGTTTTGAAATTCCACATTATAGTGGTTCTCTTTACCACCTATTATCACATTTTATCTACAATAATTTGAATTTGACAAAGATTGAATCTAGACCGATTTCAGAAAGACGATGGGAATATCGCTTTTTTGTAGATTTCGAGGGGAATATGGAAGACCCAGCTGTAAAAAATGCAATACGAGGGATGCGTGAGGAATCTAAAAATCTAAAAATATTAGGGAATTATTAGAGGTGAAGTATTGAAGATAAATGAATTAATAGTATACAAAGAGTTCGGTTCGGAAGAACTATTGCACGATATGAGTTTTCTGATGGAAAATTATGATAACGAATATTACAACTTAGAGGATTTGCAAGCATTGCTTTACGATTGCATCAATCGCCTACTTGAATTAGCAAGTGATTATGGTTTTCAAGGAAATCTATGGAAAATGTATGTGACATTCTTATTGATTAATAATGAAAACAGCTATAGTAAAGCTTGTGAGATTACAGGAGAAACAAGTGGAAGCATTAATGCAGCTGTATTACATGATTTGACTTGTATACGGATATTGTTTGATTATGATTTTTCTCGCATACAAAATTATTTGGAAGTAAATTCACTTTCGCTTATATTTGATTACCGAGGAACAGATAGTACAAAGAAGTTATTCAATACAACGATGCGTCAAAGAATCAGTGAACTTTCAACAAGGTTAGATGAGACGGAAACGATAGAAGGGTTTAAGCAGGTGATTACAGAATTCTATGGAAAAGTCGGTGTTGGAAAATTTGGTCTTCATAAAGCATTTCGAATCGAAGAAAGAGAAGGCGAAGCTTGCATTGTCCCGATTCATAATATTGCGAAAGTATCGTTGGATGACCTAGTAGGGTATGAGATACCAAAGAAAAAGTTGTCGCTTAACACGAAAGCATTTGTAGAAGGGCGAGTAGCGAACAATTGCTTGTTATTTGGTGATTCGGGAACCGGAAAATCGACTGCTATTAAGGCGATTTTGAATCAACATTATGATGATGGACTTAGGATGATAGAGGTGTATAAGCACCAATTTCAATTATTAAATGATGTAATAGGTCAAATAAAGAATAGAAACTATCGATTTATTATATATATGGATGATTTGTCTTTTGAAGAATTTGAAATAGAATATAAATACCTAAAAGCTGTGATTGAAGGTGGACTTGAGAAAAAACCAGACAATATATTGATTTATGCAACATCGAACAGAAGGCATTTAGTGCGAGAGGAATTTGCGGATAAACAAGGACGAAGAGAAGATCTTCATGCATCTGATACAGTACAAGAAAAGCTATCCTTAGCGGCGCGGTTTGGTGAGTCCATTTTCTTTAATGGTCCGAGTAAACAGGAGTTTCAAGAAATTGTGGTGGGACTTGCAAAAAAAGAGTGTATCGAGATGGAGCAAGAGGAACTTCTTTTAGAGGCTAATAAATGGGAACTCAGTCATGGAGGATTATCTGGAAGGACGGCGCGTCAATTTATTGACTATATTAAAGGAATTGTAAAAGAAGTATAAAGAACGAATTCAGTATTGTTGAAGCAGTGTGAATTGTGTTAGAATGGTACGATAAGTGAGTGAAAGTGATAGGAGGATACATGAAGAAATTAATAGATTTGATTACAGAGGAAATGGAACAGGCATTTGTAGGGGCTGGATACGGAAAAGAACTAGCAAAGGTTACACTATCAAACAGACCTGATCTATGTGAATTTCAATGTAATGGTGCGATGGCAGGTGCAAAACTTTATAAAAAGGCACCAATTATGATTGCGAATGATGTAGTGGCAAAGTTAGAAGGAAATCCTTGTATAAAGACAATTGAGGCAGTACCCCCAGGATTTATCAATATAGAGATAGCAGATGTATATGTAAGCGAGTATGTAAATAGTCTTGTGAATTCTGAAAGATTAGGAATTGAAAAGCGAAGTGAAGATGAGACGATTTTGCTAGATTACGGTGGAGCAAATGTAGCGAAACCACTGCATGTAGGACATCTACGAACTGCGATTATAGGTGAGAGTATCAAAAGAATTGCAAAATTTATGGGGCATACAGTGGTAAGTGATGTACACCTAGGCGATTGGGGACTTCAGATGGGGTTGATTATAGTCGAGGTGAAAGAACGACAACCAAATCTCCCATATTTTGACAATGAATATGAAGGTGACTATCCAGAAGATGCACCGTTTACAATTGGAGAGTTAGAAGAAATTTACCCTACGGCTAGTGGAAAGTCAAAAGTGAATGCTGATTTCAAAGAAGCAGCAATGGAGGCTACATTTGCATTACAAAAAGGTCATAGAGGATATCGCGCATTGT
This sequence comes from uncultured Lachnospiraceae bacterium, assembly GCA_964369425.1. Lineage (GTDB taxonomy): Bacteria > Bacillota > Clostridia > Lachnospirales > Lachnospiraceae > CAUPWF01. Next base: position 16,073 of record CAYJGW010000043.1, read on the forward strand.
GGAATCACATACTGAATGTGTCAGTGAAAGATCTTAAGAAAAATTACGGAACGTTAGGTGTAGATTTTGACCTTTGGAAGGGTGAGTCTGATGCGGAGCCATATATTAATGAATTAGTTGACTTGTTGAAAGAAAAAGGCCTTGCTAAAACAGATCAAGGAGCACTTGTGGTTGAAGTGCAAGAGGAAACAGATACGAAAGAAATACCACCATGCATGATATTAAAATCCGATGGTGCATCCTTATATGGGACTACAGATCTAGCTACACTGATTGAGCGTGAAAAAGAGTATCAGCCAGAAAAAGTAGTGTATATTGTCGATAAACGTCAAGAATTACATTTTGAGCAGGTGTTTAGAGTTGCGAAAAAAGCAGATATAGTTCAAGCAAAGACAGCGCTAACGTTTTTAGGTTTTGGAACAATGAATGGAAAAGATGGAAAACCATTTAAGACAAGAGATGGTGGCGTTATGCGTTTAGAGCAGTTTATTGGTGACATCTGTGAAGGTATGTATCTCAAAATTAAGGAAAATAGAGAAATGCCAGATGAAGAGGCGAGAGAAATTGCTAACATGGTTGGGATTGCAGCTATTAAGTATGGTGATTTGTCGAATCAAGCTTCGAAGGACTATGTGTTTGACATTGAAAGATTCACATCATTCGAGGGTAATACAGGGCCATATATACTATATTCTATTGTTCGTATTAAATCGATTTTAAACAAGTATCTCGCTTCGGAAGCGGTAGTGCTAGAAGGAAAGATGTTGCCGCCAGAAAAGAGAAGTGAAAAACAGCTAATGCTAGAACTTGCAAAGTTTAATGGAGTACTAGAGGTCGCGTTAGATGAGTTAGCACCTCATAAAATATGCGCATATATATATGAGGTAGCAAATGCATTCAATCATTTCTATCATGAAACAAAGATATTAGGCGAAGAGAATGTAGAGAGAAAAGCGTCATATATCTCACTGCTTCATGCAACAAAACTGTTATTAGAGCAATGTGTCACATTGCTTGGTTTTGAAGCACCAGATAAAATGTAGTAAAAGGGGAATGAACTATGCAGACGAAAAAAAAGTTAGGCATTGGTTTTCTAGTATTACCTATAGCAATTTATTTTTTGATATCAACAGTCACTGATTTAGCAGCGACGATGTTAATCACTCAAAGATTAACATCGGACTTTATTGCTGAATCAGAAGAATTACAAGAATTGTTGGGAGGAGACGCAAGTTTAGGAGAGAGTTTTCAACAGCTAGAAGAAATTATAACACCAGAAGTTACGCTACAAATTGCAGAGGATACAGTGGTGGTTTTACAAGAATATGCTGTTGTGTTAACCATGGTCTCAGCAGTGATAGGGATACCTATTTTTCTATATCTAATGAAAAAAGATAAAAAACGCTTTAAAACAAAACTAACAGGGGCAAAAGAGAAGAGTTGGAAGTATATTTTTATAGTGCTGATAGCTGTGTTTGGGTGTGTTGGCTTAAATAACTTACTGACACTGACTCAATTAGCACAAATAAGCGAGAGTTATCAAGAAGTGGCGGAAGCATTCTATAGCCCAAGCTTGATGATTCAGATTCTAGGACTTGGAATTTTAGCTCCTATCCTAGAGGAGTTGCTATTTCGTGGTGTTATCTATACAAGATTAAAAGTGTTCACGTCACAGATGAAAGCAGCACTTCTTAGTGCATTGCTATTTGGGGTGTTTCATGGAAATCTAGTGCAAACGGTATATGCCTTTGTTTGCGGAATGTTATTAGCATGGGTCTATGATAAATATAATTCTATAGCAGCACCTATTTTTGCTCATATTTGTCTGAATATTACATCGGTGCTTTTGACTAATTATGATGTATTTGTATGGATATTTGAAGATCCATTACGCATGGGAATCATTACTGTGATTTCTTCAACTTTCACATCAGTTCTATTTGTATTGATTAAAAACAATACTTGTGGTGAATTTGATATGAAATCTAGTATTGCGAACGAAGAATAATAAAATAGTAGTAAAACCAAGAGTAGCCTTAATGAAAAGTTAAGGCTACTCTTTTATAAAGGTAAAGAAAAAGTGTATGAAAAAAGACAAATGTTTGCAACACAAGAACTTAATTTACAGATACAAAAATAAAAATAATTAAATAGTCGAATAATCAGACAATACAAAATAAAAAATGATTTACAAGTTCGACAAAATAGTGTATAGTCAACTTGGTAAAATGATATATAACGAAAGGGATAGTGTTAATGAACAGAGAGAGAATCAACGAAGACAATCGCCAGCAAAGCGGATTGTATCATCCAGAATTTGAACACGATAACTGTGGAATTGGTGCAGTTGTTAATATTAAAGGAAAGAAAAGTCATGCAACAGTAAGAGATGCACTTAAAATTGTTGAGAACCTAGAGCATAGAGCAGGGAAAGATGCAGAAGGAAAAACCGGAGATGGTGTTGGTATTTTACTTCAGATTTCTCACAAGTTTTTCTCAAAAGTCTGTAAGGCAGAAGGCATCAATATAGGTGGAGAAAGAGAGTATGGTGTTGGTATGTTCTTCTTCCCACAAGATGAGTTGAAGAGAAATCAAGCGAAAAAAATCTTTGAAGTAATCACAAAAAAAGAAGGATTGAATCTATTAGGCTGGAGAGAAGTTACAATTTATCCAGAAGTTTTAGGAAGTAAAGCACTAGAGCATATGCCTTGTATCATGCAAGCATTTATTGAAAAGCCAGCAGGCGTAGAAAAAGGCTTAGAGTTTGACCGCATGCTTTATATTGTGAGAAGAATTTTTGAACAAAGTGATGAAGAGTCCTATGTGGTTTCACTATCTAGTAGAACGATTGCTTATAAAGGTATGTTCCTTGTTGGGCAACTTAGAATGTTCTTCCAAGATTTACAAGATGAAGCATATGAATCAGCGATTGCTCTTGTTCACTCAAGATTTAGTACAAATACAGAGCCAAGCTGGAGAAGAGCACATCCAAATCGTTTTATTGTACATAACGGAGAGATTAACACAATCAAAGGAAATGCAGATAAGATGCGCGCTCGTGAAGAGATTATGAAGTCGGAATATCTAGAGGGAAGACTACAAAGCGTATTGCCAGCAATCAACCCATCAGGGTCTGATTCAGCAAGACTTGATAATGCGTTAGAGTTTATGGTGATGAGTGGTATGGAGCTTCCATTAGCGGTTATGATTGCAATCCCAGAGCCATGGGCAAATAACAAGACTATGTCAAGAAAGAAAAGAGATTTTTATCAATACTACTCTACAATGATGGAGCCATGGGATGGACCAGCTTCTATACTTTTCTCTGATGGGGATGTAATGGGAGCAGTATTAGATAGAAATGGTTTGAGACCTTCAAGATATATGATTACGGAAGATGATACGATGATCCTTTCATCAGAAGTTGGAATTCTAGATATCGAGCCATCTACAATTGTAATGAAAGATCGTCTACACCCAGGAAAGATGCTATTGATTGATACAGTGGCTGGAAGACTGATTGAAGACGAAGAATTGAAAGAAAGTTATGCAGATGCACATCCTTACGGAGAGTGGCTAGATGCTAACATGGTTCAACTAAAGAACCTTAAAATTCCAAACAAAAGAGTAGAAGCGTATACTGAAGAAGAATTAAGTAAATTGCAAAAAGCTTTTGGGTATACATACGAAGATGTGAATAATGCAATTTTAACAATGGCTTCAAGAGGGTTAGAGGAAGTAGCAGCTATGGGAGCGGATTCGCCAATTCCAGTGCTTTCGAATCATCATCAACCATTATTTGATTATTTTAGACAATTATTTGCACAGGTTACAAATCCACCGATTGATGCAATTAGAGAAGAAATCGTAACTTCGACTACTATTTATCTTGGAAAAGATGGAAACTTATTAGAGCAAAAAGAAGAGAACTGTAAAGTTCTTAGAGTAAACAATCCAATTCTTACTAGTACAGATATACTTAAGATTAAGAATATGAAGGTAAATGGATTAAAAGTAAAAGAACTTTCTATGCTTTGCTATAAGAATTCGAATTTGGAGAAATCTGTAGATCACCTTTGCATGGAAGTGGATCAAGCAATCAATGAAGGTGCAAATATCCTAATTCTTTCAGATAGAGGAGTGGATGAATACAATGTAGCAATTCCATCACTATTAGCATTAGCAGGTGTTCAGCATCACTTGGTAAGAACTAAGAAAAGAACAGCAGTTTCTATTATTCTAGAGACAGCAGAACCAAGAAATGTACATCACTTTGCAACACTAGTAGGTTATGGTGCTTCGGCTATTAATCCTTATCTTGCACATGAGTCAATCCGCAACTTGATTGAAACTGGTATGCTTCATAAAGATTACTATGCAGCAGTAGAAGATTATAACGATGCAGTAATTCATGGAATTATCAAAGTAGCATCAAAGATGGGTATTTCAACTATTCAGTCTTATCAAGGAGCTAAAATCTTTGAAGCGGTAGGATTAGAAGGTTCATTCATCGATAAATACTTCACAAATACAATCAGTAGAGTTGGTGGAATTGGCATCAAAGACATCGAGGCTGATTATGCAAATCTACATACATCTGTATTTGATCCGCTTGGACTTGAGGTGGATACTACACTACAAAGTGTGGGTAAACACAGACAAAGAAGTGGGGGAGAGAAACATTTATTTACACCACAAACAATGCATTTACTACAACAAGCTACAAAGGAAGGCGATTACGAGTTATTTAAGCAGTATGCGGAATTAGTAGATAAGGAAGCGGCAAGTGTGAACTTACGTGGTCAAATGGACTTTGTGTACCCTGAAAAAGGTATTTCGATTGATGAAGTTGAAAGTGTAGATTCGATTGTAACAAGATTTAAAACAGGGGCGATGTCATACGGATCGCTTTCAAAAGAGGCTCATGAAACATTAGCTATAGCAATGAATCGATTAAAAGGAAAATCAAACTCTGGAGAAGGTGGAGAAGATGTAGAACGCCTTGATACAGAAAAATGCTCTGCAATTAAGCAGGTAGCATCTGGTAGATTTGGTGTAAACTCGAGATACTTGGTAAGTGCTCAAGAGATTCAAATCAAAATGGCACAGGGAGCGAAACCAGGAGAAGGTGGACATCTTCCAGGAGCAAAAGTATACCCTTGGGTTGCAAGAACACGTAATTCAACACCAGGTGTAAGTTTGATATCACCACCTCCACATCACGATATTTATTCGATTGAAGATTTAGCACAATTAATCTATGATTGTAAAAATGCCAATAAACATGCAAGAATTTCTGTGAAACTTGTATCAGAAGCAGGTGTTGGAACAATTGCAGCAGGTGTTGCAAAAGCAGGAGCAGGAGTAATCTTGATTTCAGGATATGATGGGGGTACAGGGGCTGCGCCAAGTACTTCTATATATAATGCAGGACTTCCATGGGAGCTTGGACTGGCAGAGACACACCAGACGTTGATCCAAAACAATCTTCGTGAGCGCGTGCGCCTAGAGGCAGATGGTAAGCTTATGACAGGTAGAGATATTGCAATTGCAGCAATGCTTGGAGCAGAAGAATTTGGATTTGCAACCGTTCCACTTGTAACAATGGGATGTGTAATGATGCGTGTATGTAACTTAGATACTTGTCCAGTAGGAGTAGCAACACAAAATCCAGAACTTCGTAAGCGTTTTGCTGGAAAGCCAGAATATGTAATGAACTTTATGCGATTTGCAGCAGAAAACTTAAGAGAGCATATGGCTAGATTAGGAGTTCGTACAATTGATGAATTAGTAGGAAGAACAGACTTATTACAACCAAAGGCAGAAAGAGAATCTGAGAGAGCAGCTAAGATATTAGTGGATAAAATCTTAGAGAATCCATATGTGGATACTGAAACAAAGATGACTTTCACACCTACAAAAATCTATGACTTTGAACTAGAGAAGACAGTAGATGAAGCTGTGTTTGTAAAAGAACTGCTTCCATATTTGGAGAAAGGTCAAAAACGTAGCATTGAAGTAGATGTTACAAATATTGATCGTACACTTGGAACTATATTTGGATCAGAGATTACAAGAAGATACCCTGAAGGTATGGATGAGGACAGTTATACAATCAGATGTAAAGGAGCGGGTGGTCAAAGTTTTGGAGCATTTATTCCAAAAGGCTTGACGCTAGAACTTACAGGTGAGAGTAATGACTACTTTGGAAAAGGTTTATCAGGCGGTAAATTAGTAGTTTACCCACCAGCAGGAGTGAAGTTTAAGAAAGATGAAAATATCATCATTGGTAACGTAGCACTTTATGGAGCAACAGCAGGTAAAGCATTTATTAACGGAGTAGCAGGAGAGCGTTTTGGTGTGCGTAACTCTGGAGCAACAGCGGTTGTTGAAGGTGTTGGAGATCATGGATGCGAATATATGACTGGAGGTAAAGTGGTAGTTCTTGGTAATACAGGAAAGAACTTTGCGGCTGGTATGAGTGGTGGAGTTGCTTATGTATTAGATAGTGAAAGCGATCTATACATGAAGATGAATAAAGAGATGGTTAAAGTAGAGCGTCTAACATCTAAGTACGACATTATGGAATTGAAAGCTATGATAGAAGAACACGTTGCGCTTACAAACTCTGAAAAAGGAAAGCTGATTTTAGAGTCGTTTAATGACTACGTACCAATGTTTAAGAAAATCATTCCACATGATTATGAGAGAATGACAAGCCTAATACTACAGATGCAAGAGCGTGGTATGAGTAGCGAGCAAGCACAAATTGAAGCATTTTATGCTGTAGAGAAAGGGAAATAGGAGGTAATCATCGTGGGAAAAACAACAGGATTTTTAGAATATAATCGAGTAAATAAGGATGCGGAAATGCCAAAATCTAGAATCAAGCATTTCA
>CAYJGW010000044.1:0-21227 GCA_964369425.1 uncultured Lachnospiraceae bacterium
TGAGAATGTGATTGCATATGGGATTGCGTTTTGTAGGAAGGAATGTAGGATAGAGCGGGTAATATAAAAAGAGGAGACTAGGCAGAAATTAATTTTTTGCCTAGTCTCTTCTTTTTTATACTCTTATGTATAAAGACAAATACAATAATATGTGATAGACTAAATTTCAAAGAGCGAAAAAGGAGAGGGACAATGGGGAAAAGTTTTAAAAGTCGAATTTTTTACTGCATTTTATTTTTTGTTGTTATTCCATTTATAGCAATAACTTATCTAACAATGACATGGCTTTCTAGTAAAGTAGAGGAAAATAACACCCAGTTGTTACAACAAAATACGATTTATTTGAATGGGCTATGCCAAAGTGTGCTCGTGAACATAAAAAATACTGCAGCATTTATCTACAATGACAATTCGACTATGGATATTTTAACAAAAACAGATGAAATAACTGAGATGGAGCAAGGGGAACTTAATAGGAAGATAGCAGCTATATTTTACAGTGATGATGATATTGAATCTATTTCATTTTATGTAGATAGCATTCAATTGATAATTTATAAGAATCGAGATGGTACGAGTCGTTTTTACCAATTGATTGACGGAGAAGAAGGATACTTCAAGTATAATTATCCTACAGATAATCCACAGTACTCTATTACAAATTATTTAAATGGAGAAGAGGGGAAGCAATTCATTGTGCTGAACCAAAATATAATGAACCTAGATTATAAAACCGTTGCACGATTAGAAGTAGTGTATGAATCTGATATTTTTGAACCCATTTTTGCAAATGACATAGAAAATGATGCTAGTGCACATTTCATTGTAAAAGACAATGGAGAATTTATTTATGAGGAGTTTAGCGAATCACTCTCAGAAAATATGAGCGAGGATATTGTGAATGCGTCAGAAGGAGTAACATTTGATGATGAAAATAAATTGATTTACATCAAGTATAAGATGGAGCCATTTGACTATTATGTAGTAAAGTGTGTTACATATGAAGGGGTTGTTGCTACAGATATTCCTTACTTTCAAAGTATTTTAATTATTTTATGTATTATGATTATTATCATTGGGCTAGTGGCAATTTTTCTTTCGAAGTTAATACAGCGACCAGTAAAAAAATTTACAGATTCGATCATTGACTTTAGGGGAAATAGTGAAAAGGTAAGAGTGGAAGAATATACAGATATTGAAGAGATGCAGGGGCTTTCTTATCAATTTACCCAGATGATGAATGAAATTAACGAACTAATCGAACAAAAAAGTATCGCTAGATATAACGAAAAAGCGACCAATTTAAGGATGATGATTTTGCAAATCAACCCTCACTTTTTATATAATTCCCTACAAACGTTACAATTTATGGCAGCAAAGAGAAATGCCTTTGAAATAACTACCATGCTAACTTCCTTAGGTAAGATATTACGATACAGTTTAGATAACGAGACAGAGATTGTATCGTTGGAACAAGAGATGGATAATGTTAGAGAGTATTTAAATATGCAAAAATTCAGATATGTGGATGAATTACAATTGAAGATTACAAAACCTGAATCTTTGAGAGGTGGTTGGTTACCTAAAATGACATTACAACCGATTGTTGAAAATTGTTTTGTACATGGGCTAAAGAAGAAGGATGGAGATTTTGCTATTGGAATTGTTATAACGAGAGAAGAGTCAAAATATATTATTCGGATTCAAGATAATGGCAATATTTTAGCTGATGAGAAAATAGAAGAATTGCGTGCAACGCTAGAAGATTTGAGTGGTTATATCCCGTCTCAACATACAGGGTTAAAAAGCGTGCGATATAGGCTTTTACAAAAATTTCCAGAATTTAAAATGAACATTTGGAATGACAGCGGATTTGTAGTTCAGTTTGAAATTGATATAATCGAGAACATAAAAGAATATGAAAAGGTTGGACAAGCGAATGAAAGTATTGATAATTGATGATGAAAAGAGCACACGTGAGAGTATAAAGATGCTAACAGGGTTTCAAGAAGAGTATGACCAGATATATGAAGCGGTAAACGGATTGGAAGGGTATAGGTTGTTAGAGTGTGTTTCCCCTGAATTGGTATTTTTGGACATGGATATGCCATTGATGGATGGGACTCAATTTCTTGAATTAGTGGAGCAACTAGATATTAAGGCTAAAATTATTGTGGTAAGTGGTTATACAGATTTTAAATATACAAGGGCTGCAATCACAAATGAAAATGTGATTGACTATATCCAAAAGCCAATCGATCAGGAGAAGATAAGGGAGACGGTGTATAAAGCAACAAAAAACAAAAAGTATTTGGATAAGATCAACACAAGAACATTAAATGAGAGAGTAAATAAAGAAAACGTACAATTATGCGCTATATTTAGTAGGGATTATCAACATGTGATTAAGGAGCATTTTAATGGACTAAAAGACTTGTTTACATATTTTTTGCTGTCTCAAATTGAGCACCAATTAATGAATGTGGAAGTATATACACCTAAAATTAAGATTTATGAATATGCAGTATATTTTAAAGTGCAACATGCAGTAGATAACAATATGCGATATGCAATGGACAGTTTGCTAAAGAGTTTGATAACACGTTATAGCATTGATGCGTATATTATCTATTCTACAGCACTGCTTTCTAGGGACTTAGAGAAGGTTTGTGTAGAGATGGCAGAGGGATTTAATTATATAAATATAGATGAAAAAGTTAAAGTTTATGAAATGAGAGAGCCTAGTAACATCGAGTTGAACAAAGAATTAATTGCGAATCATGCTAGTGAATTGGTTGATTTAATGTTAGCGAAAAAAGCGATAGAACCATATTTAGAAAAAGCGTTATATGAGATTACTCCATGCGGTGTCAATATCAATAATTTGAAAATCTATGCATCTAGTTTATTGTTTGAGATTAATAATAAGTTGAATGAACGAGAAATAGTGTATGAAGGGTCTTTTTTGAAAAAAATAGAGCGAATATATAATGTGAGCACTATGTTTGATTTTGCATATTGCTTAACGTATCTTAAGGAGGTTTTGGAAGGGGTTTGTGAAAATGTCACTGTAGAAAAGAAACAGGTTCCAATACGAATGAAAGAGTGTATGGAATATTTGAAACAAAATTATAATCAACGCTTAAATCAACAAGAAGTGGCAAAGCTATTTGGGTTTCACCCATCTACTTTAAGTCGAATGTTTCATCAGTGTATAGGAATTAATTATATAGACTACTTAAATGTAATCAGGATTGAGAGTGCAAAGGCATTATTGCAAAATCCAGATTGTACGATATCAGATGTAACATATGATGTAGGATACGAAAGTGTTAGTTATTTTAGTAAAAAGTTCAAAGAGATAGTAGGAATAGGACCTAAAAAGTATCAGAAGGAAATGAATCAGAGTGAAAAATAAGTAAAATTGTATAAAAAGTAAAAAAACAAAAGTGAAATATGTGAAAATTGTATATAAAAATGTAAATGAGGTCAAAATTGAGCAAAAAATCAGCAAAATAGAATCTGTAAATGGATATTCAAAAAGTATATAATTCAGTTAACAAAAAACAAGGAGGAAAGAGGTTATGAAAAAGAGCAACAGATTCTTAAAAGCAGTAGCAATTGCAATGGCAGGAGTAATGTTAGTTGGATGTGGAGGGAGTGAAGCTACATCTGGTGAAAGTTCAAAAACTTCATCAGAAGGATCGGGAGATGTAGTAGAACTAACATTTTTTAGTTATTTAGAGCAATACCAGGAAGCATCAACAAAATTAGAAAAGTTGTACAGTGAAGTGAATCCAAATGTTAAGATCAAGTTTGAGATTATTGGAGCAGATTATGACAAGATATTACAAACGAGAATTTCGACAGGTGATGTTCCAGATATTTTCTTAAGTGGACCTTATACATTAAATGAACTTTACTCTTCTGTAAGCTATGATTTTACGGATGAGACATTTATGAGCGAAGTAAATAGCGGAGATGAGTATGTAGCATCAAACGGTGAAACTACAGCAATTCCTTTTGTTAGTCAAGTGTTTGGTATTACTTACAATAAAGATGTTTTTGAAGAAGCAGGAGTTACAGAAATTCCAGATACACTATCCGAACTTGAAGTTGCATGTAAGAAGATAGAAGAAGCAGGATTTATACCATTCGCACAGGGATATAAATCAGGGTATGTTAAAAACTTTATGTTTGGGTTCCCATATGCAGTGGATGAGAATTATAAAGAAAACATGGAAGCAATGATTGATGGAGAGAAGAAACTAGAAGATTTTGATTTTATTCAAAAAATCTATGATAGTCAAGAAGTGATTAACAAGTATACACAAGATAACCCATACAATGATGACTTTGCAGCAGCAGCAACTAGAGTAGGAGTGGGAGAAGCGGCAATGACTATTAATGGGAACTGGGTAGAAGAAAATGTCTTAAAGGCAAATCCAGAGGCAAACTTAGGGTTCTTTGCAATTCCATTGAGTGAAGATCCAGCGGACGCAAAAGCTTACGCAGCAGAGGCTGTAGGGTTACATATTAGTAAAGATGGAGAACACGTAGAAGAAGCGTTAGCATTTGTTGAGTGGCTTACAACATCTCAAGAAGCAAAAGATTGGATGAGTCAAGAGGTTAAAACCATTTCAGGCATTAAAGGAGTAGCACCAGAGGGGTCAGGAGTACTAGATGATGCAAGAAAGTATATCGAAGAAGGAAACACTGGAAAATGGGCAAGCTATATTTGGCCAACAGAGCCAGTAGATGTAGGTAGTGGATTATCAGAAATTCAAGATAAGTACCTATTAGGAGAGATTACAAGAGAAGAGGCAATTGCACAATCCAGCGAAGTTTGGGCATCTATATCAGCATCAGAATAAAAGGAAAGACCGTGTTGGTGAAGCAACTAACACGGTCTTTTACAAAAGGAGAATAGTATGAAGACTAAGAGAAATGAAAACCTATGGTTAATTGCATTCGTTTTGCCTGCTGCAGTTCTATTTACGATATTTGTGGTATATCCTTTTTTCAGTGGAGTGCAATATTCCTTCTTTGATTGGAACGGAGTAGATCCAGTTAAAACATTTATAGGGTTTGATAATTATAAAGTATTAGTGAATGATGATAGATTTATATCCGCATTATTATTCACGTTGCAATTTACTATCGTAACAGTAATTACTCAGAATTTAGGAGCATTAATCATTGCAAACTTACTTGATAATTTGAAAAAAGGAAAGAATTTTTTTAGAAGTGTGTTTTTTATTCCAAATGTTTTATCAGGTGTTATTGTTTCATTTATATGGAGCTTTATCTTTACAAAAGTATTTCCAAGTATAGGAAGTATGACTGGGATAGAAGCATTTAATGTGAGTTGGTTTAGTGAAGCGGGTCTAGCATTTTGGGCAACTGTAATTGTAGCGTTTTGGCTAGGGACAGGATATTTAACAGTCATATACTTAGCTGGACTTAGTACAGTGGATACCAATGTGATTGAAGCAGCTCAGATAGATGGGGTAAATGCGTTTCAAATGTTGTTTAGAATTAAGGCACCGTTAATTATGCCTTCGGTTGTCATCGGTGTATTTTTAATTACGATGAACGGATTAAAGCAATTTGAGATTGTATTTCTGATGACGGGTGGAGGACCGTATTTTAGTACACAGACTCTGTCATTACTTAGCTACAATACGGCATATGCGCAGCAAAGTTTTGGATTAGCTACAGCACAGGCAATTATCTTGTTCTTACTGGTAGCAGTTGTTACAGGTATACAGCTTAAAGTACTAAAGAGTAAGGAGGTAGAGAGCTAATGAAGAAAAAGGACATAATACTCCTAATAATAGTAACTATAATAGCAATTTTATTTGCAATTCCTATCTATTTAATCATTGTGAATTCATTTAAACCTTATGCAGAAATATTTATGAATCCACTGAATCTACCAAAAGACTTTACATTTGATAATTTTATCAATGTTTGGAATGAGACGAATTTTATAAGACACTTTTTCAATACATTGATATCTACAGCAGTAGGGTTGACGATATCGGTAACTGTAAGTGCGATGGCAGCGTATAAGATGTCTAGAGTTAAGACAAAGTTAAGTAAGTTTTTATTTGTGTACTTTACAACATCGATGCTATTACCTTTTGAGGTAATCATGCTACCATTGGTGCAATTATTAAAAGATTTTCATATGCTTAACAATCTTTTTGCATTGGGAATAATCCAAGCAAGTACTACGATTGCCTTTTCTGTATTTTTATATCATGGATTTATCAAATCGATACCGATTCAATTAGATGAGGCAGCTAGAATCGATGGGTGTGGAGAGGTGAGGTTATACACTTCAATTATATTTCCCTTGATGAAACCGATTACAGCAACAGTTGTTATATTAAATACCTTAGGATATTGGAATTCTTTCCTACTTCCATTGTTGACATTAACAGCAGATGAAGTGAAGACATTATCATTGTTTGCATACAGTTTCTTAGGACAATATAGCAGTAATTATGATATGCAGTTGCCAGCAGTTATTTTAACAGGAATTCCATTAGTAGTATTTTATTTGATATTGCAAAAGTACATCGTAAAAGGCTTAGCAGCAGGAAGTGTGAAAGGATAAGGAATATAAAGATGAAATCAGAATGGACAGAAAGCTTAAAACATATAGAGAATGCATTAATGAGAGATTTTTATCATCCATTAGGACAGATAGCATTTGAAGGATTTGTGACGGATCAGGAATTGCGCATTGAAGAGGCGATGAAGATGCCGCGACAAGAAATCATAGAAGGAGAAAAATGGGGAGAGCCTTGGAAATATGCATGGGTATTCTCGAAGATAAACCTTTCTAAAGAGGCAAAAGGGGAAAGAATTATCATGAACCTAGAGCTGGGTGGAGAAGCAACACTGTTTGTTAATGGTGAAACATTTGGAACCACAAGGGCAGATTGGATTGCAAGAAAACACCATTATTACGTAGATCAAACCCTTACAGAGTGCGCCAAAGATAGTGAAAGCTATGAAGTAGTATGTGAAGTGTACGGTGGTCACCCGATGCCAAGACAGCAAGTCGGATCTTGTTCTACAGGGCCTGTTTTCCCAGAAGAAGAAAGCAAAATTATGGAATATAAGACTGCAACAATGGGTAATAACAGCTATGGAATCTGGCATGAGGAGGCCTATCAATTATGGCTGGATATTATGGTTCTTCGAGAGATAATGGAGTGTGGGGATCAACAAAGTTTTCGTGTAGAGGCAATAGAACAAGGAATAAAGAGATTGATTGTGGCTATAGATATGGAACAACCATTTGACAAGCGCAGAGAGATTTACAATGAAATGAGAACACTGTTAAAACCACTTATGGAAGCAAAGAATGGTTCTTCGGCTGCTACATTTGAGGCGGTTGCAAACTCTCACCTAGATGTAGCTTGGATGTGGGATTTAGCAGTAACTAGAAGAAAAACAGCACGAACTTTTGCAGCTCAGATTAGATTGTTAGATGAGTATCCAGAGATGGTATTTATCCAGAGTCAACCTATATTGTACGAGATGTGTAGAGAGCATTACCCTGATGTATTTGAAAAGATAAAAGAAAAAGTGAAATCAGGGCAATGGATTATTGATGGAGCTATGTGGGTGGAGCCAGATACGAACCTCTCGTCAGGAGAGTCATTGATTCGTCAATTCTTATATGGCAAGAAATACTTCAAAGAAGTATTTGATGTAGATAGTAGGCTGTGTTGGCTTCCAGATACATTCGGGTATACGGCAGCACTGCCACAGATTATCAAAGGGTGCGATGTTGACTACCTTACTACACAAAAAATATATTGGACTTATAACGATTCAGAGAGGTTTCCATACCATGGGTTTGCATGGCAAGGGATGGATGGAAGTCGAATCAATTCTTATGTACATATGCAATACGAGTCTCATGTGAATCCAGCTACTATCATGAAGCACTGGAGTAACCGAATGGAAAAAGATGGAACTGGAAAGTTCTTTCTACCGTTTGGATATGGAGATGGTGGCGGTGGACCAACGAGAGATGATGTAGAGCAGATTCGAAGAACGAGAGACTTGGAGGGAACACCAAAGTTAAACTATACAACTCCATATCAATTTATGAGTAACTTAGAAGAGACTTCCGATGTCTTTGAAAGAAATGTGTTCAATGGAGAATTATACTTTGCTTGTCACAGAGGAACTTATACCACACAAGCGAATGTAAAAAGAGACAATCGTAAGACGGAAATTGCAATGCATGAAACAGAACTTTGGAGTGCTTTGGCTAGTTGGATCAATAAAAGACCATATGACGGGGAGCAAATTGAGGCTTCATGGAAGGGTGTGTTGTTAAATCAATTTCATGATATATTACCAGGAAGCAGTATATCAAAGGTGTATGAGGATGCTGATAAATTGTACCAAGAAATTTATTGTGATACAGATAGCTTGATTCAATCAGCACTAGAATCATTTGTAGAAAGTGGCGAGGGATATACCTACTTTAATGGAACATCTTTTGACAGAGAAGAGTATGTGCTACTTCCAGAAGAATTTGCTAATGGAGCTAGATACTTAGACGGTGAAGAGATTCCGCATTGCAAGACAGATGAAGGATTGCTTGGAAGAGTAGCGGTTCCTGCTTATGGGCATGTATCTTTAGTGCCAACAGAATCAAAGACTACAGAAAAACAAGTGCTAATCACTGCACTAGACAATGGTGGTTATAAGCTTGAAAACAATCGTCTCATTGCCAGAATTGAATCAAATGGAACGTTATCACAAGTGTTATCAAAAACGTCAAATCAGTCTTATATCGCAGGAGTAGGAAACCAATTCCATATGTATCGGGATGTGCCAAGAAAGTTTGATGGTTGGGATATTGATGTGATGACAGAACAATGTGAAGTGGAAATTAGCGATGCAGATGTGATAATTCAGCAAATTATGGATAGCGAATTGGAAGTTGCGCTGCAAGTCAATCGAACAATTGGAGATTCGAAAATCCAGCAGATTATCTCCTTGAAGGCAGATGAAGAGAAAATAGATTTTGATACAACTATCGATTGGAAAGAATTGCATAAATTATTGAAAGTATCTTTTGATACGGGAATTCGTGCTGATGAAGCAAAAAATCAAATACAGTTTGGATTTATTGAAAGACCAACACATAGAACGAGAGACTGCGATGCAGATCGCTTCGAAGTCTGCAATCATTTCTATACAGCAATACACGATGCATATCATGGTGCCGCTATACTAAATGAAAGCAAGTATGGAGTTAGTATGCTGAATGATACGCTGTCATTAACGTTGTTAAAGACAGGGGCACATCCTGAATTTAGAACTGATAATCATGTACACCACTTTTCCTATAGTTATACATTCTGGAATACACCATGGAGTAAATCTCCAGTTGTAAAAGCAGCTTACGCATACAACTATCCACTGCAATTACAAAAAGGTGTGACAAGGACAGAATCGTATTTTAAAACATCAAAGGACAATATTATATTAGAGACTGTTAAGTTGGCAGAAGATGGAAGTGGAGATTTAATCTTACGATATTATGAAGCAAAACAAGGACAGACAAAGTGCCAGATTTCTCTTTCCATTCCATTTTCAAGTGTGGAAGAGTGTGACATGTTGGAGCATGCAAGTCAGCCAGTAGCTGTAGCTGGAAATACATTTGAAGTAGAATTTAAGCCATTTGAGATTAAGACATTAAGAGTGAAAATTTAATAAAATAGGAGATTAGCAAAAATGAGTGATACAATAGAAATTCGTGTACAAGGACAAGATATGGATGAAACAGTGGATATCATTCAAAGAGATAAGATGAAGATGTACTATGAGTATACAGAAGATTACTTTCAAAAAGGAAAGCATTACAACTTAATCAGTTATAAGTTTGATAAAGTAACATCCTACAAAGTGATAGACAATGTATTACACTTAGACATGATAGGGGAAAAAATCTATAATACGCAAGTAGACTGCGATGGAGAGTTAAGACCAGTTATTGATGAGAAGCGAGAAAAAGAATTTTTTAACTGTTGGGTAAAAGTAGAAGTGTATGAAGGGAATATCTTCCGTTTGTTAGCAGGGATGGATGGTAGAGAAGCAAGCCACGATACCGTAATGCTAGAGGGGGCAACTCCTTTAGTTCCAGCACAGTTTGAAGTGAAAGAAGTAGACGATAATATCGTAATTATCTTGCCAGAATGCTGTGGAATCATTCAAAAAGAAAGCTTTGAGTTCTCCATACTAGACAAAGAGAAAAATGTCATCTATAGACAGGAGAATAACGATAAAGTGCTTTATTTTACACATGAGAGCTTCCCGCTTGGATTTGTGGAAAATACAGAACTAGGAAAAAAAGCGGCAGTTTGCTCTAGTAGAATGGAGTTTGATGAGAACTTCTTCGGATTTGGAGAACAGTATTCACCAGTTAATAAAAAAATGCAAGAAGTGGATATTTTTATTACCGATCCACTATCTGTTGGTTCGCCAAGAACCTACTTATCACTTCCATTTTATTGGAGTACAAGAGGGTATGGAATGTATGTAAATACTCATTATAGAAGCAAATTCTTTATGGGAAATCGCTCCAATAGAAGTACAAGTTGTCACATCTATGGAGATGACATCATCGATATCTTTTACATTTATGGAAAAGAGCCAAAAGATATATTAAGAGGTTACACAGATATCACAGGAAAGAGCCCGGATGTACCAAAGTGGTCTTACGGACTATGGATGAGCAGATGCTCATATAAAACACAAGAAGAGGTAATGGAAGTAGCTAATAAACTAAGAGAACACAGAATACCTTGTGATGTCATCAACATTGATACTGATTGGTTTGAAATTGCATGGGCATGTGATTGGAAGTTTGGGAAGCATAACTTCCCAGAGCCAGAGAAGATGATGAAAGAACTAGACGAGATGGGACTGAAAGTGTCACTTTGGCAAAAACCATACATCACAATTGAGCATTTACCAGAATTAACAGCCTTTATGGAAGAGAAAGGGTGGATGCCAAAGAATAAAGAAGGAGAGATATCAAGAGGAAACCCTGTCATTGACTTATCTAACCCTGAGTGTTACGACTGGTTCAAAGATCAATTAAAAGAATTGATGAGAATTGGAGCAACCGTAATTAAGACAGACATGGGAGAGGGTGCACCAGTTGAAGGAATCTACCAGAACTATTCCGGTGAGGAGATTCGAAACATCTATACCTATTTATATTCAAAAGCTGCATACGAAGCAACTATAGAGATGCAAGGAGAAGGATTACTTTGGGGAAGATCAAGCTATGCAGGAGGACAAAAATACCCACTCCATTGGGCAGGAGATCCATTTACAGACTTTGATGGATTGCGTTACTCCATTAGAAGTGGATTATCAATGGGACTTTCTGGGTTTACCTATTGGAGCCATGATATTGGAGGGTTTCTTGGAAGACCGACAAAGGAAGTATATGTAAGATGGGCACAAGCAGGATTCTTTTGCTCTCATGCAAGATGCCATGGAGTAGGAAATCCAAGAGAACCATGGAGTTTTGGTGAGGAGATTGAGGATATCTTTAGAAGATATGATGAACTGAGATATCAATTAATTCCATATATCTACTCACAAGGGCATACCCTTGCAAAACAAGGATTGCCAATTATGGCACACTTGATACTGAGTAATCCAAAAGATAGAAACTGTATCAATATAGATGATCAGTGGATGTTTGGAGAATCCTTCCTAGTCGCACCAGTATTATCAGAGAAAAACAGTAGAGAGGTGTACTTCCCAGAAGGTGGATGGTATGACTACTGGACGAATGAATACATCGAAGGTGGAAGATTTGTACAAGTAGAAGCGCCATTAGATGTGTTACCACTGTATGTAAAAGCTGGAAGTATTGTACCAATGGGACCTGTAGTTTCTCATATTACATCAGAAAAAGATGAAAATCTTACCATTCGAGTGTATGCAAAGAAAGAGGGAGAATCCCAGTTTACTTACTACAACGGACAAGAGTATACAATTAAAGCATGTTTTGATGGAGAAGGGGTAAATGTAGAATATGCAGGAGTTGCTACGGTAAAAAATATTGAGATAATAAGCTTCGATGGTAAGATTCAAAAATATGAAAAATAGTAAGGAGAGAGCGATGAGTGGAATGACTTCAAAGACTAGAATATTAAATGCTTTGACAGGAAAAGAAGTAGATAGGATGCCTTGGAGTCCTTTTTTGGCATATTTTTGGGAGTACCAACCAAAAGAGATTCAAGAAATTGGACAAATAAAATATATGCAAGAGATTGGTGCGGATCCACTGCGCAGAGGATCTCACGAGATTTCAAGACCAATCTATAAGAATTGTGAAGTGACAGAAAAAATAGCAGGGGATAAAAAGATAGTTCGATATGAGACGAAACATGGAAGTCTTGAACTTGGGTATACTTATTCACCAGATGGAGATACATGGTTTTTAATTGACCATCCTGTAAAAGAAGAGGAAGATTATAAACTTTTGCAATATATTTATGAGAATATTGAATTGGAAGAGCGAATTAAGGAATTCGACCAAGCAAATTATGAGTTAGGAGAAAATGGATTATACCTTCCTCTTGTAGGGGTGAACCATAAGACTGCTTTCCAAACGTTATTAGAAACATGGAGTGGAACGGAAGAATTATCCTATGCACTGTTTGATTTTCCGGAAGTTGTAGAAGAGTGCCTGGAAGTAATGAGAGAGAAGAATAGGTTAAATGCTCAAATAGCGGCAAAATCTAGCGCAGAAGGAGTACTTTTCTTTGAAGATAGTTCAACTACTAATATAAGTCCAGATATGTTTGCAAAGTATACCATTCCTGAAATCAATGCATGGGGTGATATTATGCACAAAGAGAATAAGTTGTTGGTGCATCACGCATGTGGACACTTAAAGCATATCATGGAGATGATTGGAGAAAGCAAAATAGATGTACTAGAATCATTAAGCCCACCTCCAACTGGGAATATTGAGTTAGTAGATGCAAGAAAAATCCTACCAGAGCATATCGCAATCATCGGTGGAATCGAGCCAGTGAACTTGTTAGACAAGACATTGGAAGAGTTGGAACCTTACGTAGAGAAGATTATTCGGGATATGAAAGGTACTAGATATGTACTAGCAAATAGTGACAGTTGCCCACCAGGAGTAACAGAGGAAAAATTCAGATTAATTAGTCAATTAGTTAGAAAATAAATGTAAAATATGATAAACTAGGTGAAAGGTGTTTTCACCTAGTTTTTATATAATAGGAGTAAACAATATGTCAATTATAAAGTTAAAACCAGCATTCAAAGATTATCTTTGGGGTGGTACAAGATTAAAAAATATCTATGGGAAAGAGTCTTCATTAAAAATTGTTGCAGAATCATGGGAACTATCTTGCCATAAAGATGGACAATGCATCATAGCTGAAGGAGTATATGAAGGAAAGACACTACAAGAATATATCAAAGAGGCAGGAAAAGAAGTGCTAGGAAAAAACTGCGAAAGATTCGAAGAATTTCCGATTTTGATTAAACTAATTGATGCAAAGAATCCTCTTTCTATACAAGTGCATCCAGATGATAACTATGCATTGAAGAATGAAGGACAATATGGAAAGACGGAAGTATGGTACGTAGCAGACTGTGAAGAAGGTGCATCTTTGTACTACGGATTTAAGGAAGAGATAGGTGAGCAAGAGTTTCAAGAAAGAATCAGCAATGGAACACTGACAGACGTTCTTTATAAAGCAACAGTTCAAAAAGGCGATGTGTTTTTTATAGAACCAGGAACTATTCATGCAATAGGGGCAGATATTGTAATTGCAGAGATTCAACAATCCTCAAATGTAACATATAGAGTCTATGATTATGGAAGAAAAGATCAAGATGGAAATGAGAGAGAGTTACATGTGGATAAGGCGTTAGATGTGACGTCCCTAAAAGCAGCTAATAATTATCAAGAAAGAGAGAATAATATTGCAAAGTGTGAATATTTTTCAGTAGATAAAATTTCGTTAAAAGAAGAAGCTTATTCAGAGGAAAATAAGGATTCCTTTGTAGCAGTGCTCGTTTTAGAAGGAAAATGTGAAATCAAAGCGGATTCAAATACAGTAACAGCAATTAAAGGCGAAACCCTATTTATCGATGCAGGACAACCATATACAATCACTGGAACAGTGGAGTGCTTGTTGACTACGGTGCCAAAGGAGGGGGAATAGAAGGATGAAGATAGGTATCGACATGGGAGGCATGAGTGTTAAGATTGGTTTGGTAAATGAAGAGAATCATATTGTAGCAACAAAAGTGATTAAAACCAATTTGGAAGTTTCGCCAGAGGTCTTTATAGAAGAAATAGCGCAAGGGGTGCAAGCGTTACTAGAAGAACAACAAATAGAGCGGAAAGAATGTAAATGCATTGGAATTGGAAGTCCCGGTACTATTGATGAAAAAGAAGGGGTTATCATCTATTCCAATAATTTTAATTGGGAGAATGTTCCGATTATAGCAGAATTGAGAAAGCATATTGCGTTGCCGATGAAGATTGCCAATGATGCAGATGCAGCAGCACTAGGTGAAACGTTAGCAGGGGCTGCAAAGGGATGCAGTAATGCAGTACTCATTACACTAGGAACAGGTGTAGGAGGTGGTGTGATTATTGACAAGCAAATATTTGCAGGACCCTTAATCGGTGGGAGCGAATTTGGACACACAGTTATTGTCTACAATGGAATTAGCTGCACGTGTGGAAGAAAAGGCTGCTTAGAAACGTATGCATCAGCATCTGCTCTTTTGCGTATTACCAAAGAAAAGGTCTTTGAAACATCAGAAGGGAAGTTATCTAGTGTATATCAGATGTGTAACGGAAAGCAAGAAGAGGTGAATGGAAAAATGCCTTTTGATGCAGCACAAAGCGGTGACTTAATCGGAAAAGAAATAGTAGAAGAATATTTAGAATACTTAGCTTGTGGAATAGCGAACGCAATCAATATCTTTCGTCCAGAAAAGGTCATACTTGGAGGTGGAGTTTCAGCACAAGGAGAGAACATCAGCAAGCCATTACAAGAAAAGGTAAATCAACTCTGTTTTGCAAAAGACAGAAGCCAGATTGCAGAAATTGTGACATCTAAGCTAGGCAATGATGCAGGGATAATAGGGGCAGCAAATTTATTTGGAAGGATATTAGAATAACAGAGTTGAGTGAAGAGAATAATAGGATGACAACATGGCGGTTCTTGCCATAAAATAAATATGATAGGTCTGGGAATTTTTAAGAGTTCCCAGACCTTTTTTTTGTGTGTGAATTTCAGAAAGTTGAGATAATATAAAAAAGTTGCACAAAAGGGAGGTGACAAAATTGTTTATTACTAACAAAATGGGAAGAAGTTATAGAAAACTATTGACTAATTGGTTGAATGAAAATATAATGAACATATGAAAGCGTGTACATGAGTGCAAAGAAAAGGAGATGCGAATGGAAAATATGTATGAAAAAATAGGAAAAGGAATTTTAGAAAAAGTCGGTGGAAAAGATAACATAGTATCGATGGCACATTGTGCGACAAGATTGAGATTAATCGTGAAGAACAGAGAACTTATCAGCGATAAGGAAGTAGAATCGGTGGAAGGTGTCAAAGGAGTATTTTTTAACTCAGGTCAATATCAAATCATATTAGGAACAGGAGTTGTGAACAAAGTATTTGCTTCATTGCAAGCAAGCGGTATTGCAACTCAAGCAAAAGCTGATCAAGCGAAGGAAGCAGCTACAAAAGGAAATGTATTGCAGCGTTTCATTCGTACTTTAGGAGATGTGTTTGTGCCAATCATACCTGCAATCGTTGCAACAGGATTGTTTCTAGGTTTAAAAGGTGCATTACTAAATCCATCATTGCTAGAATTATTTGGAGCATCACCAGATAGTGTTCCAACATATATTACAACGTTTCTTGCAGTATTAACTGAAACAGCCTTTGCTTTTCTTCCTGCACTGGTTTGTTGGTCAGCATTTCGAGTATTTGGAGGAACACCTGTACTAGGAGTTTTATTAGGACTTATGTTGGTTTCAGGGGCGTTGCCAAATGCCTATATAGTTGCAGACCCTAATAGTGGAGTGGAGCCAATTATGGCACTTGGATTTATACCGATGGTAGGTTATCAAGGTAGTATCATACCAGCATTAGTATCAGGATTTGTAGGTTCAAAGATTGAAAGATTTATTAGAGAAAAAATGCCAAATTCATTAGATTTAGTATTTACACCATTTTTAACATTATTATTAGCAGGTACACTTGCACTGTTTGCAATAGGACCTGTATTCCATGTTGTAGAGAATGGATTATTACAAGCAGGAGAAATCGTTATGGAATTACCATTTGGAATTGGTGGGTTTATTATTGGATTTACTTGGATGTTTATTGTGGTTACGGGTGTGCATCATGTATTTAATGTATTAGAAATATCATTATTAGCTGCAACTGGATTAAACCCTTTTAACGCAATTATTTCAATGGCTGCAATCGCACAAGGAGCAACTTGCTTAGCAATTGCAAAAAAAGCAAAGAAGAAAAATGTAAAAGCAATAGGTCCAGCATCGGCAGTATCATCATGGTTAGGGATTTGTGAACCAGCAATCTTTGGGGTAAATATGCGATATAGTATGAAACCAATGGTAGTAGCATCTTTGGTATCAGGAGTATCAGGAATGATTGCAATGCTTATGAACTTGGCAGGAACTGCAAATGGTGTTACTGGAATTCCAGGAATTTTGTTATACATTTATGATACGAACCAATTAATTATGTATATAGGATTAGCGGTAGCAACTGCTGTTGCAACTTATGTACTAACAAGTATATTTGGAGTACCAGAAGAGGTTATGAAAGAAGAGCAACAAGAGGAAGCTAAGAAAGCAACTCTTACAAAAGAAAGTGTGATTGAGGCATAAGGAGTCGATTATGGAAAAGACAATTTATAGGAATATAAAAAAAGCGAAAGAGAATGAATTAGAGGAGATACGAGAAGTGGTACTTTCAGATAAAAACTACTTACCGTCTTATCATATCTATCCCAAAACAGGGTTGTTAAACGACCCGAATGGATTGGTATTTGATGGGGAAATGTATCATGTGTTTTACCAATGGTATCCTTATGATAGTATTCATGGAATGAAACATTGGTGTCACCTAGTTACAAAAGATTTCATCGAATTTGAAGAGAGTACAACGCTGATACCAGAAGAAAGATTTGAGGCACAAGGGTGTTATTCTGGAGGAGCAATGACCATAGGAAATGACTTACTTTGTTTTTATACAGGAAACACAAGACAAGGGGAGAAATCAGAGCGAGTGAGTTATCAAAACCTCGCAATCTTTGATAAAGAATCGAATTCATTAAAAGAAAAGATTTGTTTATTAACAACACCTGAAGGATACACAGAACATTTCAGAGATCCAAAACCCTATGTTCAAGATGGAGAAATTCGTTTTATCTGTGTAGGACAAAGAGAGAATGAAACCGGATCGGCAGTCATTTTCAATTACAATCATAAGAATAAGAAAGCATCGCTTGTCGGGGAATTAGAGATAGAAAAAACAGATGAAAAGAATGTGTTTATGTGGGAGTGTCCAGATTTGTTAAAGGTAGATGGTCGAGACGTATTTATATGGTGTCCGCAAGGACTAAAACCACAAGGTAGAAAATATCGAAATATTTATAGTTGTACTTATGCGATAGGAAGCTTAGAAGATACGAAATTTGATACAGTGGCTTATGACGAAGTGGATAAAGGATTTGATTTTTATGCTCCACAGACTTTTTATGGGGCAAGAGAAACCATTCTGATTGGATGGATTGGAGTACCATTTGCGCAGTATCCAAGCGATATGCATAAGTGGCAAGGAGCATTAACCTTACCAAGAGTTCTATCTGTTGAGGATAATCGTTTGATTCAAAGACCACATAAGAGCGCATATGAAAGAATAGATGCGAGTAGAGAAGAGGTTGTTTTAAAGGGCTTTAGTACCGTAAATTGTGACCTGAAAAGTGGATTTATTAAAGCGACAGTCAGAGCTGAATTTCGTATTATACTATTTGAAAATCAAGGAAATGGGCTGATTTTAGAATACAAAGAAGGTGTATTTAGTTTCGATAGAAGTAAGACGATTGAATCTGAATTTATGAAAGAATACGGAAGTATTCGGGATGTAGAGATAATAGACTTACGAAATTTTGAGATATTTATTGATCATTCAATCATCGAAATTTACTTAAACAATGGTGAGGAAGTATTAACCTCAAGATTCTTTATCGAAAATAAAACAAACAATATTATGAGTGATATAGGAGTCACTATCAGTCCTATAAAATCAATGAATTTATATAATTAACGAGGAGGACTACAATGTCAAAATTTTATGTATCTATGATGTGTGCCAATATGAAAGATTTGAGTGGAGAAATGATCAATCTAGAGAGAGCATCAATTGATGGGTACCATCTAGATGTCATGGATGGTTCATATGTGCCAAATTTCGCGCTAGGAGTAGCAGACATTCAAGCAATTCGGCAACTTACCAAAAAAAAATTAGATGTACATTTAATGATAGAAAATCCAGAAAATCACATTGAATTATTTCATGAACTGGGTGCCGATATGATTTCATTTCATTTGGATGCAACAAAACATGTGGATCGATTAATCAATACAATCAAAAGTAAAGGAATCGAAGTTGGTGTTGCACTAAACCCAGCACAGTCGTTAGAAGAAGTGAAGTATATCATTGAAAAATTAGATTTCATATTAATCATGGGAGTTAATCCAGGATTTGCTGGACAAAGTTATGTAGGATATACGGATCAAAAAATTCAAGAACTTAAAGCACTGATTGATGAAAGAAAATTAAATGTAGAGATTTACTTGGATGGTTCGGTGACGAAAGAACGTGTGTTACAACTCAATGAAAAAGGTGTAGAAGGATATATACTTGGAACATCGTTATTATTTGGAAAAGATAGAGAATATAAAGAGATTATGGATGAAGTTCAGGAGGCGATTTTATGTTAATAGCAATAGGTAATGATCATGTAGCATTGGATATGAAGTTAGAGATAAAAGAATATCTTGAGAGTTTGGGACATGAGGTATTAGACCAAGGGACATGTACGGATGAGAGAACAAATTATCCGATTTACAGTGAGAAGGTGGCGAACTTAGTGGTAGAAAATAAGGTGGATTGTGGAGTTCTAATCTGTGGAAGTGGAGTTGGTATTTCGATTGCGGCAAATAAGGTAAATGGAATACGAGCTGTGGTGTGTAGTGAGCCTTATTCAGCAAAGCTATCTAAAGAACATAACAACACAAATATTTTAGCGTTTGGTGCAAGGGTTGTCGGAATTGAAATGGCGAAGATGATTGTTGACTCGTGGTTGAATGCAACCTATGAAGAGGAGAGACACCAAACCAGAATTGATATGATAAAAGAAATCGAGGAAAACCAGAGAAAATAAATTGCATAACGAAGGAGTAACGTATGGGATTATTTAATAAGAAGGAAACAGTGATAGAGTTAAAAGCTTTTGCAGATGGAAATGTAGTACCAATTGAAGAAGTTGAAGATGAGGTGTTTTCAAAGAAAATGCTAGGTGATGGTATTGCAATTCGTCCTACTAACAGCACGATAGTATCACCAATCAATGGAACGGTTCAAACAGTAATGGAAGACAGTGGTCACGCAGTAGGCATTGCAACAAAATCAGGATTTGAAGTTTTAATTCATATAGGGTTAGATACAGTGGAGTTAAATGGAGAAGGATTTGAGGTGCAAGTAAAGGTAGGACAGAAAGTAAAAGAAGGGCAAATACTTATTAGATATGATAAATCAGTATTGAAGAACTACGGAAAAGACGATATAACGATGTTGATTGTAACAGAAGATAAGAATAAAGTGGTAGAGCGGATAGAAACTCAAAAAAATGTAGAAAAAGGAAAAGATGTTTTATTAGTGTACAAGTAAAAAAATGTGAAGTTTCAATAACAATTCAGTTTTTTGTGTTTAATTGACTTGACAAGGATATCCTTGATGCTGTTATATAGACATATAGTAGTATTAAGGGTATTTTTTATAGATAGGAGTTAATTATATGGTAACAATGAATCAAGTGGCAAAAAGTGCAAACGTTTCTAGAGCAACTGTATCAAGAGTGTTGTCAGGCCACCCATCCGTTACATCCGAAACAAGAGCAAATGTAATGTACTGGGTTAAAAAATTAGATTATAAACCCAATATTATCGCCCAAAGCTTAGTTGGAAATAAATCACAGCTACTCGGTGTGATTGTTCCTAATTTATCGAATCCATTTTTTGCAGAAATCGTAGATGCAATAGAAGAGGAGGCAATGAACTTAGGTTATGGAGTACTAATTGCGAGTCATAGTGGAAACATTCAAAAAGAGTCCAATATTATCAATACATTTTTAAATAGAAGAGTAGATGGAATTCTTATTATTCCAGTAAAGCGAGATATTTCTATCAAGCATTTAAAAACAATCAAAAATCCTGTTGTTTCTATTACAAAAACAATGGATGAGATTGATAGTGTTTCTATGTCTGATGAAAAGGCGATTGAGTTAGTTGTAAAACACATGCAAGAATTAGGTCATCAAAAGATAGGATATATTGGTAAAATCGATAGTGCAAAACATAGAAATTTAAAAGTAATGGTAGCAAGGTATGGATTGGAAATTAGCAATATAATTGCACTAGACAGTGGAAATAATTATGACGAATATCAAGTGATAAAAAAGCAGATGTTGGATCAAAACATTGAAGCGACAATCTTTTTTTCGCACAATGATATTGTTGCGGTAGATGCCGTTCAAGCATTAAAAGATTTATCATATAAGATTCC
Source organism: uncultured Lachnospiraceae bacterium (assembly GCA_964369425.1). GTDB lineage: Bacteria > Bacillota > Clostridia > Lachnospirales > Lachnospiraceae > CAUPWF01. The sequence continues at coordinate 20,958 of CAYJGW010000044.1, forward strand.
AGAAGATATTGCAGTAATCGGATTTGACAACACAATTCTTGCAACAAAGATTGAACCCAAGTTAACATCTATTGCACAACCAACCAAAGAAATCGGAAGTACAGCAGTGAATCATATTATAGATAAAATCAATAATTTGACAGAAGAGTTATTGACTGTACGACTAGAACCAAGATTAATCAAAAGGGATTCAACAGTGAAAAAGAATATAGAAAAAAATTCAATCAAAGAGAGGTGAAAAATCATGTTAAAATATGCAGTGATAGGAAC
>CAYJGW010000045.1:0-21071 GCA_964369425.1 uncultured Lachnospiraceae bacterium
ACTCATGAGAAATTGCTTTTAATATGCTTTCATTCTTAAATGATTTTGTTAGTTTTTCTAACTTTATAGCTACTTCCATTGTGCACACTCCTTTCTAATTGCTTTCTATCTGTGTAAAAGAAAAATCGTACTTCTTCATCTTCATACTTGCCCCTTGCAGTAACCCAGCAATTAAGATTAAAATTATCAATATACTCATCCATATTCTTGGTAAATAATCATACCCAAAATTATGCATGTAATAAGTTGCATGATTCAATGGCGATAGCCACCCACATAACAAATTCGCTCTGTATTCTAACGTTCCTGTTAAGTTAAATAGTTTTTGAAAAATCACTGGATTTAGAAGTAATCCATAAAGATTTAAAACAATTACACCTATCACTCCTGCCATTTTATTTTTTGTCAAATTGAAAAACAGCATAATAATGGCCATCAGCAGTGAATAACATAACAGTAACAAAAATACGACTATCCCGCACTGATATGGGGAAGTTGCTTCCATCGATTTGATGGATGCTGGTAATGCAATCTCTTTTCCAATTTGAGAATATCCTATCATTGCACCTGTTTCACTCCAGATATTCCCTACAAAAGAACGAGGTGATGCTAGGATGCATTCTATAATTAATAAGAATAATGCATAAATAATTGTTGCGATTACGACGTATAAGACTTGACCAATCAGCCATCTTTTACGCGTTGTTCGTATTAAATAGTAAGGAGTTGCTTCTGTAATAAATGGCATATCGCTAAATAGCATAATCAACAAAAGTGAAGAGATCATTACTGAATCTGCATCACCAAATGTCCAAATAAATGGTTCTAAGATCTGCATATATGTACCATATGTTTGGGAAAAAGTGATTGCCTGATTGGAAAGCATTAGGCATAGTACAAATGCAAGTATAAATGTCATCCAAACTCTAGGGTTCCTTCTCCATCCCGAAAAGTTATTGCAGCTAATTTTCCAAATTTGTTTCATTTTATACATTTGAAAGCCTCCTCTTTATAACGACCTTATAACAATACCCACTAAGTATTAATAGTACACAGAAAACACTGACACAAACATAACTCTGATAAAAAATCGGTGTTGCCCAATATCTCGGGCTTAAAATTGGAAGTTCTCTATAATAACGACTTTGAAAAACAGTTAAAACATAGTACAAAATAAATGGAACTACAAATGACATATATCGATTTCTAACACACACTGCTACTAAGGACCCCACAACTGCCCAAAATCCTCCGTTTAAAAAATGTCGGAAAACATCTTGCATCACTGTTATCATAATGAAAGATATATCGACCTCTTCAGCAACTCCACTTCCTGCCAATAGTCCACTGCAAATGCCTAAAAATATCATAATGGAAAAAAGAACCACTAAACCACCAGATAAAAAAGTTGCTATATATTTGCTTCTGATATATTCTTTTTTCCCTGAACGATAATAACTAAATAATACAAACCGACTCCTTAGCTCATCTTCCACCATTCCTCCCGCTGCAAGGGGAACCACAATCGTAATGGCCATTAGTACATATTCCGAAAATAAACAGTATCGAAATAGGCTAAACCAGGATGGCTCCACATTATTACCTACTTCAACCAACTCTTGATAGTAGGGATATCCAACCACTATAAGTGTTATAGCAATTAGTATCATGGAAGCCCAAAACCTGAAATTTATCATTCCTGCTTTTAAATCTGATGCTAGAATTCGTCTCATCTATTACTTCCTTTCTAAGTAGAAATCTTAGTTCACATTATCTGCAATATAACCACCGTCCAATGCATTTAACATTATTTTCTGCGTTCCATAATCAAGTTTTAAATCACTATTTTCTGCATCTTCAACGGTATGTAACACTTCAAAAAACCAAGTTGGTACCAGCCAAACATTTTGGGGATTTTCATATGCTGGTATAGAAGTATATCCCAATTGGGCAGTTTTAACTTCATGTAAGTGATTACCTTGAGGTGGTGGACCTAAGCTTTCAATATTCGAATAATAAAGATTACCTGCTAATTTTTCCTCTATCTCTTCAAGAGGCATTAATTTGGTATTATCTGCAATCACCTGTACCTCTTTTGCCATATGCTCCCATGAAAATGACTGAATCCCTTCTTCTGTCACTGTGATTGAAATAGTTTCAATTGTAAATGGAGGTACATAAGATTCACTTGCCATCTCTCCTGTCCCCACAGGGTCAAATTGATACCAAACAGGCAGATTATTTATTGTTGTTACAAATTCATAACAATATCCGGATTTCCCTTTACTCCATTCAAGCTGAAATAAAGCGTCATACTGTGCATAGGGATTCACTACATCCTCATTACTAAACCAAATAATTTTTTCTGTTGATTTCATATCGAAATCCTTAAGTTCTAGATTCGTAAGCAAGTCCTTTGCTAAATCCACCCCCTCTTCCTTTGATATATTAGCATCACTTAAAAGAAGTTCCTCGAACCTATTGAACTGTTCATATAATTCCTCATCATATTCACTTGATAACTGCTCTTCATTTCCCACAAATTTTCGGTAATTATTCAATTCCTCTTCATACCTAATGTATCCCTGTTCGTAAGAAAATGAACTATCATTTCCGACTGCCTCATTGGCAGTCGTTGCTTCAATACTACTTTCCCCATCTTCTCCTATGTCTGCTGCAAAATAGTATTCTTCTTCACTTTCTGGTCTATTTTCCCCAGTAATGACGTAATACATGAGACTTTCTGGTCTCTGCTGGAATTTCACTTCTACTTCTTGCGATTCTACTACCTTACCACCGTACATATTGGATACTAATTTATCAATATTTTCTAATTGGAAGCTATAAGTCTCCTCATTCGAAGGATTTCCATATTCACCTTCCTTGTTTTCTATTCTTCCTTTGAGATACTGTAATTCTTCCACTGTTATATCTTTGGGTTGATACAACATTTCATCTTTCGCAAAGTAATTGACCAACTCTTCCAGTTTCTCCTCCGTCAAATCCTGCTGACTCATCTCAATCACTGGGAGATTCGTGGTATAGATAGGCTCCATCTCTAAATCAATTGACATAACAACATTATCATACTCACCCCTTATTTCCTCTGCTTCCCATTGCTTTGGTATATCCAACTCTCTCTCTTTCGCCTCTGACACTGCATCTACAACAACACTAGAATCCAATCCATCTGAGCGATTAACAACGACTTCTTTCTCTGGTGTTTTCTGGCAACCACTCTGTAATACAACACTGAATAAAATTAAAATTCCACATATCTTTTTATACTCCATAAATGCTCCTTTCAATGAAATTCTGTTGTTCTTCCTCTTTTTTAAAATTATACTCCATACCCTTATCAGTGTACTTCTGCTGTGATAAATACCCCTTTTGATAGGATAAATGGTAAAAAAAATCATCACGTAACATCTACGTGACAACTTTTATGTTATATATGATTACTTTCATTCAATGGTATCAATATCATAACCCGAAAAACTTCTGAATCATAATCTATTTTCATACTTCCATTATACTTTCTTAATACCTCTTCAACATTTTGAAGACCCCAACCAAAACTTCTCGATTCTTCATCCTTTTCTGGGTTCGTTGTTGCAATACGACCGTCTTTTATTCTTACTTCTCCGTTATAGGTGTTATCTATGAATAACAACAGATTCTCTTTCGCAATTTTCATCTTAAGCTTTAATACTTTTTCTCCATCCTTTTGCCTAAATATGGCATCTCTCGCATTATCGAGTAGATTTCCTAATATTACAGTCATATCATATTCCATAATTGCCATTGTCTTTGGAATTTGCAAATCCACATCTAGTACCACGTCTTCAGTAACCTCAGCTAGTTTGTGATTTAAAATGCTATCTACAGAATAATTCCCTGATAACGCCAACTCTCTCGGCTCAGGCATCTCTTTCAAAATTCGCTGTATATAAAAATCAATCTCCTTCGTCTTTTTCTCCTTTGCCAAAACATCTAATGCCAGTAAATGATTTTTCATATCGTGTTTTATAGATTGAATCTTCCGATTCGCAATATCCGTAATCTGATTTTGATTTTTGTAAGCTTCTATCTGTGTCTCCAATACAGTCTGTCGAATTCTCTGCGCATACATATTGTGCATTTGCTCATACATCAAAAAAACACCAATATTCGTCGCTAGTAATATAATACTACTTAATATCCAGTATGGATATCCCTCCACTTCATAGGATGCTCCAAGTTGAAACAACAAAAAAGTTCCTAGTAGATTAATAATTGTAAATATGTAGTACTTCTGAGATATTTTATAGTTTTTGCTAAGGTGTTTATGATACTTTGCTATTAAAATACTTATAGCAACCAAAACTACACGATGACTGATAAGCCCCACTATAAAATAGACTTCCGGATCTACTGACTTACCTTCTATCCAAAGAGTCACAAGCCCCATTTGTAGAAGTTCTAAAGACGCATTCAAAAAATAAGGCACAAGGGAATAAATGATACGCTTCCACCAAAACATTTTATAGATATACGATAGACACAAGATAGCCCCTATATTCAGTGACAAATAAACTGTTTGTTTTGGTATCGCTAAAGTTGTAGCTGCTACAAATATGGAATATATCATATAAGATAGCAGCTCTATTTTTCTTTCACATCTTTTCTCTTCATAAAAGCTTTGATTGAGATAATATAGGGTAATAGCCAGTAGGGGACTTGTCAACATTACTAAGTTATAATACATTCTCTACACCTCTTTCATACATCATCTGAAAGTCTCGAACTTGCTTTACATTTCGTTTACTAACGGGTATCACTTCATCACATCCTGATAACTGCAATTGAGCTGTACTAATCTTGGTTACGTATTCATAATTCACCAAAAATGAGCGATGTGGCATAAAAAAAATATTCTTTGGCAGCTTCTCCATAATCTCTAATAAGCTATCATAAAAATAACTTTCACCCTCTTTTGTAACAATTTTTATCTTCTTATGGGTTGCCTCAAAGTATATAATATCCTTTACCTTGAGCTTGTGGGTGCTTCCATTGTATTTATAATAAAAATAAAATGTATCTTCCCTTTTTACTTTACACAATATATCAAGGCAATGGTGTACTCTCTGCTCCACCAAGGGCTTTCTCAAAAAATGAAACGGTTGTATCTCAAACAATTCATTTTCATACCCACTATGAGAAGATATAAATACCAACTTACTGTGATAGTCTTCCAACTCATCCCTAATGGTATGTCCCACTGCTATCCCTGTTGTAGTCTCTAATTCTATGTCCAAAAAGACCAAATCATAGGTGCTAGACTTGGATAAGTTTTCCAATAACTTCTCTCCAGAATAATAAATATCCACCTCTATCTTGCAACTACTTGAAATTCCATATTTTTCTATCATATCTTGTAACTGTTCACAAATAATATAATTATCATCACATATTGCTATATTAATCATCGTTTGCTCCAAACTTAATAGAAATTCTGCTCATATATATCACTTAGAAATCAAAACTTTACAATTTTTTCGAAAGAATCCAATTCCTATTTTAATAATCTCTGTATCCCCTAATTCTTCAATTCCACTCGCATAATCTTTTTCTTCAATATGCTTAATTGAAGGCACCCTGTCATCACCGCAAAATTTAATGCATCGTTCCCTTTGAGTGCTGCGCTGAGTAAACCTCGAATAAAATCAATCATCTCCTGATAAAACCCACGAAAATTTCTGCCGCTGTTAGCGCCTGATAACTTATAACATGTAGATGCCTCGTGTATTCTGCAACTATATTTTTACATATACAAGCATAGGATTCTTCGTAGCTACCTTGTTTTCCTTCCTTAAAATCAAGGTTAATCACTGGGTACGCACCACTTTTTATCAACTTCTCAAATTTATCGATTCCAATCGGTAATGGTTTTAATTTCATCTGCTCACCTCAACTTATTTTTACAGATATTTTATCGCCTCTTTCTTTACATCATACTATATTTTCAGTAATATCCGCAATTGTTCTTTTTAATAGCTATGTAGAGAACTATTAAAAGTTTAATTTATTGACTGTTTAGCAAATAATATAAGCCTGTACCTATGTGCTTACCAAAATCTACAAGCATATTTGCAAATAATAACGCCATAACAATTAATATAAGAATCATTATTTTTTTATCTATTACCTTTAGGTATTCTAAAATACTGTTAATCATACTTTTTTCCATCTCCCTCATTTAATTCTATTTTGCGTTTCCCGAATTTTTTTGTTTATGATATGTCTAATTTATCATATTTAAAGCTGGAATGATAGAGTGACTCTGTTGCAATATCGATATCTCCATCACACCAAGTAATCACACCATTAACGATTCTACATGCTTTAAACACGTCATCTTCCCTTAGTGGCTGAAACACTGGCATATCAAGTAAAATAGTCGCATCAAATATTCTCTCTTCTCCCGTGTTAAAAGAAACAATTAGAATCATATCACTTAACGGTTTTACTGTAACCGCTTGTAATTGTTCAACTTCATTCGTAGCATACACTACACCATCTTTGCTTTTCATCTGAGTCCCTTTTCAATTGTATTTGTAATTTTCCAGACAGTGTCTGGAAAATATTTGAATTCCTTTTCTTTATTTTTCGTTCAACACTCCTATCAAGTCTTGAAACAGCTCCACATGCTTTGTACAGATGCGATGATAAATCTTATTTGCAGTCTCTTCTTCATAGATACGCGATGTGACATTTCTATCATTCAATATATCTCTCCACTCTTGTGATTCTAGACTTGATTTCATGATTAAGATTACTTGAAACGAATGCAAAATCATAATCACTTCTCTCTGTTGCATCACCTCTTGCTCTAGAACCAAATAAAATAACCTTCTGTATTCCACTTTCTTTTGCTATTTGTATCACTCTGGAAATTAGGATGTCCATAAACTTGCCCTCATTTTATTTTATGATAAAACTTTAACTACTCAATACTGTTATCATTGCTCTTTTCGATTATATAACTTTCTCAACCTTTTCACAATTTTTTTGTAAAAGCAGGGTAAAAAAACGTTGCATTTCAAACCCACACAAATGTAAAAGTATAGCATAACGAGACCCTCTTTCTATTTTAACAAGTCTGCAAGTGTATATCCATCCTTTACAGTTGGTGCTTTCTTCTTATGCATTTTTATTGCTTCCATTAATACATCTACATCCGAAAAGTATTTTTCAATAAACTTGTAACTTTTCACTTCACCCAATTTTAAATTTTGTTTACAGTAATCACTTGGCTTTTTTCTAGATTTCTTAAATTGGTCATATTTATTTTCATTATGAATAATCAACATCTCAATTTCTGGTGCAGTTATCACATTAATGACATCAACTTTATCTTTATATAATTTTCCCAACTTGAACTTTTCATTCTTAGAATCCAAAATTCTATAAACTCTGACTTTTGATTTAAAACGTTTTCTCAAGTAATTCTTTTCAAATTCTGACCCTGATCTAGTTCTAATAATCTTTTCATCTAGCAATTGTTCTTTACTAAATTGTAACATATCATGACTCAACAAAATATCCATAATCGCTTGTTCCTATATCCGCACCACCTTCACAAATACATGCAATAATATTATCCTTCTCCATCTTGTACCTCTTCGCTAATCTGAATACTTGCTATTGTATGTTTTAGTGCGATATATGCATCATAATCTGGTGTTGTGTATTCAATATATCCACTTTGGAATAATTCACTTTTTTTCACATCATTTCTATTTAATACATCAGATAAATTCTCTAGTTGAATTCTATCAATATTTTTAATCAAATAAATATTGTCATTTCTTTCAAAGATATCTAACAACTCTACATAATGGGTAGTAAATACCAGTACTGCACCTTTTTTATTAAGATCAGAATCCATAAAGAATTTAATAAGCGTTGAAACAATTTCCTTATTAAAGTGGTTTTCCAATTCGTCTATAATAAAATACCCCCCCTCCGTTAAAGCCATCATGGCAGTCATAAATATATTTAATCCTTTAAGTGTTCCAGATGATAAGTAGTCGTTCAGTTCAAGTGGTCTATTTAGGATATACTCCTCACGATTGTAAAACTTTAAAAATATTTTTATTTTTTTCGTATCTTCTGCAATTTCACAATTTAGATATTCAATAGATGGATCTAAAAATTGAACTAATGTCAATGGAAAGCTTCCTAAGACTCTTATGCTATTGAAATCTGTCCATTCCATTGCGTCATAAACATTGAGTGACACTTTGTGTTTCTTATTATAAGCAATCATAATGCTAACATCATCAAGCAAAAATAATTCATCATTTTTTCGTTCTAATTCAGAATCTGTTGCTATAAAATCAAACAGAGTTTGTTTTGATCTAACTGTACTTAATGATCTGGTATAGATTGTTTCATTTGAAATATAGTATTTACTATTCATTTCTAGTTTTGCAGAATCTAACTTAATTACCGTTTTTAATTTTGAAATCTTGCCATTATTTGTGACGAAGTAAATATTAAATTCCACTTCATCATCTTCTGATAATCCTTCTAAAATAGTATTATAATTTATCGTATTAATAGGTTTACAGTCAAGCAATTGCAACGCAAATAATACAACTTTCAAAGTAGATGTTTTTCCTGATGCATTAATTCCGACAAGAGAAAGAACATTATTGATGTAGAGATTAGATTTTATATTTGTTAGCATTTCATTTTTATCTGCACTCACACGTTGTTTTGCATAAAAATCAACTTCTAATGTACCTTTAAATAGTTTTAATCCAGTGGCTTCAATCTTTAAAATTTTCATTTTTAACCATCACTTTCTCCAAAAAGTAGTAACTTTGGTCCGAAGAAACAAATTATTTATTGAAATCTATTCATCATTTGCTCCTTTTTTGTTTATAATACTATATCATATACAAAGCGTCAATATTTTATACAGCCAAAAACACAATACTCGTTTTTAATTGTACAAGCAACTCTCGCAACTATGTTGTGCAGGTGAATATGTGTGTGTTTAATTTTAGCCTCTGGTCAAGTTGACCAGAGGCTATGTTGCTTAGTTTAAAAACTTTATCTACTTATTTAATCAATTACAGTGCTTAACAACTCTGTACTGCCTATTAATACATCTGCTCCTGTAAGATTCTCTTCTGAGCCAATACCTATACATCTCATGTTCGCACTCTTTGCAGCTTCAATTCCAGCCTGTGCATCTTCTATCACTGTGCATTGTTTGGCATCTAACCCTAACAACTCAGCACCTTTTAAAAATACCGCCGGATTTGGTTTAGCATCTTGTACTAAATTCCCATCTACAATTACGTCGAAATATTGAAGTAATCCTACTTTTTCTATAATTAACTTTCCACTTTTACTAGCTGATCCAAGTGCTATTTTATCTCCAGCCTCTTTTATTTTTTTTAAGGTTTGATTTATACCTGGTAAAATAGCCTTTTCATCTATTTCACTGATGTACTCTAGGTATATATTATTTTTTCTTGTTGCTAGTTCTACTTTCTTTTCCTCAGATATCTCTAGCATATTACCTACTTCAAGAACCACATTAAGAGACTCCATTCTACTCACACCCTTTTGACGCTCATTATGACAAATGGGGAAATCAAACCCTAGTTCTTTCGCTAATTCTTTCCATGCCAGATAATGAAAATGTGCTGTATCCACTATAACACCATCTAAATCAAATAAAAATCCTTTCATTTTTTCTCCTTCTTCATTCTTCTTTTAATTTACTATTTCGATTGTCTTGCCTGCTCTAATTTCTGTACTTGTCCCCTCTACAATTATCTCGACAGAACTTGTACCTTCATTCGTGATAGTACTGCTTTCTTGTGTGCATTCCACCTCTAACCAAACACCTTTATAAGACACCTTATACTTTAATCGATTCCAAGCAGTTGGCAATTTAGGTTTGATACGCAGATTTCCATTTACATATCGCACCCCTCCATAGCCGCATACAGTCGCTAAGTATATCCCACCTATAGCTGCGCTATGAATGCCTTCTGATGAAGAATTCATAGATGTTCCAAGATCAATATTTAATGTTTTTTCATACAATTTATCTGCAAGTTCATTTAATTCTAAATCATTTGCAAGAATCGTATGAACACATGCACTCAATGACGAATCATGTAATGTATATCCTTCATAATATGTAAAATTGTTTCTAATTTCTTCCTTTGTAAATAATTCTTCAAGCAAGTAAATTAACATTACTAAATCGGCTTGTTTTGACACCTTATATTTACTCAGTTGCTCTTCACCAAAATCTTTATAAATAGACATTACTTCATTACTATTTTTATACTTCTGAAGATCTAAGTGTAATAAATCTTTATACCCTTCAAACTGCTCAATAATTCCCGCCTCATTTGCTACTGGTAAGTAAGCTTTACTAATCACTTCATTCGCCTTATCCACAAAAGTATTTTTCTTGATTTTTAGCCTCTCAATTTCCTCTTTCGACATGCTTTCCAAGATATTTAATGCTAGTTTAATATTGAATATCGCCATATAATTTGTATATGCATTATTGTTGATTCGCTGTTTGTATTCATCTGGTCCTATAATATCTGTTATCTCATAAATATCTTTTTGCTCATTATATTCAAATCTGCTTACCCAATATTTTGCTGTTTCCACTACGATTTCATTTCCGCATTTTTCCATGAAATCCAAATCACCTGTTACGTTGGCATATTGCCAAATGGCATATACGATATCTGCCGTTATATGCAGTTCTTTTGTTCCCGCTAGAACCACAAGCGGTTTTCCTGTATCTATATCTGTTCCAACTGTTTCTGGACATTCCTCTCCATCTGTATACCAAGCCGATTCCCAAGGATACGCTGCTCCCTCATAGCCCAATTTTTTTGCTTTTTCTTTTGCTGACAAGAGATTTAGATATCTATACTCTAGTAGGTTGCGCGCAACCTCTGGGTTTGTGTAGAGAAAATATGGAAAAATAAATAACTCCGTATCCCAAAATGAATGCCCTTTATACCCTTCTCCAGACAACCCTTTCGCACCAATTCCAATACGATTGTCTTTTTTGTTTGTAAAAGCATTTAAATGATATATTGCAAACCTCACTGCTAGTTGTTCAAACTTATTTGGAGATTCTACTACAACATCTTTTTCGTTCCAAAATTGTTTCCACCAAACTGTCTCTTGAGACCTTAAGGAATCATAACCTATGTTTGATATTTCAATTATTTCATCTAACCCTGCCTCTACTTCTTGAGTGGTAAATTCTTTTAACTCATCTCTCCCCCAATCTCGGGAGGTATATATTGTTGAAAGCTTTTCAATAATATATGTTTTTCCGGTTAAAAGTCTAGACTCATATTGGTTTGTAACCTCTCTTCGTTTTAATATTGGTCTTACACTAGACTCTTGATTCATACTGCAGATACTATGAATCATAATATCTACATCTGACTCTGAAGTCTTTGCACAAAGCCTCATAACTTTTTTTTCTATAATCCGCTTATCTAAGTTGCATAAATGTTGTGCTCCACTATTGCTTACACTTCCATCTATTCCTGTTATAATTCTAATATCTGCATCTACATTACTTGTTATCTCCACCTTGTTTGCTATTAAATGCTCATTTATTTGAGAAACAAATCTACTACTTCGAAAGTTTATTATTTGACCCAGTTCGTACTCCCATGAAAACTCACGACTCACTTCCCCAGTTTTAAGGTTCAAAATCCTTCTATAATCAGAAACTTTTCCCGATTCTAGATTCAATCTCTTATCATTAATATAAATTGTCATTCCAATCACATCAGGCATGTTTGCCAGTTCGCTCACTTCACCTTGTTCTACTCTGTTGTAAGCTCCTGATACAAAAAGATTTCTAACACTTCCTATGTAGTCTTCCTCTAAACTATTTCTTAATCCTAAATAGCCATTCCCTTGACAAAAAACAGCTTCAAATTTCCCTTGATTCTCTGCCTTAAAATTACTTTCAGAAATTTTCCATGTACTCTCATCACCGCTTTTGTTTTTATATGAAATATATTCACCCATTACATTCACTCCATAAATCTGCAATTTTCATCTAACGTTAATCGAATAAATATTCCGTTTTAACTCCTTCTAACAATTTCACTTGTTTATCAAAAATTTTAAGATTACACTCGCTTCCATTTTCAAGCAAGCACGTAACTTTATCTTTCTCTACTGTTACAACAATTTTTTTCCCTCTATATTGAAATGCGAATTCATATGATTCCCAAGATTCTGGTAAATATGGTTCTATAGATACTCCCGATTCCTTTAATCTAAATCCACCAAATCCATATACAATTGTCATAAATGTTCCACCCATGTTTGCTGTGTGAATTCCATCTTTTGTATTCTTGTGTGTATTAAATAAATCTAACTTAGCTGATTCACCAAAATACTCATAAGCGCGATCATATTTTTTCAATTTAGATGCCACTATACTGTAAATACATGTGGATAACGAGGAATCATGTGTTGTCACTTTTTCATAATACTCAAAGGATTTCTCTATTGTTTCTATTGATTGTTCGTCTTCATAAATAAAATGTGCTAGCACTGTATCCGCTTGTTTACAAACTTGATATCTATAAATGCGAAGAGGATGATAATGTAGTAATAGTGGGAATTTATCTTTATCTGTATTTTCGATATCCCACATCTTTTTCTGCAAGAATGAATCATCCTGAGGATTAATTCCTGTCTCTTCATCATATGGTAAATACATGGCTTGAGCTGCATTTTCGAATTCTTCTAGTTCTTCATTTGTAAGACCCGTTTTCGCAATGAGTTCCTCTGCACTTCCTGCTTCTTTCAGAACATTTACTATTTTCACTGCCCATTCTAGGTTGTATTTCGCTGCCACATTTGTATAATAATTATTGTTCACTACACAGGTGTATTCATCTGGTCCTGTCACTGCATGTAATTCAAATCGCCCATTGTAATAGTTGCCCAAATCACACCATAACCTAGCTGTTTCAATAAGAATCTCTGCACCTTTTTCTTTCATAAATGCAACATCATCCGTAGCAAGATAATACGCTACAATCGCATATGCTATATCAGAGTTTATATGATATTGTGCTGTTCCCGCTGGATAATATCCAGAACACTCTTCTCCATTGATGGTTCTCCATGGAAATAGTACTCCTTTATCATGACCAAGCGTTTTTGCATTTTCTCTTGCTTTTTCTAAAATCTCATAACGATATGCAATTAAGTTCTTTGATATTTCTGGATTAGTCAATACGAAGAATGGTTGAATATACATTTCTGTATCCCAAAAATAATGTCCTTCATATCCTTCTCCACTTAACCCTTTTGCTGCTATATTTCCAAATTCATCTTTACTCACTGATTGAAGTAGTTGGTACAAGTTGTAATTAACTGCACTACTCAAATCATCATCACCAACAATCTTAATGCTTGATATTTCCCAAAACTTCTGTAGATAGAACTCCTGCTTTTCATAGTAAAATCCTAATCCATTTTCTATTACAGTATTCATATATTCAATTGCTGCAACTTCACAATCTTTTTCTCTAATGCTGTCTGTAATAATTGTATACTTTTTCAGATTAATACTTTCATTTTCTTTGAGATTAGTTTTAATCAATACTGCCGACTGATGTCCATTAAGTTTTGTTTCTATCTCACCTGTTGTACATTCATGATATACTGCTGTGCATGTAGTTAACTTTGATGTGACTGTCTTAGTTTTCAATAATGAAATATTGCTCTTTACATATGCCTTTTCTGGTGTGAGATGATTAAAAGCTTCTCCAGCAACACGTGGATCATTTGGATTGCAATAATTAGTCACTTCTCCTTCATGAGTAGAGTGTAGTTCTACTCTTCCCTCAAAGTTTAATGCTTTAACCGAATATTCAATCGAAAAAAGCGATTGTAACTCGTAAGATGTCATACGTATAATTTCTATTTCGACTTCTTTTCCTTTTGGTGATTGCCAGATAATATAACGTTTGGTAATCCCTTTATTCATATCTAGCACTCTTTTATGTTTCAGTACTTTTCCTGAATGAAGAGAAAATTTTTCTCCCTCCACAAATAATAAAATAGTTTGACTATCTACTATGTTGACCATAGTTTGCTTTTTTTCTGGTAGACCATATAATTTTTCAGCTTGTTTCATCTCCGCAATATCATAGAATCCATTGATATATGTTCCTCGAATGGTATCATATTCATCTGGTACTCCTTCTTCAAGACACCCTCGAACACCTATATATCCATTTGCATTGTGAAATAGTGTTTCTTGTAATAATAGATCACTGTTGCTCATGTCATTTTCAGAAACTTCGTATATTCTCTCTAACTTCATTTTTAATCTCTACTTTCTCTATATTCTTATTTTACCGCTCCTGCTGCAACACCTTTTACAATATATTTCTGTGCACATAAGTAGAAGATAATTACAGGGATGATTGTCAATGTTAATCCCGCCATCGCATAGTTCCATTGAATCGTAAATTGACCAAAGAATGATGCTGTTGATAATGGAATAGTTCTCAAATCTTTGGAAGCCAATGTAAGAGATGGTAGTAAATAGTCATTCCAAATCCATATAACATCTAGAATAACAATTGTAACTGTAGTTGGCTTTAACATCGGGAATACAATCTGCCAAAACGTCTGAAATTTATTGCAACCATCAATCTGCGCTGCTTCTTCAATGGATGTTGGAATCGATTTTACAAATCCATGATAAAGAAAGACCGCCATACTTGCACCAAATCCTATATACATAAATACTAACCCACCTAATGAGTCTAGTAATTGAATTCCTAGTGCATCCGACAACCAATTCATCACTTGCATTAATGGCATCATTAGAGTTTGAAATGGAATCAACATTGTAGCAATCAATATACTAAAGATTAGCTTGCTCCAAATGTTATTTTCTCTAACTAACATCCATGCCATCATCGATGCTAAAATAATAATAATTGCAATTGAAACGATTGTTATGATTACTGAATTTTTAAGAGCATTTAAAAAATCCATTCTCTCCATTGCATCGATATAATATTCAAAAGAAAATGTAGATGGTAGAGCTAAAATATTCTCGTACAACTCTGCTCTATTCTTAAATGAATTCACGATTACTAAATAAATAGGGAATAAGTGAACACAACATAATATCAAGATTAAAACATTGGCAATGATACTTCTAGTTTTTTTCATTACATCTCTACCTCCTTCTTTTTAGTAATTGAAACTTGAAGCAATGTAAACCCTGCTACAATTAAAAAGAATGCAATTGCTTTTGCTTGCCCATAACCAAAGTTTTGTAATGCAAAAATTTCATTAAATATATTCATTGCAAACAACTCTGTTGCATTATTGGGTCCTCCACCTGTTAATGAAAGGTTTACATCAAAAATCTTAAAACTATTTGATAAGCTCATAAACAGACAAATCGTAAATGACGGCATTAATAACGGCATTTTAATTCGAAATAAAGTCTGCCAAAATCCTGCACCATCTACTCGTGCTGCTTCCAAAGCCTCCTCAGGAATGCTTTGAATCCCTGTAATATATATAATCATGATATAACCTGCCATTTGCCATGTAGCAACAACAATGATAGATACTAACGCAAAATTGTTATCTATTAACCAATTAAAGAAAATATTATCAAGCCCTGTAATTTCTCCTATAGCACTAAATCCATCATTAAAAATAAATCTCCAGATATATCCTAGAATTAGTCCCCCTATTAGATAAGGCATAAATAACATACTTCTAGCCACATCTCGAATCTTCAATTTTGTAGTAACAAGCAAAGCAAAGGATAGCCCTAATAAATTGATTGCTAAAACCGCTACTACCGTAAATAGGATTGTATGTATTGCACTGGAAATAAATCTGCTATCTGAGAATAGTGCTAAGTAATTGTCAACTCCAACAAATGTTTTAGGATTTAATGGCAACCCATCCCATTCAAGAAATGAATATCCTATCCCTACTACAAAAGGCACTAGGACTACTATTGTAAAGATAATAAATAGCGGTAGCACAAAAACTGCATACCAAGCACTTGTTTTTCTATTTTTCATTTTTGCTCCTTTTCTAAAAAAGATGAGCGACAGAACCTAGCCACCCACCTCTTTGTTTTTATTTACTCTGCTCCTGCGTCTATAAATCCTTGTTGAATTGCATCTAATAATTCATCGTTCGTCATCTCTGTTGTGAAGAACTGCTCCGCAATTGGAACCAAGTACACTTCTGCAATACCTGCTGGATAATGGTTTTGTGCCCAAGGTATTGTTCGTCCTTCTTCAACATAACGTGAAACTTCTTGTGACAAAGGATCCATATTTTCGTTTGTCATTGTATTTACTACTGGTGCGAATCCAAATTTATTCATCATGAAATCTTCTCCAGTATCACTTGTGTACAACCAATTCAAAAATTCTTTTGCTGCTTCTTTTTCGCCTTCAGATGCTTGTGAATTTACATAAAAAGCAGTTGGTACACTTACTGATAATTTATCGTTTCCTGCTAGTGGTAATGGCGCCATTCCCATTTCAAATTCAACTTCGTAATCTGTAAACATATTATAACTCCAGTTCCCTTGGTGAATAGCTGATGACTTTCCTGTTGCAAAATCTCCACATTCTTGATCATATACTACTTCTAATGGATTTTGCTCTCCGTCTCTTATCGCTGCGTATACTTCAGCAAACTCTTGAAACTCTGGAATAGTTTTTAAATCTACTTCTCCTGCAATTACTTGATTCATAAACTCTTCTGGATTCTCTTGCAAAGCAAATGGTGTATTTAAAATATGTCCTATTAGAAAATAACTTTCCGATGAAAGTCCTAATCCTACATTTCCTGCTTCTGCCTGTTTTTCCATTTCACTAATCAATGCATCTGTATCCGCGAAACTTTCGTAGTCTGCCATGTCCTTATTATAAACTAGACCAAATCCTTCTGTCGTATATGGCAATCCATATAACTCACCATCAATTACATCTGCAAGCCCCTCGATTAAAGTATCTTGCATTTCAATTCCTTCTAAACTCTCGATATAATTTAACATTGTTTTTGACTCTGCTCCTGGTGCCATTGACATAATAGTTGGACCTTGCTCATTAGCTAACTTTATTTTCAATTGGTTAAAATAGTCATCTCCTGTAATTTCCCATACCTCGACTTCAACTCCCGTCTCTTCCGTGTATGCTTCCGCAAGATTCTGCATCTCATCAACAATTTCAACTTTCGATTGAAAGATTACAATTTTTTCTCCGTCTCCGCTCCCTGAAGCTTCTCCCGAATCACTTGATTCACATCCAACCAACGCTGTACTAACTGCCATTACTGTAGTTAATAGTAATGCTGCTACTTTTCTTTTCTTCATAATAATTCTCTCCTTTTCACATTCAGCCTTATCCGCTGTTCCTAAGTAAATTGTAGTAAAATCCCTTTTCATCGTCAAATGTTCTTTTGATAATACTAACTAGATAGTGATAATTTGTAATTTTGCACAAAAAAATAATGAAATCCCTCTTGTAGCAAACTCAAAACAAGGAATTTCATTATATATTTTACAAAAACACTTTTCAAAAACTGTATTTTCACTTGATAAAATAAATGTTTTTTTAGTAAACATTAAGTTTTGTTCGTTTATCTTTTTCTAATACTGTACCTCTCCATTTCACTTGTGCTGCCATCCGAAAAGTATCTACATTTCCATGTCCTTCAATATTAGCTACTAAATATTGAGCTGCTAAATACCCTCGTTCATAATTCGGAACCTGTACCGTTGTTAATTTCATACCACTTGCCATATCACAGTCATCAAACCCTGTCACTGCAATATGTTCTGGCACTTTAATCCCATGATCACGAAATGCTTTGATTACTCCAATCGCCATACTATCATTTGCGCATACAACTACTTCTGGTAGTTTTTCTGATAACATAATAATCTTTCCATTTCTATAACCACTCTCCTCTTTATAGTCTCCTGCATAGTAACTTTCTTGCTTAAAATTCAAATTATTATCACTCAAAGCTTTTTTGAATGCATCATATCGCTCTAAATTATCATCCGTACTCTCTGGACCACCTACAAATGCAAATTTCTTATATCCTTGTTTTGCTATTTTATCCACTAGTTTGTACATTGCCCCATGATTATTAACTAATACTGATTTGATAAATGGAGATGGTAGATTTCGATCTAATGTTACAATAGGATAATTACTGTTCGCAACTTTCAATAAAAGTTTACTTTCCATACTTCTATCTAGACTGATGCAACCAGCAGTTATGTTGGGTTTCATATATTTTATACACGACTTATTTGTTGAAATGATAAAATCATAATCATTCTCTTTTGCAAATGTATTCACTCCATCGATTATCTTCAAATAAAAATCTCTATCAAACTCACTGAAGTTAAACAGTATTGTTTTACTTTCATTCTTTTTTGAAGATGACACTCGTTTATGTGGTATATACTGCATCTCATCACAAATTTTTAGAATCTTGGCTTTTGTTTGTTCGCCTACATTTCCCTTCCCATTAATAACATTTGATACTGTTGAAATAGATACGCCCGCTCTCTTCGCAACCTCTCGAATCCCCGCCATTAACAATACCTCCAATTTTTATGTTCGTAATTATATATATAGTACCATATACTAATCTTATCTTCTACATAAAATAGAACCGGATTACAAACACGTCCAAAATATAGACTGAAACCACTAATTCAAATCGTTATTTTTCTGCTGTACTGTTCTCTTAAACTGATTTCTCTTCTTTATTTTAATCATCTTCTATACTTTTTTCAATGATTTTCTGAATCTTTCTCTACCATTTATATTGGCATATTTAGCTATTTTACAGCATATACGGATTATCCTTCCATAAATCACTGTACCCTTTTGCAATCATGAACTGGTTATATCTATATAATATATCTCCATTTTCAATAGCTATTCCATCACCTTTCTCATCATCTCGATAAACATATATGTCATCAGGAAGAAAGTCCACCTGTCTTATCTGCTCTCTTCTGGCATCCTCAAAGTAAACTTCTACATAATTTAAACGCTCCCTTCTTTTGAAATATCTAAGTTCTGCTTCTGGGTAAATAGCACTTAATAATACTTTTATCTCCTTCTTCTTGATATACTTAGCTAACCTCCTATACTGCATCAACTACACCTCCATACATGTCATGATTCACTGCTGCTGTAAAATAATTCTTCATCGTATTTAGTGCATTATATAACGCAGTAATCAGATACGCTCTAATATTTCCTACCCTACTAGTATTTTTAGTCATGCAATTGATTACGTATTGTAAGTGTGAAGATTTCAATTTTAGAAATTGGCTCTTCACTATCTTGTAGGGATATTCTTCCCCTCCTATCCTCACTGTCTCTCTAGGAACACACACAATATCACATATGAGCAAGAATAATTCCTCATACTGCTCCCGTTCTTTCCACTGATGATTCAACATCATAGCATCATACTCTATATTTTCTTTGATAACCTGCACATAAGCATCTACTTCGGTTTCATCTATCACATCCATCAATTTGATAGATTGGATAGAATGATTGTTTTTATTCAGTTTAGTCTTATTAATATTGTTCTTATTAGGGTTCGATTTCTGAACACACTCGGGTTCATTTTCTGAACACATATGAGTTCGATTTTCGAACACGAAGTTCTTCACATAAAATACAGATGCCCTCGCGATTCCCATGTGTTTTTTCTCTATTAACCCAATACCAGTTTCTGAATCCAACTCTTTTAAAAGTGCAACTGCTTTTGTTTTTCCACAGTTCAGAGTCTCCATAATATCTTCTAGGCTATAATTAATATAGACTTTTCCATCTTTGTCGAGCCAGTTATTTGCTAAAGATAGGCTCATTCTATCAAGCATCAATGCATAGAGTGTCTTTGCATCGTTACTCAGTTTCTTAAAATATTCATTTTCGTACAATGCACGAGGAAGTCGATAGAATGTATTCTGACTTGCTTGCGCACTTGTGTAATAACTATACTTGATTTTATCGCCCAAATCGCTTCCTCCTTATACGAATCTCTTTAAATAGATTTTATCTTCTACGAATTCCAGTAACCCCACCTGTTCTAGTTCAAGTAAACTTTGTTGTAACTCTTCCACCATCCAGTTCAGCTCAGCTGCTAACATATCTACATTCACTAATATATACACATGATTCATATCATCAACCCACTTATTTTCTACCGCTACTCTCTGCTTCTCCATGAGAACCGCATATAGAATTTTTGCTGATGCTCGCATCTGTTTGAATGGCTGTTCTTTCATAAATGCTTTTGGGATATATAAATAATCATATTGATCTGCTTGCTTTCCATAAATATATTCAAATTCCATCTTCTATTCCTCCCTAAACGCTTCTAGATACTCATCAATCATCACTGTGTCTACCAATACAATTCTTCGCACATGAATAATTGCATGCGCTTCTGCAGCCATCAATCGAAATGTATTTAATCCTACTGAATAACGCTTAGCTCCTTCTGCCAATCGAACATATCTCTTATCGCCCAGCATATCTTGAGCGATGTTCTTTGGAAGCTTCTCTTTTTTCTTCATAAAATCATCCTTTCATCTCTGGATGATATGTCCTATGGCACTAGATCAAAATACGTAAAAAGGACATTTATTCCTGATTTTACTCAGGCATAAATGTCCTAAAAATTTTACTACACTTTTGACTACACTCTATTTCTTGCATCACTGTAGTTATT
The DNA here is from genome assembly GCA_964369425.1 of uncultured Lachnospiraceae bacterium. Lineage (GTDB taxonomy): Bacteria > Bacillota > Clostridia > Lachnospirales > Lachnospiraceae > CAUPWF01. The sequence continues at coordinate 20,857 of CAYJGW010000045.1, forward strand.
TATATGATTGTTGCTGACCTCATCAATTTTATAGCCAGCTTTGTATCCTCCATAGAGATTCATTAAGCTCCTCTGAAACACATTGAATTCATAGTAAATTTAAATACTTTATCGGTACATTGTACCAATTTGGATTAAATTTCCTCTTATTTATCAATCGTCTTCATCGTCGGGAGCTTATTTGGAACTACAACATATTAACTTATATTCATTCT
>CAYJGW010000046.1:0-20471 GCA_964369425.1 uncultured Lachnospiraceae bacterium
ATGCTAATGTTGAATATATGAGAGAGCAGATTTTAGGTAATGGGATAAAGATCTTGCAAGATGAAGCAGAGTTGATAGATGATAGCTTTTATATAGTAGGAAGGATGGACGAAGGTGCCGGAGCAGAGTTGATTAGTGACGAAGTTTTGATGGACGGATTAGACCAAGAAAAGCCAATCATCGTATTAGAGCATAAACCGATTGATGTTGAAGGCATGTCTAAGTTAGAGGTTGATATGTATCTATCAGGACATACTCATGGAGGACAGATTTTTCCACTGGGATTCTTTGAAAGTTTTATTTACGACAAGGTGTACGGTCGAGAAGAGATAGGTGATTGTGCTGTGATAGTGAGTTCTGGAATGGGAACGTGGAATACACCGATACGGGTGGGAAGCATATCGGAGTACTTGATTATAGAACTAAGACGTAACAATTCAGCCTAACATCTCGGATAGGTCGTTACACGACCAATTACGCTACTACGTAGCTATATCCTCGATTACGGCAAAGCGCCTTATGGCTGTATTACAAGGTTCATCTGCTGCTATGCAAGCATATCGCAGAATCACTTGTATTCAGCCGCAAGGCTGAATTGTTACCCGAAAACCACAATAAATGAAAAAAAGTCTTGACAAATAGTGGGAAGTCTAGTAAAGTAAATTATTGTTGAGAGTTACAAGAGCCCAGATAGCTCAGTTGGTAGAGCAGAGGACTGAAAATCCTCGTGTCGCTGGTTCGATTCCGGCTCTGGGCACATGCGGGTGTAGTTCAATGGTAGAACACTAGCCTTCCAAGCTAGATACGTGGGTTCGATTCCCATCACCCGCTTCGCGTAGAAGTTGTTGCATTTTTAATGTGACAACTTCTTTTTTTTCTTTTATAGCAAAGTGAGATGTGATATAATGGCATGAGAAGACAAGAAAGGAAGTGGTCTTATGTTGCGTATAGGAATGTTAACGAGTGGAGGAGATTGTCAAGCGCTTAATGCAGCTATGAGAGGTGTAGTAAAGACATTGACAAGCAAACGAGATGATGTAGCGATATATGGTTTTGTGCAAGGATATAAAGGATTGATTTACAAAGATTACAATATGCTGACTTCAAAAGATTTTTCTGGAATTCTTACAGAAGGTGGAACAATTTTAGGAACGTCGCGACAGCCGTTTAAATTGATGAGAGTACCAGATGAGAATGGTCTAGATAAAGTTGAAGCAATGAAAAGGACATATAAGGAATTGGAACTCGATTGTCTGGTTGTACTTGGAGGAAATGGAACTCATAAAACAGCGAATCTTTTAAGAGAAGAAGGATTAAATGTAGTCACCTTACCAAAAACGATAGATAATGACCTTTGGGGAACGGACATGACATTTGGTTTCCAAAGTGCAGTGGATATCGCTACGGATACCATAGACTGTATCCACACGACGGCAGCTTCTCATAGCAGGGTATTTATTATTGAAGTTATGGGGCACAAAGTAGGATGGGTGACATTATACGCAGGGATTGCTGGTGGAGCTGATATTATACTACTACCAGAGATTCCATATGATATCGAATCTGTTGCAAAAGCCATTGAGAGACGAGATCGACATGGGAAGAAGTTTACTATATTGGCAGTGGCAGAAGGGGCAATATCAAAAACGGATGCAGAACTCACCAAAAAAGAGTATAAAGCGAAGCTAAAGAAGAGAGCTATGCCATCGGTTGCCTATGAACTGGCAAAAGAGATTCAAGAGCGTACAGGAAAAGAGATTCGCGTGACAATACCAGGACATATGCAAAGAGGAGGAACACCTTGTGCATATGATAGAGTGCTTGCGACGAGATTTGGTGCGGCAGCAGCAGAATTGATTCTGAATGAAGAGTATGGCTACATGGTAGCAATTGATAATTATGAGATAGTGAAAAAGCCATTAGAAGAAGTGGCAGGGAAATTAAAGACAGTTGATTTGGATTCGAGTGTAATAAAAGAAGCTAGATTGACGGGAATAAGTTTTGGAGATGAATAAAGATGTCATACACAGCGTTGTATCGCAAGTTTAGACCGAGCGAATTTGAAGATGTAAAAGGTCAAGATCATATTGTAAAGACGCTGCAAAATCAAGTGAAGGCGAAGCGAATCGGACATGCCTATCTATTTTGTGGAACGAGAGGAACCGGAAAAACTACAGTGGCAAAGATTTTTGCCAAAGCAGTCAACTGCGAATCGCCTGTAGAGGGAAGTCCTTGTGGACAGTGTGAGATGTGCAAAGAAATTGGGGCAGGAGCATCGATGAATGTAATAGAAATCGATGCTGCCTCTAATAATGGTGTAGATAGTATTAGAGAGATTCGAGAAGAAGTAGAGTATAGACCTACAAAGGGGAAATACAAAGTTTATATTGTGGATGAGGTTCACATGCTTTCCACATCGGCTTTTAATGCGTTGCTAAAAACATTAGAAGAGCCGCCAGAATATGTAATTTTTATTCTGGCAACTACAGAGTTGCATAAGATACCTGCAACGATTCTTTCTAGATGCCAACATTATGATTTTAAAAGAATTACAATAGAGACGATTAGCAAAAGGCTAGAGAGTCTAGTAGAGATAGAGGGAATTGAGGCAGAGACTAGAGCGATTCGCTATATTGCAAAAGCAGCTGATGGTTCTATGAGAGATGCCTTAAGTATTCTAGATCAATGCATAGCCTTTTATCTAGGTCATCTCCTTACTTACGATAATGTGTTGGAAGTATTAGGAGCAGTAGATACAGAAAAGTACAGCTTTTTATTGAGGCAGATTATTGGAAAAGATGTGGTAGGGGTGCTTGCGACATTAGAAGAGCTAATTATGGAAGGCAGCGAATTGACGCAATTAGTCAATGACTTCACGTGGTATCAGCGAAATTTATTGTTAATAAAAGGCTCTGATGAGATGGAAGAAGTATTGGACGTCTCAAGTGAGAATTTAAAACAACTTAAAGAAGAAGCCGAATTGATTGATATGAATACGCTTTTGCGATATATACGAATTTTTTCGGAGTTGTCGAATAAGATGAGATATGCGACACAAAAGAGAGTGATTCTAGAAGTTGCCTTGATCAAATTGTGTAGTCCAAAGATGGAAGAGAATCAAGATTCCATATTGGATAGGGTGAAGGAATTAGAGGATACGATTGAAAAGGGGGTTGCATTAAAACCACAGATACAATATACAGCAGAAGCACCAAGACAACCAGCAGAAAACCAGGAAAAGCTAGAACTGCCAAAGGCGATGCCAGAGGATGTGGCAGAAGTTGCGAAAAATTTCAGAGGAATTGTTAATCAAGCGCCTGGATTGTTAAAAGCCTACTTAAAGCATGCTAGAATTAGTATGGGTGGGAATGAAGAGTTATTAATCGTTGTAGAAGATGAACAAGCGGCGTTACACCTAGGAAAAAGCGAGAGTGTAGAAGAAATTGAGCAACTGATAGAGGCGAGCATACAAAAAAGCGTAAAAGTCGCAGTAAAAGGAATAGAACAGGAACGAAATTTCGATGATGTGTTTGTAGATATTGAAAAATTGGTTCAAATGGATATAATAGTAGAGGACAATTGATTTTAGGAGGAAAGAAATGGCAAAAAGAGGAGGATTCCCAGGCGGTGGTGGTATGCCTGGTAACATGGCAAATTTAATGAAGCAGGCTCAAAAGATGCAACGTCAGATGGAAGAGCAAGCAAAAGAGATGGAGACAAAAGAGTTCACAGCTACTGCAGGAGGTGGTGTGGTAGAGGTTACAGTTACAGGAACTCGAGAAGTGAAGCGTGTGAAGTTAGCAGAAGAAGTAGTGGATCCAGAAGATATCGAAACACTAGAAGATTTAGTAGTAGCTGCAACCAACGAAGCATTAAGACAAGTGGAGGATGCTTCATCCTCAGCGATGAATAAATTAACAGGTGGAATGAATCTACCATTTTAAGAAACTGGAGAAGATAGATGGATTTTTACAGCAGTCAGATAAGTAAATTAATTGAAGAATTGTCTAGGCTTCCAGGAATTGGAGCAAAGTCAGCCGGAAGGCTGGCTTTTCATATTGTGAACATGCCGTTAGAACATGTGGAGAGTCTTTCTACATCTATTATTGAAGCAAAAAGGAATGTAAAGTACTGTAAGATGTGCCAAACCCTTACCGATGATGAATTTTGCCCAATATGCAAAGATGAGAATCGAAGCAAGAAGATGATTATGGTAGTGGAGCAGACGAGAGACTTAGTCGCATATGAAAAAACTGGAAAATACGAAGGCGTATATCATGTTTTGCATGGTGCTATTTCACCTATGTTAGGGATTGGACCAGGAGATATCAAGTTAAAAGAATTGATGGAGCGATTGCATGGTGATGTAGATGAGGTGGTGATAGCGACCAACTCAAGTTTAGAAGGCGAAACTACTGCTATGTATATCAGTAAGTTAATCAAACCGATTGGCATAAAAGTGAGTAGGATAGCAAGTGGGGTTCCAGTAGGTGGTGACTTAGAGTATGTCGATGAAGTCACATTGTTACGAGCCCTAGATGGCAGGGTTGTACTATAGTGTGGAAAAGGAGATAGTATGGCGAAGAAAAAGGTGACATCTTCACAAGTAGCAGAAGCGGCTGGCGTTTCACAAGCGACAGTTTCTATGGTTTTGAATAAAAAGTATAATGTATCTTTTTCAAAAGAGGTGATTGAGCGAGTAGAAGCAGAAGCAAAAAAGCTAGGTTATGAATTGCCAAAACGAAGAGTGAGAAAAGGGAATAAAAAAGAAAAGCTATTATTCGTATTTTGCCCAAATCTTACAAATCCATATTATGTGATGCTACTACAAGGAATCGAAACGAAGGCGAAGGAAAAGGGTTATGCAGTTTTGGTGTGTAATACACATAGAGATTTAGAGTTGGAAGAAAAATACCTAAAAATGATAGCGTTTTTGAAGCCCCAAGGCATTGTGTATACCTGTAATCCCAGTCAGTGCTTTATGGAGATGATAGAAGAGATGTCCCAAGAGGTTCCTTTTGCAATTATAAATAATCAAAATGAAAAGCTGAATATCGATGTGGTGGAGTTAGACAATTCGAAATTGGGAAGGCTTATGGCAAAACACTTAATTGAATTGGGGCATAGAAAAGTTGCTTATGTAGCACCTCCACTTACCGTAAGGCAAAAGCAGCGCTCAAAAAGAGTTGGTGGTTTTTTGAAAGAGTATGAGGCAAGTGATTTAAATGCCGAGGTGATTATCAAGGCCGCAAACGAAGAGCAAGATTTACAAAGTTTTAGCATTGATTCAGAGTATCAAATCGGATATGAATTGACGAAAGAATTGCTACAAGAACAACCGAATATAACGGCAATTGTAGGGTTAAATGATATGATTGCATTTGGAATCTTAGATGCTTTAAACGAAGCGAAATTGAAGGTGCCAGGGGATGTATCGGTAATGGGGTGTGACAACACCTTGTTTGGAAGAATGAAAAAAGTCTCCCTAACGACCATTGAACATTTTGTGATTTATAAAGGGCGAGATGCGTGCGATATTATTTTGAAAAAGATAAAATCCAAAAATGCAAACAAGTCTGGAGAGTTAGAACCTATCAGTACTTACCACGTAGAGTATGAACCGAAATTAATCGTCAGAAGAACTACAGGGTCGGTGAAAACGAAATAAAATTAATGTGATGAAGATAATTATTAATAATTATTAGCAAAGAAATCACGTATTATCTGAGAAAATAACGATAAAAAATAGAAAAACAATTAATAATGAACAAATATTAATGGAGAAAATTACTAATAAATACTCCTCGCATTGACCTTGTGTCATCATGTGGTATAATGAAGCTATACGATTTATAAATAGAAGGAGGATACATATGAAGTTCTTTATTGATACGGCGAATGTAGAAGACATTAGAAAAGCAAATGATATGGGTGTGATTTGTGGGGTTACGACGAACCCATCTTTGATTGCAAAAGAAGGGAAAGTGTTTGAGGAAGTAATTGCAGAGATTGCCTCAATTGTAGATGGACCAATTAGTGGAGAAGTAAAGGCGACAACAGTGGATGCAAAAGGAATGATTGAAGAAGGCAGAGAGATTGCTAAGATTCATGAAAATATGGTTGTGAAGATACCAATGACTGTGGAAGGACTCAAGGCGTGCAAGCAGTTGACGGCAGAAGGGATTAAGACGAATGTTACTTTAATATTTAGTTCGAATCAAGCCTTATTAGCAGCAAGAGCTGGGGCGACGTATGTATCACCTTTCTTAGGAAGATTGGATGATATCAGTACTCGCGGTGTAGACTTAGTATCTGAAATTGCAGAAATTTTTGCAGTATCGGGGATTGAGACAGAGATTATTGCAGCAAGTGCAAGAAATCCGATCCACATCACAGATTGTGCATTGGCAGGAGCAGACATTGCGACAGTTCCTTATGGTGTAATCGAACAAATGACAAAACATCCATTAACAGATGCAGGAATCAAGAAATTTCAAAAAGATTATTTAGCGTCAGGTCTTGCATAAGTAAGAACAAGGCGGAAAAATATACAAATAATAATAGATATAAAGGAGAATGACATGAACAAACTAGAGCTCATGAAAACAGCAAATGAAGTTCGTAAAGGCGCTGTTACCGCAGTGTTCCATGCGAAATCAGGACATCCAGGAGGATCCTTATCAGCAGCGGATATTTACACTTACTTATTTTTTGAGGAGTTAAATATTGATCCAGCTAACCCTAAGAAAGAAGATAGAGACCGTTTTGTGTTATCAAAAGGGCATACAGCACCTGGATACTACGCCGCACTTGCAAATAGAGGGTTCTTTCCAGTAGAGGATTTGACTACGTTAAGAAAAGTTGGTTCATATCTTCAAGGTCATCCAGATATGAAAAACATCCCTGGAGTAGATATGTCATCAGGTTCATTAGGACAAGGGATTTCAGTAGCAGTGGGTATGGCTATTTCAGCGAAATTAACAGATGATGATTACAGAGTGTATACACTTCTTGGGGATGGAGAACTTCAAGAGGGACAAGTGTGGGAAGCTGCAATGCTTGCAGGACACAGAAATCTTGATAATCTAGTTGTAATTGTAGATAATAATAACTTACAAATTGATGGATCTGTTGAAGAGGTAAACTCTCCGTATCCAATCGATAAAAAATTCGAAGCCTTTAACTTCCATGTAATTAATGTGGATGGACACGATTTTGAGCAGTTAGAAAAAGCGTTTAAAGAAGCAAAAGAGACAAAAGGTATGCCAACAGCAATCGTTGCAAAGACTGTAAAAGGTAAGGGCGTATCATTTATGGAAGATAAAGCAGCATGGCATGGAGCAGCTCCAAATGCAGAGCAGTATGAAGTGGCTATGGCAGATTTAGAAAAGGTAGGTGAAGCATTATGTCAGAAGTAAAGAAGATTGCAACAAGAGAAAGTTATGGAAATGCTTTGGTTGCCCTAGGAGAAGAACACGCAGATATCGTGGTTTTAGATGCAGATTTAGCAGCAGCAACTAAGACTGGAGTATTTAAAAAAGCGTTCCCAGAAAGACATATAAATTGTGGAATTGCAGAATGTAACATGGTCGGGGTTGCAGCAGGAATCGCAACGACAGGAAAGGTACCATTTGCAAGCACATTTGCGATGTTTGCAGCAGGAAGAGCGTTTGAGCAAGTTAGAAATAGTGTTGGATATCCAAAATTGAATGTAAAGATTGGTGCTACTCATGCTGGTATTTCAGTAGGAGAAGATGGAGCATCACATCAGTGTAATGAAGATATTGCATTGATGAGAACTATTCCGGGGATGGTTGTATTAAATCCAGCAGATGATATCGAAGCCAAAGCGGCTGTAAAAGCAGCTTATGAGCATAAAGGACCAGTGTACATGAGATTTGGTAGACTTGCAGTACCTGTAATTAATGACAATCCTGATTACAAATTCGAAATTGGAAAAGGTGTTGTTCTAAGAGAAGGAAAAGATGTTACAGTGATTGCAACTGGATTGACAGTATCAGAATCGTTGGCAGCAGCTGAAAAATTAGCAGCTGATGGAATTGATGCAAAAGTAATCAACATTCACACAATCAAACCTTTAGATGAAGAATTGGTAATTGCAGCAGCAAAAGAAACAGGAAAAGTAGTAACGGTAGAAGAGCACTCTGTAATAGGTGGACTTGGAAGTGCTGTATGTGATACATTAGCAGCGAATGCTCCTACAAAAGTGATGAAAATCGGAGTGAACGACGTATTTGGTGAGTCAGGACCAGCGGTAGAATTGGTTAAAAAGTATGGATTAGATGCAGATAGCATTTATGAAAAAATCAAAGCATTTGTATAAGATAAAAGTAGGACCGATAGGCGAAAGCCTATCGGTTTTTGCGAATGTTGTCAAAACATTCTTGGGACATGCTTCAAAAAACAACAAAATCAGCCTATATTATATGCTACCATGTTAGAAAATATAATAAAGAGGTGAGAGTTAATGGAAAAGAAACTACCTAAAAATGTGCGTCAGATTGGAAATGTTAGTGACAATCCTAAAATTTACGTAGAAGATTACGTTGATACATTTTTAATCCAACTAAATGAAAAAGCAAAAGAACAAGCAATTGGCGCGTTCTTTGTCGGTGAAATACATAGAAAAGATGACGGGGATTATATTTTTGTTAATGGAGCAATACAAATGCATACATTAGAGATGCGAGGAAATGAAGTTGTTGTTGATGATAAGACATGGCGCAAAGGCTGTGAAGAGTCGAAAGAATTTTTTGAGGGAAAAACAATATTAGGGTGGTGTCTATTGGCGCCAGATATACAATTGAAGTTAAATAATAATTTAATAAAAGTACATGAGAAAATATTTATGAAGAAAAGTCGACTTTTTATGATGAAGAATTCAACAGAGAAAGAGGAGACTTTTTTTGTATACAAATATAATGACTTGATGAAAGTTTCGGGGCATTATATCTATTATGAAAAGAACCCTATGATGCAGGAATATATGATATCCAAACGCAAACAGAATTGCGTAACTCCCAGTGAACCTTGTGAGGATAGAGTTACGAAGGATTTTAGAAGCGCTGTAAGACAAAAAGAGATGAAAAAGGCTTCAAAATCTAAGGGTAGATTTGTGCATGTTGCAAGTCTGTTTCTAGTCCTTGCAGTGGTAGTGATTGGTGTGACCGCTTTTAACAGATATGAAGAGATGCAAAGTGTAGAGACTAGTGAAAATGATGAAGTAGATGTTGTGGTTGAAGAAATTATAGAACAAGAGGATGAAGTGGAAAGTACAGATAGTGAAGAGAGTGAAGGGTCAGAGGGATTACCAGATTTAATCGGTGCAGATGAAATTGAGGAAAATAGCGATGTCATTGGTGAAAATGAGGAAGATGCTGTGCAGACAGAGGTAATTGAGGCGATAGCAGAAGAAGGAAATGAATCAGTGCTTGGACAGGGGGATGAAGCACAGATGAGTAATTATAAGACGTATACTGTGCAAGAAGGAGATACACTAGCTAAGATTAGCGAAAAGCATTATGGTACAATCAAAAGAGTCGAAGATATCTGTGAGATAAATGGATTAGACGACAGTGATTACATCTACATTGGACAACAGCTGAGAATGCCATAGAATGCTTGTTTCTTAGGAGAAAAGTGTGCTATAATGGTGTGAGGATTTGTTTGAAAGGGTTACAGATGAAAAAAGGAGATAAAAATCAAGAGATTATCCATTTGAATCCAGTGATAGAACTGGATGAAGAGGATAGGCAACTTCCAGCTATTCTAGCTGGTAAGAGGAAAACGAGAAAAAAACTGTTGAAGAGAGTAGGTATTGGAGGCGCAGTACTGGTAATTGTAGCAGTCGCAGTACTTGTTTATTTTCAAAATATAGTGTATACGGCTTACAGTGTTACAAAGACTTATGGGGAAAATATGGACGGTCAAAGTGAATATCATACATTTGGCAGTGGAATTTTGAAATATGGAAAAAATGGTGTGACGCACATGAGCAAAGAAGGGAAGACGAATTGGAACCATGGCTATCAGATGACAAATCCAATTGTAGTAACAACCGAAGAAAGTGCAGCGATAGGGAATATAGGTGGAAACGAAATCATTACAATAGATGATACAGGGGTAAAGGGAGAAATAGAAACGAATTTACCAATATTGAATCTAGCAGTTTCAGAGCAAGGCATCGTGGCAGCTATATTGGAAAGTGAAAAAGGAGCAGAAGTTGTATGTTATGATGCAGTTGGAACAATACTTGTAGAACATACACCTACGCTGATGAGTTCTGGTGTTCCGACAGATGTGGCGTTATCAAAAGATGGTACAACCATGATAGTGACCTATTTGAAAATAGAGGGAACGAATATGGTAGGGAGATATGCGTATTACAACCTGGGGTCTGGTGATTTGGAATCAGATAAAACTGTGATTGAAAAAGAGTTTCCAGATGAAATTGTTGCAAAGGCATTTTTTGTAAATGAGGAAATATCTGGAGTCATTAGTGATACGAAGCTTAGTCTTTATCAAATGGGAGATGAGGAAGCATTAGAGATTGAATTAGAGCAACCAGTAGAGTTGGTGTTTCATGATGAAAGTAACATTGGAGTTTTGCTGCGCAATATAGATTCAGAAGGTAGTGAACTAAGGATTTACAATGCATTAGGCGGTGTAGTGAGCACAACCCAAGTTCTGGGGGAATATACACAAGCAGTGTTCCAAGATGGACAAGTGATTTTATACGAAGGGGCTAATTGCATGATATTGACAAGTGCAGGAAGGCAACTATATGAAGGCAACTTAGAAAATAATATTATGTTAATCAGTCCAGATTTTGGAGTGGGGAGATACACCGTAATTAACACAGAAGGAATACAAGAAGTACAACTGAAAAGGTAGGAAAAGAAGGATGAATCAAGTATTAGTAACAGTAATTATCATTTTTGGATTGAATGTATTTATAGGATATCACAAAGGATTGATGCAGATTATACTTTCACTAGTTTCGACAGTAGCTGGTATCGTTTTAGCGTTTGCATTGACACCTATGATTAGTGATTTGACGATAGAATACACACCAATAGATGACATGGTCGCAATTGCGATAGATCGATTGGGAGAGACGGAACCAATAGAAGAGGAAGTAGAAAGTTTGTGGCCGACCGCGGAAGAAGAGGTGGAAGAAATACCAGTTGACTTGCCGTTGCAAGATCAAATTGTATTGATAGAAGGTGCGGATATGCCTGAATTTTTGAAAGAAACATTATTGACAAACAACAATAAAGAAATTTATGATCAATTAGGGGTTGAGAATTTTGGAGATTATGTAGTGCGCTACATGGTGGAATGGGCGATACGTTGCTTAGTATTTGTACTATTATTTGTTATTATTAGTGGACTGCTAAGAGCGTTAGTATCCTATATGGATATTATTTCGAAACTGCCAGTGATTAGAGGTCTTAACAAATGGGGAGGGGCAATTCTAGGATCTGGATTCTCTTTGATCATCATTTGGATTGGCTTTTTACTTATTGCGTTGTTGTATAGTACGACATTTGGAAGTCTGTGCCTAGAGATGATAGAAAGCAATGCGTTATTAAGGTTACTGTATGATACGAATGTATTTATGAATATGTTGTTATAAAGAAGAGAGAATTCTATGTGTTTGCATAGGGTTCTTTTTTTATACACAGATGCAAATAAGCGTTGACAAAAAAGTTAGCGTGTGCTAACATAAATAAGTGTGTTAGTGAAAGGTAACTGATATTTTGTTTAAGTTACAAAAGTTACTTGATACGCATGAGAGTTTTTTGAAAGTTACAAAAGTTTGAATACGAGAATGGAAAAGATAAAGTATGAAAAGTAATAAAATTACAGTATGGATGGTCTTAGCGACAATTGTCTTAGCGGTTGTATCCGTTTTTATTGGAGCATACGATGTATCGCTTTCTGGAATTTTGGAAGGGGATACCAATCAGTTGTTGGTACTAATAAATGCGAGAGTGCCAAGGTTATTGGCGATTCTTTGTACGGGAGTTGGAATGAGTGTAGCTGGACTCATTATGCAAAATTTATGCATGAATAAATTTGTGTCACCTACAACTGGAGCAACGATATCTTCTGCACAACTAGGAATTGTGGTTGCGTTATTGTTCTTTCCAACAGCAACAATGGCAACTAGAACGGTATTTGCATTTGTTGCATCTATACTAGGAACATGGTTGTTTGTGTGGTTTGTACAGCGAATTAAATTAAAAGATGTTATTATGGTTCCGCTGATAGGAATAATGTTTAATAGTGTAATAGGTGGATTTGTTAGTTATTTAGCTTATGAGAATGACTTGACTCAGATTTTAAGCAATATGCTAGTAGGAGATTTTTCTCTTATTCTAGCAGGGCGATATGAAATTGTATTTTTGATTCTCCCATTGGTGGTTGTAGCATTTATTTATGCAAATCATTTTAACATAGTAGGAATGGGAGAGGAGTTTTCCACTAATTTAGGTGTGAATTATAAAGTGGTAATGTTTGGGGGACTTTCAATTGCAGCGATTATTACGGCGAGTGTGGTAGTGACTGTTGGGACGATTTCTTATATCGGATTGATTGTGCCAAATATCGTATCGATGTTCAAAGGGGATAAAATACGAAGGAATATCAGGGATGTTGCATTGTTTGGCGCATTATTTGTGCTGTTGTGTGATGTGATTGGCAGAGTTGTGATTCAACCATATGAAATGCCAATTGAGTTGATTTCAGGAATTATTGGAAGTATTATTTTCATCTTCTTATTATTCAAACGTCTAAGTACTAGTAAAGTGAAAAAGAAGAAGGAAGTGGTAACAAATGGTTAAGATGACATCAAGTAAAAAGTTAATAGTGTTAGTTATGTTAGCTATCATAGCAGGACTTATCTATCAATTTATTTTTATAGACATGAAATTCTTTGACTATGCAATGCTAATTCGTTCGCCGAAATTAATTGCAATGGCAATTGCAGCCTTTTGTATAGGAACAGCTAGTATTGTATTTCAGTCAATTATAAGAAATAGAATTGTAACACCTTGTTTATTGGGAATGAACTCTCTCTATATATTGATTCATACAAGCATTGTGTTCATTCTAGGAGGAACGAGCATGTTTGCAGCCAATAAATATGTATCATTTCTTGTAGATATCATTTTGATGGGGGTTTTGGGAACTATCATATATGGAACATTATTTAGAAAGACAAAATATAATATTTTGTACGTTCTTTTAGCTGGTACTGTACTTGCGACGTTCTTTACGAGTGTGTCAAATACAATGACTCGTACAATGGACCCAAATGAGTATGATAAATTGTTGACAGAGCTAGTGGCAGGGTTTGACCATGTTAATTCAGAGCTGATTTATATGTGTCTTGGATTTATTGTTTTAACAATTATTATTTTTTGGAGAGATATTAAACTTTTAGATGTAATTACATTGGGGAAAAACCAAGCGATTAATTTAGGGGTTGATTATGATAAAACCATCAGTCGTCTATTAATAGGTGCTACCTTTTTTATCACAATAGCAACTGCACTAGTAGGACCAATCTCATTTCTAGGATTGATTATAGCAAACCTTTCTAGGGAGTTTTTCAAGACCTATAAACACAGTTACCTGATGTTAGGGTCCTTTTTGATGGGAGCAATTGTACTGTTTGGTGGTCAGACATTGATTGAACATGTATTTGGATTTGGAACGCAGATTTCAGTATTCATCAACTTGTTCGGTGGACTTTATTTCTTGTATTTAGTATTGAAAAACAAAGGGGTATAAATAAAATTATGAAAATTAGAAAGTTAAATAAATCCTATGGGGAAAAGCACGTTGTAAAAGAGGTCTCTTTTCAACTTCCAAGAGGGAAGGTGATTTCGTTGATAGGACCAAATGGAGCGGGGAAATCAACAGTCTTAAATATTATCACTAGACTGATATCACAAGATAGTGGAGAAGTAGAGTTTGGTGGAACCGCATTAGCAAAATGGAAGAGTAAAGAACTTGCGAAAAAACTTGCAATATTGACACAGCAAAATAATATTTCGATGAAACTTACAGTAAGGGAATTGGTAGCTTTTGGTCGATTCCCATATTCTGGAAGTAATCTAACTAAAGAAGATTTTGAGATGGTGGATAAGGCAATTAAGTATATGGAATTGGAAGAATTTACAGAACGTTTTATCGATGAACTCTCAGGTGGACAATTGCAAAGAGCCTATATAGCAATGGTTATTGCACAAGATACAGAGTTTGTATTCTTAGATGAACCGACCAATAACTTAGATATCTATCATTCATCAAATCTGATGAAGATGGTGAGAAAACTAAGTGAAGACCTTGGAAAGACAGTGATATTAGTATTGCATGATATCAATTTCGCTTCGGTATATTCCGATTATATTGCTGCATTTAAGAATGGAGAACTTTATAAATTCGGGGAAGTGAAGGAAGTAATTACAAAAGAAGTATTAAAAGATCTCTACAAAGTAGATTTCGATATTCAGATGGTGAATGATAAGCCAGTATCGATTTATTATTAGATATTAAGGTGACGACCTTTATATAAAAACAAAAGTATGTTTAGGAAAGAAAGGATATCAAGATGAAGAAATTATTAGTATTAATGTTAGCAGGAGCAATGACATTTTCTGCAGTAGCTTGTGGAAACTCTACAGAGGAGGCAGCACCAGCAGAAGAAACTACAGAAGAAGCAGCAGAAGAGAGTGCGGAAACAATTACAGTTACAGTGACAGATGCAGAAGGAAAGCCAGTAGATGTAGAGTTTCCAGTAGACCCACAAAGAATTGTAGCTATGAACTGGCAGACAGTTGATTTCTTAGATGCAATCGGGAAAGGTGATCAAATTGTAGGAATACTTTCAAATGCAGGATCAACACCAGAACATTTGCAAAAATATTTTGAAGAAGGCAGTGAAGTTGTAGAGGTTGGAAGTATGAAAGAGCCAGATATGGAAGCGATTATGTCACTTCAACCAGATGTAATCTTCTCAAGTGATAGAACAGAAGAGATGTACGAAGAGTTCTCTGCAATTGCACCTACAATGGCGGCATACGTAGATTATTCAATGGGATTTATGGAAGGATATAAGTCACTAGCAGACAAACATAGTCAAATTTTTGGTGTGGATGGAGAAGTAGATGAGATTATCGCTGGATATGATGAGAGAATTGCAGCAATTGCTGAGTTTGCAGATGGAAAGACAGCGTTACTTGGAATCTTTGCAGGAGGACTGAATACGCTTGGTAACGAAGGGCGCGCAAGTATCGTAGTAAATGAAATGGGGTTTGAAAACCTTGCAGGTGACGAGGATGTAAACCATGGTAACGTATCTTCGTATGACGCTTGGCTAGAGTTGAATCCAGATTGGATGTTCATTTTGGACAAGGATACAGCAGTGGGAACTGAGGCTGTTGCAGCAAAAGAGCAGATGGAAGTGAATAATGATGTAATCGCAGCGACAGATGCGTATAAGAATGGACAAATTATATACTTAGAACCAGGTGCGGATTGGTATGTGGCAGATGGAGGTATCACATCACTAGATCATATGATTACTTGCGTTGAAGAAGGAATCGGATTAAAATAATATAGAACCTATGGGAGCAGAGCTTAGTTTAAGTTTTGTTCCCGTTTTTTCGTTAATAACTTCTTAATAATTTATAACTTTTATATTAATGCAAATTGTGTTAAAATTTAATTAAATTAGGAAAAAAGGGAGGAAATTGGATGGAATTGTTGAGAATAGAAAATACAACTAAAGTAATTAAGAATAAGACCATTGTTGATGGGATTAGCCTATCTGTGAATTCTGGTGAAATCGTTGGGTTTCTAGGACCTAATGGAGCAGGAAAAACAACTACAATCAAGATGATAATGGGGCTTTTTTCAATTACCGAAGGAAATATCAGTATTTGTGGTCATGATGTAATAAGTGATTTTGAGAATGCTATGAAAAATGTAGGTGCTATCGTAGAGAATCCAGATTTATATAAAAATTTAAGCGGTAGGGACAATTTGAATTATTTTGCAAATTTTCATGGAAGAGAAGCCATTGACAATATAGATTCTGTGATTGAATTAGTGAAGATGAAAGAGCGAATCAATGATAAGGTAAAGACGTATTCTCTTGGTATGCGTCAAAGAATCGGTTTAGCACAGGCGCTTTTACATATGCCATCCCTTTTAGTGCTAGATGAACCTACTAATGGTCTTGATCCTATAGGGATTAAAGAGCTGCGTGATTTACTAAAACATCTGTCAAGAAAGTCGAAAGTAGGAGTATTTATCTCAAGCCACTTGCTATCGGAAATGGAGTTGATATGTGATCGGATTTATATTATTGATAATGGTGTGATTATTGGTGAAAAAGAAATCGGTGTAGATGATAGTGAAATGGAAGAAGTATTCCAATATACTTTTGTGACTAGTAATAACGATGCTGTGTATGAAAAGTTTAGAGGACTCAATGCCAATTGTGAGATGTTGCCAGAGGGTGTCAATATTGTGATGCACAATGACAAAATTCCTCCGATAGTTAAGGAACTTGTGAGCGAAAATATTTTGATTTATGCAATCAATAGAGAGCAGCGATCACTAGAACAAGATTTTATCTCTATGACAGTTGGAACGAAAAATCAGATTTTGTAAAGGGGGAAAAGGATGAGTTTTTTAAAACAGATACAGGTAGAGTTCAAGTATTTAAGAAAAAGAAAATTTATAATAATTTTTGCGATTATCATGTTGATTCTTGGATTTGTCGGTCCAATTATCACTGCGATTTCAACTCAGATTAACGGT
Source organism: uncultured Lachnospiraceae bacterium (assembly GCA_964369425.1). Classification (GTDB taxonomy): domain Bacteria; phylum Bacillota; class Clostridia; order Lachnospirales; family Lachnospiraceae; genus CAUPWF01. Next base: position 16,861 of record CAYJGW010000046.1, read on the forward strand.
GATACTGATAATATGTTCTACGGTGGGGGATATTACATCGATTCAGGAGAAGAACTTACGATAGAGGGAGTGACGATTAGTCCTACGAATCCATTTTATGGAGAGTTGTACTATCAGTCCCAAGATATTATGGTTATGCTAGAGTCATTGAATGCAGAAGAAAAAGGATATGCAGAAGAACTTCTAGACCTTCAGATAGAGTACTACTTGAAGTATGCGCAAGAGATTACAGACTACAACGATTATCGTACGGAGATGGTATATTACGGTGCACCATTTATTGCAGAAAACTATGTGTTACAAGCAGAGCCTAATAATTTGATAAACTTTACTACGGGAGTAAATGCAGTTACTTATGTGGAAGAAATAGAAGAAATAGTTGGGTTATCAGCAGAAGAAAAAGCATTGCAACTAGAAGAGAATCAGGCACTGTTACAAAGTGTGGAAGAATCGATTCTTGGGGATGATTTCCAAACATTTTGTGACAATATGATTGAGATGAATCAACTCCAAATAGAAAACATAGAAAAGCAGATTGAAGCGCAAGAAGAAGCAATGGTTGCAAACCCTGAATTAGAAGAGAGTGGAGCAATCGAGATTTCGCGCCTAGAAAGCGAGATTATAAGGATTAAAGAATCATCTACACCAACTTGGGAGTACCGAAAAGAGCACAATCTAATACCGACTGAAGATGTATGGGAAAATAATGCAATCTCCATGATGGAAGGATTAACGTATACCATCAATGAAGAGCCGATATCGGAAGATTTATTTTTACAAGATCCATATTATCAGGAGATGTATAGTTCTTATGCACAATATTTAGAGGGGATTGAAAAAGGGAAAGTGGAAGCACAAAACGACATGGTAATTGCGCAAAAATCATTGGATACAGGGGAGCCAGACATGAGGTTCGTTCCAAAAGGTGCAAGGTATGCAGTGAATTCCAGTTTGTCCTATTCAATGATTGTATCCTTCTTTGCAATCTTGATTGGAGGATTTATTGTTGCTAATGAATTTCAATCGGGGACGATTCGACTTATGATGATTCGACCTACTACGAGATGGAAAGTTTATGGAAGTAAATTTATCGCAGGACTTCTGCTTACCGTCGTAGTCTATCTTATCGGAATGATATTAAATATAATTGTAAATGGAATTACATTAGGGTTTGGAGATTATGCTTACCCTAATTATACAGTAACAGGGGAGATTAATTTCTGGGGCTTGATTTTGATAAGAACCTTCATATGTATGGTGTCGATTGTATGCTTTTATGCAGTTTCATTTGGATGCTCTGCGTTGATTCGAAATGTTGCGGTTGCAATCATTATACCAAGTGCAGCGCTCATCGGGGGTAGCATCCTAAACAGTATGCTTGCATATTCAAGATTTGCAACCCTTTTGCCTTATACACCACTTCCATATATCTTTTTATATCAGTTTTACTCAGAATATAGTGTAGTGGATGCGTTTAGCGAAAGAGGGATTGAAATCGGTCTGGGAATGGGAGTTGTAATGCTGTTATTTATTGCGGTGCTGTTCTTTGGAGTGGGAGGATTAAGTTTTAGAAATAAAGATATTACGAACTAGATAAGGAGACTTTATGGGTAGCAGCTTTTTGGACAAATACACAAGCAATGGAGATGAAAAAGAAAAAGAGTTTACATATGAACAAAAAAGTAGCTTTAAGCCACCAAAAAAAGAGGTGCCAAAGCATAGATCAGAAGAACCAAGTGATAGAAAACGACTCAATCCAAAAACAATGAAGAGAGTGATAGGAGGCGTTATTGGTGTACTTGTGATTGTGGCGGTGGTACTGATACTGATATTTACAGGACGAACAAAGATGCCAGATCTCGTAGGGTGGAAGGAGGCTGATGTAAATGCATGGGCTACGGAGAATAAAGTATTGCTCCGATACTTAGAAGAATTTAGTGATGAGGAAGTGGCAGGTATTATTTTGTCCCAAAGTATAGAAGAAGGGGAAGTGATTAAAAGCGACGAATTCCTTGAGCTAACGGTTTCAAAAGGTGCAGACCCAAGTGTGCTAGTGAAGCTTCCAAACTTTATGACTATGAGTAAAAGCGCAATAGAGAGCTGGGCAGATAAAAATCATATGACTAAGGTGCGGATTACTACAGAGAATAGTCGGACGATTCCACAAGGGTCTGTAATTACATTTACGGTGAATGATAGTTCTGTAGTCGGCACAGAAGTGCGAAGAGATTCGCCGATTTATATCATCATATCCAATGGTACAGGAGAAAATGGAACAGTGACACTGCCGGATTTTACGACTATGACCTTAGAGATGGCGCAAATATTTGCAACAGACAATGGCATTGTGCTTGAAATAGAGGAATTGTTTGACGAAACCATCCCAAAAGATCAGATTATTTCACAAGATATCGAAGTTGATGAAGTAATCAAAACAGGGGATACAGTCAAGTTAAAAGTTTCGAAAGGTCCAGAAATCATTATTCCAAACTTTGCAGAATATACAGCTGATGTGGCATCGACAGTAGCTGCACAAAAAGGAATTGTGGTTACTATGGTGCAGACTTATTCTGGAGCAACAGCAGGAGTCTTACTATCGCAATCCATTCCGGCAGGAACCCTTTATAATACAGATGATGTTTTGACACTGACTTATTCTCTTGGAAACTCAGTCTTATTACCCTCATTTGTAGGACAAGGGCTAGACGCGATACAGGTGTGGATGAATGAATACAATGCACAAGGTACGGCATTAAGGACACAGGTAACTTATACCAATGGCAATGAGGCACCAGGTACGATATTGACGCAAAATGTGTCAAATACCAACGTAGGAATTTCTACGACTGTGCATTTGGTGGTATCGAAAGGAAAAGTAACGTATATGCCAGACTTTGTTGCAGATCCAGGTCTTGGATATGCAGATATTATTACAAGAGAAAAAGCCCTTGCACTGTGCAATGAACTGGGAATTGTAGCAGTGTTTCAAATGGTACCAACTAGCGGGCGTCTCCCAGGAGAGGTTTGGAGTCAAAGCATTTCGCCAGGAACGGAGGTTCAGCAAGGAACAACAGTTATCTTGAATTACACACCGGTGCAAGGTGCAGTGATAGTGCCTAATTTTATAGGGTTGACAGAAGCACAGATTGTACAAGCAGGGTATCACAAACAATTTACATTGCAATACGAGGCGACAACAGAGAATCAGGTAGGAGGTACCGTTCAAGTACAATCTATTGCACCGAATTCCACAGTGGCATATGGAACAGTAATAATATTGACGACTGGAAATTAAGGGGAATGGTTTAAATAAAAAAGTGGTAGCTCCATTTTGAAATGGGCTACCATCTTTTTATGCCAATATATCGATGTGCGTTCCAACACCAGGAGGTGAAGCTATCTGAGGCATCATCTGTGATATAAGGGCAGCAGCTTGTGACTCTTGAGAATCCATGGTTTTTTTCATCATACTCAAACTTACTTGTTGCTGTACTTTAATTGATGCAGAGTCGATACTCATAGCAGCAATATCCATGTGTTCTACCTCCAATCCTAAGAGTTCTATAGAAGTCTTATCACCTATATTTTACTAGAGTTGAGAGTTATTTTCA
>CAYJGW010000047.1:0-3584 GCA_964369425.1 uncultured Lachnospiraceae bacterium
TTGTTGGTCTATTAGCAGCGAAAGTAGCAGCTAGTATTGGAATGAACACTCGTAGTAAAATTTATGAAAAAGTTGTAAGCTTTTCAAATACAGAGATGGATAAATTCTCGACAGCATCATTAATTACAAGAAGTACCAATGACATACAACAAATCCAAATGGTAACCGCATTTATGCTAAGAATTATATTTTATGCGCCAATTCTTGGACTTGGCGGTGTATATATGATTGTACAGACAGGTGCAGACATGGAATGGATTATTCTTATTGCGCTTGCGGTAATTTTAATCTTTGTGGGAACATTGATGGTTCTAGCGTTACCAAAGTTTAAGGTAATGCAAAAATTAGTGGATAAGCTGAACCTGATTTCTAGAGAGATTTTAACTGGTTTATCAGTAATTCGTGCATTTGGACGAGAGAAAAGAGAAGAAGAACGCTTTGAAGCAGCAAACCAAGAATTAACAAAGAATCAATTGTTTGCCAACAGAATCATGGCATGTATGATGCCAGGGATGATGTTTATCATGTATGCTCTAATTATCGGAATTACATGGGTATCATCACAGAGGATCGATACTGGTGATCTGCAGATTGGAGAAATGACTGCATTTATCACATACTCTATGCAGATTGTAATGTCATTCCTAATGATTACAATTATGTCAGTAATGCTACCAAGAGCAGGTGTAGCGGCTGATCGTATACAAGAAGTAATTAATACGGATGTGACAATTAAAAGCCCAGAGAAGCCAGCAGATATAAAATCAGACAAAGGAGTAATTGAATTCAAAGATGTAGAGTTCCGTTATCCAAATGCTGAAGAAGATGCATTGAATCATATCAGCTTTACAGCAACACCAGGACAGACAACAGCGATTATAGGAAGTACCGGTTGTGGAAAAACTACTTTAATCAACCTAATTCCAAGATTTTATGACTTAACAGGTGGAGAAATATTATTCGATGGAGTAGATGTGAGAAATATCAATCTTACAACACTGAGAGATAGAATTGGATTTGTTCCACAAAAAGGTGTATTGTTCTCAGGATCGATAGAGTCTAACTTGAAATTTGGTAATGAAAATGCCACTTTAGAAGAGATAGAAGAAGCAGCAACGATTGCGCAAGCAAGTAATTTTATAGAAGAAAAGAAAAAGAAATACGAAAGTTCAATCGCACAAGGCGGAAGCAATGTATCAGGAGGACAAAAACAGCGTTTAGCAATAGCGAGAGCGATAGCAAAAAATCCACTGGTTTATATATTCGATGATAGTTTTTCAGCTTTAGATATGAAGACAGATCGACTCCTTCGAGAAGCCTTAGAAGATAAAGTAAAAGATAAGACAGTTATTATTGTAGCGCAGAGAATCAGCACGATTATCAATGCAGAACAAATATTAGTGCTTGACGATGGGGAAATTGTGGGTAGAGGAACTCATAGCCAACTAATGGAGAGTTGTGAAGTGTATCAACAGATTGCAAGTTCACAGTTATCACAAGAAGAACTGGAAAGAAAGAGCAGTAAGGAGGGGCAATCAAATGAATAATGAGCAGAACAGTAGCAAGAATAAATCTGGATTTGGTGGCCCAGGAGGACCTGGCATGGCTCCAGTTGAAAAAGCAAAAGATTTTAAAGGGTCATTTAAGAAACTTTTAAAATATATGGGACAATTTAAAATTGCTATTATATTTACATTAGTGATAGCTGTACTATCTACAGTATTTTCTGTAGCAGGTCCAAAGGTAATGGCATATGCAACCAATGCACTTGCAGATGGAATGATGGATAAGATTAGCGGAGTGGGTGGAATCGATTTTGGCTATATAGGAATGATTTTACTATTCACACTTGGTATCTATCTGGTAAGCGCATTATTTAATTTCTTACAAGGAATCATCATGACAGGGATAACACAGAAGATTTGTTATCGAATGAGAAAAGAAATATCAGAGAAGATTCATCGTATGCCGATGAAGTACTTTGAGAGTCGTACCTATGGAGAAGTATTATCAAGAATTACAAATGATGTGGATACAGTCGGAACTGGTCTAAACCAAAGTGTCACACAATTGATTACAGCAATTGCTACCTTAGTAGGAGTTATCATAATGATGTTCTCTATCTCGGCAACAATGACAGGGATTACACTTTTAATATTGCCGATATCCATATTGTTGATTTCAATGATTGTGAAGTTTTCACAGAAATATTTTAGAACGCAACAAGAATACCTTGGACATATCAATGGGCAAGTAGAAGAGACTTATGGCGGTCATTTGGTAATCAAAGCATTTAATCGAGAAGAGAATGTGGTAGAATCATTCAACAAAACAAACAATATTTTATATACATCAGCATGGAAATCACAATTCCTTTCCGGACTTATGATGCCAGCTATGACATTTGTATCTAATCTAGGGTATGTAGGAGTTGCCATATCAGGAGGAATACTAGCAATCAATGGTGCAGTCAAAATTGGAGACATACAAGCATTTTTCCAATATATTAGAAACTTCACACAACCGCTTCAGCAGATGGCACAGATCATCACCCAGATACAGTCAATGACAGCAGCGTCCGAAAGAGTATTTGAATTTTTAGAAGAAGAGGAAGAAGAACAAACAGCAGTAAATCCAGTCACACTTGAAAAAATCGACGGAAGAGTTGCTTTTGAAGATATCAGCTTTGGATATGTAGAAAACCAGACAGTAATCAACCACTTCAGTGCAAATGTAAACTCAGGACAAAAGATTGCAATCGTAGGTCCAACAGGAGCAGGAAAGACAACAATTGTAAAACTACTAATGAGATTCTATGATGTAAACTCAGGAAGCATCAAGATAGATGGTCATAATATCAAAGACTTTAATAGAAGAGAACTTCGTGATTTATTTGGAATGGTATTGCAAGATACTTGGTTATTCAAAGGAAGCATCATGGAAAACATTCGGTATGGAAATCTAGATGCAACAGATGAAGAAGTAATCGAGGCAGCAAAAGCAGCACATGCACATCGATTCATTAAAACGTTACCAGATGGATACCAGATGGAACTAAACGAAGATGCCAGCAATGTATCACAAGGACAAAAACAGCTAATTACGATAGCAAGAGCAATATTAGCAGATAATCCATTACTTGTACTAGATGAAGCAACGTCCTCCGTTGATACAAGAACAGAAGCAAGAATTCAAAAAGCAATGGATAACCTAATGGAGGGAAGAACAAGCTTCATCATCGCCCATAGATTATCGACAATCAAAAATGCCAATCTCATACTTTATATGAAAGATGGCGATGTATTAGAGCAAGGAACACACGAAGAACTCTTAAATTACAATGGCAAATACGCAGAACTATACAACTCCCAATTTGCTTAACTATCTAGCCTTGCACTTTAAGCGAAAACCACCTCAGTAAGCTTGCTTACAAAGAGGTGGTTTTTTGATTAAAGTATGAGGCGTTTAGCCTCAACGAGGAGAAAGAGCGAAGCGAATTCTACTCGTTGCAAGGATAGGTACTTACAAGGAGGCGTTTAGCCTCAACGAGGAGAAAGAGCGAAGCGAATTCTACTCGTTGCAAG
>CAYJGW010000047.1:3684-15237 GCA_964369425.1 uncultured Lachnospiraceae bacterium
GAGGCGTTTAGCCTCAACGAGGAGAAAGAGCGAAGCGAATTCTACTCGTTGCAAGGATAGGTACTTACAAGGAGGCGTTTAGCCTCAACGAGGAGAAAACGGAGCATTCAAAGAATATTTTTCATTTACGTTTATTTTTTGGTAAAGTTGGTAAAAATAGTATAAATGAAATGAAAAAGGTGGTTGTAGTTTTAAATGAAAGCAGACAACAAACCGGAAGAGCGACTTATCCAAGAAGATTCCGTAAAATGTTATTTAAAAGAAATTAGTGAGATTCCACTGTTGACAGTAGAAGAAGAGATAGAACTCGCACAAAAGATAGAGGTTGGTGATAGAGAGGCGAGGGAAAACATGATTAATGCAAATCTTCGACTAGTGACAAGTGTAGCAAAGAAATATGTAAACTCTTCTAGCCTCTCTATTCTAGATTTGATACAAGAAGGAAATATCGGACTTATGAAAGCAGTAGATAAGTTTGATTATCGAAGAGGATATCGTTTTAGTACCTATGCAACATGGTGGATTAGACAAGCAATTACAAGATCAATTATAGACTTAGGGAAAACAATCAGAATTCCTGTTCATATGAAAGAACAGATGAATAAGATAGCAAAGCAGATTAAATTATTTTTACTAGAAAAAGGACGAGAGCCTTCACTGCGAGAAATTGCAATGTTATCAGGAGTAGCAGAAGATAAAATCAAAGATATACTTCCTTATTTTAGTGATATTGTTTCATTGGATATGCCTATTGGCGATTCAGAAGAAAAAGTGGTTATGGACTATGTTGCAGATGGAACTAGTACGGATCAATATCAAATGATAGAGATTCTAATCATGGGAGAAAAGGTAAATGAAATTTTAGAACAACTTTCGGAAAGAGAGCAGAATATACTAAAATTGAGATTTGGTTTTATAGATGGTAAGATATGGACACTTGATGAAATCGGAAGAGAATATGAAGTTACAAGAGAGAGAATACGTCAGATAGAAGCAAAGGCATTAGAGAAGCTAGGAAATAAAAAAGAGGTGAAATGCCTCAAAACCTTCATAGAAGTATGAGGTGGGACTAGGGTGATAACCTTAATCCCACCCACCTAGAAAGTGGATGAAAATAAAGAGAAAATAAAGAAAAAGGCAGATAATTCATGTACTCCATGATATAATGTAAAGAGATGAAGAAGATAAGCATCGCAAACATTGATTGAGGAGGTACAATTAATGGAGAAAAAAAGTAAAAATCAAGCACTATTTATTGTTACGATTATAATCACTCTTATAATGGGAATATATATGGTGTGGCTTAATATAGTATATGGTGAAAGTCTTTTTGAACTATTACTAATAAATCAATTTGTATTCTTTGTTTTGCCAATAGTACAAATAATCAAAAAGGCAAAAATGAACAACCTTGATTACGAAAGACTATGTAGTAATAAACGAATTATTTTAGAGGGATTTGTGCTAGTATTGATGACTGCTTTTGTAATTTGGTTCCTATATGTGAAGGATTATTCTATTTTGGATGCATTATATCTGTTGTTATATTTAATAATGTTAGGTATAGAACTTATCTATAAGATTAGTGGTAAGAAAACAAAAGAGAATGATTTGCACCAGACACTAATCCAAGTCCTTATAGGTGTAATTCTTATTATGGTTATCGCTGTCTCTTATGTACATATAATTATTCAGCCAATGACCGTTCAGCAAGCTCATGAATTGATAGATTCCACCTATGATGAGAATACGTATGAATACATGGGGCACACAGATGTATGGTTTTCAGAAGAAGGTGTTCAAATAGGGCGAGAAACATATCAATACGGTGTATACATATTTGTGAATCAGATTGGCGATACGGTTGGAGTTGCGGTAGATGAAGGAAAGATTATAGAAGGAAATTATTTTGTTCGATAAAAAAGAAATTAAAATAAATAAGAGCACAAAAAAAGTGATGGAAACGACTTTTTTGCGCTCTTATTTATGGTTTGATTAAAAGCATTAGATGTTTTTCGAAATTGACTCCTTCAATAAAAGGTATTTTTTCTGCTACAGAGTCTGCAATAGATGCATTGATGAAGTTTCCAGTAGTTTTTAAAATAGATTCAATGGATTCTTCATTCAACAGACCACAAGCAACACAAGATGCAAATAAATCACCAGTTCCAGAGTAACTTCCTCCTAGTAGTGGGTAAGAAACATGAAACTCTTCGGTTGGAGAAACATAGGAGTTCCCAATGTACTCTTCTCCATTTGAGTCAAAATATCGGATTCCAGTAATCAATATTTTAGAAGGTCCTTCCGTACTAAACGTGCGTCCTAAGGCATGGATACGATTTAGATAATCCTCTTTGTCCGTTTCTTTTAGATTACGTGTCAATTCATCGTAAGAGACATCACAGAGTAAGCACAGCTCTGTAAGGTTAGGGGTAATTACATCTGCAATTTTTGCAAGTTCCACCATTTTATCTTTTAGACTCGGTGTAAACATATCATATTTCACACCATCATCGCCAAGCACAGGATCTACTAATAAAAAGTTTGATTCCGTTCGAAAAGATTGGATGAAACTTAAAACTTGGTCCAGTTGCTCTTCACAAGATACAAAACCTGTATAGATGCCATCAAAGGAAACATCCAATTGCTCCCATTCACTTTGAATGTGTTTCATATGTTTTGAAAAATCATAACAGTAGTAGCTTGAAAACCCTGTTTGAGAACTGAGAATAGAAGTCGGAAGAGGACAAGCATGTATTCCCATTGCTGAACTAACAGAAATAGCTGCTGTTAAAGAACAACGTCCAAAACCTGATAAATCATTTATAATTGCTAATTTTTTTGCCATAATATTACCTTTCTAATTATAAAACTCTATCAATCATAACACATTACCAACCACTTGTTCAATAAAATCAAGAACACTTTTATTCAAGTGTTAAGAAAACATCGCTTGACGCTATATCGCTGTGGCGATACAATGAAATAAAGTGAGGTGTAACATATGAATAGGATATTATATCATGGTTCGGAAACAATAATTAAAAACCCTACATTTGGTAAAGGTTCGATTAATAATGATTATGGTAGAGGTTTTTACTGTACAGAAGAAATCGAACTTGCTAAAGAATGGGCATGTGCAAAAAATACTGATGGATACGTTAACATTTATGAACTTGATATGTCAGACCTTAATGCACTCTACCTTAATGATGATAAATACAGTATTTTGCACTGGCTTGCCATACTTGCAAAGCATAGAACCTATTGGGAACGTGGAAGTATTTCAGAAACTGCAAAAAAATTTATTGAAGAAAATTATTGTATAGATTTATCCCCTTATGATTGCATTATTGGATATAGAGCTGATGATTCATACTTTTCATTTGCACAAGATTTCGTTTCAGGCGCAATATCGATTAGCAAATTATCGGAGGCTATGTATTTGGGAAAACGTGGGGAGCAGATAGTATTAAAAAGCAAAAAGGCTTTTGATAAGCTTGAGTATTTAGGTTTTGAACCTGCACAAAAAGAAGAATATTTCGCTAGAAAAGATGCGCGTGATAAAATAGCAAGGCGAGAATATAGAAAAAGTAAAAATACTGCACCAAGTGCTAATGATACGTTTATTATTGATATTATGAGAAATGGTGGTGAGTTTTAATGCGTGCTTATCATGAAGATTACCTTTATAATGCACAAAAAAATATAGGTAATATGTTTGATTTTGCTATGAATACTTGTGAATTAGAATTAAAGTCATTTTGGGATATGTTTTTAGTTTCAGGTTTAGATGAGCAAATAGAAAGAGGTAACCCTAAATATTTAGTCGGTGTTTCAGGGTGTGAACTCGCAAAGCTTATTTGTGAAAAATCTGGTGTTATAATGACACACGAAGATGAAATGTATCTTGATAAATCACCTGAATATTGGGCTGGTTGGGTTTTAGCTTATTATCAGTGGTATAGCAATAAAAAGTTTTCAAAAATCACAAAAGCTGTGCCTATTGATGAAATAGTTGCTATGTATCCGACTTTACACGAAGCTGATACAAGTAAGTTTGTGACTATTATGGAAGAAAAATTAAGCAATTATTATATTGATACAAACCTTAAAACAAGGAGAACCATTTATGGTTATTCCCAAAGTGAGCTTGCAAAAGAAAGCGAAGTGAGTTTAAGGCAAATTCAACTTTTCGAGCAAAAGAAAAGAGATATAAATAAAGCACAGGTATATACTGTTGCAAAACTTGCGAAGGCTTTAGCTTGTGAAATTGAAGATTTGATTGAGTGAAGTTTACCTGCTACGCTAATTTTTCGTCAAATCGTCTAATTATTAGGGGGAAAAATTGTAAAGACTTCACAATAAATAAAACTTGGGGTAAAAGTAGTTGATTAGAGTAAATGGAGATGGTAGAATAAGCATATATGGAAACGATACCGAAAACGATACCGGTTACTGTTTCCGCTTACGAAAAAGTGAAAGGACGAGAGAGAATGAGAAAGTGTGGAATATTATTACCTATCGCAAGTTTACCATCGGCATATGGAATAGGATGCTTTTCAAAAGAAGCATATGAATTTATAGATCAATTAAAGAAGGCGGGGCAACATTATTGGCAGATACTACCTCTTGGACCTACTGGATATGGCGATTCACCATATCAATCTTTCTCAACATTTGCTGGGAATCCTTACTTTATTGATTTAGAACAGTTGATTGAAGAGGGGCTTTTGGAGAAAAGTGAGTGTGACGCGGTCAACTTTGGAGATGATGAAGGGTTTGTAGATTACGGTACAATCTATAACGAGCGCTTTAAAATCCTGAGAAAAGCTTTCGAAAAGTTTGAGGTGGATGGTAACGAAAAGTTCATAGCCTTTTGTAAAAAGGAAAAAGCTTGGTTAAATGATTATGCTATGTATATGGCAATTAAGAATAGCCTAGATGGGGTTAGCTTTATAGAATGGGATAAAAGCATTCGCTTTAGAGAAGAAGCTGCAATGCAAAAGTATGAGAAAGAATTAAGAGAAGAAATAGAATTTTACAAGTTTATGCAGTTCGAGTTTTCCGTACAATGGAAGAAACTAAAGAAATATGCGAATAAGCAAGGTGTAAAAATTGTGGGAGATATTCCGATTTATGTGGCATTTGATAGTGCAGATACATGGGCGAATCCAGAATTGTTCCAGTTTACGAGTGAAGGGCTACCAAAAGGAGTAGCAGGATGCCCACCAGATGCTTTTTCAGAGACTGGACAATTATGGGGCAATCCACTATATGATTGGAAATACCATAAAAAGACAGGATATGCATGGTGGATAAAAAGGATTGCTCACTGTTATGAATTATACGATGTCGTTCGTATTGATCATTTTAGAGGGTTTGATGAATATTATTCAATTCCATACGGTGATGAAACAGCTGAAAATGGAAAGTGGAAAAAAGGTCCGGGAATCTCTATTTTTAAAGCGATTAATAAAGCATTAGGAGAAAAAGAGATTATAGCAGAAGATCTTGGTTACTTAACAGATTCGGTAATTAAGCTAGTAGAAGATACCGGATATCCAGGAATGAAGATTCTACAATTTGCCTTTGATAGTAGAGAAGAAAGCGATTATTTACCGCATAACTATAATAAGAACTGTGTTGTATATACAGGAACACACGATAATGATACGGTAGTGAGTTGGTTTGAAGAGTTAGTAGAAGAAGATAAGCAATTAGCCCTTGATTATCTAGGAGTAAAAGACTTAGAAGGTGAAGAGGTATATTGGTCATTTATTCGTATGGCGATGGCAAGTACAGCTCAGACTTGTATTATCCCACTTCAAGATTACTTAGGACTTGGTGGTGAGGCAAGAATCAATCTTCCATCTACAGTAGGGAAAAACTGGAAGTGGAGATTGAAAAAAGGTGAAGTATCGAAAAAATTGTTAAAAGAGATAAAAAGAGTTTCTGTTTTATATGGAAGAAAATAAAGAATTCTGTTAGAATACCACATATAGAGTTGATAGAGAGGGTGGAATGTGATGAGAACGTTAACGATAAAAGATATAGCAAAACAATGTGGAGTAGGAGTTAGTACTGTATCTAGAGCGATTAACAACCATCCAGATATTAATAAAGAGACAAAAGAAAATATCATGAAGATTATTGAAGAGAATAACTATGTACCCAATAGTACAGCAAGAAGCTTGAAATCTATTGAGTCGAATACGGTTGCAATTATTGCAAAGGCAATTGATAACCCCTTTTTCTCAAAGATGATTCGTGTATTAGAAAAGGAAATACAGAAAAAGAAATATAATTATTTCTTGCAACATGTAGGACACAGAGAAGACGAGATAGATATCGCGATGCAATTGATTCGTGAACGAAAACTAAAAGGAATTGTTTTTCTAGGAGGATATTTTAAAGGAGCAGAAGAACGATTAGGAAGATTAACAGTACCCTTTGTAATTAGTACAATGGCAGTGCCAGAAATTCCTTATAATTGTCTTGGATCTTATGTATCTATTGATGATAAGATGGAGAGTTATAGGATTGTGAACCACTTATGCAGAAGTGGTCATCAAAAAATAGGGATGCTTGCAACGTTTACTGAGGATAACAGTGTAGGAAATCTTCGTCTGAGTGGATATAGAAAAGCGTTAGTAGACAACTCTATCACACTTAAAGAAGAGTGGATTCGCTATAGCACAGATGAAAAGTATGAATTTTTCACAATGCAATCTGGATATATGATGATGAAAGAAGTACTTGATGAGGGACTAGATGTCTCTGCAATTTTTGCAGTCTCAGATAGTGTTGCCATGGGAGCTTGTAAAGCCATTCACGAATATGGAAAACGAATTCCAGAGGATTATGCGGTAGTAGGCTTTGATGGATTGGAAGAAGGTTTTTATTACCATCCATCCATTTCGACGATAGAACAGCCAGTAAAGGAAATAGCTACAGAGACAGTACATATGCTATTTCAGATGATTAAATCAAAGAAAAAAGTTGCGAACAAATGGGTAGAAGGGAATTTATTGATTCGAGAATCTACAAAAGTATGATAAAAGACTAGGACTTACCAAAAACTGATCAGGTAAGTCCTAGTCTTTTATCTGCTCTTGCGATAAGAAAGCGGTGTACAATCGAATTGTTTTTTAAACAATCGATTAAAGTAAGATAAATTGTTAAAACCCACTTCTGTAGCTATGGATAGAACAGATAAGTCAGTGGTAAGCAGAAGTCGCTCAGCAATGGATAAACGATAATCATTTAGATATTCAGTAAATGTCATCTGCATATGTAGCTTAAAGAACTTCATGAAATGAGAGGTCGAAAAGCCGATGTATTCCGAGATGTCATCGACAGTAACAGCTTCTTGGTAATGAGTACTTACAAAAGTAATAATTTCTTTGATCTTTTCAATTGACCGATTCGGCGAGGTTTGAGTCGGTGCATTTTGGCAAGAAAAAAGTATATAAAAAAAATCAAAAAGTCTACTTTTAAGTGCAAGTTCATAGTATGCAGGTTTAGAGGAACACAGCTCGTCAATAGAATTAATGGAGGCCATCAGTGCAAAATGATAATCACATTTTGTACTGTAAAGCCAGTCTAACTCATAACGCAGCTTGAAAAAGGGTTCAAAATATTTCGTAGTACGAGAATCCGATGTTTTGGAATAAAGAAGTTCTTTGCCAAATAATATGTTTTCGTATTCCATTGCATGATCCTCAAACTGAGAGATAGAATGAATCTGACCAGGTCGAATCAAGATAATATCCTCAGCGTGAACAATTTCTGATTTCATGTCTACTGAGACAATACCTGTACCGTTTTTTATGACAATGATCTCTAAGTCATCATGCCAGTGAGCAGAGACTTGTGGAAAGTCTAATGGAATCGTACAGAGATAGGTGTTGTAAGGGAACTGTGTATCAGAATGAGGTTTTGTTTCGTGTAATTTTTGATATTCGTATTGGTGCATTGTATAATCTCCTAAATGTTTAAATATGATAGTATTGTATTACTTTTTGATGGTATAATGCAAGATAAATTTGTAAAAAAACAAGTATAATGCAATTATAAATTATAGAAAACCCAAGGAGGTCATGAGATGAATTTTTCAAAACAGGTAGTAGATACATTAGGGAAAAGTGTTGCAGAGGCAACAAATGAAGAAGTATATAGTGCAATTTTAGAGAGTGTAAAAGAATTTGCAAAGCAAAAAGGTGCAAATAAATCAAATGTAAATAAAAAAGTTTATTATATATCAGCAGAGTTTTTGATTGGAAAATTATTGTCAAATAACTTGATTAATTTAGGAGTGTACGATGAAGTAAGAGAATTATTAGCATCGAATGGAAAAGACATATGTGTGATTGAAGAGGTTGAGCCAGAACCATCACTTGGAAATGGTGGACTTGGAAGATTAGCAGCATGTTTCTTGGATTCAATTGCAACTTTAGGATATGAAGGAGATGGAATTGGCTTAAATTACCATATGGGATTATTTAAGCAAGTGTTTGAGAATAATAAGCAAATGGAGACTCCAAATCCATGGATTGAAAATACAAGTTGGTTAACAGAGACAAAAGAATCATTTGAAGTACCATTTAAAGACTTTACGTTAACATCTAAATTATATGATATTGACGTGATTGGATATGAAAGCGGAGTGAACAAATTACATTTATTTGATGTTGATTCAGTGAATGAGTCAATCATTGATAATGGAATCAGCTTTGATAAGAGAAACATCAAAGAGAATTTAACATTATTCTTATATCCAGATGATAGTGATAAAAACGGAGAATTGTTACGTATTTACCAACAGTATTTTATGGTAAGCAATGGTGCTCAATTAATTTTAAAAGAATGTGAAGAAAAAGGGTATAAATTAGAAGAGTTATATAAGCATGTAACAATTCAAATTAACGATACACACCCATCAATGGTTATTCCAGAACTTATCCGTCTTTTAACAGGAAAAGGAATGACAACAGATAAGGCAGTTGAGGTAGTTTCAAAAACTTGTGCCTACACAAACCACACAATACTAGCAGAAGCGTTAGAAAAATGGCCAGTTTCATATTTAGAAGAAGTGGTACCACATTTGATTCCAATTATCAAGGATTTAGCAGAGCGTGTTTCTAAAAAATATGATAATGAAGAAGTACAGATTATTGATGGAATGAATCGTGTACACATGGCTAGAATGGACATGCACTACGGATTCAGTGTAAATGGTGTTGCGGCACTTCATACAGAAATTTTAAAGGATGAAGAGTTAAAGCCGTTTTATGATATTTATCCAGAAAAATTCAACAACAAGACAAATGGTATTACATTTAGAAGATGGTTGCTACATTGCAATAAAGAATTAGTTGCGTGGATGGATAAAAATGGAGCAGGTGATTTCAGAAAAAATGCAGATGAATTAGAAAAACTTGCAGCTGTAGTAAATGATGAAGTTGCACTTACTGAATTATTAGATGTAAAGCAAAAGAGCAAGACTGCTTTGAAAGAATATTTAGAGGAAACAGCAGGTATTACAATCAATGACCAATCGATCTACGATATTCAAATCAAGAGACTGCACGAGTATAAGAGACAACAGATGAATGTTCTTTATATCATCTACAAGTACTTAGAGATTAAAAAAGGAAATAAGCCTGCGACACCAATCACTATGATTTTTGGAGCAAAGGCAGCACCAGCATATACAATTGCAAAAGATATTATCCATGTAATTCTTTGTTTACAAGAGTTGATTAAGAATGATAAAGAAGTAGCACCTTACTTACAAGTAGTTATGGTGGAAAACTATAATGTGTCTTTCGCTGAAAAATTAATTCCAGCATGTGATGTTTCAGAACAAATTTCATTAGCATCTAAAGAGGCAAGTGGAACTGGAAATATGAAGTTTATGTTAAATGGCGCAGTTACGCTTGGAACAGAAGATGGTGCCAATGTAGAGATTCATGAGTTGGTAGGAGATGAGAACATCTACATCTTTGGAAAAGAAAGTGAAGAAGTAATCGAGCATTATAAAAAAGCAGATTATGTAGCAGCAGATTATTACATCAACGATGAAGAGATTCGTACTTGGATTGATTTTATTATTAGTCCAGAGATGTTAAAATGTGGTGATGTAAGAATGCTACTAGAGATTCATGCAGAATTGATTCAAAAAGACTGGTTTATGACACTACTAGATGTGAAAGAGTATATTGAAACAAAAGAGAGAGTGTTCGCGGATTATGCAGATAGAACTGCATGGGCGAAGAAGATGGTTGCAAATATTAGCAAAGCGGGATACTTCTCATCAGATAGAACAATTGCACAATATAACACAGATATCTGGAAAGTAGAACAATAGAATGAAAGAAGCTAGATATAGGGGAACTTTACAGTTCCCCTTTCAGCAATATGAGATGAGTGGTGAGAAAGTTAATATATTTGTCACACCCCATTGGCATGATGAAGTAGAAATTATTTATTTGAACAGGGGAACGTTAAGTGTATATATATCAGGAGAATGCTATGATTTAGTGGAAAATGATATACTTATTGTGAACACAAACATGGTTCATCATATGATAAGTGAAGATAGAGATACACTATACCATGCGTACCTCTTTCCTCTAGACTATCTTTCTTTTGCTAAAAAGGACTATGCTGAACTGCTTTATGTACAACCCTTGGTAGAAAATGATCGGGTGTTACCAACGGTAATTGGACAAGATAAGCCATGCTATGAAAATATTAAAAAGCTAGTTGTTCAGTTGATAGAGTTGGATAAGGAAAGATCAGAAGGGTATCAATTGTTAACGAAATCGATTCTATATCAATTTTTATACGATATATATAAATGTGAACTGATGCAAAAATCTAATAAAAATAGAAAACAATCAGTAGATAGAATCATGGTTGAATATCTAGAGCAGAACTATCAAAAACACATTGCACTAGAAGAGGTTGCGGATAGAGTAAATATGTCAAAGAATTATTTTTGTAGATACTTTAAACAACATTTTGGAAAGACTTTCATAGAATACCTTGTACAGTTACGGATAGAGAAAGCCTGTATATTACTAGAGAAAAATAGGTTGTCTGTCTTAGAGGTCGCCCTTGAAGTGGGATATAGCAATATCAGCTATTTTAATAAATGTTTCAAACAGATTGTAGGAATGACACCAAGCAGATATAGAGAGATAAAACAGAAGATGTATGATAAAGAGAAGGAATCCATTTAGTGAAAATCAAATGGATTCCTTTTTGAAAAAGGTGAATATTGTGTTAGTGAAAGTGAATGTAATACAAGAAATATGAGGTGTAAACTTATAAAATGGGAGAAAGAATTTAAGAGAAAGTAGGAGAAGATATGAGTGGAATTATTACGAAAAGCAAAGAAGTAGGTTGGTGGAAAGATAAGGTGGCTTATCAGATTTATCCAAAGAGTTTTTACGATACCAATGGAGACGGAATTGGTGATTTAAGAGGTGTTATTGAAAAATTAGATTATTTAAAGGAATTGGGGATAGATATTATTTGGATATC
>CAYJGW010000047.1:15337-19744 GCA_964369425.1 uncultured Lachnospiraceae bacterium
GTGAGAGAGAAATTGTATGAAATGGTATGTTGGTGGCTTGAAAAAGGGATTGATGGATTTAGAATTGATGCAATCGTCAATATTAAGAAAGAGCTAGGGTTTAAAGATTACGAACCGGACCGCGCAGATGGGATGTGCGCATTGTCTCATATGTTAAGTGAAGCAGAAGGATTGGATACGTTCCTACATGAGTTAAAAGCAAATACATTTGAAAAATACAATGCCTTTACCGTAGCAGAACTTTTTAACATAAAAGAAGGAGAAGAAAAAAAGTACGTTGGTGATAAGGGAACTTTTTCAACAATTTTTGATTTCAGTGTAGAAATAGAAAGAACGGGAAATAATTGGTATGAAAGCAAAGGGTTAGATGCAGAGGAAATTAAGCGAATTATTTTTGAGTCTCAAAAGAAAAATGAGAGTATCGGAATGATGGCGAATATTATCGAGAATCATGACGAACCAAGAGGAGCAAGTGCATTTTTCAAAGAAGATACAAAAGAAGATACGCAGGTAACAATGCTTGCAGCAGCATATTTATTCTTAAAAGGGATACCATTTATTTACCAAGGGCAAGAAATTGGTATGAAGAATGAAGCTTTTGATTCGATAGAAGAATATGATGATATTTTTACGATAGATCAGTATTATGTGGCGTTAGAGGCAGGGCTTTCAAAGGAAGATGCATTAAAAGCAGTCAGTGCAAGAAGTAGAGATAATTCTCGTATGCCTGTACAGTGGACAGCTGGTAGCGAGGCAGGATTTACAACAGGTACGCCATGGCTAAAGGTTGCAAAGTCGCATAAAGCAGTAAATGTAGAAGCACAATTAAATGAAAAAGATTCGATTTTGAGTCATTACAAAAGATTAATTGCGTTGAGAAAGTGTGAGGAATATAGTGATGCACTCACTGACGGAGCATTTCTTGCTTACAAACCAGAGGAAAAGAACTTATTTGCGTATTATAGACAAGGAAAAGAAAGTGATATTCTTGTTATTTGCAATTATCAGAAGGAAGAGAGAAGCATTTGCATAGAAGATACAGTTGAAAAATTGCTTTATAGTAATCAAAAAAGAGAAACAGTGGTAGGGTCAGAGATTGTGTTGAAGGGGTATGAGAGCATAATTTTGAAAGTCGTTGGTAATAATAGACAAAAATAGAGTCTGAAATTCTGTAAAAAGCAACAAAAAAATAAAAGTTGTTGAAAAAGTGGTACTGGTATGGTAATATCTACTTGTAAGCGGTAACGTTACCGACAACGTTACCAAGAAAAATACCAACTAGCATAAAAAGAGTGCTAGCATACATATTTAGGAGGGTAATAATATGATGAAAAAATTATTAGTAGCATTGTTAGGAACAGCTATGGTAGCTTCAATGCTCACAGGATGTGGCGGAAGTGAAAGTGAAGATGATGGAAAAGGATCTGTGTATTATCTTAACTTTAAGCCAGAAGTTGCTGAAGTTTGGGAAGAGGTAGCAGCGACTTATACAGAAGAGACAGGCGTAGATGTAAAAGTTGTAACAGCAGCAGGAGGGAACTACGAATCTACTTTGAAGTCAGAGATTGCAAAGACAGATGCACCTACATTATTCCAAATTAACGGACCTATCGGATATGATGCATGGAAAGATTACTGTGCAGATCTAACAGAGACTGAATTTAACAAAGCTTTGACAGATCCAAACTTAGCAGTAACAGGAGAAGATGGTAAAGTTTATGGAGTACCATTTGCTGTTGAAGGATATGGAATTATTTACAACGATGCAATTATGCAAGAGTATTTTGCACTTGATGGCGCATTAGCAACTTCAATGGATGAGATCAATAACTTTGATACATTTAGTGCAGTAGTAGAAGATATGCAGGCAAGAAAAGACGAGTTAGGAATTAAAGGTGTATTCGCATCTACTTCATTACTCCCAGGTGAAGAGTGGAGATGGCAAACACACTTAGCAAACCTTCCAATCGAAGCTGAGTTAGAAGATGCAGGTGTAGCGGATTTGGATGAGATCGAATTCACATATGATCAAGAATTCAAAAACATTTTTGATTTATATCTAAACAATTCAGTAACTGAGCCTAAGCTTTTAGGAGCAAAAGGTGTGAATGATTCTATGGCAGAATTTGCGTTAGGGCAAGCAGCTATGGTTCAAAATGGTAACTGGGCTTGGGGACAGATTTCAGAAGTTGATGGAAACGTTGTAAAAGAAGAAGATATTAAGTTTATGCCTATCTACTCTGGATTTGAAGGAGAAGAAACACAAGGGTTATGTATCGGAACAGAGAACTTCTTTGCAATCAATAGCCAAGCAACAGAAGAAGATCAACAAGCATCTATCGACTTTGTTAATTGGTTGATTTCATCTGATACAGGAAAAGATTATATGACGAATGCATTAGGAAATATTGCACCGTTCACAACTTTTGAAGACGATGAGAAACCAGCAGATCCACTAGCGCAATCAATTCTTGAGTACACTGCTAGTGACAAAGAAAACATTGACTGGGTATTCACTAGCTTCCCAAGTCAGACATTCAAAGATAACTTCGGATCAGCTCTTTTAGAGTATGCACAAGGCACAAAAGAATGGGATGATGTAAAGACAACTGTAGTAGACCAATGGGCTACAGAAAAAGCAGCAACTAACTAGGTGTTGTAAAATGAGCGAGTGATGAATATTGCTCGCTCTTTCTAAAAAATAGAAGGAGATGTAATGTTTGACATTACGTAAAAAGGTATGAATCAGAATTTAAAGAAGTACTTTCCTATTTTTGTATTACCAACATTAATCGCATTTTTTATTGCTTTTGTAATCCCATTTGTAATGGGTGTGTATTTGGCATTTTGTGAATTTACAACAGTATCAAATGCCACTTGGGTTGGAATTGAAAACTTTGTGAAAGCATTTGAAGATGAGAATTTCTTGAACGCACTAGGATTTACTACACAGTTTTCACTAGTAGCCATTGTATCTATCAATGTATTTGGTTTCTTATTAGCACTATTGTTAACTAGAGGAATTAGAGGAACGAATATTTTCAGAACAGTATTTTTTATGCCAAACCTAATCGGAGGGATTATCTTAGGTTACATTTGGCAATCTATGATTAACGGAATCTTATATCAATATGGAGTTACAATGTTGATTGATGCGAAATATGGTTTCTGGGGACTTGTAATTCTTATGAACTGGCAGTTGATTGGTTATATTATGATTATCTATGTAGCAGGGTTACAAAATATTCCGACAGAGCTTATGGAAGCAGCAAAAATTGATGGGGCTACTAATTTACAAGCCTTATTCAAAGTAAAGATACCGATGGTAATGCCATCAATCACAATCTGTTTATTCTTGACAATTACAAACTCATTTAAGATGTTTGATCAAAACTTAGCTTTAACTGCTGGAGGTCCTGGTAGAGAGACTGCTATGTTGGCGTTAGATATCTATGATACATTCTATGGCAAGTCAGGATTTGAAGGTGTGGGACAAGCGAAATCAGTAATATTCTTTTTGATTGTAGCAGCAATCGGTATTACACAAGTTGTGATTTCAAGACGTAAGGAGGTAGAGGGCTAGATGAAAAAGCAAACAATTGGAGGAAATATAGCATTTGTATTTCTATTATTTTTAACAGCGGTATTTATCGTACCTATCTTCTTTGTTATTGTAAACTCATTCAAGGGGAAACTATATATCAGTGATAGCCCTTTGTCATTGCCGACAGGTGAGATGTTTGCAGGTTTGTCTAATTATATAGAAGGAATTGACAAGACAGGATTTTTCCAAGCATTTGGATACTCTACATTTATTACAGTGTTTTCCGTAATTGCAATTGTGTTATTTACATCGATGACAGCGTGGTATGTAGTGAGAGTGAAAGGAAAATTTACAAGTACATTATACTATTTATTTGTATTTTCAATGATTGTACCTTTCCAGATGATTATGTTTACAATGTCAAAACTAGCTGATACATTGAAATTGAACAACCCAGTTGGAATGGTAGTTCTCTACTTAGGGTTTGGAGCTGGTTTAGCAGTATTTATGTTTACAGGTTTTATCAAAAGTGTTCCAATCGAAGTGGAAGAAGCAGCAATGATAGATGGATGTACACCACTTCAGACATATTTTCAGATTGTATTTCCAATCTTAAAGCCGATTTCGATTACCATTGCAATTTTACAAGCGATGTGGATTTGGAATGATTACTTACTTCCATACCTAGTAATTGGAGTTTCTACAGATTATAAGACTATTCCAGTAGCAGTACAATACTTGATGGGATCTTATGGAGCAAAAGATTATGGTTCATTGATGGCACTTCTAGTGTTGGCAATTATTCCGATTATTGTATTCTATCTATTCTGTCAAAAATACATCATACAAGGTGTTGTAGCAGG
>CAYJGW010000048.1:0-5271 GCA_964369425.1 uncultured Lachnospiraceae bacterium
ATTTAGTATAATTGGAGGGGAGTGGAAGGGTAGACTTTTCACTCCCTTTTCCTATGTAAAAGAAAGGGAAAGAAATGGGAGATAAGCCATTTGCGATAGAAGAGGAATTAAAAAAATTACCTACAAAACCTGGCGTCTATTTGATGCACGATAAAAATGGACAAATTATTTATGTGGGAAAAGCGATTAACTTAAAGAATAGAGTAAGGCAATATTTTCAAATGAGTAGATCAAAAGGTGTAAAAATTGACCGTATGGTTACACACATAGCATATTTTGAATATATTATCACTGATTCTGAGTTAGAGGCGCTTGTTTTAGAGTGCAATTTGATTAAAGAACATCACCCTAAATATAATACAATGTTGATGGATGATAAATCTTATCCATTCATTAAAGTGACAACAAATGAAGAATTTCCAAGAGTGATGCTAGCTAGGAGCATAGGTAAAGATAAAGCAAAATATTTTGGACCATATACGAGTTCAGGTGCTGTAAAAGACACCATCGAATTAGTGAGAAAATTATATAAAATACGTAGTTGCAATCGAAGTTTACCAAAAGATATAGGGAAAGAGAGACCTTGTCTTAACTACCACATAAAGCAATGTGAGGCACCTTGTCAAGGATATATAGATAAAGAGGTGTACCAACAGTTTGTAAAAGAAGTAGTAAGCTTTTTGAATGGGAATTATGAACTGGTATTAAGTCAGTTAAAAACAGCGATGGAAGATGCGTCTGAAAAGTTAGAGTTTGAAAAAGCTATAGAGTATAGAGAACTTTTAAATAGTGTAGCAAAGATTGCACAAAAACAAAAAATAACTACTAGTGATGGTAGTGATAGGGATATCATAGCTCTTGCAACTGAATATGATGACGCTGTGGTGCAGACTTTCTTTATACGAGGAGGAAGATTAATTGGAAGAGATCACTATTATCTAAAGAGCATCAATGGAGAAACGGAAACAGATATGCTTACTAGTTTCATCAAACAATTTTATGCAGGAACGCCTTATATCCCAAGTGAACTTCTGCTTCAAACAGAGATTGAAGAACAAGAGATTCTTGAGACTTGGTTGACGAAAAAGCGAGGGGCAAAAGTATCGATAAAGTCACCTAAGAAAGGAAGTAAAGAAAAATTAGTAGAACTAGCAAAAAAGAATGCGAGATTGATTCTCTCTACAGATAAAGAAAAGTTAAAGCGTGAAGTCGGTAGGACAATAGGAGCAGTAAAGGAAATAGAAAATCTGATAGGAATAGAAGGTGTAAAGAGAATAGAGGCGTTTGATATATCCAATATTAGCGGTTTTCTAGCAGTAGGATCTATGGTTGTATATGAGAATGGGAAACCTAAAAAGAATGATTACAGGAAATTTAAGATTAAAGGTGTACAAGGTATGGACGATTATGCAAGTATGCGAGAAGTATTGACTAGACGGTTTGCACATGGGATACAGGAAAAAGAAGGAGAGCGTGATAGTAATAGCTTCGTGAAGTTTCCGGATTTAATCATGATGGATGGTGGAAAAGGTCAGGTGAATATAGCATTGGCTGTTCTTGAAGAATTGAAGCTAAATATACCGGTGTGTGGGATGGTGAAAGATGATTCCCATAGGACTAGAGGTTTATATTTTAATAATAATGAAGTAGAAATCAAGCGAACATCAGAGGGGTTTAAATTAATTACTAGAATTCAAGATGAAGCGCATCGATTTGCAATTCAATTTCATAGAAGTTTAAGAAGTAAGGGACAGGTACACTCTATGTTAGACGATATCAAGGGGATTGGACCTGCTAGGCGAAAAGTATTAATGAGTCATTTTTCTAGTTTAGATGAATTAAGAAATTCTACCATAGATGAACTGAAAAGTTTGGATGGAATGACGGAAAAATCTGCGGAGGAAGTATATAAGTTTTTTCACTGATGTGGTATAATAAATCGGTATAAGTAGTTGAAAATGTATGTAGAATAAAGGAGAATACTATGGGCGGAGCAGAATGTGTAAAATTGAAAGATTTAGTATTGCAGATGGAATTAAAATGCTTAACACCAGATATTGCAATAGATCAAAAGGAGATTCGTGTGCCAGATATCAATCGACCAGCTTTACAGTTAGCAGGTTTTTTTGATCACTATGAATCAGAGAGAGCTCAAGTTATTGGATATGTAGAGTATACGTATTTAGAGACGTTATCAGAAGAACGAAGAAAAGAAATTTATAAGACTTTATTCAGCTATAATATCCCTTGTATTATCTTTTGTAGAGATTTAAGGCCAGACGATTTGTTCTTAGAAGCTGCAAAAGAAAGTGGAACACCGATTTTCGTGTCATCAGATAAGACTTCTTCATTTTCGGCAGAGTTGATTCGCTTGCTAAATGAAGCATTGGCACCTTGCATTTCGATTCATGGCGTATTAGTTGATGTATACGGTGTAGGAGTGCTGATTCGCGGTGAAAGTGGTATTGGAAAGAGTGAGGCAGCACTAGAGTTAATCAAAAGAGGTCACAGGCTTGTCAGCGATGATGTTGTAGAGATTCACAAGATTAGTGATGCAACATTGATTGGTACGGCACCAGATATTACACGACATTTTATTGAACTTAGAGGGATTGGTATCGTAGATATTAAGTCTATGTTTGGAGTACAAAGCGTACGTGAGACACAAGAGATAGATTTGGTTATTACACTGGAAGAATGGAGTCGTGAGGCGGAGTATGATAGGCTTGGATTGACAGAGCAATATACAGAATTTTTAGGAAACAAGCTAGTTTGTCATGCAATTCCGATTCGTCCAGGTAGAAACCTTGCAGTTATTGTAGAGTCAGCAGCGGTAAATCACCGTCAAAAATTGATGGGGTACAATGCGGCACATGAACTGTATAGAAGAGCACAACAGAATTTGCAGAAAAAAGGGAAGGAAAACTAGAAGATGAAGTATTGCTTTGGAGTAGATATCGGTGGAACAACAGTCAAGTTAGGATTACTTACCGCAGAAGGAACAATCGTAGAAAAATGGGAAGTCAAAACCATTACAGAGAATGAGGGCGCAGCTATTATCCCTGATGTGGTAAAAGCGATTCAAGATAAAATTACGGAAAAACAAATTGCTGTAAAAGATATTATCGGTGTAGGAGTAGGGGTTCCAGCACCTGTATCAGAGGAAGGTATTGTAAATGGAAGTGCCAACCTAGGATGGAAATACAAAGAAGTAAAAGGTGAGATGGAAGAGGCATTAAAACTGCCAGTAGTAGTTGGGAATGATGCGAATGTGGCAGCCCTTGGAGAAATGTGGAAGGGTGGAGGAGAAGGTTATCAAAATCTTGTTATGGTAACGCTTGGAACCGGTGTAGGTGGTGGTGTAATCATAAAAGGTAAAGTGGTTACAGGTACCAATGGCGCAGGTGGAGAGATCGGACATGTCTGCGTAAATGCAGATGAAGTTGCACGTTGTGGATGTGGAAAAACAGGTTGTGTGGAACAATATGCATCAGCAACAGGAATCGCAAGACTAGCAGGAGAGCGTTTAGAAAAAGATGAAAAACCAAGCATCTTGCGAGGGCAACACTTATCAGCAAAAACAGTATTTGATGCAGTGAAAGAAGATGATGAAGTGGCAGATGAGATAGCAGAAGAGTTCGGGAAATACCTAGGGCTTGCACTTACGAATATAGCAGTGATTGTAGACCCAGAAGTGTTTGTAATCGGTGGTGGTGTGTCAAAAGCGGGGAATATTGTACTGAGCTATGTAGAGAAGTATTTTCAAAAATATGCATTTTTTGCAAATAGACAGACACAGTTTGCATTAGCAACCTTAGAAAATGATGCGGGAATTTACGGTGCAGCAAAGATGATTTTAGATAAGTAACAATCATAAAAAAGTAATTAATAAAAAGCATAAATAAAAAGAGGAGCCAAACTAGAACAAATTCTAGCGTGGTTCCTCTTTTTTACCCAATGCTATGGGGTTGGTGTTTCGTTTGTTTCAGGCGCTGGTTCCGGAGTTGGCTCTGGAGTTGGTTCCGGTTCTGGCTCTGGAGTTGGTTCCGGTTCCGGAGTTGGCTCTGGTTCTGGCTCCGGTTCTGGCTCCGGAGGAGCGGTATGCTCAGGACAAGTATCTACTGGACCTGTTCCAGCAGCATAATCTGCTGAGATAGCAGGACAGTATGGTGTGGCAAGTAAGTTAGTCACACTACAAATCGTCAATTTAGTCACCGAGTCTGATACTGGGAAATCCTTGTATGGAAGACCAGCATGTATACGACTCATGATTTCACTCCAAATATCTAAGTGGTAACTAGTTGTAGATAATGCTTGTGGGAAATCATAACCAGACCAAATACTTGCAGTATAGTATGGCGTATATCCTGAGAAATAAATATCTTTGTCATCATTGGTAGTTCCGGTTTTTCCTGCAACTGGCATGGATCCGATTCTCGCACGCGTACCAGTACCAGATGTAACAACAGATTCCATAGCAGTTGTAATCAATGCGGCAGTACTTGATTTTAATACAGTGCGTGTCTCAGGTAAGTTTTCTAGTAGAACATTTCCATTATGATCCACGATCTTAGTATATAGTATAGGTTCTACATAAGTTCCCATATTAGCAATTGCGTTGTAAGCTCCAGTCATCTCTAGGTTGGTAACACCATAGGTAAGTCCCCCAAGAGCGGTTGGAAGGTTCATATCACTATGTCCAGTTTCATTCGGCTCTGTTACAAGAGTAGTAAAGCCGAAGTTCTTCAAATAGTCCATTGATACCGGAAGGGTTACTTCTGATAATAATTGAACAGGGATTGTGTTAACAGAATCTTTAATTGCTGTTTGTACAGTCATGGAGCCACGATATCCACGATAGTAGTTTTTAACAGCAGTACCGTTAGAATATAGGGTTTCTTTATCAGTTACACGACTAGAAGTAGAATAAAGACCTAAATCAACAGCAGGTGCGTAAGTGGATACAATTTTAAAGGAAGAACCAGGTTGTCTCATTGAATCCGTTGCTCTATTCAAGGAAAGATTACCATTCTTTGTGCCACGCCCGCCCACAAGGACACGTACATATCCAGTGCTTTGTTCCATAAGAGTAAATGAAACTTGGGGTTGTGGAGAGAGCGTTAATCTCTCATCTATTACATCGCCTTCAACGATATTCAATGTTGATTTATAGTTGTTAATCGCTTGTTGCGCAGCTTCTTGACTTACATAGGTAAGTGAAGTTTCAGGACTTCTGTAAAGCTTAGGGTAGACATAATGATAATTCTGTGC
>CAYJGW010000048.1:5371-10702 GCA_964369425.1 uncultured Lachnospiraceae bacterium
AGTTTTTCTTGTAAATCATTGATTACAGATTCGATTACAGCATCTGTGAAATAAGAATAAGTATTAGCTGTGGAAGTAATCGCATTCGCTTGCATAATACGTGTGTATACATCATCGGCTACAGCCTCATCGTGTTCAGCTTGTGTAATCAACTCTTGCTCTAA
Source organism: uncultured Lachnospiraceae bacterium (assembly GCA_964369425.1). GTDB lineage: Bacteria > Bacillota > Clostridia > Lachnospirales > Lachnospiraceae > CAUPWF01. The sequence goes on from CAYJGW010000048.1 coordinate 5,536, forward strand.
CATATCATCCAGTACTTTTATACGTCTTTCATTATTGGCTTCTGGATTAGTAATCGGGTTGTATCCAGTAGGATTTTTTGTAATTCCTGCTAGTACGGCACATTCTGATAATGTCAATTGCGATACATCTTTGTTGAAATATCTTAAAGAAGCAGATTGTACACCTAGGGTATTTTGCCCGAGGTTGATGGTGTTAAGATAATTTTCGAGAATTTGATCTTTTTCCATCATCTCTTCTAATTGCAGCGTAAGATAAATCTCTTGAATTTTCCGCTCCCAACGTTCAAATTCGGTTTCGTTTATAAAATCCGAGAATATACTGTTCTTTATTAATTGCTGCGTAATTGTACTTGCTCCCTCAGAAAAGTCACCGCCAGAGGTGATACCAACAACAGCAGAACGCATAATTCCAACAAGGTCAATCCCGTTATGAGTGCGAAAGCGAGAGTCCTCGATGGCAATAAATGCATCGACTAAATTTTCCGGCATTTCAGCCACAGGCTTGTGTACGCGGTTGGAACCAGATGCTACGAGTTTTTCAACCTGTGCGCCAGATGAATCGTATATAAAAGTAGAATAATCAGTTGGAGTAACAGATTCTGGGCTGATACTAGGAGCATCTTCTATAATATCCATCATAAACAGACAGATACCTACGATTGCAACCATTACGATTGCAACGATACTTACTGATATTAAATTAAAAAAACGAACTCCCCCTCGTTTTCTTCTCATTTGACTTTTTGTAGCTAATTGTTTTTGTCTTTTTGAGGTATTGGTTTTACCATAATTCATAGTTATAGCCTCCTTCACGAAGTACATTATACCAAATAAAAATACAATAAGAAAGAAAAAGTAATAAATTTATCTATTAAATATCAATTAAAAAAGAATAAAAGGGAGATGAATTGACGAATTTGAAGCATTGGGGTACTATTAGAGAAGAATTAGTTGGAAATATATGAATTACATGGGAGAGCATAAATGGTTGAAAACTATAAAATCATACATGGTGAAAAAACAACAGTATACGAAGCGGAAATAGAAGAAAAGAAGTCAAAGTTTATCGCTCAAATAAAGAAAGTAGAAACAGAAGAAGAGGCGGTTTCTTTTATCAAAGAGATAAAGAAAAAACATTATAACGCTACCCATAACTGTAGCGCTTTTGTTATTGGAAAAGGCAAAGAACTCATTCGAAGCAATGATGATGGAGAGCCAAGTGGAACGGCTGGGAAACCGATGTTAGAGGTTTTACTAGGGAGTCAAGTAGTGAATGTAGTCGCTGTAGTCACAAGGTATTATGGAGGAACGTTACTTGGAACAGGAGGGCTGATTCGTGCATATACCAACGCTACAAAAGAAGGAATAGCACGATGCAAAATCGCACAAATGAGTTTAGGTAAACGGATGAAAATACATACAGACTATAATACAATTGGGAAGATTTTACATGAATTATCGATACGAAATTTGAATCAAGAAGATAGTGAGTATACAGATGTAATTGTGCTTACAGTGATAGTATCAGTAGAGGCAGCAGATAATTTGGTGGATACAATAACAGAGATCAGTGCTGGAAAAAGTACTGTTGAAATCATTGAGGAGACTTATTTTCCGATAATAGAAGCATAAAAAAGCCGAATCATAAGGATTCGGCTTTTGAAGATTCATATGTAATGTTAATTAAACTCTGGTTCGATCAAACCATAAGATCCATTCTTTCTTTTATATACTACATTAACTTCATCTGTCTCAGCATTACTAAATACGTAGAAGTCATGTCCCAATAGTCCCATCTGAACAACCGCATCTTCTGGAAACATAGGTTTAATACCAAAACGTTTTGTCTTTACGATTCTTACATCGTCTTCAGCTAAATCTGATAATTCGTCAAAAAAGTCTTGTTTAAACGCTCCTGAAGCGTGATGGCGAGCAATCAACTTTGTTCGATACTTCTTTAGTTGTCTTTCAATTACTTCTTCTACTAAGTCTATTGAAACATACATATCATTACTTTCTTGTTCTGAACGAATCACATCCCCTTTCACTGGAATAGAAACTTCTATTTTCTGACGATCTTTTTCTACACTTAGGGTCACAATCACCTCTGTCTCTGGAGTAAAGTACTTTTCAAGTTTACCCAACTTGTGTTCTATAGAACTCTTTAACCCCTCTGTAACATCGATGTTTCTTCCGCTGATAATAAATTTCATAATGTCCAACTCCTTTGCCGTGTATTGTACTTCATGTTTTGGAAGTACTTTAGATAATTATACTAAAAAAAAGAAAAGAAAGCAATAAAAAATCAATAAAATAGATAAAAGCAATCTAAAAGACTGACAATAAGGGGATGGGATTCATTTAAAACTATAACAACACTTCTTTTAACTGTATGTATTTTAATTGGATAAGACGATATTTTTCTAAGATCACAAGCATTTCGTCTTTGATTGTATCATCTATATCAGAATAATTATGGGCAATCAAATCTACAATTTGTGCATCTAAGAGATGCTTTTTGGCCATATCATTTAGAATGGATATGGTACGTCGCCAAGAATATCCACCTTTATAACTTCTTGAAGTAATCAATGCACTAGTAATATCTGCAATAGCGAGTATCCGGTCCATTTGGGATAAATCTTTTTCAGTAAGACCAAGAGGGTATCCACTACCATCCAATTTTTCATGATGGCGACAAGCGATTTCAATAATTTCATCATCTAGAATACCGCCTAGAATTTCTCGTGTAAATACCACATGATTTTTCATTTCTTCCATCTGAGAGGGGGTTAAACGTCCAGGAAATTCTAAAATGTCAGAATGAATAGCAATTTTTCCGATGTCATGAACAAGTGCCGCGTAAAACAGTTGCTCTTGCTCATCGGAATTTAAACCAAGAGCCTCTCCGAGATATAGACTAATGGTAGTCGTGTTTACCGAGTGGTGTACAGTAACTTCGCTTTTAAAATCGATGGTATAAACCACCATTTCTAGATATTTATTCGCATCTTCGATATCGATATCAAAACCATTCATACTGGTATCTAGCCAAGTTGAAAGGTTTTTATCCCAACCATCACACAGAAAGTTATTTTCTTTTTGTGCATTTTGAAAGGCATCGATAAATTCTGGGGAGAACAAATCAGTCTTGCACAAGGTATGTTCTAGCGTATCAAGGGATTCGCCGTTTAGTAATGCGATATCGATACGATCAGATAAATGGATAAGTTGTGCATAATTTGCAATGATAGGATCTACATCAGCAAGACTCTCATGAGAGGCGTGGTGATATAAAATTGCTTTGGAAAGCGCACTCAAAGGTGATAAGTATTTCAAAAATAGATAGCCATAAATGGCATGAGAATCTACATCTACAGTCTCAAACTCTACCATTCGATCAATCTCTTCTGTCTTATAGGCACCAATGTCGTGAAATAGAGACAAAAGAGTGAGTTCTTGTGGGTGAACTCTAGCAACTGTTGGAAGTTGAAAATTGATATGAGAGGCGATATAGGCAACGCGAACCCCATGGTCTACTAATCGGTCGTCATAGTATTGTAATGCATGTGAGCAAAGCCGTATTATTTCGTGTGTTCTAGATATAGATTCCATAAAAAGTCTCCTTTATTACAAGTATAAATTCATAAGTATTTCATCGTAGTACCTATCATTAATTTTAAAAAAATCAGGATAGATACCAATTTGTCTAAATCCCATTTTTTCATACAGTTTGATGGCACTTTTGTTTTCAGAACGGACACCGAGGTGTAAAATTTCTGTCTGTCCAGTATTTTTGGCGTAATCAATTAAAACGTTCATTAAATGTGTTCCAACACCTAAGCCCCAAAATTTCTTTTTTACTGCAAGAGCAAGATTAGATTGATGAGAAACACGCTTTCTACCTTGCGCCATAACATTTCCAAAACATACAATTTCGTTGTCTACTCGCCCGATAAAAAAGGCGGAGGCACTCGAACGATTGACGTTTTCAATAAATTTTTTTTCGTCTTCGAGAGACATGTTAAATTCATCTTTGCCAAAGAGTAGATTATCGCTTTCACCACCTACTGAATTCAAAAAATCTATAATATCTTCGGCATCAGATGTTTTTGCTTGTTCAATACTTAAATATAGTCCATTTTTTAATTCCATACAAATTTTCCTCATATTCGTTAAGGCAAGTTTTCAGTCTTGACTATTATAGCATAGAACTAAGTACTAGAAAAGGAAATATAAGTAACAAGTTAGCGACAGTTTAACCTAACACCCCGGATAGACTGCTATGCAACTTCTTGTGCTTGGTATGAATAAATGCTACAATAAAGGGAGAAGAAATGGAGGAATAGAGAAGTGCAAGAGTTATTAACCAAAGATTTTAATAAAATTGTGATAGATGAAATACCACTTATAGATGTACGTGCAGAAGTTGAATTTGAGAAAGGCGCATTCCAAACTAGTATAAACATGCCGATTATGAGTGATGAAGAACGTCATCAAGTGGGAATCAAGTATAAAAATGAGGGGAATGAAGCAGCGATAAAGCTAGGATACGAATTGGTGAAAGGTGAGATTCGCGAAGAGAGAGTGAATCGCTGGATTTCTTATATAAAAGAAAACCCAAAGACCATGATTTATTGCTTTCGTGGCGGGCAGCGTTCAGCGATTGCGCAAGCCTGGATTAATGAAAGGGTGGAAACCCCAGTCGTAAGATTAGAAGGAGGATACAAGGCTTTTCGTAATTATCTTATTGATGCATTAGAGCCAGAAGCTTTAAAAGCACGTCCAATACTATTAGGTGGGTGTACAGGATCTGGTAAAACAATTTTATTAAAGCGGTTAGAACATGCAGTGGATTTAGAGGGAATTGCAAACCATAGAGGTTCTACATTTGGAAGACAAGTAACACCACAGCCATCACAGATTAATTTTGAAAATAATTTAGCCTATGCATTTATACAGCATGCGGCAAAAGGTTATAGGAGTATGATTCTTGAAGATGAGGGAACCCATGTAGGTTCGTGCTATCTACCGCGTCCATTGTCTGGATTTTTAAAATCGGCAGATCTTGTGCTAGTAGACGTCTCCTTAGAGGAACGAGTGCAAATTACACTGGAAGAGTATGTGGTTAATTCACAAAAAGAGTATATAGATGCAGTTGGAACAG
>CAYJGW010000048.1:10802-19678 GCA_964369425.1 uncultured Lachnospiraceae bacterium
AAAAGTACAATATAGAATACATTTTTTTCATCAAATGGGTAATACTAACAGTATTGATGAAAAGGAGCGCGTGAAATGTGTACAGCAATTACTTTACAAGAGGATGAGTTTTACTTTGGTAGAAATATGGATATTGCATATTCCTTCGGAGAACGAATAGTAATTACACCAAGAAATTACAAGATTTTATACAAGGAGTTACAAGAATGTGGAAGCCATTATGGCATTGTGGGAATGGCCAATGTCTCAGATGGGTATCCACTCTATGCAGATGCAATCAATGAAAAAGGTCTTGGTATGGCAGGACTTAATTTTCCTGGATATGCAAAATACAATGTGGAAAAAGTGGCAGAACGGAAAAATGTAGCACCGTATGAATTGATTTTATATATTTTGGGAAATTGTTCAAACATAGAAGAGGCAAGAATGGCACTGAGTGAAGTTAATTTATTGGCAGTACCATTTTCGATAGAATTACCATTAGCACCACTTCATTGGATTGTGGCGGATAAAAGTGGTAGCCTGACAGTGGAGCAGACAAAAGAAGGGATGAAAATTTGGGAGAATCCTGTAGGGGTGTTAACCAACAATCCAACCTTCGACTTTCATATGACGAATTTAAGCAACTATGTGTCTTGTAGTCCTTATGAACCAGATAATTATCTGTATCCAAATATTATATTGCCACGTTTGAGCCATGGAATGGGGGGACGTGGTTTACCAGGAGATGTTTCTTCGTGTTCAAGATTTGTAAGAGCTACGTTTGCCAAAGGGAATGCTATATTAGAACCAGGTGAAGCAAATATGATTGCTCAATTTTTTCATATTTTAGATACCGCCTCAGTTAGTAAAGGACAAGTGAGATTAGAAGATAATAGACCAGATTATACAAGATATAGTTGTTGTGCAAATGGTGACAGAGGCATTTATTATTATAAAACTTATGATGGAATGACGGTAAATGCAGTAAGCCTTTGTCATCACGATTTAGAAAGAACCTCTCTGATTGAATACGAATTAAAAACAGAGATGAAAATACAATATCACGAAATAGCAGAAGGAAAATTCGAATGAAGAAAATTTTTGAACAAATAAAGTTGGGAAATATGGAAGTGAAAAATAGGTGTGTACGTAGTGCGACATGGGAAAATATGACGACGGAGAAGGGGCATTTGACAAAACCGCTCATAGAGGTGTATGAAAACCTTGCAAGAGGGAACGTGGGACTAATCATTACAGGATATGCGAATATTGTGGAAGAAGAACAACCAAACCCAGGAATGATGGGGATTTATGATGATAGCTTCATTGAAGAATACAAAGAATTGACACAGATGGTGCAAGAGTATGGTGCTAAGATTGTGCTACAAATAGCCTATGGTGGTACGAAGACTACTTATAATGTAGAAGAAAGAACGATATTTGCACCGAGTGTTGTTCCAGAATTGACAACAAATGTAGCGGGAAAAGAGATGACAAAAGAGGAGATTACATATATTGTAGACGCCTTCGCGCAAGCTGCAAGAAGAGGAAAAGAAGCAGGATTTGATGCGGTAGAGATCCATGCTGCACATACTTATCTCATCAATCAATTCCTAAGCCCTTACTATAACCGGAGAAAGGATGAGTACGGTGGATGCCTAGAAAATAGGATGCGATTTTTGATTGAGATATATCAAAAAATTCGTAAAGAGGTAGGGGAAGACTACCCAATTCTCGTAAAGTTAACTGCTACAGAATTTTTTGAAGGAGGATTAACCTTTGATGAGACTCGGATTATTTGCAAAAAGATGGAAGAACTAGGCATAGATGCAATCGAATTAAGTGGAAATGTACATGGAAAAGCAAAATCGATGATTGGTCAAACATTTGATGGATATAAAATCTGCGAGGAAGGATTCTTTTCGGGGTATGCAAAAGTGATTAGTAATGAGGTGAAAATTCCCGTGATGACAGTAGGTGGATTTAAAAACATTGACAAAATGGAAACGCTTATTCAAACGAGTGACATTGAACTAATTGGTATTTGTAGACCATTACTAGCAGAACCAAATCTAATTAAGCGATGGGAAGATGGAGATAAGAAAGATGCAATCTGTGTACACTGTTCTAAGTGTAGAACAAAAAAGGGAAATTATTGTGTAGTATTCAAGAAAGAACACGTTGGCTAACAGTCTGAAAGAGAGGGAATTCCAATGAAGTATATTTGTAGTATTTGTAGCTATGAATTTGATGAGGAAAAAGAAGGGAAAAGTTATGTGGAACTTGAAGTATGTCCGATTTGCAAACAACCAAAAGAAAAACTAATGGCACAAGAAGAAACAAAAGTAGAGCATAGTGATTTGACAGAAAGAATCGATTCATCTGAACGATATATGGCAGAGATACAAGAGATGGCAAAGTCAGGGAGGACACTCCATGCGGCGATGAGCACAAAGATGACGCTTCCAAAATGGGATGATATTTTATTTTTGGGTGCACAATTAAACCCAGCACCACTATTAGATGATGCGATTGTAAATACAACTACTGTGATTGGGAAGAAAGCAAAGAAGCCGATGGTATTAGAAAGTCCGATTTATATTTCGCATATGTCTTTTGGAGCATTGTCAAGAGAGTCGAAGGTGTCACTGGCAAAGGGATCAGCAAAAGCCAAGACAGCTATGTGCAGTGGAGAAGGTGGAATTTTAGAAGAGGAAAAAGCAGCGGCATATAAGCATATTTTTGAATACATACCAAATAAATATAGCGCAAAAAAAGAAAATTTCATGGAAGCAGATGCCATTGAAATCAAGATAGGACAAGGAACAAAACCTGGGATGGGAGGACATTTACCAGGAGAAAAAGTGACGGAAGAGATATCGAGAATTAGAGGAAAAGAGATGGGGAAAGATGTACAAAGCCCATCGAAATTCCCTGAGTTGAACTCTAAAGAAGATTTAAAATCTATGGTAGATTATCTAAGAGAAGAATCGGAAGGTAGACCAATTGGTATCAAAATCTCGGCTGGTAGGTTAGAGGAAGATTTGGAATACTGTGTATTTGCTAAACCAGACTTTATTACCATAGATGGACGAGGCGGAGCCACAGGGTCAAGCCCGTTATTCCTAAGAGAATCGACTACTATTCCAACAATTTATGCTCTTTCAAGAGCAAGAAAATATCTAGATGAACAAGGAGTGGATATTGACCTTGTGATTACAGGAGGTCTTCGAGTGTCATCTGACTTTGCCAAAGCAATAGCCATGGGCGCGGATGCGGTAGCAATATCAACAGCAGCATTGATTGCGGTAGGGTGTCAGCAATATCGAATCTGTGGATCAGGAAATTGCCCGATGGGAGTAGCCACACAAGACAGTGAACTGAGAAAACGCATCAAAATAGAAGAGGCATCAGAAAGAGTATATCGGTACTTAAATGTATCCAATGAAGAGTTGAAAACATTTGCAAGGGTAATGGGAAAAGAGGATATACATAAACTTTCAAAAGAAGATATGAGAACTCTTGATAAAGAGATAGCGGCATACACAGGTATTTTACACGTAGGAGAGTGCTAAAATATTATAGATAAAGGGGAGCAAATGTCATGAAATTTGATTTACAAACATTAAAATGGACAAGAGAACCGAAAGATTTTAAGATTTTGGAAGATAAGATAGCGATTACGACTAACCCGCATACGGATCTTTGGCAGAGAACTTACTATCATTTCAGGAATGATAATGCGCCCGTATTACAGGTTGAAACAACAGAAAAATATTTTTCATTCTCCTTTAAAGTGGAGTTTGATAGTAAGCATCGCTTTGATCAATGTGGAGTTGTAATGTATTTAGATTCTGAAAATTGGCTAAAGGGATCGATTGAATATGAGAATGAGGAATTTCAGCATCTAGGAAGTGTTGTTACCAATAATGGATATTCAGATTGGGCAACGACAGAAGTAGCGGCAGACATTAAAAGTATGTGGTATCGATTAAGCCGGCGAGAGAACGACTTTTGTATTGAATGTTCCTTTGATGGAGAAAAATTCCAACAAATGAGAATCTGTCACATGTTTCATGCAACAGAGTGCATTAAATATGGAATCTATGCTTGTAGTCCAGAAGACTCATCTTTTACAGCGACCTTTACAGAGTTTGAAGTATCAGAGTGTAAATGGCTAGCACATACAGGGCAGCAGCCGAATTAGGAAGAGCTGTATTATAGAGTAAATGAAAAGGTTGTAAATAGTACTAACCCCATACCCCCTTGCATAAGATGGTAAAAACATCCTGTGTAGGGGGATTTTAATGAAAGATTATATAGAGGAGCGAGCAGTTGATATAGCTAATTATATAATAGAAAAGAATGCGACTGTGCGTCAGACAGCAAAAGAATTTGGAATAAGCAAAAGTACTGTACATAAGGATATAACGGAACGTTTGCAACAGATTAACCCTAATCTAGCCTCGCTTGCAAGAAAAGTTTTAGATTTAAATAAATCAGAAAGGCATATAAGAGGAGGATTAGCCACAAAAGCAAAATATCTACAAAAATGAACAGATACTAATAAGTTAGTCGGAATATATTTACAATGCGTTCACAAAGAATTAAGGAACACGCTTCCCTTCGAGTGCTATAATATAAGTGGATGAAAAAGGTTGCATATGTGGATTCGATAGGAGCATATGGTATGAAGGGTGAAAATAATTTTCGAAAACGAATTACTTTAGTTTTTATAGCGGCAACTATCATTCCGATGCTTTGCGTCGGAATGTTGTTTCAGAATCAGTTGACAACAATTCTATATGATGAGCATGAGAAGCAAATCGAAGCGAATCTGATGAAGGTCGAACAAGGTGTAGACTTGATAATCGAAAGATATGACTATGTTTTAGATGCGATTAGTTCTGATCGGACAATCATGAGTTATTATCAATCGATTTATAATGAAGAAGTAGGATTTGAAGAGATCACAGAACGGTACAAAGTCCTAATGGCTCAAGCCGCAAACCGATACCCTTACATTGTGGGAATGGCATGGTTTCTAGAAAAGAGAGATACCATTTACTATAATCAGCTTGCAGCAGAGGTTACTTCAGATTCATGGATACTTGATGAGATGGATGAGTCATATCGCGTGAAAAAAGTGATAGATGAAGAAGGAGAAGAGAACTTTCTGTTACAATTGCAGGCTAAGGTTCGAGACAGTGAGAACCCCCAAAGTGAATTGGGATATATCGTGATGTCTATCGATATGGCTGTAATTGATGAAGCGTTAGAATCACATGAAGATGTTATAAGTTATTTGGTATGTGATGATAGCATTATTAATTCATCTAATGACACAGCAAGAGGAATGAATATTGAAGATGTGCCAAATGACAACATGCAGATAGGGATGGATGAGATTGAGTATGGAGATCTAGTAGTATATAGCTACCATTCGAATTTAGCACTCTTATCAGCACAGCGAGACCAGTTCGTTATGTGGAGTGCAATTGTGCTAATTGCAGAGAGTGTTCTGATTTTTGCATTATATCGCGCCATGCGTCCTATGATGAATTGGCTAGAGACACTTCGAAAGGTTATAAAGGAAGTAGGGAGTGGGAATCTTGAAGTTTATATGCCGGAAGATATAGATACAACGAAAGAAACCAAGTTCATTTCCCATGAATTTAATGAAGCAATACAGACGATGAAAGTGTTACTAGATAAAGTAAAGGAAGTGACAGTGGAACAAAAAAATGCTGAATTATCAGCTTTAGAGGCACAGATTGATCCGCATTTTTTATATAATACATTAGATGTAATCAATTGGAAGGCAATTGAAGTTGAAGAATATGAAATCAGTGAGATGTTAGGAGCTTTAGCAGATATCTTGAGATATAGCGTGAAAAATGCAGGTGATGAAGTAAGTGTTTCTCAAGAGGTTTCATGGCTTAGACAATATATCACTATATTAGAAGCGAAAGCAGGAAAAAACCTTGCAGTAAGTATAGATGTTCTTGAGGAGGTAGAGGGGTACCGAATCCATAAATTGTTGTTACAACCATTTATCGAAAATGCAATTAAGCATGGTTATATATCAAAGGAAGAATTTAAGATTGAAGTTGTAATTGATAAGTTAGGAAAGTATTTACACGTATTAATCAAAGACAATGGAGTAGGACTGACGCAGGAACAGGTCGATCAATTGAATAAATGCGAGGAGTTAGAATCAAAACATTTAGGAATCAATAACGTGAGAAAGCGTTTGCAACTATATTATGGAGACGATGCGACGGTTTTCTACGAAAGTCTGAAACATGCCTATACAAAAGTTCATCTATTCATACCGCTAGTTATTAGCTCGCGAGTAGGTGAAAAGAAGGAGTGATGAATGATATGCGTATCATCATAGTAGAAGATGAAATTCCTATAAGAGAGGGTATGGAGAATCTATGTAACAAAATAAGTGACACTTATTCAGTAGTAGGGACTGCTGAAAATGGAAAAATAGGGCTGGAATTAATTGAACAATTGCAACCTGATTTGGTTATTTTTGATATTCAGATGCCTGAGATGGATGGTCTTGAGATGTTTAGAAACGTTCGTGAGAAGAAGGTGCCTTGCAGAGCGATTGTAATTAGTGCGTATACGGATTTTTCCTATGCAAAAGAAGCGATTGACTTAGGAATCGAAGGGTATTTGTTGAAACCAATCAAAATAAAGGAATTAAAGAAGTTGTTAACACATGTAGAAGAAGCATTGCAAAAAGATGTACATGAGGAAGAACAATTCAGTTTTGAGAAGATGTGTATTGATGTGATTCATGGACAGGGAGAACTTGGGATCATCCAGGAGATATTAGAAGAACGGTATCAATTAAAGAAAGAAGAGAGTTTAGGAATATTTGCCCTGTGGTTTGGACGTAAGTATGTTGAATATTCATCAAAGATAAAAAATGAGTTAGAGAAATTATATCAAGAGAAGTGCAATTTGACGTATAGAGTGGTTTGTTTGCCAGATAAAGAAATGATTCTCACGATTTTCTATCCGATTAATCAAGAATATGCGTTCTATGACTTCTTAGAAAATAAAATCGTCGAAGCAACAAAGCAGATTGTACCTAGAAGTACTATATTTGCAGCGGAAGAATGCGAGAGTTTTGTGGAACTTAAAAACAAAATCAATATCATAGAGGAGCGCTTGCACTGGAATTTAGGGCTGAAACCATTTACATTAATCTGTATGTCTACAATTGATAGACTAGATATAAAGTCCCTGAAATATCCTAAAGAATTAGAAGGGCAGATTGAGAAAGCTGTAATCACAAGTAACAAAGCGGGGTTTAAGGCTTGCTTCTATAAACTAGTGGAACATTGCAAAAGTGAAACGTATGATCCAACTGAAATTAAAGAAATTTGCCTGCAATACTGTTGGTTTATAGTGGGACTAGCAAAAAAGTATATCGATAAACAAGATAAAGCGTATGCACAATCCGTGATGAATATTGTGTCAAATGCGAAGACTTGGGAAGAGATTTGGAGTACATTATGTATTTTCTCGAGAGAGATGATGGAGGAACAAAAGCCAGAATCGCAGGCTAACTTGTTGATTACACAAGCAAAGAATATGATACAAGAATATTATAGTGAAGGAATTAATCTAGAAGAGGTGTCCGAAAAACTGCATGTATCAGGAGAATATTTAAGTACAATATTTAAGAGAGAGACTGGAGTAACATTTTCAGAAATGTTGCGAACATATAAAATTGAGAAAATCAAGGAACTTTTGGAGACAACATCTCTTAAGCTTAATCAAATATCAAGCTTAGCTGGGTATAGCGATTCAAAATATATGAGCAAAGTATTCAAAGAGCAAGTTGGAGTATTACCTTCTGAATATAGAAAAATGAAATGTGGTTAAATAAATCTACCTATCTAATAGAATTACTCTTTTATAAAGCTACCACTGTGTTATGATACAATCACAGACAGGGAAGAGCAAACAGGTATTATGAAATAGAGTTTTTGTATAGAAAGGTGAAGAGAGATGAAAGAAGAGTTTAGATTGTATTTCCACACTCCAGAAGATGTAGCAGACTTTGTAAATATTGTTAGTGATTATGAGAATGACATGGATTTAGTGAGAGGACGTTTTGTAGTAGATGCAAAATCAGTATTAGGCATTATGAACATAGGAATAAAAACGGTTACTACTTTGTGTGTATATGCGGAAGATTGTGAACCGCTACGAGGTGATATTCAGAAGTATTTGCATGCATAGTTGTCAATATAATACCCTCTTTTAAAGGCATCTTGCACGAGTATTTGTGTGAGGTGCTTTTGCATTTAAGAATAAATTCTTGCTATAAAGACGAATGTAGTTGAAAGAAAGACGAAATATTATGAAAATGTAAAGATTTCAAAAAACACTTGTATTTATCGTAAGATGATGCTAGAATCAACGCTTAGAAATTTGTTAGGATTATAAGGAGTAAGAAGTAGAGTAATGAAAGAGATACAAGTAAAATTTAATAGTGCAGAAGAAATATCAGAATTTGTGAACATCGTAAAAAATTACCCAGGTGACATGGATTTACAAAGCGGACGTTTTGTAGTAGATGCAAAATCAATCCTTGGAATCATGAATATCGGAATTCAAAAAATAATTAAACTTACAGTAGCACCAGACTCATATGATGAAGTAAAGGTTGCAGTTGGTAAGTACGTATTTGCATAAATGATAAGTCAGAGAAGAAAAACTACCTAGTGAATGGGTAGTTTTTCTTATAACTATTGCTTAATGAGTGGATTTATAATAAAATGGAAAGACAACACACGTAGGAGGATAAAACGTGAAGAAAGAATTAGTAATTGTAATTGATTTTGGCGGACAGTACAACCAATTGG
>CAYJGW010000049.1:0-19329 GCA_964369425.1 uncultured Lachnospiraceae bacterium
TTTCCTCCCCTGGTGTGGACCCCTCACGTGCTAGTACACTGACAAACACCACTGGTATTTTTGATTTTAATGCTAAGCTGACTTTCAAAAAACAATTTTGCATCCTAAATTTCCCCCTCTCTGTCTATGCTTCACTTGGCGATTCCGTTAGCTTCACCTGTAATCAATACTTTTTTCATTAATGCCACATCTTTTTCATAAAATTATTTTTTCCTACGCAGAATTTAATTCCTATCGGTAATGTCGCCATTATAACAAAGTACCCATAAGTGTTCAATATCTTCACTCAATCTATGCACATTGACAATATTGTTCTTGTATTTCGGATATCGGTTGCAAATTATGCAATTAGTTTTCACCTAGAGAAACTTCTTTATCTAACCAAAAACAGCCCTAGGATCACATAACAAAATCCTTTGGCCGTTTTTTAATTTCTTGCCACCACCATAGACACTCCCATCTTAGCAGCTTGCGTAACATGTTCACTTTTCACTTTACCGTCCGTAATCACTTTATAAATATCTTTCAACGGACAAATCACTTGCAAGTATCCACCATTGAATTTGCTACTATCCGCAAGTACATACACCTCTTCTGCACTTTTTAATATTGCTTTTTTCACTTGCATCTGTGGAGATCCGACAGATGTAATCCCTACGTCAAAGTTAATCCCATGAACACCTATAAATGCTCGATCTACCTTAATCTCTCTCAGACCATTTACAGCTGTTTCTCCTAAAGTGGCTGAAAGAGTTCCACCTACTTGTCCCCCTATCATAAACAATTGGACATGTTTTACCTGCGCAAGTTCAATCCCAACCAATAGCGAATTTGTTACAATTGCTATTTTTTTCTCACTATGTTCTTTTATATACTTTGCCAAGTAAAAACTAGTAGAGGCATCATCTATAATAATCGTATCTCTATCTTTGATGAACTCATATGCACTTGCTGCAATCGCTCTTTTTTGGGATTGTTTTTTATAAATGCTCTCCACATTGTATTTTCGCGAAGTGCTATCCTCTATCTTTATCGCCCCTCCATGAGTTCTAAGCAAGACGCCTTCTTTATCCATTATTTTGATATCATTTCTAATCGTAACTTCTGAACACCGAAGATCTTCACTCAATTCTGACACTCTTACTTTGCCATGCTCTTCTAATGCTTCAAGAATTAATTTTCTTCGTTCTAGCATTTTACTCAACTCCTATTGAGGCACTATGTTTTAACTCATCTTCACCTTATATCTTGGTAAATGTCGACTAATCACTTGCATTATCTCCACAAAATCTTGTTGAATATCTTCTTTTGGAATAATCAAGGCCTTTTCTGCTTCATAATAGAAACCTATTGTTTTTGGAGTTGGAACAATCTTTTCGATTTCTTCCCATAAAATAAGGTTTCTTTCTTCATTTACCTTTCTTTCAATTCCTTCATCCCCAAAAACATACTCTGTCTCTTCTTGATACTCTTTTTCTTGTTTTACGCTTTTTTTCGCCCGACGCCATAATAAAAATGGCGTATATCCAATAAACGCAATCCCAGCCAATACATAATACCCCAACTGTATTGTTTCCGTTCTACCTGTAACAGTCATCAACAACCCTAATACTATTACCGAAAAACCAAGTATATTCGTCATAAACCCAGAAAATTTTGAATACGTGTGATAAAATAAAAAGTCAAACAACGCCTTCTCTGTCATATTTACTTTTAATTTGATTTCTTCCATATTTTGATACTCCTTTATTTAAGAAGAAATCCTCCATAAATATTAACATATACGAAGGATTTTTTCTATAAGATTCTTTTACTTTAACCTAACTATTATGCTTTAGCCCCTTTATAAGCCCACCCTTCTGGTGAATAGATACCGCGCTCTTTTCTTTGCATATATTTATCAAAAGCTGCAACAATGAATGGGCATAAGAATAATGTGATAATTGATGCTGTTGCACATTGCGCTGTCGCCATTTCCACATATGGAGCCATTGATGGATCTGCTTCTGCAACTGCTGCTGGCGTTTGCGCAGAGTTTAATGCTGTTGTTCCTATTGCAGCCCCCATTGCATTTCGATCTTTCTTCCTAAGCAATAGATTAAACACAAAGAAGAAAATAACCGCTGTTGCTGCCGAGATCAATCCTAATACAATTCCTGATGCTCCTGCCATAATTAATGTAGATATATCCGTTTTCGAACCAATTGAAATTGTCATAAAAAATGTTACAATCGGCTGTGCGGTGCGACATGCGTTTCTAAACCCTTCGTCTAGATTCCCCCAAATAAAACCGATTAAAAGTGGTACTAAAACCGCAACCATGCTCATAAATGGAATCGATGCTAATCCTGTAGCACCAAGTGCCACTAATGTAAAGAATGGTCCATCATTTAATGACAATATTGAAATAGCCCCTGTATCCGAAGAATCTCCAAACTGTGAAGATAATGATATATATAAAGACCCATTTGAGTTTGTAATTGCCGCAATCAATACAAATGGTGTTAAACCCAAAAAGCCTTCTGGTCCACACAATGTACCAACAATAAGTCCTAGTAACATACCAAACAATAATTTCATACCTGTCATCGTAACACCTTTGTATAACGGCATTCCTACCTGCTTCACATTAATCGACGATCCGCATATTATTAAGAAAAATCCCATCATTGCAGCATTCCCATCATAAAACAGTGCTGTTACATATCCACCAATTTGGAATGCTTGAGGAAAAAACGTCGCTATAATAACTGCAATTAGCAACGGAATAATTACCAACCCACCAGGTAAGTTTTTCATCTTGTTTAATAAATCTAAATCTTTTGCTTTTGTTTCGTTTTTATTTTCCATTCTCTCTTCTCCTATTCTTCTTTTTCATCTCTAACAATTTGCACACTCTAAAAATAGTCTATCTATAATCTCATTCACAATATTATCGTGACCTGTCAAACCTCCTTTCCCTATTGCTGGAAGACCTTGAAATCGTCCTATTAACCTAGTAACATCCGCTTGTGGAATTACATAGTCAATTACTTCTAAACACTCTACGCCCAACTGGTAGCACACATTAACCATCGTATCTCCACCTGTCGTATATAATCCTGCTATTTTTTGACGACCTACCTCTTCTAATACTTTTGTAACTATCGTTCCCAATCCTGCATTAATTCGATCCGCACTCATTCCTCCTGGATACTCTCTCTTTTCGTCCTCTTCATCTAAATTCAAAAGTTCACCATGTAATGCCGTCTCAATTAGAACCGCTCTTGGTTGTTCCTCACACGTCAGCAATTCAATGACATTTTTCACCGCTTTCATCGCTTCTTCATAAGCTACTTGCCCTCCGTTTATAAGAGCCACTGGATCTACACTTATCTGAACATGGCGTTCCCCATCTATTATTTTTTTCATTTGCCGCTTTGTTACTGGAGTCGCACTTCCTGCAATAATCAGAACTGTTTTTCCATTCTCGTCAACATCTCCAACAGGTTTATTTTCCCCTTCTTCTGCTATTAAATTTCTACCAAAAGCTAATTTTGCAGTAAAAGGTCCTGGATCCACCGCCAACACATTCCACTTTAAATCAATACAAGCTTTTGCAATTACTTCCACATCTTCTAGCGTAATACCATCTACGACAATCACTTCATTTCCTGCTTCTCTTTCAATCTGCAGAGCACCCTTTACACTTTCTACCCCTTCTAATACCTTATCTAATGCTACATGTGAGACTTTTCTCTTTGTTTGACTCTGCAGTAACCTAGGGATGTTATTTTCCTTCACTGGTGTACGCACATCTTGTGCTACTGGTGTATTGATAAGTGCTACTCCGTCAATCACCGAGTGTCCTCCCACCAGAATCCTATTCGATTGTGGCATTGCCGGCACAACTATCGCCACTGTATCTTCTAACTGATCGAGCATTGCATCAATTTCCACTCCTATACCACCTCGACAAGTTGTATCAATTCTCTTTTGAAAATATTGTACACCCATTTTCTTTAATGCTAATGTTGCTGATTTTACTTTTTCATAGGCTTCGTCTGCTGGTAGCGGTCTGCTATTGCTACTTATCATAATCGCATCTAATTCATCTACTCCACTTCCATTTAGTGCTGCATCCTCATTAAAAAATACTGCTGTTCTAGCTTTTGACCTTGCTAACAATACTCCCGTCGTATTCGCTCCAGTTAAATCGTCAGCCACTCCTCCTATTACTGGCATAATCTACCTCCTTAATCCTTATCCATTACTCTTATCGTGTTGTTTCGCCGCATACTCGGAAACTACCTTTGTAGATTCTATCAAGCTAACTGCTCCTGCAATGCCTTGTCCCGCAATATCAAACGCTGTCCCATGATCTACCGAACTTCTTATAAATGGTAGACCAAATGTCAATGTAACTGATTTTTCAAAATCCAATGTCTTACAAGCGATATGACCTTGATCATGATACAACGACAAAATAGCATCATATTTTCCGGATTTCCCAATATGGAACACCGAGTCTGCTGGGCAAGGTCCAACTGCATTAATCCCTATTTCTTTTGCCGCTTCAATAGCAGGGGCTAATTCTGTAATTTCTTCCGTTCCAAACAACCCCTCGTCACCATTGTGTGGATTTAATCCTGCTACTGCTATAAGCGGATTTTCAATTCCTACTTTTCTTAATTCTTTATCGATGTTTTTCACATTTTCTAACACTACTTCTTTTGTCGCATATTTACAAGCATCAACTAATGACATATGCCTACTAACAAAAAACACTCGAAGCTTATGACACGAAAACATAGTCAATGCATAATCAGACTTTGTAACATTCTCATAAATCTCTGTATGCCCTGGTTCTTTAACGCCGACCATTTTTATTGCGCCTTTATGAATCGGTGCTGTAGAGACTGCATCCACTTCTCCACTCATTCCTAGTTCAATTGATTTCATAATAAAATCAATTGCCATCTGCCCCGCAAGCTTTTGTACAACTCCCCATTCAATCGATTCTGTATCGTACTCTCCCGTCTCAATAATATCAACTACACCATATTCATATTTCGCCTCTGATGGACTCGTAATTTTATGAAACTTTAAATCTTTCCCTAAAACTTTTGCCGCACGTTCCATAATAGCAATGCTCCCTATCATAAACGGTCTACAAGTCTCAAGAATCTCTCTATCTAACATTGTCCCTACGCAGATTTCAGGTCCTATCCCTGCTGGATCCCCCATTGTTATTGCTGTAATCGGTCTATACATGCTTTACTCCTCCTATTATTTTTTATTTTGACTTTCGTATTTTCTGAAAGCATCTACTTTATCTTGTGATGCACACCCTTCAACGAATTCATTACTCAGAAAAGCATCTATTAACTCTTCACGTAGCTTTTCTCCCGTTGTAAAAGCTCCCAAACATGCGATATTAGCATCATTACTAAGCCTTGCTCTTTTAGCTGAATATACATCAGATAACAATGCCCCATACGCTCCTTGAACTTTATTCACCGCAAGTGACACACCAATTCCTGTTCCACATATCAGAATTCCTCTATCATATTCTTTCTTTGCAACCGCTTCTCCTACGCGAATTGACACACTGGCATAAATAGGATCCTCACTTCCGAAATCTGTAATTTCACCATATCCTTTTTCATTAATAAATTTGACAAGCGCTTCCTTTGCACTTTGTGCATTAGGGTCACATCCTATAGCTATTTTCATTTTCCTCTCATTTCCTTTCGTTTATTTTCGTTTTGTCATTATCTTTCTTTTATAATTCTTATAATACACTTTTTACATAAGATACACAAGTATAAATTAAAACTTCATCAATATATACATACTCTGATTTTACATTTTATGCCTTTTGCACAAATATTTATTTTTGAATTTTCGTTTATTTTCGTTTTTGTTTTATCTTTCTTTTTCAACCTTATTATGTTATAATCAACACAAATACTAATTAAGGAGATTGCTATGAAAAAAAAACTATATTTTGGAAGTAATTTAAAAATGTATAAAACAATCAACGAAACAAATCACTACCTACAGAATTTAAACCAACTAACTCAAGACCTCTGCCGTAAAGATATCGAACTTTTTATTATCCCGTCTTACACCGCTTTAGCAAGTGCTTGCCAATCCATAAATCAACATTACATTAAAATAGGCGCTCAAAATATGTGCTGGGAAGACACCGGACAATTTACTGGTGAAATCTCACCTATTATGCTTAACGAGCTACATATCCAACTTGTAATGATTGGTCATTCCGAGAGACGCCATACTTTCCTTGAATCAGATATTATTGAAAACAAAAAGGTATTAACCGCCCTTCGATACGGATTCCAAACACTCCTATGTATAGGTGAAACCGCTAATGATAAACACTTTGGAATTAGCGCTGAGGTTCTTCGAACTCAACTAAAAATAGGTCTCACCGGAGCCAGTTCTTATGATATTTCAAAAATTCGAATTGCATATGAACCAGTTTGGTCAATTGGTGTTGATGGTACACCTGCAACACCTGAGTACGCAGAGCAAATGCATAAAGTTATTAAGGAATGTTTGTTTGAGATTTTTGGTAAAGATAGCCACTCAATACCTGTTTTGTACGGTGGTAGTGTTAATCCAAGCAATGCCAATCAACTGATTGTACAACCATCTATCGACGGACTTTTTATTGGTCGTGCTGCTTGGAATGCTGAAAATTTCAACCACTTAATTCGTTCTGCAATTAATCATTACAACTCTCACATATAACTCTTATTACACAGAAAAAGATAGTTGAGTTTCATTCTTCTCAACTATCTTTTTCTTCTTAAGCCAATTAAATACTTCATATTAAAGAGTTACTTTCAAACTCTTATTCATCCACTTCATCCACGTCCTCCATAGCTTCTGCAAAACTATTGTATCTTTTAGCCGTCAAGCTCTTACTCAGTTCCTTTGCCTGTTTCATAGCATCGATCACTTCTTTTTTATATTCTGGTAATTCTACTGGAAACGGAAGCCCTCCTCTTAATACACATTGTTTCAAAAATATATTCATCGCAGACATTGGACCAATCAGCGGCATTTATTCTCTATTAAGCTACACAGATAAAGAATCCATATTTATCGTGCCTTGTGACATGCCTAGCATCAACCAAACTATCATAGATTTTTTGTATATGAATTTATCAGATGCAGATGATTGTGTGAATGCTAAAATAGATGGAAGGATTCATCCTTTGATCGGAATTTATAAAAAAAGAATTTTACCTACAGTTTTAAGACAAATCAAAAATAAAGATTATAAGATAATGAACTTATTAAATTCTCTTAACGTTAACTATGTGGATATCACGACAACTGACAATCACTCACTTGAAAACATCAACGACAAACTGAGCTTTCAAAAGGCTTTAGAACATATAGACCAAGCAAACTATCCATATACCACTTTTGTGTAAAGAAAAAGATAGTTGAGCATTACTTCTATAAACGCTTCAACTATCTTTTTTTATTCTTAGTATTCGTCTATTTATTAAATCCCTACTCTTGTATCTTTTCTAATAGTGCTTCTTGTAATACCTTGGAAAAATTTATATTTTTATCCAATGCCGCATAATTCAACCATGCTGGTATAGTCAAAGTTTTTTTGACCGACTTGTCAAAATGCACTTTTGCATATTCTACAACATCAACGGCTATAATATTGACAAATGCATCATCTAAAGAAACTTGTAAATCATATGCAATTTCTTTTATTTTTACATCTGAAAGTGCAGTCGGTTCAGGAATCTCTTTGTTTTCTCTTTTTAGAGTATATAGATAACCTGCAAGGCAATCTACAGCTTCATTCATTGCTTGTTCTATGGATTCTCCACAAGTAGAAAGCCAGTTTAAATCTGGAAACACAACCGAATATGAAGTTTTTTCTTTAAAAAAACACGCTGGATACATAGATAACATAAATACATCTCCTTTTTAGAAGCAGGATTACCTTAATCCTGCTTGTTTTAAGATGGACATTTCGGTACCTTTCGGCAAATCTTTACCATGAAATGGTATCGTTACCTTTCCCGTTTTTTCTGGATGAGTATATTGCCTATGTGAACCAACTTGGTTTTTAAGTAACCATCCATCAGCAAGGATAATTCGCTCCATCTCTAACGGTTTTTTAGGCATAATGTTATACCTCCTTGCTAGAATATAATAACATATAATACGTGTCATTTCAACACGTATCGTACGTTATTATATTTTATACCATAGTGCACTCCTTGCATAGTATTTTGTATAAATAAAAAGATAGTCAAGTATACTCGACTATCCATTGATTACTATTTTTTCTTCTGACAAAACTCAATTCTTTCTTTTCCAGGACCTTCTATAAAGAAATAATACAGACCTTTCTCAAACAAGAAATCTGCATATCCAATTTCTGTTGTTAGTGGACATGGATTCATGTTTTTGAAGTGATTATAATCCGCTTCTATATCTTCCGATTCATAGGCTACATGCTCAAATAACGCTGATTCAATTCCCTCTTTTTCAAACAATTCATATACAATACTTCCATCTGTAATAAACACAAATTCTCTACCATCTTTTTCGTAGCGCTCTAATATTTCAAAGTTCAATGTTTCCGTATAAAACGCTAATTCCTTTTCCAAATCTAAAACCGATACATTTAAATGATGGAACTTTCTTTTTGTTATATCCATAATTGTCCTCCTTGGCTCTTGTAATATACTATCGATTATAGCTTTGTATTTATTAAAACACAAGACTTATTCGTCTCACATTATAAACTTTCATTTTGCACATCTTTCACTTATATGACGCATCAGCATTGCACTATATAAAATCTTCCAGAGCTTATCCCTTTATCTTTCATTCTCATTGAAATGATTTTTCCTGCATGGTATACTAGGGTAACTTTACAACTATATTGAAAGGATTTTAGAATATTATGATTTATGTACCTTCAACTTCAACGAGCATATACTATAATCTAGCTCTTGAATATTATTTAGCTACTGAAAAGAAATTTGACGATAAAGTTTTTATTGTCTGGCATGTAACACCTACATTAGTAGTAGGTCGAAACCAAAACACTTTGGAAGAAATTAATCAAGCTTATGTGGACTCTAAGAACATTAATGTTGCTAGACGCATGAGTGGTGGCGGAACCGTATACCAAGATTTAAACGGATGGCAATTCGCTTTTATCGAAAAAAAGACATCTGATGAGATTGATTTCAAACACTATTTAGAACCAGTAATCGATGCGATTGGATCTTTTGGTGTCAAAGCCGAATTTCATGGGAGAAATGACCTTGTAATCGACGGAAGAAAATTTTCCGGTAATTCACAGTACATTTTAAAAGATACGGTTGTTCATCATGGCACCATACTGTTTGATAGCGATATTGAGGAAATGATGAAAGCAACTACTGTTGATGATTACAAAATTACATCAAAAGGAATCAAGTCAATCAGAAGTCGTGTAACTAATGTAAAAGAACATCTCACCAATCCTATTGATAGAGATACTTTCAAGGATACTATTGTTGATTTTATTATCGGAGAGAACGGAAGTGTTTGCGAACTCACTGAAGCAGAGATTGCAAGAGTGGAAGAAATCGCAAAAGAAAAATTCAATTCTTGGGATATTATCTATGGAAAGAACCCAACCTTCAACATGGAACGAACTGCTCGAACTGATGGTGGTAAAGTCCAGTTTAAATTAAATGTACAAAACGGAAAAATTGAAGAAGCATCTGTATTTGGTGATTTCTTTAGTGCATATGATAGTAGTCAAATCACCGATCTTTTGATTGGTTGCAAGTATGAAAAAACTGCGATTAGAGATGTACTAGAAAAAAATAATATGGAAAATGCTATTTATAATGTTAATTTAGACGTTTTAGTCGATGCCATTATTGATTAGCCCCAAAACAAACAAAAGCGAACAGCTACTTTTCTAGAGGATTGAAAAGTAGCTGTTCTAGCAATTTCATTTATACAATTCACAAAACAAACTTTTATTCACAAAGTTATTACTCTTCTACAATAAAGTCTGCAACTGCAATATCAGCTACATGCTCGCTTAAAAAGCTACCTACTGTATTTGCGTGATACGGATGAGCCACATACGTTTCTAACTCTTCTAAATCCTTTGTGAACACTTCTAACTGGACATCATATGCTCTCATTCCTGGTCTAATATTAAGATCACTAGTCACTTTAATAATTTGAGGAATCTCATTTTTCATTGATAAGAATAAATCTCTCAATTCAGTACACTTATCTTTACTGTCTTCTTTCATTCTAAATAGTACTACGTGCTTTAACATAATCAATTGTCTCCTTTCAAGTTTCTCGTTCGTTCTATACCAAAATATTAATACATTGAAGGATTTTAGTCAATAATCAAACTCTAACGTTTCTTTATTCGACTTCTTTTTCTCGCAAGTGCATAGGTCTTTCACAATATGCAATTTAGATACTTATTTTGAGCATGGTTTATATGATTTATACTAATAACTTTTCAGTTTTTCTGCTCATTCACCTTAAAATATATGTTGTCTCTACAATCCCATTGGCAACGCTAGAAGATACATATTTAAGTTTAACTTCCTTTTCATTTTCTGCAAACAATCGAATCCCACCACCTAATATCGTTGGGATTGTCGAGATGATAATCTCATCGACAAGTCCTGCCCAAATTACTTGGTTTACGATGGATGCACCTCCATTAATCCAAATATCTCCTTCATCATTATTTTCCTTGAGTTCAGCAATGAACTCTGCAACATTGCGATTAACAAAAACAACATCTTCCGTATTTTCAATCTTCTTACTCGTAAACACATAGCTTTTTTTACCTGCATATGCATACGTACCTGGCATTAATTCTGTTGTAACTTGATGATATGTGGTATATCCCATGATTACGTCCCCAACATTGGCATAGAATTCTTCATATGTTCCTGGATTTTCAGCATCTGAACCGTCACCTTGTAAAAATTCTACTTTACCATCCTTGTCAGCAACATATCCATCTAAACTCACCGCTATATATAAAACTACTTTCCTCATTTCGCTTCTCCTTTAAATTGTCAGCAATTTTTCATTTTCTTTAAGAATATTTGTAAGTGGAACTCCCATTCCATCCACCTCTATATCAAGAGATTTCAGCTTATCTGTAACTTCAAACATATTTGCGCAAGAAATACACGCTTTTACAACCACACCTGCATGTTTTGCAAGCTTTATTCTTTCTTGTATACTTTCATCTTCAGCTACAAGCTTTGCCGATGGTCCCCATATTATAATCTCCACCTCATCAAACCATCCTCTTGTCTTTGCATTAGTCGCATACATAAAGACCATTGTATGTGCAACCTGTGGGTTATCGTTTATCCATAAAATATTTAATTTATTACTCATAATTGCCTTATACCTCCTCATCACTTGACTTTCTCGCTTATCTATACCTAATACCAATCATAACATTAGCTTGCTTGTTTGTCACTCCATATTCTTCTATCATGAACCTTCCATTTCTGCTTTTTCTTAGATTATTCAATTAGCGTTACGTACCGTACAGTATTATTTCTCTATAGGTACGTAAAACAGTACGCCTTAATTTGTATCGAGCTTGAATTTTACGTACTCATCATCTTTTTTCCCTACTGGTACGTAAGACAATACATCTTACTTTTTATCAAGCTTGAATTTTACGTACTTATCACCATTTCCCCCTCCCAGTACGTAAAAAAGAGTGAACGATTTCTCATCCACCCTTTCACCTTATACGTATTCTAATACTCCACGAATATCTTGTATTACTGCATCTGCTCCCGCATCTAAATAGCGTTGTTTTACTACTGCATCTTTGCTTGCTCTCTCTTCATCTGAAAGTGCTTCGTACTCTTCTATTGTAAGTCCCATTTCTGAGCTTCCTTCGATGATTCCAATTGCAAATGCCCCTGCATTCTTCCCTTCATTGATATCTGATACTGTGTCTCCAACTTTAATAACTTGACGCACATCTTGAACTTTGAGTTCGAACATATTTTTATGCACCATGAATGGATTTGGTCTTCCTTCTCCTTCTACTGCATCTGGGCTACACCAGTAGTCTGGCTCATATCCTTGCTCTTTTGCAATCTTTGTGATGACAGCCATCATTTCATTTGTGTATCCTGTTGTCGCTCCAATTTTGATTCCTTTTGCACGTAGTGCATCCATAGTCTCTACTACCCCTGGCTTTAGGTCTGCACAATTATCTAATATTGCAAATAGTGAATCTTCGAATTTGTCGTAGATTGCATCAATATCTTTTTCTTCCACTTCTCTTCCGTACTTTTCTACAAATGCTGTATGGATTCTATCCATCTTAAGCATGGTTCTGATGTGCTCTTTCTTCAACATCCCCATTGGCTTTCTAACTTCGTCCATTGTCACTTCAATTCCATAACTTTTAAATGCTCCCGCAAATGCTTGTACTGGTGCAAAGCATCCATAATCTACTGTTGTTCCTGCCCAATCAAATACTACTGTTGTAAATTTATTCATCTTATTTTCTTCCTTTCATCTCTTCAAAAAATGATTCAAATATATCGCATAGTTTCACCATATCTTCTAGGTAAATCTCTCCAATATTTCCTATTCTAAATGTGTCTGCTCCTGTTACTTTCCCTGGATAAATCGCATACCCTCTCTCTTTGATGTACTCATACATCTCTACAAACGAG
Organism: uncultured Lachnospiraceae bacterium; assembly: GCA_964369425.1. Classification (GTDB taxonomy): domain Bacteria; phylum Bacillota; class Clostridia; order Lachnospirales; family Lachnospiraceae; genus CAUPWF01. The sequence goes on from CAYJGW010000049.1 coordinate 12,747, forward strand.
AAGTTATGATCTTCTGGATACAGGAAAGTTGTTATAATTGGTGATTGATTTTCAGCCCCAATGTATGTTTTGATCCCCATTTCTTTCATCTTAGTGATTAAGTACTCGTTGTTCTCTCTGTATCTTTTCTCGCGAGCTACAACTCCGCCTTCTTCTTTTAACTCTTCCATCGCTTGTCTAAAAGCTAGTACTACATGTGTTGGCGATGTAAATCTCCACTTTCCATCTACATCCATCTCTTTCCATTGGTCATAAAGGTCTAGTGATAAGCTTCTTGCTTTCCCTTCGCTTTGCTTCAATGTTTCTCTCTCGCATATGATAAATGAAAATCCTGGCACTCCTTGCACGCATTTATTTGCACTGCTGATAATTACATCAATCCCCCACTCTTCCACTGGAATCTGAATTCCACCAAGACTTGACATGGCATCTACTATCATGGTTCTACCTGCCGCTTTTACCACTTTACTAACCTCTTGAATATCGTTTAAGATTCCTGAAGTTGTTTCGCAGTGCACCATAATTACATGGGTAATCCCAGCGTCTTGATCTAAGATAGTCTTTACTTCAGTTGCAGAAGGAATCTGTGAGTAATGCACCTCATATACTTCGTGATTCACTTTAGCGTGTTTTGCAGTCTTAATCATTCGCTCTCCATAAGCACCATTTGCTATGATTAAGATTTTATCTTCCTCTCCAACCAAACTTGTGATTACAGACTCTACTCCAAAACTTCCACTCCCTTGCATTAATACTGTTGTGTATTTTTCTTCTGATACTTGTGCTATTTCTAGTAAACCACTTCTGATTTCTTGGGTAATCCTTTTATAATCATCATCCCATGTACAATGATCCACCATCATTTTTTCTTTAATTGTTGCCGTAGTCGTCAACGGACCTGGTGTCAATAATTTGTAATTCATATATTCTATCTCCTTTTTAAACCTGACGTTTTTTTACTTCGCTGCTTCAGATAGTTCTTCGTGTTGCTTTAAAAGTTCTACTGTTAATGTTTCTCCATATGTCTTTGGATTTGTAGACATATTTTCTGAGTCTACAGACTCTCCTTCATATATGGCAATTGGATAATTTGCTTGAATTCCTTCTCTTCCATTGTTAATAATACACTCTGCCATCTCTTTTGCTAATTCATTTGTCTCTTCACCCTTATCAACCACAGCTATGGATTCACTTAATGCAAAGTTTCCTTCTTCTGGATCTACGAAATCAATTGGAAGTCCATCTGCTTTATCAGCCACTGCTTGGTGTCTAAGTCCAAATCCGATTGCAACTTCTCCTGCTCTTACCTTCTTAATTGGCCCTGATCCTGATGTCTCTAAGTGCGCACCTGCATTTTCATAAATTCCTGCTAGGATTTCCTGTGCCTCTTCCTCTCCATATGAATCAACCAATGCTTGCACCATTAACCATGCTGTAGATGATCCCGTAATATCAGTTACAGAAATTAATCCTTCGTACTCAGGATTCGCCAAATCTTTGATGCTTGTAGGTGTTTCCAAATCATATTCTTCCATAAGCTCTGTATTTAAAATGATTGACCCTTCAATCGAAATTACTGGTTTGTAGTATTCTGGTACTGCTTCTAATGTTGCCGATTCACTTTCAATCGTTGCAAACATTTCATTTTCTTCTTGTGCACTATCTAAATAATAAGAACTCATTGTAACCACATCTGCTTCAATATCTGTTCCCTCTGCAATGATTTTTCCACCAAGTTCTGATGTTCCAAATGATTGAAAAATGTATTGACCTTCATATCCATTTTCATCCAATGTAGCCTTCATAGCTTCCGCTGCCTCATCATCTGCATTTGAATAGATAATCACTTCACTTCCACTTGCCTCTGCTGAACTTCCACATCCTGCTGATAGGAACACTGTCGATAATGCAATTGCTGTAACACTCAATAACGATACTAATTTTTTTGCTTTCATTTTTTCATTCTCCTTGAATTTGTTTTATTTTGATACTTTTTTGTACTTTGCTAACGCTTGAAATACAACCTTAGCGATTATATTGGTCAACAAGATCAATATGGATAAGACAAAGATCTCATTAAACTTTGAAAAATGTTGTAACTCTTTGATTTTTGTAGTGATTACCATTGTCCTTGCCCCTGCGATAAAGATTACTGCACTTACGGTAACCATTGCATTTATAAAATAATAACTGAATACTTCTATTAAGGAACTTACGGCATTAGGGGTTACCACTCGAATAATTGTCTTTATCCACGAATCCCCCATTAACATAGCTGTCGTCTCCCAAGATTCATTCATCTTCTCTAATGAATTCTTCATCATCAGATACGGTGTAGAGAAGAAGTGAACCACGTTACAGATTATTAGTAATATCAATGTGTTTTGTAACGATGTTCCTGTAAATACCAACATAAATCCGATTCCAATTACCATCCCAGGTATCGTATTTGTTACCAGTGCAATCCCTTCGATTAATCGTTTGCATCCACTTGAGATTTTACTTCTCGTTGTGACTAAAGCTCCACCGTATGCGATTAACGTTCCTACCACCGCTGTAAGTAAGGCTGTTGTCACCGAATTGATATACACATCTACCAATGCTCGATCTTGGAATACCGAAGTAATGTTTTCCAAAGTAAATGTCATTCGATATGGCCACTCTTCTATAAAGATAACTACAAATATGACTAGAAATGTAGCTGCAATTACTATTAAAACCAACATCGATCCTATGCTGCATAAAATATCCCGCTTACGGTTTTTGAAATTCTCTACCACTGAAATTTTATTGTAACGGATATTGTACCGATCTAAGTAGCGTAATAATGCGATGCTTAATATAGAAGGAATCAACATAATTACCGCAACCACTGCACCATTATTGAAGTTTGGTACACTTCCTAGCATTTCGTTATATAATACACTCGCTACTACTTCAAACTCTCCTCCTACCGATGCTGGAATTCCATAATCTGTAAATGCTAGGGAAAAGCATTGAACAAAGGATGCTGCCAAAGTTCCAAGTAATGGTCGAAGTATGGTCATCCAAAATGTTCGAGTTCCAGAATCTCCCATAGTCCTTGATACAATCATAAATTTCTTATCGATATATCCCATGGTATTGTGAATCAACAAAAATGAAATCGGTAGGGTGTATATGGTGTATCCTAACAACAATCCCCAGAATCCATAAATTTCAAACATTTGAACCCCCAACGCCTTCGTAATCAATCCTTGCTTTCCAAAGGAATACATGATTGCAAATCCATACGTAATTGTTGGTATCAGCATTGGAAAAATAGCAAGTCCTTTGATCAACTTTTTAGACCACCTTGGTATGTCTGTGTAATGTACGGTATACGCTAGGAAAAAAGCGATTATAGTGGTCAATGTAGCACTAGTTCCAGCCACTAAAAAACTGTTTCCAATTGCTGTCAAAAATCCTTTTTTCGTAAACATCTCTACATAGTTATTCCAAAATGCCCCCCGTGTATCTTGAAAGGACTGTAGCATAAGTACTACCATTGGAACTGTTAAAAAGAAAAGAAATAGTGCAGCAATCACCAAAAATATTATTTTTATCTCTATCTGCTTTTTCGTCTTCATCTTATTCATCCTATGCCTTTACTTCACAATCAAATAAAGTAAAAATATTATTTCTCTTTATTTCTAATTGATTTAAGATAAATTCTTTGATAAATGGATTGCTTGGTTTATTGATAATCTCATCAGGCGTTCCGTATTGCGAAATTTTCCCCTCATTGATGATTAACACTTTATCTGAAAGGGTCAACGCTTCTTCGGGATCATGAGTTACAATAATCGTTGTAAGATTAAATTCTCTTGCAATCATCTTGATTCTCTCTTTAATCGATTCCTTTATCACTCCATCTAACGCACTTAGTGGTTCATCTAGCAATAAAATCTTTGGTTTCATAACCATAGTTCTTGCTAGTGCGACCCTTTGCTTTTGTCCCCCAGATAATTGTTCTATCTTCTTATCTAAGTGCTCTTCAAGACCTAATAACTTAATCATCTCATTTACTTCTTCTTTTGTAGAAAGCCCTGGTTTATTTCTAAGTCCATATACAATGTTTTGATATGCATTTAGATTTGGAAACAACGCATAATCTTGAAACACAATGTTGAACCCTCTCTTTTCCATCGGGACTTTCGTTAAATCCTCTTCGTTATATAGTAACTTCCCTTGATCAATAGAAGTAATTCCAAGCACTAGATTAAGTAATGTGGTCTTTCCACTTCCCGAAGGACCAAGTATCGATACAATCTCGCCTTCTTTTATAGATAGGCTGATGTCATTTAATATTGCTACACCACCGTATTTCTTTATGACGTTCTTTAACTCTAACATTCCTAACTCCTTTCTTGCTGCCCTTGTCTGATGTAATTATATCGAATCTCCTTCTTCCATCACAATCAAATCCAAGTGAACACTGTGTAAAGAACGCGTAAAACCACAAAAAGAGCATGTAGAAATTCTACATACTCTCTTCTTTCTTCTTTATTAATCTTCATAGGTTTTACTAGACACAGCCTTGCTGCTTCGATTCAGTATTTTCAGCCGCTTTTCATACTCTTGATTCAAAACACCTGCATACAACATATCCACAATTGCTGTCTGTGATATTCTCGAAAATATGGTATTCCCATACAAATACTGTTCATTGCTCGCATAGAGAATGATATCTGCATACTCTCGAATCTTCGCATCTTTAACATTGGTGATTGCTAGAGTCTTTGCTCCTGCTTTTCGTGCGATTTTTAACATCTGAATCGTATCTTGCGAATGGCCTGTATAAGAAATCCCAATCGCCAAATCTTTATCTGTCAAATTATGTGCACTCACATTTTGAAAGTAATAATCCGTATGCATATTGCAATTTAACCCTAAATATAAAAACTTAGTCATCAAATCTGTAGCCACACTAATGGAGTTCTCTACTCCGTAGAGCGTAATACTCTCAGCCTCTATAATCGCTTCTATAGCCTTTTTATACTGTTTTATATCCACGCATTTAATCGTTTCCTCTAATACTTTGATAGATGAGCCTACTATTTTCCCTGGCAACTCTTCTAGTTCATCCTTCTGTGTAATCTTATATCCGAAAAAACCGGCATCCTGATTCCCTTTTGGCTCTTCAAGAACCGATTCTCGTATCAAGGCATTTTTTAGTTCTTTAAAACTGGAATATCCTAAGCTTTTCGCAAAACGAACAACTGTAGGTTGGCTAACTTTTATAGTCTCCGCCAATTGATCCAACTTCAACTTTTCTGCTTCACCTCTATATGACAGAAAATAATCAGCCACTTTCTTCTCAGATGGCCGCATCTTTGGGTAATTCCCTTGTATCTTCTTATACACTCTAATATCAATCATCTCCTCGTAGAAAATCTACAGATTTTCTCATTTTATAGTTTTATAATTTCCCACAAATTTCATCTCGAAAAAAAATTAATGACACACTTGCAAAATTGTATCCACAAAAATACATTCCTCTAGCAAACTTATATCCATTCTAACATCAATTCTACATAGAAGAAATATAAATCGAATGATTTTTACTTTATTTTAACAAAAAGGGCAGGTTATACAAACCTGCCCTTATGTAATATTCAAATTATTTTTTTGCTTTTTTCGCATCTCTAAAGAACATTGTCGATGTTAAGAACATTACTGCAATAACAATCCATCTCAAAGTCTCTAAATTAAGTGATTCAATAACAAAATATGCCACTAATACTCCGATAGTCCCTGCTATAGTCACTACTAACGATGCTTTTCTATCATATTTCCCTTCTTTTACAAACTTAATTCCTGCTGCTGGCATCAAGAATGCACAAGATCCCATCATAATAGGGAATGCTGCTCCTACGTTCATACCTAACATAGCTACTAAAGCAAGACAAGGCGCATATAAACCTACTCCTATTGTCATAAACGCTCCAAGGAAGAAGTTAATTACAACTCCAATTACTAACTTAACCCCTGTTAATCCTAGTGCATCACCTGCTGCATTTGCAAACGGTCCGATTTGTAATATTTGTGAAATCATGATAAGTGCAACTGTTATCAATGCAAAACCAAGTGCAACACGTATAAACTTTACTGGCCATTTAGATACGATAGATGCTCCTACTACTGCTCCTACTACTGCTGCCGCTATCATCGAAATCAAAGTTACTGGCTCCACTTCTACTAATCCAAAAAATAAAATTGCTTCCACTACTACTGGAATAGTATGCCCGACATTAAGAGTTCCTGGCATCAATTCGTCATCACACGATTTTGTAAACTTAAATCCTGATTGAGTCGTAGCAAAACACCCAATTCCAAGTACATCCAATGCATCAGTCACAAATCCAATAATTGCCAATGGCACAATCTTCTTCTTGTTGAAATCTTTTCTATTCGCAATACAATCTTTGATAAAATAAATTGCAAATACTCCAGCACATACACTTAATACTGCCCTCAATATAAAAACCGAGTTAATCTCCATTACTAAATTCCTCCATTAATTTTAATTAGCCACTCTATATTACACCCCGATTTGTAATAT
>CAYJGW010000050.1:0-14998 GCA_964369425.1 uncultured Lachnospiraceae bacterium
TTAGAATCCGTAAAAAGATTCTAGATGCAAAATTGAGAAAAAGAAGTAAATAATACTTATCGACCATTTGATGATTTCTACTATAAAAATAACGCTTCGCCAAACATGGCGAGGCGTTATTTTTATAGTCACTAATATTGTAACCCTTACATTGCTGTAATTAACTCTGTTAATACACCAATCAGTTCTCTCTCAATCCCCATCACCTGTAATTGTGCAAGTACAACAGATACCCTCTTCTCTTTTAAAATCGTTTCGTAGATTACTTCTTTATCGCCAAAGGAAATCTCTGCCTGGTTCAAGAACTCAAACACTCGGTCTTCCACTTGATTCTTTACCTCTAGTACGTGATGCGGCAAACGAATTGTTACTCCTTCATTCACTGACACATCTTCCACCGTTATGCTTATACTCTGTCGTAATTTATGATACACACTTTGATATTGGCCCACATATTCCACTACTTGTTCGTTAACCCCTATAAACTCTATCGAATACGCGCGACTTGTTGGAATTAATTCCAAAGCACCTATACTTGGATAGATAGTAAACACCACCTCATCTCCATTCTCAATATAAGACATTTGTGTGTGCACAAATCTTTCCTCTTCATATTCGCAACTCACATTATCGTCTTCGTATAAGACAAATGCTCCATTAGCTCCTGTAAACATTTTAATATGAAGTGTATTTGGATTTTTTATCGCCTCAACACTTGTAATCTCATCTGTCATAGGAATGATTGCACCTGCTTTTGCGAGTACTGGGATACTATTAATATCTCTATACAGATCTATCTTGCGATTTCCATCATACATCATTCCTGTAAACATATCATAATGCCTACCACTGGGAATCCAAGCAGAAGCTTTAGACACATTCAATTCTGGTATTCTTGCTGATGTAATCGGAATTACCATACACTCACTCCCAAAATAATACTGGTTCACTGCTGTATATGCATAATCCACCTCTGGATATTCATAGTACATTGGTGTACAAAGTGGTATTCCTTCTTTATAAGCCCGATAATTCATAGTATACAAATATGGCATCATCTTATGCCGAAGACGCAATGCTTCTCCTAGTGCTTTCTCTGCCTCTTTCTTAAACCGCCATGGCTCTTTCCCGTTGAATGGGCTTGCCGAACTATGCAATCTCATAATTGGGGAAAATGTGCCAAACTGACTCCAGCGTGTCGCCATCTCGTCGTTCTTATACCCCATCATATGGCCCCCAACATCATGACTCCACCAACCATACCCTATATTAGACGCATTAGAAGTAAAATATGGTTGGAAATTTAATGATTCCCAGGTAGTTATTGTATCTCCGGAAAATCCAATCGGATATCTATGACTTCCCGGTCCCGCATATCGCGAGAGCAACATCCCACGCTCTCTCTTTCTTTTTGAATCCAAATAATGATAGTGATTCAATATCCAAAGCGGATCTAACCCTTCAACTTTAGTGGTGTACCCTTGTTGCCAATCCACCCACCAAAAATCTACACCTTCCTCCTCTCTGGGATGATGCACGCATTCAAAATATGCTTCCATAAATTCTGAGTTTGCAGCATCGAAAACAACTGGATCCTCATTTTCTTGATTTACATTCATTCGTTTAGCCATCTCTGGATAAGCTTCCTCATATCCCCTAATTCCATCTGCAGGATGTACGTTCAACGTCGTATGAAGACCTTTGCTTTTAAGGGTATGTAGGAATCGGCTAGGATCTGGAAATAATTTCTTATTCCACGTATAACCAGTCCACCCGCTGCCATATTTAGCATCCACCTCTGTCAAATGCCAATCCATATCTATCACTGCAACTGTAAATGGCAAGTTTTCTTGTTCAAAGCGTTCAAATAATTCGAAATATGTTTGCTCTGAATAAGGATAATATCTACTCCACCAATTACCCAGTGCATATCTAGGTAATAGTGGTGTATGACCACACAAATAGTAAAAATCTTTTAAAGCTTGCTTGTACTCATGTCCATATCCCCAGAAATATAAATCTCTCGTTTTTGAAACCCTTGGTTCAATCCACCCATCTTCCCTAATCACCTGTGTAGAACTATCATCTAATAAAGAATAACCATATCGCGAAAGTATTCCCTCTTCTAATTCCACTTCTCCATCCACCATATCTAATGTTCTTGCTGTACCTTTCAAATTCTCGATTGGTTCAGAGTAACGCCAATTACTAAGATAGTGACTTAAGTTTCCTTTCAGTTGAATACTCAGGCCGTTTTTAGAAAATTTCTTTTCATTATAGTACAATACTAGCTTAGATGTATGTATTTCAATTCCATCCTTGTTTCGAACTACACGAAAATCTACCACTGGAAAATCTCTATGATATACCATTTGAGTAGACCGATCCTCAAATTTCCCCTCTTTGTTGTACTCTAATCTTAATAACATTTCTGTAAGAACGGTTATTCGATACTTTTCTCCTTGTATTATATTTTCTTGTTTTGCAATTGGTCTTGTTTGAATTTTATAAATATCTTTCACCTTTTACTATCCATCCTCCTTTCGATACAATCATTACAATATAACATCAACATAATCTAACCTTACAATTTCAAAATCCAATAATTTTGTACGCCCTTTCTTTCCTTTTAGCAAGCGCTCCATCTCTTCTATTGCCACTTCTGAAATATGAAAGAAGTCTTGCTTGCAGGTATTCATCTGTTCTCCTGCGTATCCCATAAGACTAATCCCATCATATCCGCATACTGGTCTGAAGATATCCATTTCCTGAAGCGCACTCTTTACACCAATTGCCATAAGGTCTGATGCACACACGATGATATCCGCTTCTTCTCCATATTCAAAGGTTAATTCTCTTGCTTTTTTCTCGCTAAAATCTGCATAAATTATTTTAAGTTCGACATCTATTTCTTCTTGTAATTTTTTAATTCCTTCGATGCGCATATCCGTAATAAATCCATCCTGTCGACCTGCCAGATACAAAATTTGCTTACACCATTCACCTTCAACAGTTGCCTTTGCCACCTCATATTGCCCTTTACAGTGATCAACCATTACTGAAGTTGTTTTATCATTAGTCTTCGGTGCATCTATAATCACACAATAGAAATCTTCTTGTTCTATCAGTCTCATAATAACACTACTATTCTTATTCATTCCATAGACTACTATTCCTGTAACACCTTGGGATTTCAGATATAGACTCAATTCTGCTACATCCTTTTTCATAAACATAGTGGAAAAAAGTGGTAGCAAATCTAAACCTAATTCATTCCCTTTCTGAAAAGCTCCATGAAGATATTGCACATTAATTTCATCTATGGATTGTCGCAGTTCATTAAAATTAATCCAAACCGCAATGCGATTATAATTCTTTGATGAAAGGGCTGACGCCATCATATTGGGTACATAATTCAGCTCTTTGATTGCATCCATCACCTTGTTTTTCGTCTCGCGAGTAATTGTTGGATAATCTTTTATCACCTTGGAAACGGTTGATACAGACACCCCTGCCTTAACAGATACATCTTTTATCGTCACCACCACTTTTCCCTCCATCCTTTCAATATTTCACCCTACAATACCAATCTAAATTTTACCTTATCTCACTTGGTATACAACTACCTCATATGGTCTTAACACATTGCTGTCATCTTTGTAGTTTCTGAATATAACATTTTCTCCTAGTTGAAATTCTTGATCCTCCGCTGAAAAATTAGCAACCACTCGAATATTGCCCTTCTTCATCTCATACACTTTTCCTGTTGCCACAAAGCTTGCTTTTTCTTTTAATATTGCATAGTTTTCTTTTCTAAACTTGATAATGTCCTGGTAATAACGATACACACTGTCATCACTCGACAAATCGTCTTCTACATTAATTGTTTTATAGTCATGACCTAGGTCTAACCATGGCATAGCATCACTAAAACCACCATACTCACTACTATCCCAAGCCATTGGAATACGTCCATTGTCACGAGATGTTTGAGCAATTTTTTCCATTGTCTCTTCCTGTGAATATCCATCTTTCAATAAGCGTTTGTGAACATTGATTGTTTCAACATCAACATATCTTTTGATATCATCACAATGAGCATTGCGCATGCCAATCTCTTCACCTTGATAAATATAAAGGTTTCCATGCTGTAGGCCAAACACTGTAATTAGAAGTTTTGCCCCCTCTTTTCGGTACTTTTGATCGTCTAACCATACAGATAACAATCTAGGTGTATCATGGTTATTCATTACCACTGCTTCAATTCCTTTGTATTCATTCTGCCAAGTATCAAAGCACTCGCATAATTTCTGAACATCCAAATCTACATGATGCCATTTTTCACCGTCGTGGTGTGTACAAATCGGAGTAAAGTGAAATGCTTGTGTTAACGCTTTGCTGTTACACATTCTATAGGATTCTTCAATTGTACTCCCCCAGCATTCTCCCACAGTTAATAATTTATCTCCAAAAGTGCTTGTACTTAGCTCTTGTAAGTACTCATAAAATTTTGGACCTTTTGCTGTAATCAATTTTTCTGGTTCTTTCCCGATTAGATCGATCACATCTAATCTAAAACCTTCTACTCCACGCTCAATCCACGTATTAACTGTATCATAGATATCTTCTCTTACCTCTGGATTACTCCAATTCAAATCCGCTTGTGTCTCGTCAAAAAGGTGAAAATAATACTTTCCCACTTTTTCACTAAATTTCCAAGTACTTCCTTCAAAATATGAAGTCAACTCATTTGGCTCATCTGCCCAAATATAATAGTTATAGTATTTTTCGTCTAACTCTTCTGCCTTTTTAAACCACTCATGCTCTGTAGAAGTATGATTTAACACTAAGTCCATCATGACTTTCATTCCGCGCTTTTTAGTTTCCACTATTAACTTATCGTAATCTTCATTGTCCCCAAACATGGGATCGATCGTCAAGTAATCACTAATATCATATCCATTGTCATTTTGCGGCGATTTACAACATGGGGAAAGCCATATATAATCCACCCCCAATTCTTTCAAATAATCCAGTTTTTCAATAATTCCATTGATATCTCCAACGCCTGTTGACGTTGTATCTTTATAACTCTTTGGATAAATTTGATATATAACTTTATTTTCTAATGGATGCATTCCTATCTCCTCCTCTACACTTGTTTCATTACTTTGTTTTTACTACTCCATAGTATTCGATTGTAATCTCTGTCTCTTCATTGGAATCTTTTTGCTGCCCATCTTGTGAAATCAAAGTACCATTGATCGAAATTGTAATCGGTTCCCCTTTCAGATTGATATATATCACCCAGTCATTGATGTAATAGCTGACACAACCATCATTTTCACTTACACTCGTCTTTGTTTGCACTTCATCTCGTGACTCACAGAGATAGAATTCTGGCAATCGTCTTACTCTGATTAACTCCTTCACATAGGAAACTAAACTTTGATTGCTTTGGATTAAATCCCAATCTAATCGATTGATAACTTCACTTTCTTTGAAAGAATTCTTAAGTCCTTGTTTCGTCCTCCCAGCTTCACACCCCGCATGTAGGAATGAGTTTCCTTGTCCCAAAAATACAAATGCGTATCCCAGTTTTATTTGTTCGAAGACATTTACTTGCTCAAAACCATAGTATAGTTGATCGAAGATTGTGTAATCATCATGACAAGAAATATATTGCAAACTATTTATTGGATTCTCATAATCAAGCCCTTGCAATAATCTTTTGACTGTATCTCCCTTGTGGGAATTTATATGTCCTATCATAACTTGTTTACATGTATTTCTGAAGTCATCGTTGAAAAAACCAATATTTGGTAGTTTTTCATAATTCGTCTGCGTAGCACACATTTCGGTCGGAATTGCTGTTGGCATCGTCCAACCTTCTCCAAATATATAAATATTAGGATTGATGCTTGACGCTTTTTCTTGAACTAAATTCATAGTCTCGCAATCCACAATTCCCATTAGGTCAAATCGATACCCGTCAAATCCAAAAGTCTTCGTTAAGTATTCAATGGAATCCGCAATAAATCTTCGAACCATGTAACGCTCTGAGGCAGTTTCATTTCCACAATAAGAAGCATCACTCACCTTTCCACCTTGATAGCGGAAAAAATAATAAGGAACAATTTTCCCAAAAGAGAACGTCTTATGGTCATATACATGATTATAGACCACATCCATAATTACGCCTATCCCTTCTTTGTGGTACTCATTCACTAGCGCTACTAACTCATTCAATCGCTCATATGGATCGCATGGATTGCAGCTATACTTTCCTTCTGGAACATTAAATTGAACTGGGTCATAACCCCAATTATATCCTACGCTACAATCTCTCTCATCTATAGAACCATAATCATACACAGGCATTAATTGAATATGGGTAACTCCTAAATCCAACACATAATCAAAGCCTACTTTATTGCCGTAATTATCTTTTATCCCCCGCTCCGTCATTCCTTTGTATTTCCCGTGATATTCAAATGCTATATTGCGATCACTTGTAAAATCTCGCACATTAGTTTCATATACAATTGCATTTCTTCTATCTGCAATTCCTACACCTGCTTTAGATTTTTCAATTTTTTTAGGATCTATTACATAATTATATTTCGAATTTACTGTCGAAGAAATCGCATTGGGATCTAACGCTTCAACTTTCTTTTCATGCTCAACAATATAAGAGTATCCTACACCTTCGAAATCTCCTTCTGCACGAACAAAGTATACTCCTTTTTCGGTATACTCCATTGGGATTTTTCTTCCATTTTGCAACTGAACAGTTACGCTATATGCTGTCGGTGACCAGAGGTAAAATTCCGTATACTCTCTATTATAAACAGTTCCTAACTTTCCATCATACGCGTGTTCCTTATCAAATTTTTCCGTATGAGTAATAAACCTATAAGTGATTGAATACTCTTTTTCTCCAATTCGAACTTTATATCTATTTCTCAATTTTATATCAAATGGTAACTTACATAAGTCATTAAAAAAAACAACTGCTGTCTCTTGCTCCCCATCCATAAAAAACGCTGGTCCTTCATATCCTTTTGCCGTTACACTGTTATACTCATCAAAATAAAATTTATACATGCTAATTCCTTTCTACCTCTTCTATATCTGCAATCACTTTTAAAATCTCTCCAACACTCCATCCTTGTGCAAAGCACCCTCTAGAAAAATCTGGATGTAAGCCATCATAAATCTCTGCTATCTGTCCAATACATCCCTCTTGTAAACAATCTTTGAAGTAGCTAATCTGTTTTTTGACCACAGCTATTGCTTCTCCCGAATACTTATGAACTTTCAAGTATGCTCTAAAGTAGGACCCTAGCGGAAATGGCCATACAGTTCCTTGATGGTAAGAAAGATCTCGTTTTTTCAGCGTCCCACTGTATTCTGAAACAAATTCCGAATCGCTTACTGCCAATGTTCGAAGACCATATGGCGTATATAGCTCTTTGTACACTGTATTTACTACTTTCAATGCCAATTCATCATCTAATGGCGAGAACGGTACCGATACTGCCCATATCTGATTACAGCGAATCTGGTCATCACATGAGCTTCCAGATACCACATCTCGCAAACATTGCTTTTCTTCATTCCAAAACTTTTCTACAAAGGATTTTTTTACCTTTTTTGCAAGTTCTTCATAACTTGTAAACGGTCTTCCGAGTTTCTTGGAGAGCTCTACATAAACACAAAGTGCATTGTACCAATACGCACTAATTTCAACTGGTTTTCCATGTCTTGGCGTCGGCAGTATCTCTTCATAACGCACATCCATCCATGTCAATTGCAACAGTCCACTTCCCGCACTGATTAACCCATCTGTATCCATCTTTATGTCATTATCTGTTCCCTCTTTATAATATTCAATCACTTCTTTGATTGCAGGAAATACCTCTTCCACATATGCTATATCTCCTGTTTTTTGATAGTACAAGTATACTGCTTGAATAAACAACAATGATGCATCCACTGTATTGTAAAGTGGTGGATTATCCCCTTCTGGGAATAAGTTTGGCATAATCCCTTTGTGTAAATAGGTTACAAAAGTAGATAAGATATTTTTTGCCTCTTCATAGCGTTTTGTCGTAATGCAACATCCTTCTACTGTATACATCGTATCTCTTCCCCAATCTAAAAAGAATGGATACCCTGCCATTAAGGTAAGGCCATCGATAGACTCCCTTTTCACGATATAGTGATCAGAGGCTCTTACTAGCTCTTTTCCTAATTCATCCTTTAGCTCACTTTTTTCTATCAATTGATCTTGACGTTTGACTTCTTCCCTAATCATCTCATCAATGCAATTTACTTTTCCACCCATGGAAAACACTATAGATACTTCACTATCTCGCCCTAGATTGTATCGGTAATCTACCTGACTAATACCTGCTCCATATGCAGTTCTGCCATCCCGTGCATCATATTCAAAATAGTAGTCGTCAATATACGTTGGATTGGCATGTTTTTTTATCTCAGAGGCTTTCGTGTCTATATATAATGAAATGCCTCTCGACATCACTTTTCCTTCTTCAATAAAAAATTCTTGGCTCGGCTGCAATACTTCACCTCGTTCTAAGAACTGATAAATTGGTGTCACTTGTAATGTAACCTCTAATTCTAGTGGATTATCAATCTCATATTTAACTCCCACTGTATTTTCATTTTGAACCATCACTATTGTCTTTAAGACAGTAACTCCACCTATCATATAAGTCCATGTAGGCAAATATTCTTGTGTGTAATTCACGAGATAAACCTGTCCTTCCTGGTTCTTCGTGTGATCCACATAAGTTTGCGAACTCAAGCTATATTGAGTTCCTTCTATCTCAAGCACTTCATTTAATTTACTTATCATTCGATATCTCACATCTGGAGCTTTTATTGCTGCCACAAATAACGAATGATCACCTCGTGTTAGTGATTGAATACAAGTTGTACTACTATATCCTCCTAGTCCATTACTAAGTAAGTACACTTGCCTCTCACCGATTGCTCTATCTTTCAACTGTGCTGTCCCATAACTAAATTTCATTTTCTCTCCTTTCAGTATCAAGATTATTTTCAACTTTATTTAAAACAAGAAAAGAGCTATCGTTTAGCTCTTTTCCTAGTCAGAAAATCTGATTCGTATATAAAAACCTATAACGATTCGTTTCTTGTATTACATATGTGTCGTCGCTCGACAAGTCTTTATCCCAAAGCACCTCAATGTCATACCCATCTTTTGTGGGACTCATTGTCACACCAACCATATTCTCCTCATCTTCTGTCATTAGAAAATATAGGTAACTTCTTGGCCTCTCCAGATAAATAGCAAGTCTCTCTTCTATCGCATAGACCGCATCAAGCAGAATTACATCTTCTCTATCAAAATAGGACTTCCCAAGCTCAATCACTTCTTTGGACGCTTCTCTTATTTGATCATCATTGCAACTGACATATGATATATTCAACTCCACTTCTGGTAAGATGTCATAAATGGATTCATTAATCAACTCTGGATTCTCCGAACTCATGACTAATTCCACATATTCCTCTAACTCTACTTTTCTCTCTTCATAAAAATCGTCTTGTTCTCTATACGTAGGCAAATATTCTTGAAATACCTCATATTCAAATGGAATATTTCTTGTAGCATTGGTTAAAACTATCATAACTGCTGCGATAAAAACCACTGTCAAGCCAATTCCTAAAACTAAATCACGAATTTGCTTTCTCATTAGCGTCATACTTGATTGATCTCTCTGTCTCGGCGTCAAAGAAATACAATTTTGTTCTTTCAATTGTTAACTCAACAGGTTTTCCTACTTCAATTTCACTTCTTGGAGCAATACTCGATACAAATAAGTTCCCTTTTTCTGGCTCAAAGTAGATACTTAAACTGTCTCCTAGGTACTCTACGTTTACTGGATTTACAGTTATCGTTGCATCTGGATACATCTCTTTATAAATCTGCCCGTCACAGATTGCTTGCGAACGAACACCTATGAAGATTTCTTTCCCATTATAACCGGAATCATTTAATACTTTGATATCAGACTCTGCTAATTTAATTTCAAAACCAGAACATTTGAACATTCCATCTTTATAAGTTCCTTTGATCATGTTCATCGGTGGTTGTCCGATAAATGTTGCAACAAACTTGTTAATTGGGTTTAAGTATAATTCTTTTGGGGAACCGATTTGTTGTACCTCTCCCATCGACATAACTACAATACGATCTGCCATTGTCATGGCCTCTACCTGATCGTGTGTTACATAAATCGTCACAACGCCCTTTTCACGGTGCAATCTCGCAATCTCAGTACGTGTGGATGCACGAAGTTTTGCATCGAGATTACTTAGTGGTTCATCCATCAAGAACATCTTTGGTTTACGAATCATAGCACGTCCTAGCGCAACACGCTGACGTTGTCCCCCCGACAAATTCTTTGGTAATCGCTCTAAATATTCACTTAATCCTAAATCTGCTGATACTGCTTCCACATGCTTTTTAATCTCTGCTTTATCATACTTACGAAGTTTTAGTCCGTATCCGATATTATCTTTCACTTTCATATGAGGGTATAACGCGTAACTTTGGAATACCATAGCAATATCACGCTCTTTTGAGCTTAGGTCATTCGCAACTTCACCATCAATAATCAATTCGCCTTCTGTAATATCTTCTAAGCCTGCAATCATACGAAGTGTCGTAGATTTTCCACATCCTGAAGGTCCTACGAACACAATAAACTCACCTTCTTCTATTTCCATGTTAAATTCTTTAACTGCATAGCTATCTGAATTTGGGTATTTTTTTCTCACATCTTTTAATACTATTTTACTCATTATCCTTTTACGCCTCCTTGAGTTAATCCACCTACTATGTGGTTTTGTAATTTATAGAACAATAATATTGCAGGTATCGCTACTAATACAGATCCTGCCGCAAATAAGTTGTACGCTTGGTCCTGTGGATTCGTAATTAATGTGTTTAATCCAATTGCCAATGTCTTATCCGCCGAGTCAATACTTGCTACTAAGAAGTTTGGCATGATTACATCTCCTATTGGTGCTAAAAATGTGAATAAGGCTGTTACTGCAATCATAGGTTTTACAAGTGGAATCAAGATTTGTGTAAATACTTTAAAATGAGAGGCTCCATCAATTTTCGCTGATTCATCCAGTTCTCTAGGAATAGAATCATAGTAACCTTTCATCAAAATTGTATTCATAGGGATTGCCCCTGTTGTATAAATCAAAATCAAAAACATGTAGGTATACAGCGTTGAATTATCTGATTTGTAGATTCCAAGTGATGTTGCAATTGCATACAAGGCAATTAATGTACTTCCACTCGGTATAATCTGCACAACTAATAATAATATAAGGCTCATCTTTCTTGATTTAAAACGCAGTCTTGAATATACATATCCCATAACTGTAAGGATTGCTGTCGCTAACACCATCGCTGAAAGCGATATCGAAAACGTATTGATATACCAATTCAAATACTCTGTCTCTGTAAATAAACGTATAAAATTCTCTGTTAAACTTAAATTCTCTGGAATCAATGATGTTGAGTATAACGAGTTTGATACACTAAAGGCGCTCATTACCGTCACAAATAGAGGAAATAAAATCAATAGTGACATAAAACATAATATTATGTAAATCAGAAAAGTTGGCAAATGTTTTTTCAATTTATTCTTATTCATTACATTACATCCTCCTTCTTAAATGCTCCGGTTTTCACCCAGGACCACAATACTACTGCTGATACAATTACTGAAGTAATCAATGTAAATACTGCCGCCGTCGAAAAATCTTGTTCTTCTACTGTTAACTTATATCCTAGAGACGCAATGGTCTCTAATGGACCATACTCCTCTCCAACACCTTTAACCACACTGTCAGTTAATAAGTATATAATTACAACGTTATTAAAGTTAAACGTAAACTGAGTAATAAATGTAGGAGCAGCACTTGTAAATACGATTGGAAATGTAATATCCCAGAAATTAGTCCATGCATTTCCACCATCCATTCCCGATGCCTCGTACAGATCATCTGGAATTGTCTGTAAAATTCCAGTTACAAGTACATAGATGTATGGGAATCCCAACCACCCTTGAATCAAGATAATTAAGACTTTCATCATTGTTGGATCCATCAAAAATTTCACAGCTGTATCCATGCTATATTCTGTGCCCGTAAAAAATGGCACAATAATTGTATTCATCGTTCCGATTCTTGAAAAGAAAATTTCAAAAATCAAAATTGTCAAGAATGCTGGAACTGCCCATGGCAACAAGTATACAGTTCTAAAAAACTTCTTCCCTTTGATATGCTTATTATTACATAGTACTGCAAGTCCTACTCCAAGTACCAATACTAGCATAGTTGCGCTAAATGTCCATGTTAAGGTCCACCCTAATGTATCCGTAAATACCTTCGCTAATCTCTCGTCACTGAATAGTTTCATAAAGTTGTCAAGTCCTACCCACTCTACTAGATTAGCCGGAACAGTTACTGTATCTCTATAATTTGTAAATGCAATCATAATCGAGATAATTGCCGGTACAACTAAGAATAAAAGCATCATGATGAATCCCGGTCCTGCAATAGCATTTGGAATAATCTCTGGCGCCATTGCTCTTGCTTTTTCACTAAATGATGAGACTTCCTCGTTTTCATCCAGTGCAATCTTTGTTTTTTTTGCATCTCTAGCAATACCATAATTGATTGTTAAAAAAGCAATGATACAAAGAATTGACAATACAGTTTGTAATAATAGAATAAATGAGTTATCATCTCCTGCATGAGTGCCAATCATTAATTGCCCTTCATACTCCCCACTTAAGTGGAATGCAAAACTTTGTAAAATACTTGGGATTAAGGCAGTTGCGATAGAGATATAAATAAATGCAGTATACGCCAATGCAACTGCTGCAACTTTAAATCTTTTTAGTACAAGATGTCCACTCCCTGGAACTAAAAAGGAAATCAAAAAAATAAGTGTGCTATTCATTTTTCAATCCATTCTCCTCTCGTTTTTTATCTTCTTTAGAAAAATATAACATTTTATTTAAGAATAAGGCACACGCTCTTTAGAAGCATGTGCCTTATAATTCAAGCTATTACTCCATGGCCGCTATATCTGCCTGGATTGTTGCAACGGCTGCGTCAAGCGCCTCTTTTGGGTCTACATTCTTATCTACTGCAACTTGCTTTAATGCATCTGCCATTGGCTCCCAAACCTTGCTAAATGCTGGATCAGTTGGCATTGCAGTTCCTACGCTTGTGGCATTAGATACCACTTCTGCAATCGAACCTTCTTCAAACACTACCTCTGTGTGAGGATTAACCTCATTGTATGACTCATACCACTTTTGTGCATATTCACCTGTTGCAAATGTAGAAACAAAATCTTGAGCAACTTCTACATGCTCTGAGTTAGCATTTGCTACAAGACCTTTTACACCTGTGATTGGTGCATATGTTCCAGATCCATCCCATGAAGGAATTGGCATGTACCCTATATTCTCTTCTGCTAATCCACCCTTTACTAAATCCGCATATTTCCATGGTCCATCGATGTAGTAGTTAATCGTCCCATCAATAAACGCTTGCACTTGCCAGTCATATCCTGAAGTATCTTCTTGCATTGCTACCCAGTTCTCAGAACCATTATGGAATAACTCTTGGATAGCTGTTAAAGCTTTTACTGACCCAGCATTATTCAATCCGATGTCCGAAGTGTCATCACCGAATATGTATCCTCCGTTAGATGCCAACATTCCACCTGCTACATAAAAGTCTGTGTACTTCGCTGTCCACTCTTCAACTGGAATTTCTTTCAATGTCTCTGGCTCTTCGCTTACATTCGCTTTGTTGTAATATAGTAGAGTTGTGTCTGTACTAAGTGGCACGATATAATTCTCTCCATTATAGTTGCTTGCTGTTTGTGCTGCTTCTGTATATCCTGTAAGGTCTGCATCTGTTGGTGCAATCAGTTTCTTATCTGCTAAATCTCCAATACGATCATTTGGCATCATAAAGATGTCTGCTGAGTTTCCTTGTTGTGTTTCAAGTGCATCTAGTAAATCAAACATTGATGTCTGTACAATTTCAAAAGTAACTTCTGGGTGTTCCTCTGTATACGCATCTGCTACTTCTTGGAAATATGGGTGGTACCCTTCTTCTACTCCAATTTGAAGTACGATGTCTCCACCTTCTTCCTTCTTTTCTTCACTGCTACTTCCACCTTCCGATGCTGGATCTGTTGCACATCCCACGAGCGCTAATCCTGCTACTGCTAATAGGGCTACTAATTTTTTCTTCATAACTGCCTCCTTATTCATACATTAATTACTTGGTTTAGAAAACGTTTTCTAAACCATTAAAATTTTTTGTTCATTTGCCTCGATTTGAACTAAAATTACTATAGCACAAGAAAACGATTTCCACAAGTGTTTTTTACTATTTTTTTTTGTTTTTCAGAGGATTTTCTATATATATTGTGTGCAAAATTGTACTTCTTCTTGTTAACTTTATATAGATTACCTCTAAAAACGCGCATTTATATGCCAAATATCACAACTCCTTTTGGAAGCAATAACAAATCATCTAGCTGATTAGAAAATAATATCTTCTCTTTTTTCGCACCGATTTCAATAGGATTATCTGATACATTTACAATTACACGAACTTCTTCATCTTTTACATATTCAATGATTCTTTTATCTTGATAATTATTTTCAAATCTTAAAACTTGTGATTTACAGGCTCCTATCGTATTTCTCATATGAGTAAGCTGCTGCATTTTTTCGATATATTTATCATACTTTCCTAACTCAATTTCATCCCAAGGCATACACGCTCTACAGTCCGGATCGTGTGTTCCCTCCATCATAATCTCTGTTCCATAATAGATACTTGTGCTTCCCGCCATCGTAAATAGTACTGCGAGTTGTTGGTAAAAAAC
>CAYJGW010000050.1:15098-18324 GCA_964369425.1 uncultured Lachnospiraceae bacterium
AGATACTTGTGCTTCCCGCCATCGTAAATAGTACTGCGAGTTGTTGGTAAAAAACTGCTTCATCTTTTCCAACTCTTGAGTACATCCTATCTGTGTCATGACTATCTAGTAAATTAAATAACACTGCATTTGTCTGATGCATATATCTTTGATAACAATTATTGATGCTGTGCTCGAAGTCTTTTTTATTCAACTCTTCCCTAACCCAATAATCGTTAATCGCTGTCGTAAGAGGATAGTTCATAACTGAATCAAACTCATCTCCCAGTAGCCAATTAATGGAATCATGCCAAATCTCTCCCAATATATAGATATCCGGTTTGACAGCTCTACATCTCATTTGAATTTCTTTACAGAGAGCGTGACTGATTTCATTTGCAACATCTAGTCTCCAACCATCTATATCGAATTCGCGTATCCAATACTCACAAATCTGTGCCACATACTCTATTACCTCTGGATTATTCGTATTAAGCTTTGGCATGTGAGCTGTGAATGCGAATGAATAGAATTCATTATCTCTTGTATGATGTTTTGTTTTATCGATTGGCCATTCATTTATCATAAACCAATCAAAATACCTAGAATCTCTTCCCTTTTCAAGAACCTCCAACCATTGCGGAAAATCATCTCCGCAATGATTGAACACCCCATCAAGCATCACTTTAATCTCTCTTTTATGGCATTCTTCTACTAACTGTTTAAAGCTCTCTTTATCTCCAAATGCTGGATCGATCTCGTAGTAATCCGTTGTATCGTACTTATGTGTTGTCCCTGCTTTAAAAATAGGGTTTAAGTAGATTCCGGTGATTCCAATACTCTTAATGTAGTCTAGTTTTGACAAAATCCCTTGGATATCTCCACCATACACATCTTCATTTGATGGCTTTTTACTCGCCCAAGGCACCACTTCCAATCCGTTTTCAGAATTCCCTCTACAAAAGCGATCTGGAAATATTTGATACCATATGGTATCTTTCGCCCAATCTGGTGTAGTCTTGACATCAATCGGGTTTAACCAAGGCATAGTGAAACACTGCAAACTCTTTCCCTCCAGCTTTGATTGTTCCTCTGTCATAAACCCATCTTCAAAGAATAATATACGTTCTCCTTCTGAAAATAATTCAAAATAATATTTCAATCGTTTATACATAGGTGTTAGGCGTACTACCCATACTTTGTGGTATTGAAGTTCATACACTTCTCTAATTTCTAATTTTTCACCACCCCACTTCCAGTTCCCTCCTAAGATTCCTCCTTCGAAAGGATCTCCATGGTAAATATTGATTTTCTCAATATCATATCCTGTCTTAATCTTAACCTCGATTACGTTTTCATCCACTGCATAGCATTGATTTTCGCTTGCACGATGTATTACTGCTCCATAATTCATAATTATTTCTACTCCTTACTCTTTTCTCTTATCAACTCTTTATATCAACTCGTACATTCTCGCCTCATATGGGCGTAACTGAATCTTATTCCCTTCTATTAAAGCATCTTTATAAGTGGACAACATTAATTTCCCATTAATTTCTTCCTCTTGTTCAAACACTGCCATTTCTTCGCTAACATTACACACAACTAGATATTGTTTTTGCTCTCCAATTCTTCTATATGCATAGATCTGCTTATCTTCTTCCATAAGCAGTTGATAACTTGCATAAAGCAACTCTGGACTTTCTTTTCTGATGCGAATCATATCTTTATAGAAATTCAAAATAGAATCCTCATCATCTATTTGTCTTGCTACCGATATCTCTTTGTAATTCTCATTCACTTTCATCCAAGTACTCCCTGTCGAAAACCCTGCATTTTCGCTCTCATCCCATTGCATAGGAGTTCGTGAATTCGCCCTAGATGTCTGATATGCAATCTCCATAGACTGCTCTGGTTCCATTCCATTTTCAATCCGTCCATAATAATTGAGAATAGTAGGACCTTCTTGATACTCTTCTATTTTATCTACTCTAACACTTGTCATACCTATCTCTTGCCCTTGATAGATAAATGGGGTTCCTTCTTGCATAAAATACATCAATCCTAATGCTTTCGCGCTCTCCTTCCAATAAGTTGTCTCATTTCCCCATCTCGTCACAATCCTAGCTAAATCATGATTCTCAACGTAGAGCGCATTCCACCCGATTCCATGCAAAGTGTTTTGCCACTTAGACAATATTTTCTTAACACCTACAAGATCCAATGTATTCTTCTGCGTGTTCCATAACTTAAGGTGCTGAAATTGGAATATCATATTAAAGTATCCATCTTCTCTCCCCGCCCATTTATATGCATCTTCTGCATTGACTCCGTTCGCTTCACCAACTGTCATAATATCATATTTGGCAAATGTTCTCTCTTTTAATTCTTTTAAGAACACATCGATACCTTCATAGTTCATCATTTTCTCAAAGCATGGTACATAATCCAAGCCATCCGGGTTATCCATATCCGAAAAAGTCAATTCCTTCTTAATATGACTGATAGCATCGATACGAAATCCATCGATTCCTTTGTCTAACCACCAATTCACCATCTCATAAAGTGCATTACGCACTTCTTGATTTTCCCAATTTAAATCTGGCTGTTTTTTGTCGAAAAGATGTAAGTAATATTCATCAGAAGCTTCATCCAATTCCCATGCAGAGCCTTTGAATATACTCTCCCAGTTATTCGGCAACTTCTTTTCTTTGTTATCTTTCCATATATACCAATCTCTTTTTGCACTATCTTTACTTGATTTTGCTTCCACAAACCAAGGATGTTCATCCGACGTATGATTAATCACTAGATCAATAATCAAGTGCATACCTCTTCTATGTACTTCTTTAAGTAGTCTATCACAATCTTCCATCGCACCAAACTCGTCCATAATATTATGATAATCACTGATATCATATCCATGATCCGCATTAGGTGATTTGTAAAACGGACAAATCCATATCACATCTATTCCTAAATCTTTTACGTAATCTAACTTTTCAATCACCCCTGGTAAATCTCCAATACCGTCACCATTACTGTCCTTAAAGCTTCTTGGATAAATCTGATATGCAACCGCACTTTCGCTCCAATGATACTTTTTATTACGATTTAATCTGTTCATGCACCCTCTCATCTCCTCACATCGCATTGCTTTCACAAATCCGCTCCTGAACTTGTCGTACAATGATATCTTAACGAAAACATTTCTATAAATCTTGCACTATCATCTCAAATACTTGCA
>CAYJGW010000051.1:0-18076 GCA_964369425.1 uncultured Lachnospiraceae bacterium
GCTGCACTTCTTTTACTAGTTTCTTGAACTTACCTTCCTGTTTTATATCAATCCCCTCTTCATTAAACTCGATTTGAAGTCCACCTCCAGTAAACCCTGCGCAAAAAATAATATTTTTTGCAGTAGCTGTAATATCTATAAATCCACCTGCTCCTGGAGACTTTGCCCCCATTTTTGTAGAATTGACATTTCCATATTGATCCATTTCCCCTGCGCCCATAAAGGTGTAATCAATACCTGCACCATTATAGAATTCAAACTGTCTATCATGAGCGATAAGTGCTTGTGCATTTCTAGAGATTCCAAAATCAATTGTACTAGCTGGTACTCCTCCGTATACGCCTGACTCTACTGTAATTGTCACAATATCTGATAATTGTTCTTCTGCGATAATCGGACCAAAATTTTCATTTGGTATTCCTGTCCCTATATTGATAATTTGATCTGGCTTTAATTCGGCCGCTGCTCGTCTAGAAATAATCTTACGAATATCTTTAGGTAAAGATGTAACCTCCCCTTCAGGACCCCTTACCTCTCCTGAGTAAGTTGGATCAAAATACCATGAATATGTTTGTCTATGCTCTTCTACAGGATTTTCACACACAACTACTGCATCAACAAAAACGCCTGGAACCGTAACGTCTTTAGGTGAAATCGAACCATTTTCCACTACTCTTTCTACTTGACAAATCACTTGTCCACCCCAGCGTTTTGTAGCCATTACAGCCGGTAGCACTTCTAGTACCATCGCTTCTTTCTTGGTAGAAATATTTCCATTTTCATCTGCATAAGTTCCTCGAATCAATAAGGTATCGATTGGTATCGGTTTATATTGAATATATTCTTCTCCATCTACGTTCACAATCGCAACAGTGTCATAGCCACTGTCTTTTGCACATTGGTTCATCTTTCCACCTTCTAGGCGTGGGTCTATGTATGTACCTAAACCTACCTTGCTTAATTTACCAGGTTCTCTCAACGCCATGCTATGAAACATATTGGCCATTTGCCCTTGTGGTAAATTAAATGCTTCAATTTTATTTTGTGTAATGAGATTCATCATATTAGATGATTGTCCCCAATGACCACCAATTACTCTCTTAAGAAGGTTCTCATGTGCAATATATTGCATTCCACCTTCTTTACCGGCAGATGCTTGTCCACATGTATGAAGGTATGTTAGATTTTTTGGCGTTCCTTCTTCTAGAAAACTTCTTTCAATTTCTTTTAAGATTGTTGTGCACTCAGATATTCTAGTCATTGCTACAATCCCAAGCGTTGTTCCTTCTTTTATTCTCTTTACTGCTTCTTTAGCAGTCATTATCACTGGCTTCTTCATTCTCTAGTCCTCCTGTATCTTTGTAAAGTACATTGAAATCCCTTGTCCGCCTCCAACACACATCGTAATCAAAGCATCTTTTTTATTACTACTCATCAGTTCGTAAAGTACCTTCACTGTCAATACACTTCCAGTTGCCCCAATTGGATGTCCAATTGAAATGCCACCACCATATATGTTCACCTTAGTTGAGTCTAAACCCAAATCTCTACTTACTGCATATGCTTGACTTGCAAAAGCTTCATTGATTTCTACCATATCTATATTTTTTAAGTTTATATTCAGTTTTGTAGCAAGTTTATCTGTTGAAATTTTAGGTGCGTATCCCATTAATTCTGCATCAAAACCTTCAACTGCATAACCTTCAATTTTTAAAATACCTTTTACACCTAGTTGCTCTGCCTTTTCTTTTGACATTACTACAACTGCTGCAGCACAGTCGTTTAGACTTGATGAATTTCCTGCTGTTACACTCGCTTCATCATCTCTTAAGAAACATGGTCTTAGCTTTCCTAATTTTTCTATTGAAAGCCCTTCCCTAACTCCTTCATCTGTATCAAATACTGTTACATTCCCTTTTCTATCCTTTAATTCTACCGGAAGAATTTCTTGTTTAAATCTCCCTTCTGCAATTGCTTTTGCTGCTCGAGCATGGCTTTCTAAAGCAAATTTATCTTGTTCTTCTCGGCTAACATTGTATTTTCTAGCTACATTCTCTGCCGTAACGCCATTATGATTTCCATCTAATGGCCATGTCAAAATATCAATTACACCATCCTCGAAACTTTTGTGCCCCATGCGTGCTCCCCATCTAGCCTCTTTTACATAATATGGAAGTTGAGAAATATTCTCAGTTCCCCCTGCCACAACAACATCCGCCTGACCTGTCTGAATTTCCATTACTGCATCTGCTATAGATTGTAATCCCGAACCACATTGTCTATTTACAGAATATGCTGTTGTTCCATTAGGTAATCCTGCCTTCAAGCTGACAGCTCTTGCCAAAAAACCACTTTCTGCAATCTGTCCCACCTGACCAAGTATCACTTCATCTACATCCGATGGTTGAATCCCTGCTCGCTTTACTGCTTCTTTTACAACCATTGCCCCCATATCAATCGCTGAGACATCTTTTAAACTTCCACCATAACTTCCTACAGGCAGCCTCACTCCACTTACAATGACAACCTCTTTCATCTTCCTCTTTCCTACCTTTCAATAAAATTTATTTTGTATATGTATAAAATCCTTTACCTGATTTTCTCCCTAAATGTCCTGCTTTAACCATTGTTTCTAATAGCGGGCATGGTCGATACTTACTGTCTTGAAATCCGTTACATAAACCTTTCATCGTTCCTAGCATAATGTCTACCCCCACAAAATCTGTTAATTCAAGAGGTCCCATAGGAAAATTACATCCAAGTTTCATTGCATTATCTACATCTTCTGGTTTACAACCTTCCATCACCATAAAAGCTGCTTCATTTTGCATTGGCACTAATATTCGATTTACGATAAAACCTGGATATTCTGGCGCATCTACTGTCGTTTTATTTATGCTCTGGGCAAATTCTTTCACGAAACTGTACGTATCATCATCTGTAGCAATTCCTCTAATTAGTTCTACAAGTTTCATAACAGGTGCTGGGTAGAAGAAATGCACTCCCATCACTTTATGTGGTCTATTTGTTGCTGCCGCCATTTCAGATACACTTAAGCCTGATGTATTAGATACTAATACTGCTTCCTGCTTTGAATACTTATCAATTTGTTCAAAAATGCTCTTTTTTAATTCAATTTTTTCTGGAACAGCCTCTATTACTAGATCAACTTCTCCTACATCTTTCATATTGCTGCTGTAAGATAGTCGACTTAAGATTTCTAATTTCTCCTCAATTGTCATCTTTCCTTTCACAATTTTCTTTTCAAATAAGGCATCAATATTGTTTTTTGCTTTCTCTAAAGCTGGTTCATACACATCAATATTAATCACTTCATAACCTGATTGTGCACATGTTTGCGCTATTCCAGCTCCCATTAATCCTGCTCCTATCACTGCTACTTTCATCTGTTATCCTCTTTTCTTTTATGATGAGATAAGTCTAACAATTTCCAGAGAAGAATTCTATTCGCAGTTTTTATGATATTGTTGTTAATTTTATATATATTAACAACAATATCAAAGTGTTTTTCTGACATTTTTTACATTTATTTTTACTCTTCGCTTCCTTTTGTAATGTAAATATATATCAATAATATTTTACTTTTATATCTTTCAAACACTTTGTTAGTCTTTTTAGCTTCGTTTATTATGCAATTTTTTCTTATTTTAATCTTTCTCATTTTGCAGTCTTCTAATTTCCCTTCTCTTCTTTAATGATATTTTTTTACATCTATTTCTATTTGTTCTGATTTTTCTTTGCAATTGCATACTAATCTCCCCATATTATTTTTGTTGAATTATTTTGTCGTATATAATAAAATAAAATCATTAAAATTTGCTTGGAGGGTACGATATGGGAATCAGCATAAAAGAACTATCTGCTATCAGTGGCTTTTCTACCGCCACTATTTCAAGAGTAATAGCAGGTAAAGATAACGTAAAAAAAGAAACGCGTGAAGCAGTAGAAAAACTACTCTTAGAGCATAACTATCGTATTAACATTATGGATATACGTAATAAGGAGGTACAAAAAAAGACCATCCTAATCCTTGTAGGAGATCTTCAAAATTGGTATTATATGGAGACTGTTCGATTTCTTACTGAAGAAATTTTAAAAAAGGAGTATATACCTTTACTTGCATATACAAATGATAGTTCTGAATTAGAGGAACATTATGTACAAATGGCAATTTTAGATAATTATGCTAGTATTATATTCATTAATGTTCAAGGAAATAAGCAACTAAAGCAACTTCTTAAATCAAAACAAGTTCCTGCAGTTTTTTTAAATAGAGGAATGAAAGCTTCCTCCTTTGATACTGTATGCAATGACAATTACCATAGTAGCTATAAAATCACACATTATCTAATCCAATGCGGACATAAAAAAATAGGGCATTTATCAGGTGGACATCTCTCAAATACTTCTATTGAGCGTAGGCGTGGTTACGAAGACGCTATGTTTGATAATGGATTAGTCGTCTCTCAAAACAGTATTATCGTCGGTGGTATCAACTATGAATCTGGCTTTGATGCCGGAATAAAGATTGCAAAATCTAGTTTGGACTATACTGCTCTATTCTGCAGTAATTATCGAATGTTGGAGGGACTACTAGATGCCTTTAACCAATGTGGGATTCATATTCCTGATGATATCAGTATAGTAAGCTTTGATGAAGCACCTTTTACTAGACGAGCCCAAATTACCACAGTGTGTACAGACCCTGAAAAAATGGCAAACACTGCTGTACATTTACTCCTTGAAAGAATTACAAATCCCCAAAAAGATGCTTCAACTATCTATCTACAAGCAAAAATGAATACTCGAAATAGTGTTAAGCTGCTATAACACCAAACTAGGATATAGATTTCTTTGAAATCTATATCCCGAAAGACTACTTCATTTCTTTTCTACATCAGTTATTACTTCTGCATAAGTTGGCATTCCACCTTGGGCGCCAAACTTTTCTGTAGACAGACCAGCTGCAACATTAGCAAATTCTAGCGCCTCCACTATACTGCTTCCTTCTGCAATTTTCACTGCAAATGCACCATTTAAAGTATCTCCTGCGCCTGTTGTATCTACGACCTTTGATTTACGAGCTGGCACAGTCACCACTTCACCATTCTCAAGTCCTACACTGACACCTCTAGATCCTTGGGTAACCACTAATTTTTCTGGATACTCTTTTAGGAGTGATTCCACCTCTTTATCTTTTCCAAATAAGATTACTGCTTCGTGTTCATTTGGTGTTAGGTACGTTATTTTTTCAAGAACTTCTGGTAGAACTTCTCTAGCTGGACCTGGATTTAGCACCACTTTTATTTCATTGTTATAGCAAAAATCCACTACACATTCTATTGTTTTTGCCGGAACTTCATGTTGCAATACTACCATATCAAACTGAGAAAGTTTAGGCTTTATCGATTCTACATATTGCTCATTCACGTAGTCATTTGCACCGGCAACGATCACAATTGTATTGTCACTTTCTCCCACAGTAATCAATGCAATCCCTGTAGGCACATTCGATATGATGTTAATATTATCTGTTGTTACACCTTTAGAACTTAGATTATCTATGAGTTTCTTTCCCATTTCATCTTCACCAACACAACCAAACATCTCAACTTGTGCACCGAGTCTTGCCATGGCTACTGCTTGATTCGCTCCTTTTCCTCCTGGAATATAGCGTAAATTTTTCCCGTATAATGTTTCACCTTTTAAAGGTATCCTTTCTGCCTCTACTGTCATATCCATATTGATACTTCCTACAACTGCAATCTTCATCCGCCCTCTCCTCTCTTAGATAAATGTCAAAAAGTCTTCATAATTCTCTTTTAATAAATTCGGAATATCCAAACCATATGGACATTTCTTTTTACAACTATTGCATCCAATACACTTTGGTATTTGATGCATATTTTCTACAATATTTGGTGTTGTAAAACTCTCAACTGGTGCTCTTCGAAGCATCAGTGACATCCTTGCTGCCAGCGAAATATTAATTTCCACTGGACATGGCATACAGTATCCACACCCTCTACAAAAACCTCCCACTAGCTCTTCTCTATCTTTTTCTATCACAGCCTTTAACTCTTCATCTAATGAAGGCGGCTGGGCAATATAAGAAATAAACTCATCTAATTCAATTTCTTTTTGTACTCCCCAAATCGGCAAGACATTATCGAATTGATTTATAAAGGCTGCTGCCGCTTTTCCATTTTGAATCAATCCTCCTGACATGGCTTTCATGCAGATGAACCCTATTTCTTTTTCTTTACATTGTTCTACAAATGAAAGTTCTTGTTCTCCAGTTAAATAACTAAATGGATACTGAAGGGTATCATATAGCCCGCTATCTATAGCTTCTTGTGCAACTTTTAGTCTATGATTAGAGATGCCGATAAAACGGATTTTCCCTTCTACTTTTGCTTTAAGCATTTCTTCGTAGAGTCCAGTTCCATCCCCTGGTTTTGGACAAAATGGTGGGTTGTGAAATTGATAAATATCAATATAATCTGTCTGTAGCAGTTTCAATGAAGTCTCTAAATCTTTTCGAAAGCCTTCTACCGTCGTAGAAGGTGTTTTGGTAGCTATAACCACTTCACTTCTAATACCTTTAAATGCAATTCCCATTTTTTCTTCACTATCAGAATATGACCTTGCTGTGTCAAAAAAGTTCATTCCATTCTCATGTGCTTTTCTAAGTAAATTCACAGCATCTTCTGTTGATATCCGTTGTATTGGTAGTGCTCCAAATGCATTTTTCTCTACTCTAATCTTGGTTCTTCCAAGTGTAACCTTCGCCATTATATTATCCTTCTTTCTATATCACAAAACAAGCATATGTTCTGAAAACAGATTCAAATCAATATGCTTGTACTATGAATTTCTATTTAATTATTACTCAACTATTGTGTACTCGCCTGTTTTTTCAATGATTCCTCTTGGTTCTTTCATTGGATACCCTAATGCTGCCATTCCATACACTACATGTTCCTTAGGGACCCCTAATGAATCAAGTACGCCTCTAATTTCCGGAATGTCACAAGCACCTTCATTTAACTGATTAATCCATACTGAACCAACCCCCATACTATGAGCTGCTAAAAAAATATTTTGTAATGCACATGCATTATCCTCTTTTCCCCAGCGACTCTCTCTTTCGTTTGATATGATTAGTAAACCTGCTGGTTCATATAGGTTATATCCCTCTCTACCAAGAGACTTTTCCATAACAGTTGCTAGTTCTTTGATTTTTTCTTTATTCAACACACCCCAAAATTTCCAAGTCTGTTGGTTCATTCCGCTTGGTGCATACATTCCTGTCTTTATTAACTCTTCCATCACGTCTTTAGTTATAGGCTGATCTGTAAATTTCCTCACACTTCTTCTACTTAATATATTATGGATAATTTCATTCATTATTGCGCTCCGTTCCGTCATCACACTGACCTAAATAATTACAAGTCCATTATACAAAATCATAGTACAGAAAGCAACGTATCTTTTTTAACCTCTTCACAAATTGTAACAATTCGTTACATTTCAGTCCCACGCTAATCACTCCGCTGATTAGTGATGGGCTAGTAAGTGAAAATTATGAAAAATCACGTCCCTCGCCGTAAGGCGACTTGTAAATGGACGTGATTTGTTGCTTTTTGCAGGCACACGTAGCGTGACTGTGAAAAGTAACACAATTCAGCGACTTACAATCTGATAATATACTCTTGAGGTCATATAATATATCACCACATAAAACAATCCAAATATCAGAAAACTTACAATCGTAGCAGATACTAGTAACATCGTATTTGTCATATTAAATAACAATAACAATTGTCTTATAATTGGAAATGCAAAACTTAGATGAA
The DNA here is from genome assembly GCA_964369425.1 of uncultured Lachnospiraceae bacterium. Lineage (GTDB taxonomy): Bacteria > Bacillota > Clostridia > Lachnospirales > Lachnospiraceae > CAUPWF01. Next base: position 7,881 of record CAYJGW010000051.1, read on the forward strand.
CCCCTGCAACAACTAAAGGTAGAAAGAATATGGTTAATACCTGTGCATTGATTCCTTTTCGAATCTCTTTATTTGACATGCCAATCTTTTTCATAATCTCAAATCTCCCTCTATCTTCAAACCCTTCCACAATCTGCTTATAATATATAATAAGCACTGTAGCTGCAATGAATAATACACTTAGAATGATTCCGATAAAGAATAGCCCACCATACAATCCATAAAACTCTGCCTTTCCATTTTCAAAAGAATCTGAATCTAACCGATGTACCCCATTGTTTTTTTCAAACAATGCTGACCCTGAATCTTCTAAAGCCACTTGCAAGTCTAATATATCACCTTCTACTAAATCTGTATTATAATTATAAACTAAACTGGAACTGATGATACTCTCACCCATCGAGTTTATAATCCCTTGTAAACTCTGTTCTACTGCATTCAAATCACCTACAACTATCATAAGAGAAGGGAAAATAGTCATCTCTGCAATTGGATCTTTCCAGAATCCATCTAAAACCTCTACCACTTCATACTGCAAAGTATCGGTCACTTTTATACTTTCTCCCTCGTATGTTCCTCTAGGCGCATGAATCATTGCTTCATTTTCTTTTAAGCTAATCTGCTTATCATAAATACGATTATAGTCTGCAATATCTAGAAAAAACACTTGATAGATATCTTCATACGAAGTTGCATTTGACGGCATAAATTCAAACTGGTCTGACTTTAATTGTCCTGCTGTTATAATCCTTTTGTAATAAATTTCATCTTGAACCTCTCCTGAAAGTTTTTCTGTCTCTTCATTCGTGTAGATTTTAACATCCTCAATTGCATTTTCATCTATCTGGTTAATACTTTCATATCCTAGCGATAAAATGATATCTCTTGGATACCTTCGAGTCAATAACTCTTCTTCACTGATATAGAGACTGAATGTAGAAGAAATCATTACCAATACCATGGTAATAAAGATACAAATCGCTGCAAGCCCAGCCCCATTCTTTCTCATACGAAACGCCATCGTCGATACAAAAAGAAAATGATTCGACTGGTAATAATATGCTTTATTTCTTTGCAAAATTTTACAAAGAATCACTGTTCCTACAATAAATAATAGATAGGTTCCTATGCAAACTAGCAACACTGCAAGAAAGAACATGGGGATTGTTTCCATTGGATCTTCTAAGGTAAGTGCTAGATAGTATGCTACCCCTAAGCATCCGATTCCTAGAAGTCCTAAAATCCAATTTGCCTTCAGCGGCTTTTCTCCCATATTTTGACTTTTTAATAACCATGTTAGCTTAGTGAACGCCATTCGAATCAAAGACTGTATTAAAATGACAGCAAAGATGATTCCATAAGCTGCAAATGTGAAAATCACACTTTTTACATTGATCTCCAACGAAAAATCATACTCGCTTTTTACGATTCTAAGTAGTCCCACCTCAAATAATTTATAAAGTACAGCTCCAAGTATAGCTCCAATACTAATACAAATACTAGCCACAATCGTTGTATCCCAAAATAGAATTCGAAAAATATTTTTCTTATTCAGTCCAAGTACACTATAGAGGGCATACTCTTTATTTCTCTGTTTTGTTAAAAATGAGTTCATATACATAAGAAACACAAACGAAAAGATAAAGATGATTGGAATGCCCATTTGAATAATTGTTATCAGAGTACCTCCACCTCTAATACTTCGTATTGTCTCCCCCATAGCCATCGAATACACAATGTAAAACATCATAATCCATAGAACGGATATCAGTATATATGGTAGGTACAATTTCTTATTTTTTTTGATTCCTTGTATCGCCATTTTCATATAAAAAAAATATGTCATCTTACTCACCACCTCTCGAAAGCAGTGTTAATGTATCAGAAATCTTTTGATACAACTGTTCATTCGTGTCTTCACCGCGATAAATTTGATGAAATACCTCTCCATCTCGTATAAACAGAATACGATTTGCATTACTGGCAGCTTTCACCGAGTGGGTCACCATTAAAATGGTCTGCTTTTGTTTATTAATCTGAGTAAATAATCGCAAGAGTTCATCGGATGCTCTAGAGTCTAATGCTCCTGTTGGTTCATCTGCCAATATAAGCTTTGGATACGTAATCAATGCTCTAGCAATTGCAACTCTTTGCTTTTGACCTCCTGAAATTTCGTAAGGATACTTCTTTAATAGTCCCACGATATTCAAGAGTTTCACGATTTTTTCTAATCTCTCCTTCATTACTTTATGGGATTTATGTGACAATACCAATGGGAGATAAATATTATCTTCTACAGTAAATGTATCTAATAAATTGAAATCTTGAAATACAAATCCCAAGTTTTCTCTTCGAAACGTAGCTATGGATTCGTCTTTTATTTTAGTTATCTCTTTTCCATCTAGAATAACCATACCATTTGTAGGTTTATCGATTCCTGCCATGATATTCAATAATGTTGTCTTTCCAGAACCAGATTCCCCCATAATTGCAACAAATTCTCCTGATTCCACTTCAAAGTTCACGTTTCTTAGCGCCTCTACCTTATTTCCTCCAAATCTTGATGCATATACTTTTTGTAACCCCTTTATTTCTAAAATGCTCATTGACCTTCCTCCTTCTCATTACTGCTGCTGACTGATTACGCTATAACTATAACAAAAAAGAGAAAAGCAATTCCATCGGATGGCCTTACATTTCTCCTTCAAATCTTACATTACTGTAAGAAGTGCTTATTCTATACTAGGCATATAACTAGGTGTATGAATTATGATTTTCGTGCCTTTTCCCAAAGTAGCTTCTACCGATATTTCATGATTTAATTTCTTACAGATGACTCTGCATAGATATAAGCCGATTCCACTTGCCCTCTTATCACTTCTTCCCAAACTACCTGTATAACCATGTTCAAATACCCTTGGCAAATCTTCTTTTGCAATTCCTATCCCACTATCTTCGATATATAGGACTCCTGCTTTTTCATATATTTTCACATATCCTGATGAGGTATATTTCAAAGCATTTGATAGTATCTGCTCCAGAACAAAAACAAACCATTTTTCATCTGTAAGAATAGTGGTGTGAATTGGTTCATATATCAGTTGAATCTTCTTATAAATAAATTCAGTAGAAAATCGTTTGACACTTTGCTTTATCAAAAAATCTAAGTGATATTCCTTTATAATATAATCTGAAGAATTTTCTTTCATTTTGATATACGCCAATACCATTTCCACATACTGTTCAATTCGTAATAATTCTGTGCTTAATCTTCTAGACTCTTTCGTATCACTATTTTGCAAGGTAAGCTTCATAGAGGCAATCGGAGTCTTAATCTGATGTACCCAGATGGTATAGTACTCTTTTAACTGCTGATACTTCTCTTCCTCTAAGCGTTCTGTCTCGATTTGATTTCTTGTAACTTCTACGATTAGGTCTTGGTATCTACGTGCCTCTTCACTTTCGGGTACTGGTAAGAGTTCTTGTACATTTTCCAAATTTTCTTTTGCTACTAGTAATTGTTTTTGTCTTGTTTGATACTTTACAAAACGTATACTAAACACTATTATCAATAACAGAGCACACATAATTGTGGGATACATCACTGCTTCTAAAGGCAATTGATACAACGCGAACACAACAAAGAAAATCAGTACAAATCCTATATTCAAAAAAATCATAAATCGTTTCTCTTTAATAAAATTTAATAATAACTGCATCTGGGTATCCACCTATTCTTCAATCAAATATCCTGCTCCAAATTTCGTAGTAATAAATGCTGTTAGCCCTATCTGTTCTAAATGCTTTCTCAGACGATTCACATTTACCGTTAATGTATTCTCATCCACAAAACTATCCGTCTGCCATAGACTTTCCATCAGTTTCTCTCTACTTACCACCTGTCCTTTATGTTCTAGTAGCAACTGCATAATGCGATGCTCATTCTTTGTCAGTTCTATTTTTTGCTCTTGATACCTAAGGGTATTGTCATGGATATTTAGCATGACCCCTCTGTGCTGCAAAAACACAGCTTGATTCACAAAATCATAACTGCGGCGAAGAAGGGCTTGAATTTTCGCTACCAGTACATTTTGATCAAAAGGTTTTGCAATAAAGTCATCTGCTCCCATATTCATAGCCATTACAATATTCATGTTGTCAGATGCCGATGAGATAAATACAATTGGTACTTTACTAAGTTTTCGTATCTCACTGCACCAGTGATATCCATTAAAATACGGTAGACTGATATCCATTAGTATTAAATGGGGATTATATTCTGTGTATTCTTCTAGAACTAATCGAAAATCCTGGATACATTTTGCTTTTAGATTCCACATTTCCAATTGTTTTTCTATTCCTTCTGCGATTCCTAAATCATCTTCCACAATTAAAATTTTATACATGCCGCTCTTCCTAGTTTTCCAAATTATTTTTTCTGAATGATTTTATCGAAAGCAATCTTTTCACTATTATCAAACCAGATTGTACCTCGATAAGTAAATCCATTTTTCTTTAAGATATGTTGCATCTTCAAATTATCCCCATCTGTATCTACTCTAAAGTTAAAAACTCCCTTTTCTCTACTAAGCTCTTCTACTAATTCAAATGTGATGTCAGACAGTTTTTTTCCTCTTGCACTTTCATGAAATGCCATCCGATGAACCACTACATATTTTTCATCGCTAGACCACTCTCCATTCAGTTTATCGTAAGCTGGCTCTCCTGAAAAGTCGATGCATAAGTATCCCATTACTTCCTCATCATCTATCACAAAATATCCTTTTCCATTGATTACGTCACTTTCGATACATGCATAATCAGGATACCCTTCTTGCCATTGATCAATTCCTTGCTCTTTTAAGTGTTTCTTTGCCCCATCTATAATCTCCATTGCAGTATCTAAATCATTGATACTAGTCGCTCTTAACTTCATGTTGCTATTTTCTCCTTTTACTTTGCTAGAATTGTTGTAATATTTATCAATGCTTGTACGCACATATCCATATCTTCAATTACGGCATATTCTTTTTTCCCATGAGCATTATGGGATCCTGTTCCTATATTAGGGCATGGTAATCCCATATAAGAAAGTCTTGACCCATCGGTTCCTCCTCGGACAGGAATATTGTAAGGTGTCCCACCTGCTTGTTCAATTGCTTCAAATGCTAAATCGATAATCTCCATATGAGGCTCTATCTGCTTCTTCATATTTCTGTAGCTCTCTTCTATCTGAACCTCTATCGTTCCAGCTCCATACTCTTTATTTAACATCTGTGCTACCATCTGCACCATTTCTTTCTTCTCTTCGAATTTTTCATCGTCATGATCACGTATAATATAACTCATTTCTGCATGCTCTGTAATACCAGACATCTTTTGTAGATGGAAAAATCCTTCGTACCCTTCTGTATACTGTGGACGTTGATTTTCTGGTAAACTTTGATCAAATTTTGTTGCTATTGACAGTGCATTCACCATCTTTCCTTTTGCAGTTCCAGGGTGAATGTTCACACCATTGATGGAAATCGTCGCACTTGCTGCATTAAAGTTCTCGTATTCCACTTCTCCAAATGCAAGTCCATCTACTGTATAAGCAAACTTTGCGCCAAATCTTTTTACATCAAATAAGTCTGCTCCGCGCCCGATTTCCTCATCTGGTGTGAACCCGATTTTGATCTCACCGTGCTTGATACTTGGGTCTGCCATCACTTGCTCTGCCATCGTTAAAATCTCTGCAATTCCAGCTTTATTGTCTGCTCCTAGCAGCGTTGTGCCATCTGTTACAAGTAGGCTCTTCCCCTTATATTCATCTAATTCTGGAAATTCTTTTGGATCTAAAGTAATGCCCAATGCTTCATTTAACACAACAATCCCACCATCATAATTATCAACAATTGTGGTTTTCACATTTTCAAATGGTACATCTCGTACGGTATCCATATGTGCAATAAACCCAACAGTGTCCACTCCTACTGTATTAGCAGGTATCATTCCATAGACGTATCCATGTTCATCGATACATGCATCTGTAATTCCAATCTCTTTCATTTCTTCTACTAGATATTTGCCAAATTCCATCTGACTACTTGTACTTGGACAACTATCACAATCTTCATCCGATGCAGTTTCAAACTTTGTATATCGAATCAATCTCTCATAAGCTCGCATATGACACTCCTTTTATTCTTCTTTTTTTCTTATTCTATCTCTTCATTCTTTGGAAGATTATACTATAATTTGGCTCCTGTATGCAATAGTTCTAGAAGGGAAGATTTTTCTTCTAATTTATGTCCTCCTTCTAATACCAATGTACCAATTTCCCAGTTTGCTAATGTATCGCGAATTGGAATTGCAACGATCCCCTTCTTTTCTAAATCACAACACACATGTTCTGCGCATATATTGATTGCTTTCCCTTTTGCCACTAAATCTATCATAATTTCAATCTCATTTGCTTCAAAAATGAGATTGGGAGTTCGTCCGTATCTCTTAAATTCTTGAATCACATTGGTATGGAGATTTAGGTTGTCATCACATAACACAATCGGTATATCTCTCAACTCTTCAAAAGATACTGTGGTTTTATTTGCTATTGGAAATTCGCTATTTGCAATCACATAGAGTGGCTCTCTTTTTATTTTTGTATATTTTAACTCCGACTCCTTAATTGGCTTTGTTGATATCGCAATGTCTAACTTATGCTCTCGTATCATCTGCTCACAGAGTTTATCATAGGTCTCAGTAATTTCCAATTTAACACCTTTGTTCTTTTCAAAGAATCCCATAAGTATCTCTGCTCCTAATGCTCGTAAAGCTCCTGGAACTAAACCCAATCGCAAAACCGTCTCTTTTATCTTAAACCGTTCTTCTAGGTCTTGACAAAAGAAATGGTGCCGCTCTAGTTCTACTAAAACTTTTTCATAAAGATATTCACCTTCTTGTGTTAAAGATATAGAATTAGCGCTTCTAGCAAATAATTCTACCCCTAGTGTAATCTCAAGTTTTTTCATTGACTTACTCAATGCTTGTTGTGTGATATATAATTTTTGCGAAGCTTTTAAAATACTATTATGCCTACATACTTCTACAAAATATTCCATTTCTTTAATGTCCATACATGACCTTCTTTCCAAATTTTTCTGTAAAACACAGAAAAGATACCATGCTTATTATAGCATAATACCTTTTCTTTTTTGATTGATATTTGAGTAAATTTTTATAACTGAATCGCTCTATAAAAAGCTGTATGTATCGCATTATGAATATCTTTTGCTTTTTCACAGTCTCCAATTATATAAGTTTCTGGGATAAGTTCGTTTAACTCCGCAACTGCTTCAAATGTCGGTCTTAAACCAAGTGCAAGTACAATGCTATCTGTGGCAACCTCACTTCTATTCCACTGCTTATCAATAATTTCTACTCCCGTTGGGTTGAATCGTTCAATTTTAACTTGATCTATAATTTTAACATTGTTCTCTTTTAGTAGGTCCATTAGTGCCACACGATTCGCCCAGAATACGTCTTGGCATAGTTCATCTGCACTTTGCATATCTACAATTGTTACATTTTTCCCTTGTTGGGCTAACGCAATTGCACTTTCTGTTCCACTTAATCCACCACCACACACAACAACATTTTGGCCTACTTCGACCTTTCCTGCATCTACATCTGTAACAAGGAAAATATTATCTTGGTCATTCCCTTCAATTGGAGGTTTGAATTCTGTTGCTCCCGTTGCTATAAATAGTGCATCTGGAGACATCTCTTCCACTAGTTCTGCTGTTACCTGCGTATTTAATACAATTTTCGCCCCACATTCAAGAGTTGTCTTAATCATCCATTCCGTATAGGTTTTTAAGTCTGCTTTCATCTCTAATGTACTCGCCTCATGAAGCATTCCACCTAATTTATCTGCCTTTTCATATAGGGTAACATCATGTCCTCTCATTACAGCTGTCTGAGCTGCTTGCATTCCAGCAGGTCCACCACCGACAATCATAACTTTCTTACTCACTCTTGCTAATGGCATGTCGTGATATCTTGACTCTTGTCCCACTACAGGGTTTAAACTACAGCGTACTTGCCTTCCTGGAAATATCTCTTTTAAACAGTTATAGCATCTGATACATGGTCGAATCTTATCTTCTTGCCCTCTATATCCTTTTGTAACCGTTTCTCCATCTACGATTAGTGCACGCGCCATCCCTATTAAATCTGCATCCTCATCATTTAAAATGCGTTCTGCATCATCTAGAGTACTAATAGATCCAACTACCGTAACTGGAATATTTAATTCTTTCTTGATTTTACTCGCACTATTTACATTAATACAATGTTCTACTGTATTAGGTTGTAAACAATATTTGATACATAGAGGGTTTGTGATAAGACCTGTAGAAATATGTACTTTATCCAAATATTTTTCAGCTCTCTTTAAAAATTCAATTGTCTCTTCAATTGGCATTCCTCCTGGAATTCTCTCTTCTGCACTAATTCTACAGTCGATTGCCATCTTTCCACCGACCTTATTGTAAACTGCCTCTAGTATCTGCATTGGAAATCTCATCCTATTTTCTAAAGATCCACCGTACCAGTCAATTCTAGTGTTAGATGCAGGTGATAAAAATTGTGTGATTAGATTTCCATGAGCTGCATGAATCATAATTGCATCAAACCCTGCTCTCATAAGTCTATCTGCGCAATCTGCAAATTGTCCTACAATCGTATCAATATCCCTTTGATCCATCATTTTTACATAACGAGACTTCCCTTCCATTGGAGTAGTTGTAACTCCCATTGCTTCTCTCTCTAATAATTCAGGAATAGCAGTGTTCCCACCATGGTTCATTTCTACACTTAATTTAGCACCATATTTATGTGCCTCTTCTGCTAATCTACTAAGTCCAAGAATATCAGTCTCTCTTGTCATAGAAAGAGCACCCATAAAACCATCACCACAAGTTCTGTCAACTACAGTATCACCAATGGTAATAAGTCCCGCTCCTGTTCTTGCTTGCATACCGATATATTCCACTAACTCTGGTGTTACTCTCCCTTCTGCATCTGCATGACAGGATACCATCGGAGTGAACTCGATTCTATTCTTTAATTTCATCGGTCCACATTGAATCGGTTCAAATATTTTACTATACTTGCTAAATTTAGGCATCTTTTTTATCTCCTCGTTCTTAATTATTTTATATACTCATCATACGACTTCGTCAAAATAATATCAAACAAGTAGATTTTGAGGTAAGTACAACTTCTAGTTGTACTTGGGAATATTTTTTAAGGAGTGCACCTTTCTATAGCGCACTCCTTCTACCTTTTGTATTTATTTAATTTTAATCTAACTCAAGAAATTGAATTGCTCTTACTTCCTCTAAACAAACAAGTGCAACATTATATGTTCCCTCTGTCTCATAAGAGAAGAGTGCACTTGATAGTCCTGTTGCTTCAATATTTTTTACGATATTTGTAGGAATAATCTCTGCTTTTTGAGTCGCAATTAATCCTACTGCATGATTCTCATCTTTTTTTCGCTCTACTATTAATCGCATTTTTTCACCTGTAGTATTAGTAAAATTACTTAACTCTATACGTTTCGCAACAGTATCATACTTTGACTCACTGCAGTTGCAAGTAGCGTCTAAATAATGTTCATATCTACAACTAGTTGGCATGTCAATTATACTGTTATATTGGGTCACCGATAATACATCCGGACAAGTTTCACAAGGCTCGCAATTATGACAGCACGTAAGTGTCTGATTCAAGATCACTCGAAGTAGACTGACAAAAGTTTCTCGCTCTTGCTCTGTTGTAAAATTGAGATATATTGCTTCAAATTTACATAACGGTATTACAATTCCCGTTTCAAACTCGACACCCCAAGTATTATAAAGTTCTGCTGGCTCATCTTCCGTACTCGATAACGTCATCTCAAATGGAACATTTGCTGTAACATCAAATGGAAATTCGTTTTCCAATAAAAACCGAACTATTTTCCCAAAGGTAATTTCACAAGGGCAAATAGAGCCACCTGATCGTCCTTCTGGACCTTGTGCCCCTGTATCTCCCTTAGTGCCCGAGGGACCTTGTGGGCCTGTTGGTCCTGGCTGGCAACAACAGCATCCTGGATCACCTTTTGGACCTACTGGACCTTGGGGACCGGTTGCTCCTGTTGATCCTTG
>CAYJGW010000052.1:0-2163 GCA_964369425.1 uncultured Lachnospiraceae bacterium
CAATTATTGTATTTAAATGAAAAGTTGATAGAAGATATGCCAAAATATAAGGAACAAGCAGAGATGTTCCCCAAAAGTTATGAAGAACAACGTAGACTACTTCGATCTCTTATGAATGTTCGCCCACCAATGGGATTAGAGAAGAATTTTTTGCAGGTGCAAGACGAATTCTTAACAGAAGAAGTCAAGGAAAAGGGAATTGTTAAGGTATCTGATTTACAACCATTAAAAGATAACAAACAAATCTTTTTATGGAAGGGAGATATTACTACACTAGAAGTAGATGCGATAGTAAATGCAGCAAATTCAGCTTTGCTAGGATGTTTCATACCATGTCATGGGTGCATAGACAATGCGATACATTCAGTAGCAGGGCTACAATTAAGACAAGAATGTGATGAGCTGATGAAAGCACAGGGACATGATGAAGGCACAGGATTAGCAAAGATTACTAGTGGTTACAATCTTCCAAGTAAATATGTGATTCATACAGTAGGTCCAATAATTCGAGGGGAATTGACATCGAAAGATTGTGAACTCCTAGAGAATTCTTATCGCAATTGTTTGAAACTTGCAATTACGAAAAAATTGAAGAGTATAGCATTTTGTTGTATTTCCACAGGAGAGTTTCACTTTCCAAATGATAAGGCAGTTGAAATCGCAGTTACGGTTATTCAGGAAGTATTGGAAGAGACAAATAGTGAAATAGAGGTGATATTTAATGTTTTTAAAGAAGAAGACTACAGACTCTACCGAGAGTTACTTGGAGAAGATTGCTAAATTAAAACAGAGCATTAAAGAGGCAGAAGCAATTGTGATTGGAGCGGGAGCAGGACTTTCGGCATCAGCAGGATTATGTTATGGCGGAGAACGGTTTGAAAGATTGTGCAAGGATTATGGAGACAAGTATGGATTTTCAGATATGTACTCAGGTGCATTTTACCCTTATGAATCTTTAGAAGAGTTTTGGGGATATTTTAGTAAGCATATTTTACACAATAGATATGAGCAGGAGTTGAATGATACATATCCAAACTTATTGAATCTTGTGGAAGATAAAAATTACTTTGTGATTACAACAAATGTAGATCATATCTTTCAGAAAACTGGATTTAATAAAGAGAGATTATTTTACACACAAGGAGATTATGGTCTTTTCCAGTGTTCAGTACCTTGTCATGACATGACGTATGATAATGAGGAACTTGTATATGCCATGGTTGAAAAGCAAAAGGATTTTAAGATTCCTACAGATCTAATACCGTATTGTCCCAAATGTGGAGAACCCATGACAACTAACCTTCGAAAAGATGGTACTTTCGTAGAAGATGAAGGCTGGCATAGAGCAGCGAGAAAATATGAAACGTTTATCAGAGAAAATAGTCGTAAAAAAGTATTATTTCTAGAACTAGGAGTTGGATTTAACACACCGTCGATTATTAAATATCCATTTTGGCAGATGACATACAATAATAAAAATGCTGTTTTTGCAAGCATCAATATGGAGGGCGCAAATTGTGCAAAAGAAATAGAAAATCAATCAATTATTATAGAAGGTGATATCTGTAGTGTTCTATTAACAGTCAATGAAAAAATGTAACGGTATACTGGTCAATCACGTAATGATTCTTTACTTACAATTGTAAATACTAAAATAGTGATTATCTTTTATCTGTTTCAAGTCATCTTTTGATAGTTTTAAAAGATTCTTTAAATAGTCTAAATCTGTAATTTTTGATGGAGAGATAATAGCTTTAAATGCTGTTGGGAGCATATTGTTGTTAGAAAGACCTAAAAGTACACCACTTGCTCGCAGAGGGGTTGCTATAGTATCAATGCATGAAATCATAACAGTTTCTAAAGGTGAGATTTGGTTGTGCAAAACATAATTGCTGAATCCACCTTTCTTTGTACAAGTTCCTAAGTATATACAGGAACAATCATCTAAACTATTATATTCAGAAAAATCACAAAACATTTGAACCTTAGCGTAATCATCGGTAGTTGTAGTATACGTCTCGATAAGAGCTTTTACAATCCGTTTATTGTAGTAATACATGTAAGAAATATTGACATTAGACGGTGAAGGAAGAAAATTGGTTTCAACTGACTGGAGTGAACGTGATTCTAATAACACTTCAGGTGGTACATTAAAGACTCTGG
>CAYJGW010000052.1:2263-18067 GCA_964369425.1 uncultured Lachnospiraceae bacterium
TCTCCATTTTCTTTAAAATCAAATTGTGGTTTGAAAATTAATCAAATCAAATAAATTCGAATAAAACTCACCTGATTTTTTGGATGATTTTCATAAGAAGATAATAACATGGTAGAAGTTTTCGTGTCAAGAAAATGCGGATAGATTGAATAAGAACGAAAATACTTGTATAATATGACTAATCAAAGATGTTGGTGAAACAATTATGCAAGGAGGCAAACATGAGAGTAGGATGCGTCAAAGAAATTAAAGTGCAAGAGTATAGAGTGGGAATGACACCTGGAAATGTAGCGAGTTATGTAGCAGCAGGCCATGAGGTATGGGTGGAAAGAGATTTAGGAGTTGGCTCAGGCTTTGCTACTGAAGAATACGAAGAAGCAGGAGCGAAAGTTTTTGAGACTGCTAAAGAAGTGTGGGACGGAGTGAACATGCTTATAAAAGTAAAAGAGCCATTGCAAGAAGAGTATAAATTATTTCGTGAAGGGTTGATTTTATACACTTACCTTCATATTGCAGCTGATCGACCACAAATGGAGGCTTTGTTAGAAAAGAAAGTAAAAGGTGTAGCATATGAAACATTGATGGAACGAAATGGAACACTTCCTTTGTTGGCACCGATGAGCCAAATTGCAGGTCGATTAAGTACACAAGAAGGTGCGAAATATCTAGAAAAACCATTTGGTGGATTGGGGGTTCTGTTATCAGGAGTACCTGGTACTGAAAAAGCAAAGGTTATTATTCTTGGCGCAGGTGTCGTTGGAACGAATGCCTGCAAAATTGCAGTAGGTATGGGGGCAGATGTTACAATTACGGATATCAACTTAGAAAGACTTGCGTATTTAGATGATATATTTGGAGTTAAAATTCAAACGCTATATAGTACGGATGCAACCATTGCAAAGATAGTGAAAGATGCTGATCTTGTAATCGGGTCAGTGTTAATTCCAGGAAAAGCAGCTCCAAAATTAATGAAAAGAGAATACTTAAAAACTATGAAGCCAGGTTCTGTAATTGTTGATGTTGCAGTAGATCAAGGTGGCTGTTGTGAAACGACAAAGGTCACTTACCATGACAATCCTATCTATGAAGTAGACGGTGTAATCCACTACTGCGTTGGCAATATGCCAGGGGCAGTACCAAGAACATCTACAATTGCACTGACAAACGCTACACTTCGTTATGGTCTTGAAATTGCTAATAAAGGTTTGGAAAAAGCATGCCAAGATAATGATGTTATATTTTCAGCAATCAATACCTATGATGGAAAACTTACGTGTGAAAATGTAGCAGATAGCTTTAAATTGAACTATGTAGATCCTAAAACATTATTTTAAACCGAATATGAGTGAAACGAGCATTTAGTATAAATTCATCAAATACACAAAAAGCAAACTTGAAATACGGTTTGCTTTTTGTGTGTAATAAAGGTATCATTAGATGAGATTATTTATATTGATTGCATACTTGGCTATAGAATACAGATTATAAAATGAAATAATATTAAGTTAGTGAGAATGGAGAAAAAATGAGAATTATATTAGCGTCAGCTTCCCCAAGAAGAAAAGAATTGCTAGAGCAAATTGGAATTAATGTTGAGGTGATTGTAAGTGATTGTGATGAAGTGTTTGAAAAAGTTATTCCAGAGGAAATAGTGAAGGAATTGGCATTGCTAAAAGCATTAGATGTAGCACAGAAGCAAGAAGGGAATTGTATTGTCATTGGAGCAGATACCGTTGTTGTGCATCAAGGAAAAGTACTTGGAAAACCAAAAGACGAGACAGAAGCTTTTGAAATGATCCAAGGGCTCCAGAATGATGTGCATGATGTGTACACAGGAGTAGTAGTGATTGAATGCACCGAAGAGGAAGACTGTCAAAAGATTGAAGGTTCAGAATTTGAAACCACATTCAATGCATATATCCATGCAGTAAAGACTCGTGTATATGTAAAAGAGATGTCAGATTGTGAAATTAGAAAATACATAGAAAGTGGTGAGCCTATGGACAAAGCAGGGGCTTATGGAATTCAAGGTAGGTTTGCGGCTTATGTTGAAAAAATTGAAGGGGACTACTTTAATGTGGTCGGTCTACCACTTTCTTATGTGAATACAGTGATTCAGAGAATCTTAGAGTCCGAGAAAAACAAATAAAATCACCCTACTTGATGCTGCTTGAAATTTCGGTATGCAAGTAGTAACAGTAAAGTTCCTACGAAAAATGCGACAATACAAATTGCTTGATATAGCCAGATATCAATACCGAAAACATGAAATGAAAGTTGAGTGGTAACATCTGTGAAATTTCCCATAGCAGTAGGTAAGAAATACCTTGTTTCTTGTACGAAAGGGAGATTCAACCCGTTAAAGAGTCCCACAAAAGCAATTAAAGTTGTTATTGAAAGTGTTACGATAGGCTTTGCTACTGAGGAAATATAAAGGGTGATTGATACCATAAAAAATGTAGCAAACATCGTAGTGACAAATAGCAATATAACCGTTTCAAACATTGTGAAATCGTATGTTATTAAAGCGATAAAATTTTGGATTGCAGCGTTTGTGCCTTCAAAACCAAATATAAACATATGAAATAGATAAGATGTTAAAAATGTTATTATACTTAGTATAAATCCCAATGAAATTGCAGTGAAAACCTTTACAAGTATTAGTGTGCTTTTACCTCTTTTTGAGGTTAAAATCAAGTTGTCAGTTCTTGCCTGATATTCACCGGAAAACATAGAAGAAAAGGCAAATGAGATAAATAACATAATACATAACGCAGTTGTGCTACTTGTGGATAAAAACCGTATATATCCGGAACTAACTTGAAAGATAATAGGCTTTTCAACGCTACTATCATTTTTAAGTACGCGTTCAATGTTAGCATCTGAAAACATAGGATTATTTTCCAAATTCAGTTGATATTGATCCATTCTTTTTTCGTAATAGGAATCTGCCTGTTCAGCGGTTAAGTTTTGCATCGCACTGATATCCCAACCAGTATTTCTACTTGCAAACGCGGAATCAATTAGAGTGAAAATACTGCTATAAGGCATGGCGGATTCTAAATATTCTTTACTTTTTGTGTAGGGGTAAACATCGGTTGGCACTTGCTGATAGGCTTCGACAGCTTCCATGATTAGGGTACTGTCAATTGGACGACCTGAAAGTGCTAAGTCATATTCTTTACAAAGTTTCATTAGTTCATAATTGCTAAGAGGAATATCGCCCTCTGTCGAAACATTATCACTTCCTATAATTGTAGTAGTAGTCAAAAATATAGTAAATAATAGGATTAGGAATATAAGAATAGGAACACTTTTTCTTTGAAAGATTTTCTTATACTCAAACCCAACTAAAGTCCAAAAATTATTCATTAGTTGTTCACCTCCGAAAAATAATACAAATACAAATCTTCCAAAGTGGCCGAAACACTTAAAGCAGATTCGTGCGGAGTTTCATCACATACGAGTCGTAAAAATGTTTTTTCACCATCTACACGAAGATTGATAACAGGGTAATTGGCCATTAATTGCTCGGCAGTTCTAGTATCTACAGTACACTCAAACACCTTGCTTTCAATTACCGCAATAATTTCAGTGAGTGTGCCGTTATGGATAAGCTGTCCATCTTTCATCACAAGGATTGTACTCGCGATATTCTCAACATCGGATACGATATGGGTGGATAAAAGTACAATTCTATCCTTGCCAAGTTCTGAGATTAAATTTCGAAAACGTACACGTTCTTTAGGATCTAACCCTGCAGTTGGTTCGTCAAGGACTAAGATTTTGGGGTTGTTTAAGAGTGCTTGAGCAATGCCTAAACGCTGTTTCATTCCTCCAGAAAATGTCTTGATTTTCTTTTTAGCCATATCTGATAAAGAGACGATTTCAAGCAGTTTTTTTGTTTTAGACTTTGCTTGTGTTTTTGTCAGTCCTTTAAGGCTGGCCATATAATACATAAAATCTTGGGCAGAAAATTCGGGGTAATAGCCGAAGTCTTGCGGTAAATAACCAAGCGCATCACGATAATTTTCTTCTGATACATCGATTCCATTAAACGTGACTTCACCGTTTGTTGGCTTTAGTATTCCACATATCATGCGCATAAGCGTTGTCTTACCTGCTCCATTTGCACCGAGCAGACCATATACACCGCTTGTAAGAGTTAGGGATAGCCTGTCAACAGCGATTTTGTTCTTGTATTGCTTTGTTATTCGATCGATAACAAGTTCCATTGTAATTCCTCCTGTGATTTCATGAATTTAATAAAGGTGTAAGAGAGTAATCCTATAAGCATCACAAATAGAATCAACCACTTATAGACAAAGTCTGACCTGTAGATAAACTGATAATTACTGTTTGCTAAGAAGGTGATAAAACTGACGGTTCCGCTTACCGAAGCACAAACAGAAACTGTATCTTTTGTGCGTAGCTTAGAAATCATCAAAAGGCTGATATAGCTAGTAAGTAAGTACGGCACAGCAATATACAGTGCATTTCTAAGTGTTCCAAAGTTGCGCTCACCAACGATAGCAACAAGTGATAAAAGCATTATAAAGGTGACAGTACCCAAGATTCCAAGTCGCATAAGTGTGATTTTTGGCAAATTATGTTTGCAAGCAAGTTCCATTTCTCCCATATTATATGCTGTACTTTTATAGAGTTCAGCAATCGTACACAATGAAAAAAGTGGTGAGATTGCAGAGATTACAGAAACAATATTTTCTGGCATGTTCGTAAATTCTGCATAGAAAAAAGCAAAACAAACACAAAAAATAAAGAAAAGCCACACTCTTTTTCGGATAAAGCCAATCTGTGAAATTAACAATTCACAGAAGGTACCATTTGGATACGAGATGCTGTTTATAAATTGATCTCGTTGTTTCGTAGGTGGTGGGGTAAAGTTTTGTTTCAATGCAAATTTTAATGATTTACGTGTAAATTTATTAGTCATAAAAATCCTCCTTTCTCAAAGTAGCTCTTAGTTGTTTTTCAATGTTTTTTAGTTTTCGATAAACCGTAAATCTTGAAACACCTAAATAGTTAGCAATTTCGCCTATACCAAGTTCATTTGTGAATCTAAGTAGTACGATTTCTTGTTCTGAGGCAGTGAGCTTTGCCACTGCAGTTCGAACAACAATAGCGATTTCCAAATCGTCCGTTACTTCTTCAGAGGCTTGTGGTAAGTTGTCAATATCTATCATTTTTGCCCCTTTTCTAAAATGATCATTACACAAGTTACGTGCTATGGTATAGAGAAAGGCGAGTTTTTTGCCTTTTTCTATATACCCTGTTGATTCAAAATATTTCAAGAAAGTTTCTTGTGTAATATCTTCGGCAACTTCGGAGTTGTGTATCTTGAAATAGCAAAATGCATAGATCTTTTCGTACTGCTCGTTTAAATCTAAAGACATAAAAACCTCCTTTCGTGATGTTTAACGTTTGAGTAAGTGAAAATGTGCGGTGAAATAAAAATTATCTCAAGATTTATCTATAAAGTAAACACAAAATTAACTAGTAGTTAATTTAATACATGCTTGTAGTGAAAGATAATCAATAGGAACAATGCTGCTTGTGTGGTAGAATAAGTTATAAACATTGGGGAGGATCTTTCATGAAAATTAACGAAACTATAAGAAAAAAACGAAAGCATCAAGGACTAACACAAGAGCAGGTTGCAGAATATTTGAATATCACAGCCCCAGCAGTGAATAAGTGGGAAAAGGGCAGTAGTTACCCAGATATTACTATTTTACCTGCGTTAGCTAGAGTTTTAAAAATAGATTTGAATGAGTTACTAGCGTTTAATGAAGATTTGACGGATATAGAAATCTATAATTTTACCAATGAGCTAGATACAATTGCTAGAGAAAAAGGTTATCCTGAAGCTTTCGAAATTGCGATGGAGAAGATTTCAGAATATCCAACTTGTGAAAAACTGATTGCTTCAGTAGCACCATATTTGGATGGAGCAGTGCATATGTATGGAATGTCTGAGTGCGAGCAGTATAAATGCAAAATAGAAGGGCTATATAAGCGGATTCAAAAAAGTGAAGTGCCGCAAATAAGGGAATTAGCCATTTCCATGCTGATTGCACGAAGTATAGAAAAAGAAAATTTTGAAGTGGCAGAAGAGTTGGTAAATAGTTTACATCCAACAACTATAGATAGAGATAAGCATCTAGCAATACTATATAGTAAACAGGGAAAAAGCGAAGAATCTGTAAAAATTTGGCAGCGAAAAATACTAAAGTCAGTCGCAGAAATTCAAGCAGCAATCATGTGTTTAATGGAGATTGCAATCGAAGACAATCGTCCAGAAAATGCAGAATTTCTCTCAGATCAATATTATAGTTTTACGAAGCAATTCTCACCAGTTAATTGGATGGCATACTCAGCATATCTTGAATTATCAGTAAAGCGAAAAGACAGTGAAGGATGCATAAATGCATTGAAAAAGATGTTGCCAGAAATGAAAGAAACGAAGAATTTGTCAAACTACCAACTTTATGACCATATAAGCAAAGAGATACCCGAAACATTTACAGAGCGGTTTTCAACTATTTTTGAGAGAGAGTTACAGACATCTGAAGAATTTGAGTTTATTAGGGGGAACAAGGAATTTGAAGAAATTACGAACATTCCAGCACATGATTGTTCTTTTGAATAGTCAATAATTACGATAGTTGCAGACTATTTTTACAGAATAAATATTATACGTGTCCAATATTTCTAAATTTTATTCGGAAGTGGTCGATAGAAAGAATAAGATATACACTTATAAAACTCACTATAGAGATAAGGAGAAAATTATGTCAATTAATGGATTGAGTAACAATTCTACGGTGATAGCACCTATGCAAACGATATTTGCTATTAAAGATTTGAATGAAGGTATGTCACTTCAAACGGTTAATAAAAACGGTAGATATGACACGGTGGAACTCAGCATTAGTGCAGAAGATGCTGAACCAAACGGACAATCGTCAAAGGCTATTATCAGCGTAGCTTTTGACGAGGTGCGTGGGAAATATATCGATGGAAAATATATAGCTGCAAAATATGAAGTGACAGCAGAAAATTTTTTTGAGAAGATGACCGCTATTACGAAGGAACCACAAACAGAAGAAACCGAGAAAGCCATTATGGGATACATTCAATCTTTTGAATATAAGGTGGGTTTTGGTTTGGGAAGTTCTGAAAATTTATTCTCATCATTAAATGATATGGCTATCGAAATGATGGAAAATCAAAAAAATGGAATAGAAAATACACTTGAGAATATAAATACGAAATTTAATGTGGAAGGAGCAGAATTTTCATTTGAGGAACTTCTGAATGTTAATACTGCCATGAAAAAGTTAGATGAATTTTACGATGCAGGATCATTTGATTATCAGGCTGTAGCACGTGAAGCAGTTGTGAATGCTTACTTAA
This sequence comes from uncultured Lachnospiraceae bacterium, assembly GCA_964369425.1. Classification (GTDB taxonomy): domain Bacteria; phylum Bacillota; class Clostridia; order Lachnospirales; family Lachnospiraceae; genus CAUPWF01. The sequence continues at coordinate 9,701 of CAYJGW010000052.1, forward strand.
ATCGTGATGACATCGGTTTTAATGAAGAACAAAGAAACGCTATGCAATCTATGTTTGAGAAAAAAGTCGACAGATTTAAGTCATGGGAGCAAAAGAATATAAGCGAACTTGAGATAAATGGAGAAGGGAATACAGTAACTGAACTTAGCGGATATTTTTACGGAAGAGCGAATAACTATGTAGCCGATGAAAGCCTTGTCAATGAAATAAAAAATATTTTTGCTGGAGCTTTGACAGAAGCTGACTTTGAGAAATCTTTAAAAGAATATGGTGAGGCTATGAAACCACTTTATGAGATAACTGAGAAATTATCTCTGCCTTACTCATCCAATTATCAAAATTATGTAGAAAAGCAAACTGCTAAGGATGCGAGTGAATTGCTTTCATTTTGGAAGGGGCATTTGTACTAATTTCAGAGAATATAATGAAGCCTACTTGTCCACAAGAGCAGAAAAGTAAATATTAGTATAACGCACCTTGAACTGCTAATATGGTATTGTTATAATAGTACCATGTTTGCAGTTCTATTTATATTGATGGAAGAGGAGAATATGAAGAAATTACTATTTACTATCGGAAAGTGCTTATTGTTTTTTATGGGATGTGCTATTATTGTCGGATTAATTCCTGTACCAAATGAACTAAACCCTCCACTTTGGAGATTCGTAGCGGAACTTATTCCACTGCTGGGTATTATATTTTTTACTGTGATTTTTTATTTTGTGGAGAAAAAAGGAGTGTTCTCTTAGAATATACGCAATCTCTCGTTGCACCGATTGTAGCACATGCATTTTGGAATATTATTGGGGCATTGGTTTTAGGCAGTGTATCTTTAGCGGAGGATTATCCAAATTTAATTGAGGCTCAGTTCGTTGGCAATAGGATAATATCAGGTGGAGAATTAAAATTTGAGGGTAGTATAATTGTATTGATGCTGAATTAGTGCCCTTGTGGGTGCGTGAAGAGTACAAGAATTACTTAAGGGAAGTTATAAATAAATATGATTAGGAGGCTAGTATTATGAAGTTCAAAAACATCATTTGGGACTGGAATGGAACTTTATTTGATGATGTTGATGTTTGTATACAATCTATGAATACAATATTAGCACGAAATAATTTACCTGAAATAGAAAGCAGAGATAGATATAGAGAAATATTTTGTTTTCCTGTAAAAGAATACTATGCTAAATTAGGCTTTGATTTTGAGTTAACACCATTTGAGAGTTTAGCTCATGAATATATTTTCTTATATGAAAAAGGATTAAAACAATCACAGCTATTCCCAAGTGTGCTATCTATCCTAGAGAAAATAAAGGGTAACGGAAGTAATCAGCACATTATTTCGGCATCCAAACAAGAAAGTTTGATGTTACAAATGTCGCCATTTACAATACATTCTTATTTCACAAGTATTAACGGATTGCAAGACCATTTTGCAATAAGCAAGGCTGATGTTGCAAAAAATGTCATAAAGGAAATAGGGAATGATTCAGTTTTTATAGGTGATACGCTACATGATTGGGAAGTCGCTAAAGAAGTTGATTGTCCTTGCATCTTAATAGCCAATGGACACCAAAACAAGAAATTACTTGCTAGTACATCTGCTATTGTCATTGATAATATCGAACAAATAGTAAAGTACATATGAGTATAGAACAATTGTAGAATAGGAAGCGGAAAATATGGATTTTAGATTAGCAAAAGAAAGCGATTTGCTTGAAATAAAAACGATGTATAAAAAACTAATCAATCGAATGAATAAGGATGGAATTGATATCTGGGATGATATTTATCCGTGTGAATTTTTTGTAAATGATATTTTGAATGGGAATTTATACATAGCATTGAAGAATGAGGTTATAGTTGGCGCTTTTGCCCTAGTTAACGCACATATAGGTGAAGAGGCTGTAGAATGGAAAGATAGCGGTGCAAAAGCACTATATATTGATAGACTAGGCGTTAATATTGAGTTTGCGAAGCAAGGAATAGGTAGTGAACTGTTAACTGCTGCCAGCAAAATAGCAACGAAGAGAGCGGTTAAATATTTACGACTTTTTGTGATAAATTACAATCATCCAGCGATAACTTTATACGAGAAATGCGGTTTTACGAAAGTAAATGGTGTATATAAAGAAGTTATTGATAAGAATTTAGTATTTGAAGAGTTTGGATATGAGATGAAACTATAGAATCATACATTGAAGAGGGAGAAATGGTATGAAATTAGTAAAGATAAACTTAGAACTAGAAAAAGCATATTATGATTTCATCAACGAATGGGACGTACAAGGAGAAGAAATCATACCTTTTGCGGCAAGACTACTTGATAGAACCTTTGAATCATTTATTGCAGATACAGAGCAGATTGAGACAATCGCACCAGAAGGTTTCGTGACGGCATCTACATACTTTCTCGTAGATGAGAATGAAATTGTTGGTGCAATTAACATTCGCCATGAACTGAATGAACATTTGATTAACTTCGGTGGACACATTGGATATGGAGTCCGACCGTCAAAGAGGGGGAAAGGATATGCAAAATCAATGTTACAGTTGGTTGTTCCGTATTTAGAAAAACTAGCGCTACAAAAAGTTTTGATTACCTGTATTGCGACAAATATTGCGTCTGCAAAGACGATCACAAATTGTGGTGGAGTATTAGAAAATCAGATAGTAGACCAAGAGGGTAAGACAATCAATAGATATTGGGTAGATGTGGAAGAATTAGGGGTGATGACAGCGATTCGAACTAGTCTCGAAGCATTAGGAGAAGAGTACCACTGTCACAAAAGGCTAAAAGGTGGAACGGCTAGTCGTATTGTTTTAATTAATGAAGAGTTTGTCTTGAAAATGAATACACCAGAACAATTGCGTAATGAATGGAAATTCCTAGAGTTTACGGATAATCCTATTTTTTCTAAAGTACTATATGTAGACAAAAAATATATCCATATGATTTACCGCTTTATAGAAGGGGAACTTCCGGAAAATATAGAAGATAAAGAAGGATTGCTAAAGACAATATATGAAATTTCACATGGATATAAGGGATACGCCTATGAGGGATATGGGTATCTAGATGAATTGCAGGAAAGTTGGGAAGAATTTCTTTTAAATGAAATTGAATATAGTAGTAGATATTTAAAGGAACTGTCCATTGATAAAGAAAGTTTGATTGCAGCTGTAAGATGCTTGAGAGATTATCCGTTTCGCAAGAGATTATTACATGGAGATTTTGGTCTTCATAATTTTATATACAAAAATAATAGGTTAGTAGGAATCATAGATCCACAGGGCTTGGTAGGAGATCCACTTTATGAACTGCTATTTGCGGTTGCTAGTAATTTAGAATTCTTAGGGTGGAGTTCTCTTGAGAAAATAGCAGAGATGGCTGACGAACCGATGGAAAAAGTAAAATGTATGATGAAGATTGTATTGTATTGCAGAATTGCAAGAAGTGTGAAATATGAAGAAGCTAGAGTAGAGGAATACTTGAGAATTTATAAGAGGTTATAATGAAATCAACAATGGAAAACATTTCAATATTATTTGACGGCTGGGAAGAAACTTTGATTTGGTCTTGTTTGCAAGGTTGTATGGGCACAGTATTTGCAGATGCTACTGAGTTTCCCAATATGGCACAAATTCATATCGGAGACTTTTGTTTTATAGCAGGAGATGCAAAGAGTCCGAAAGCACCAGAATTTGTCGCTATGATATCAGAAAAACATGAAGAATCATTTGTACTAATTGCACCCCAAGATGAAGCATGGGGAAAACTTATAGAAGAGATTCATGGTGATAAAGTAGAGAAAACAATTAGATATGCAACTAAGAAGAACGTAATTGGATTTGATAAAGAGAAGTTAGAAGGATATGTAAAAAATCTCGATTCTCAATACCAGCTTGTAGAGATAGATGAAGATTTATTTGAATTTACCCAAACAGAATCATGGTCTCAAGATTTTTGTTCTCAATTCGTAAATTACAAAGAATATGAAAAATATGGGATGGGTTTTGTGATATTACATGAGGGTAAACCGATATGCGGGGCCTCGTCTTATACCTATTACAATGAGGGAATTGAAATTGAGATAGGAACGCTGCCTAAATTTCGAAGAAGAGGTATAGCCACTATATGTGCAGCAAAATTGATATTAAAATGCATGGAAAGAAAGCTATATCCCAGTTGGGATGCAGCAAATAAAGAGTCGCTTTCTTTAGCACAAAAGTTGGGGTATCATTTTGCTTACGAATACAATACTTATATTATGAAATAAAGCTACTATGAGGAAGGTGGAAAAGAATTTTTCTTATAGAAAGAATGGAGAATCAACATGAGTAAAAGAAATAGAATCATAGTAATCATAATGACTAGTGTTGTATTAATATTTGGTATATTTTTAACCTATCAATATATTCAAAGTCAAAAATTAATTATGCCAGATACAATTAAACCAGGTGAAAATGAGTATCAACTAGGTAAATATTTCTTAGAGGAAGAAGGTCTATCATTGCTCTATGATTTGATGGAACGAACAGAAGAATTGCCGCCACAAGCCAATATTGATTATATGATCATAGAAGTGAAGAATAGTGGTAAGGTTAAAAACTTTGATATTTTGCTATCTACGTATGATAATGAAGGGATATATCAAGGAGATATTCGATATACATACGATGAGGATTCTTTGGTATTTAGTCCACTGAAAGAAGATGACCTATTTGCATATGAATACAACGTTAATTTTGAGGTTGGAAATTTATCACATCAAGTGATGAAAATACCACTGGGAAAGCAACTACCGAAACTTAACTTTAATGAAAATTTTATTGGACTTAAAACGCCTACTAATGTTCCAGAGGGGACACCTATTTTTGATGGAAGAGAAAATAACACTTTTCCTGTTTTAAGTGAAGTAGAATACCAAGATGGAATAGGTGGTGTGAGTGATGGTAATACAAGTGTGGTATTTCAATTATATGACGGAACTCGATCAGGGGTACTAGAGGGGCAAACTTATTATTATGTGTGTAGTCCAAGAGATGAGGAAACAGCAGTGGGAAATCAAGAAACAGTAATGGAATGCGATTATTACATCAATGCCACGTTGTTTCTTACAAGAGATTACGGTGCTTCATGGATAGAGACAGACATAACAGAGGATGAAATGAATGAAACACTAGCTTTCTATAAAGATATTTCTTTGCCACCAAAAAGTGTATATATTTCAACGGATAAGACTATGCCATTAGCGTTTTTTTATGAGGAAAATGCGACACTGAGTATTTCAAGGGACAATGGAGAAACGTGGGAAAGTCAAGTGCTAGATGACTTTGATGCATCAAATATGAATAGTTTCAAACCATATATGTTTCGATCAGTAGGATTTGCAACCCCTTCTTTTGGATACGTAGCACTTGGGACCGAATACACACCTGCTACAGGTGAAGCAAAAATGGCACTATTTACTACAGATGGAGGTGAAACATGGATAGAAAAGTCACTTCCTTTGAATAACTCCAGTAGCGTTCTTATGAATTTATATATGATGGATGAATCACAAGGGATAGTAGCATTAAAAGATGGGATGGACGGCTTGTATTCAAAACTATATACAACTACTGATATGGGAAATTCTTGGGGCGAGATAACGCTGCCTTTAGGCGAATTACCATCTGAGATAACATTTCTATCTTATGTATCTGAGTTGTCGTTTGAAAATGGAAGGTATGTATTAACGATGGATCAAGGGAATTGGGGACGGATTAGAGTAAGATTTGTGTCAGAAGATATTAAGGGACCTTGGGTCTATGAATCACATGAAGAAAAACCAATACATACAGTGGGATGATTTAATGAATAAACAAAGTGGGGGAGAGATATGACGTATGAAGAATATGTAGAAATGGGATTCTCAGAAGAATATCCATTAAAAGTTATCTTAAAAGCGTATGTAGTAGATGAAGAAAATGAAAAGATTGGAATCACTGAAGTGGTGTATATCACAATGGATACGAATAAGGCGAAAGAAAAATTTGACGAACTAACAAAACAGAATGATAGTGATGCTTACCTTATGATTTATTCAGTTCCCTTTGACGTAGACTTAACCTCATTATCACACTATCCATCTATCGCGATATCAAGAGAAGATTTGCAGTAGTTTTTTTCGTAACAAGTCATATTTGAAAGTAGGTGGAGAATGATGGGATTTTTGATTTGGAGTATGGGTTCTTTTTTCTTTATAGTTCTGGGAGTAGTATGTCTTTTTTCAAAAAAGGAAAAACCGTTTGGGTTTTGGGCAAATGTGGAAATGTTTCAAGTAAATGATGTAAGGGCATATAACCGAGCACTAGGTAAACTCTGGATTGTCTTTTCTATATTACTTGAGCTTATAGGGATACCAATTCTTTATGGAGATGACTCTCCACTTATTCTGTTAACCTTAATTGGGACCATGCTTTTGAGTATTGCAACTATGATAATATACGTTATAGTAATAGAGCCAAAGTATAGGGTAAAGTAATTAATTTATAAAACCGACCTAAGAGTTTGGAAAAGTGAGAGGCATTTTGGAATTTGTATTTTAAGGTGCACGTGAACATTGTGTCGTTCACAAGATGAGAACAAGAAGGAGGTTTGTTATGCCAAGAATTATACCAATTAAAGATTTACGTAATACAAGTGAAATATCTGAGCTTGCACATAGAGACCAAAAGCCTATATTCATTACAAAGAATGGATATAGTGATTTAGTTATTATGAGTTCGGAATTATATGATAGATTTGCAAGAATAAACAAAATAGATCAAGCTATATATGAATCAGAGAAACAGGTTCTTGAAGGGGCAGAGCCTATTGATGCGATAGAAGCTTTTGAAAGTCTGGAGAGAAAATATTTTGGAAACATATAAGGTGCGTTTTTATCCAAAACCCTTGAAGCGATGGAGCAAATAGAGGTTATAGACAACTGTTAATTGATAACTATATGGCTATATATAAGATAGATGAAGAGAAAAAATATGTAGATGTGATTACGGTTCAGTATCAAGGAAGAAATAGATAAGGGTGTGGAAGTATTAAAAACAGATACAGTAGATGATGCATAGAAAAGAGAGGGCAATCAAGATGAATATTATAATAAGAAATGAAGAGGAAAAAGATTATAGACGCGTGGAAGAAGTAGCAAGAGAAGCATTTTGGAATTTATATTTTCCTGGTGCACATGAACATTGTGTTGTTCATAAGATGAGAACAAGTCTAGACCTTATCAGAGAACTTTGTTTTGTGATAGAGGTGGATGGTGTTGTGGAGGGAGCGATTTTCTACACACACTCAAAGATTGAAAGGACAGAGAAAGAGCCAATAAAAACAATTAGCTTTGGTCCGATGTTTATATCTCCAAAATTTCATAGGCAATCCCTAGGCAGACAACTTATTACCTATTCGATTGAAAAAGCAAAGTCAATGGGATTTCTTGGTATTTTAACGCTAGGTTATCCGTATCACTATGAACCGTATGGATTTGTAGGTGGGAAAAAGTATGGTATATCCATGGCTGACGGTAAATACTATAAGGGTTTGTTAGCGTTGCCTCTATATGAGGGTGCACTTGACAATATAGCAGGGATTGCTTGCTTTTCATCAGACTTAGATGTGAGCGAGGAAGAAGTTGCGGAATTTGAAAAAACATTTCCTGATAAGGAAAAGAAGACCTTGCCTTGCCAAGCAGAGTTCGAATTAGCTTGTGCTCAATTAGACGACTGAGGACACAAAAAAGATAGGTGGGTTGAAGATGATTATACGACCGATAAGTGATAATGAAATAGCGCTACTTACAGATTTTGTATATGAAGCTATTTTTCAAAGAGATAGGAATAATCTAATGCCAAGAACTATCATTCAGGAGCCAGCGATTTGGATATATATTGATGAGTTTGGAACAAAGAAAGATGATTATTGTTTTGTCGCAGAGTATGATGGTAAAATCGTAGGTGCTGTATGGGTGCGTTGTATCAAAGGTTTCGGACAAGTAGATGAATCAGTTCCGGAATTCGCAATCTCAATCTACCCAGAATATCGTGGCAAAAGCATAGGCACTCAATTGATGGAAAAGATGTTAGGTTATTTAAAAGATAAAGGATATTCTAAAACTTCGCTTGCGGTACAGAAAGATAACTATGCAGTGAAGATGTACCAAAAGGTGGGATTTGAAATCATTGACCAAAACGAAGAAGAATATATTATGGTTTGTGAATTTAAGTGATTAATTCTAGAAGATGCAACTGTTAGTTGTCATATCTCCACTCTCAAATGGTGGTTATGCAACCAAGGGTTTTGTTATTATTGAGTTATAACAGA
>CAYJGW010000053.1:0-17661 GCA_964369425.1 uncultured Lachnospiraceae bacterium
ATAATTTTCTCCCACAGCTTTTCAGTTATATTCCACAATTTTCCTCGTTAATTTTATATCAAAATAAGGATTGTTCCCTATATAAATATAGCTATTTTGGGTGGTTTAATCGCCACTAGTTATTGCTATAATGACCAAAGAAAATTAATTATTTAACAAAGTTTTAGTCAGGAGATACAAATGGAAAAAAAGGCAGTAATATTTTCTATTCAACGTTTTACCATCCACGATGGCCCTGGGCTTCGGACAGAGCTCTTCTTTAAAGGCTGTCCCCTACAATGCAAATGGTGTGGAAACCCAGAGAGTTTTAAAAAGAGTCCCGAATTAGGAATCTATAAAAGTAAATGTATTTCAAAGAACAAATGTGGAGAATGTCTGAAGCATTGCCCAAATGAGGCCTTAATCTTTTATAGAGGAAAACTAATTGGTTTTAACAAAGATAAGTGTACTAAGTGTCACCAATGTTATAAAGTCTGTCCCTCTGAAGCAATTAAGTGTTGGGGAGATTTGATGTCTGTAGAGGAATGTATGGAAATTATCCGCAAAGATATCGGCTATTATAACCGTTCAGGCGGTGGAGTTACTGTATCTGGAGGTGAGGCTGCTCTTCATGCAGATTTTATTGCCGATCTTTTCAAAAAATGTAAAGAGGAAGATATCCATACTTGTTTTGAAAGTTCTTTCCATACTAATTGGAGCGAACTGGAAAAAGTACTTCCTTATACTGATTTATTTATAACAGATATCAAACACATGAATCCCAAGATACATGCTGAGTATACAGGTGTTAGTAATCACCTGATTCTAGAGAATATAAAGAGATTAACAACATACAACAAAGATTTAATACTCAGAATTCCAGTCATACCACATGTCAACGCCGACATGGAGAATATCGAACAAACTGCTGATTTCATATTAAATGAATTAGACGGCAAAGTTCGAACACTGCAGTTACTTAGCTACATGCGTTTAGGTCTTGAAAAATATCAGGCTTTAGGTGTTGAATACCCAATGGGTAAATTCAAATTAAGCCGCAAAAGTTTACAAAAGCAAATTGGGGTAATCGCTGATTACTTCAACAAAAAAAATATACATTGCTTAATTGGTACCAAAGAAAAACAATAATAGGAGGATAATTTTTATGAGTATCAAAGAAAATCACACTACTGCACTCGGTGTAGAACCATACGACCATGTTTACGGACTTGGTTATCAAGTTAATCACGAGGACTGGTCTCCATACCCACGTGTAAATCGTCTGAGACAAACATTCCTAGACAGACCTTATGAACTAGATGTTCAAAGATTGCGTTATGTTACTGAAGCATATAAAGCAAACGAAGACAAATGTCGTAAATTACAATGTGCATATGCATTCGAAAATGTACTATTAAACTGTGATTTAAACGTTTATGAAGATGATTTAATTCTTGGTGAACTATGTGCACCTGGAAAATCAACACCATTCTTTCCTGAGTTTTCTGTAGAATGGATTATTGACGAAATCAATAACTTCCCATTTGAAGAAAGAGAGTTTGACCAATTTTACTTCAGAAGCAAAGAAGATCGTGCTGAAGTCCTAGAATTGCTTGAGTATTGGAGAGGAAAATCAATCGATGACCTAGTAAACACTCGATTGGATTACGACCAATTAAAAGGTGCTCAAAAGGGAGAGAAAATATTCCAAACTAACTACTACCACTACGCTGGAGTAGGTCACCTACATATTGATTATGCAAAACTAATGAAGATTGGTATCGATGGAATCATCGCTCAAATCGAGGATGCTATTAAAAACTTAAGCAAAAAAGATATTAACTTCCCAGAAAAAAGAGAAGAACTACAAGCTATGTTGATTATGCAAAATGCTTGTAAAAAGCATATTGCTCGCTATATTCCTTTATTACAAGAAAAGGCAGATGCTGAAACTGACGCAACAAGAAAGCAAGAATTATTGGTTATGGTCAAGAACTTTACACAGATTGCTGGTGGACCTGCAAAGACCTATTGGCAAGCACTTCAACTCTTTAATATTGTTACTCATTTAATCCAAGTAGAAAGTAATGGTCATTCTATTTCTTATGGACGTATGGATCAATGGCTACACCCATATTACCAAGCAGATATGGAAGCTGGAACACTTACAAAAGACTTTGCTCTTGAGTTAATCGAGGTTACTTATGTTAAGTTGAACAACCCTGTAAAATTAAAAGACAAAAGTACTGTAATCGTAAGAAATGGACGTTGTGCTGGTGGTGAGAGTTTGACGATTGGTGGAATGGATACTGAAGGAAACGATGCAACAAATGATGTCACTATGATGATGCTAGAAGCTTCTGTACACACACGTATGATGAATCCTTGGTTATGTGTGAGAATGCATGAAAATACACCACATGAATTGAAAGTTAAGACTGTAGAATGTATTCGTGCTGGATATGGACATCCTAAGATCTTTAACGATGAACCAGCTATTCAGGCCTTACTTCGAAAAGGTACAACTTTAGAAGAAGCAAGAGATTACGCAGTTGTTGGTTGTGTAGAGCCTAGCATTCCAGGAAAAGAATATGGATGGCATGATGCTGCATACGTAAACACGCCTAAGATGATGGAGATGGTTGTAAACGGTGGTAGAATCCTTGATGGACCTGATGCTGGTAAGCAAATCGGTATCGATACTGGTAGTCTAGAAACTTATCAATCATTTGATGAAGTATTAGCAAGTGTAGATGCCCAATTTGACTATTGGTTGGATCAGATGTGTTCTTCATTACATATCATAGATAATGCACATAAAACATTAAAGCCAGTTCCTTTTGTTTCCTCGTTCTATGATGATTGTTTGAGTTCTGGACAAGACCTTGCAGAAGGTGGAGCAAAATACAATGGTATTGGACCTCAGGCTAGTGGTATTGCTACTTGTGCCGATTCTCTATGCACAATTAAACAGTTAGTATTTGATGAAAAAACTGTAACTGGAAAAGAACTTCTAGACGCTGTTAAAAACAACTGGGAAGGTGCAGAGCCACTTTACGCTTTGGTTAACAGTAGCAAAGTTCATCACTATGGAAATGATGACGATTATGCTGATGAATTATTCAAGTTCATGTTCGAGTGTTATTGCAAGAACTTAAGAAACAGAAAAATTGCACGTGGTGGAACCTTCAACCCTGGTGTATATACCGTAAACGCAAATGTTGGTATGGGAATGAATACAAACGCTTCTGTTGATGGTCGTAAGAAAGGGGAACCAATTTCAGATAATATGGGTCCTGTTCACACTGATCGTGGTGCTCATGACATTATGGGACCAACTGCGATTGCAAACTCTGTTGCAAAAGTAGATCACAGTTTAGCAACTAACGGAACATTATTAAACCTTAAATTCCCTCAAGAAGCTGTTTCAGGCACTGAAGGACGCGACAACTTAATCAGTTACATTGAAGAATATTTAGCAAAAAAAGCAATGCACGTACAATTTAATATCATGTCCTCTGCTACATTAAAAGCTGCTCAAAAAAATCCTGAAAATTATAAAGATATGCTTGTTCGTGTTGCTGGATACAGTGCTTACTTTGTAGAACTTGGAAAACCACTACAAAAAGACCTTATCCAAAGAACGGAACTACATTTCTAGAAATAATTAAACGGTTGTGATAGGGATGAATGTTCATCACCTATCACAATACTTATTACACTACTTAAAAGGGGAGATTTAACAATGGATTTTATATTTAATATTAATTATGTATGGTTAGCATTATATCAACTTTTTGCATTTTTTGTACAAGGACTTACTGGATTTGGTTCGACTGTTCTAGCAGCACCTTTCCACACCTCTGTTTTGGGACCTGCAAGTGGTACTGCCTATGCAACTCTTTTATGCACTCCTACTCTGATTTTTCTCGGTATCAAAGAGATTAAGAATGTATCTTGGAAAGATTTGCTTAAAATTGTTATTGTATGTACACCTGGACTATTGGTTGGGCAGTTTTTATTACAACAAGTAGACCCTGCTGTTGCTAAATTGGCAATAGGAATTATCGTTACATTAATTGCCTCAATGAATATTTACAAAACTATTATCGCTCCACTTGTATTGAAAAAGGAATTTGAAGAGAATCCTCCAATCACTACTAAAAGTAAAATTTTAGGTTACATCGCATTAGCCTTTGGTGGAATTGTGCATGGAGCTTTCACAAGTGGTGGCCCATTCATCACTATCTATACATTACAAGCAGTTAAAGACAAAGTAAAATTCAGAAATACAATGACATGGGTTTGGGTTGTTTTAAACCTTATGAATAGTGTAAAACATTTCACTGCTGGATACTATACAGATGAAATGTGGAGCGCCCTTGCTCTTGGACTACCATTCGCATTTATCGGTCTTTTCATCGGAATGAAAATGTTAGACAAAGTGAATAAGATAACCTTCTTACGTGCAGTTTATATCATGCTTCTCATCATTGGTATCAACTCTATATATTCTAATTTAGGTTCATTTTTATAAAAAATAGGTGTCGAACTCGACACCTATTTTTCTTTTTTATTCATATTTTTATTGTCAAAAAAATTGTACAATTCATGCCGTCTACTCACCTGACATTTTGAATAGATATTCTGTACATGCTTTTTCACTGTATGATAACTCACTACTAGTTCATCCGCTATTTCTTTATATGTCAATCCTTCGTATAATAGTTGTGCTACTTTTTGTTCTGTCTTTGTTAATCTAACATTCGCTTTAGACTGCTCTACCTGCTTTACATGCTTTTCTCTCGTGATAGTTATCCAATGATATCTATCAATTATGTTATTGGAATAAAACTGATCATGGGTTTGAATTCGGAACACGTAATCTTTCACATTTCTAAAGCGAACCTGTTCGTGTTCTACCGCTCCTTCTTCATTTCCTAGTATAAGGTTTAACCAATAATTAGTGTTTTCATACTCCATCTGCTCTTCTATAGAGTGTCCTAACACATCTTGTAGGTATTGTACTGCCTTATCATTATAACTCAAAATATGCAGAAAATCATCCACTACTAAATACGCTTTCTCACCTAAGGCAATCACTTGATTCTGTATCACCGAAACAATTTTGCTCTGTTCGTGCTTCTTATAAGTTTTATATCCATTTCCCAAAAAAACAAATAATTCTCGGAGCACTTCCATTTCATCCTGTGTAAAATTGCCTTCTTCCTTTGTCTTACAAAATAAAACCTCTATATAAGCATTAATTCCAAAAACCATAGTAGCGCTGTAATATCCTCCACACATTTCTTGCAGCATTTTCACGTACTCTGATTCTTCGTACTCATCTTCTGCAATCATTTCTGATGAAAGATAGATTCTCGGCTCCACGTCAAAATAGGTCAGTTTATCCCGCACACCCTCTTCATAAATCTTCTTTCTAACGCTATTGTTCTCGATAGTTTTTCCGATATCGTTCTCTTTGTACTGATATATTTGTCCATCAGGCTCTCTAATCGTTAAGAATTTTCCATATGGAGTATAGAAAAAAATCCGAATACCTGTAATTCCATAATTTTCTTCTATGGAATCCAATAAAATTTTAGTAAAAAATTCCTTCGATACCAATTGCCGCTCTGCCATTTCTGAAAAAAACTTCACTTGCTCAAAATTATTACTATTCATTCGTACACCCACTTATGTTTTCTCTTGTAGTACCCTTACTATCATTGACTTATTTTACCCTATTTCCTAAGGTTTTTCAACCTAAAACGAATAACCTGGAAGCTGTCCAAAGAAATCCCAAAACTCTAAGCAAACCCAACCAATTATCACCACAGATATCATAGATATAATAGTAATAGGTATTCCTCTTTTGAACATAATATTAGAGTCTAGACCATACGCCACTGGTATTGCACGAACACTGATCGGTAGTACAAACTCCGCATTATACGCCATTACACATATAAACCAATACGGAATCGGATTCAAGCCTAACTCGCTTGTAAAACTCAACACAATCGGAATCATCACAGCTGCTGATGTGGTAGAGTTAGTCACTTCTGATATCAATCTAGCCAGTACCGTAAATAGAATCAAAGTTGTAATTCCACCATCTAAATTGAGGGCAGTGATAAGCCTTGCAATTTCTCCACTTGCTCCAGATTCGTTGACCAAAGATCCTAAAGCCAATCCACCTCCAAATAACACCATCATCCCCCATAGGGTTTGACTCTGTGCGTCTTCCCAAGTGAGTAAAGCTTTCTTATCCTTAATAGATGGAATAAAAAACATCAACGCACCCAATCCCAAGAAAATATACGCTGGTTCTAATCCTGGCAATAATGCGGCAAACATCGGTCTCGCGAATGCACAAACCATAGCTGCTACAAATAGAACTGTACATATAATTTCATCTTTTTTCATGGGTCCAAGCTCTTTATAACTATTAGCAAAGTAGTCTCTTGTACCCTCTAGGTGTGTAACTTCCAAAGGCATTTTCAGCATATAAATCATTAGAATAATAATCGATATAATAAAATATGGCATCAAACGGAACAACCAATCCACATACATAAATTCTCCACCGAGAAAACCTTCCAGATGTTGTATCGCTGCTAGGTTCATCGCTCCACCAATCGGCGATCCTGCTCCACCTATTCCAGCCCCCCAACCGATACACAGAAATACAGGAACAGCTGGTGCTGCTTTTTTCAAATCATCGTAACCTGCGGCATGCAACATGGATGCTGCAATTGGAGTTAACAGTGCACAGACTGCTACGTTTGGCATGGCTATGGATAATAATACAGATGCTAGTAGCCATATCACAATTTGACTCTTCATAGAGGGACCTATCAACGACAATATCTTTAATGCTAGCCTTCTATCTAAACCAATTTTTATCCATGGAATCGTCAATAATCCTGAGCCAAAGATTAGAATAATACTTGCAGATGAATATTGTGATGTCAATGATTCCATGGGTACTATCGCAAAAATCGCATTTGCAATCACAGGAATAAGACCAGTCACAGCTATATGCACCGGTCTCGCAATCCACCACAAAATACACCATATAAGAATTCCAATCGCTTTTGCCCCATCTTCTGACAAGGAGTCTGATAACAGGATCATCGCTGCTAGCAATACTAGTGGACCCAATAATATATAAATAATTTGTGCGCTTTTCTTCATTTGTAACTTCTCCTAGTCTCCAAATACCACTAATAGCCCCTAAAAGGGGCTTTTATAGTGTACTTATTTATTTTACTTATTATAACGTTATAACGCTTTCTCAAAAAGTGCAATCATATCATTTAGCGTAGTCTGTCTTGGGTTTACCAACACATTTCCTGCCTTCATTGCGTCCTTTGCCATATCTTCAATCTTATCTGCTGTAACTCCTACCTCACTTAATGCTGCCGGAATACCTAGTTGCTTATTCAAATTTCTAACTTCATCAACCAACATGCTTGGCACAAAACTGCACTCTTCACTCACATTTTCTTTGATATAGTTATAAATCACTTCATATCTTCCTTTATCAGCTAGTGCATTGTACTCTAGAACTGTCGGTAAGATAATCGAGTTTGCTGTTCCGTGTGGTACATGGAAGTATGCACTGACTGGATGGCTCATAGCATGTACGTTACCTAGCTTTGCCCACGCAAATGCTATTCCTGCAAAGTTTGATCCAAGCATCATAGCCGATGCTGCTTCCTCGTCTGAGCGATTTGCCACAAAGCGGCGAAGGTTTCCACCGATTAGTTCCATTGCTTTTTCTGCCATTGCATCTGTAAATGGTGTCGCTGCTGTTGACAAGTACGCTTCGATTGCATGAATCAAGGCATCTAATCCTGTCGGTGCTGCGATAAATGCTGGAAGCGATAATATCAGTTCTGGGTCTAAAATCGCATACTTTGGTATATTATAGTAACTGATTACAGATAACTTGTAATTTCTTTCTTCATCTGTAATTACGGCCGATGCTGTAACTTCTGATCCTGTTCCAGCTGTTGTAGGTATCGCAATAATTGGAGTAATCGGTCCTGGTACCTTCTGTGCACCTTCATAATCCTTTATGTCTCCACCATGTGTTGCTAATATTCCTACAGCTTTTGCTACATCCATAGGACTTCCACCACCTAGTGCTATAATATAATTCGCTCCACTCTCTTTATATGCACTCACACATGTATTCACATTATCTACTGTCGGATTTGGCACCACATCTAGATACGATGTCACTTTAACATTTTGTTCCTCTATTATATCCATTACTCTTTTTACAACACCGATTTTCTCTAGTCCTCTATCCGAAATCAAAAACACGTTTTCAGATTTATTTTCCGCAAGAATCTCTGGTAACTTTTTCAAACTTCCTATTCCAAACTCGATGGTCTGTGGTACTTTAAAACTAAAATCTTTCATTTCTAATTCTCCTTAGCTAATCATCTATTTTATTTGTATTTCTATACGTTTACAATGCACTTTGTTAATTTTTTATCTTTTGCTAATTATACCAATGACTATTCATGAATAAACCACCCCCTATCGCTATATTTTTATAGGGAATGTTCCCTATTTTACTGCTTTTTTATTTTAAATTTTCTTTCTTTCATAGTATAATGAAAACGAATAAATCGAATGGAGATACTCGAAATGAACAAAGAACCCAATCAACTAAACTTTTTCTCCGAAATGGCCAATCATCAAGTAACAGCGCGAGAATTTTTTTCTACTAGTTTGCTGCACTCCATAGAACGTAATTTCGGGTTAAGCAACATACTAATTTCATATTTTGACTTACAAGGAAGTTTCTTATCTTGGGTTTCTCAAACTGGATTATATGTCAATGATGATTCCCATCCCTATCGAAATTTCTTTAGTGAGGATGTCATCCGACACATGATATTTCAAGATGCTGTTCGAGATAGATTAACTTACTTTAACACTACCCCTCGCATATACCAATCTACCGATATTATCAATCCTGCCAACTATGAAACTTCATCATATGTCGCCTTTATAAAAGAGCATTTTAATGCTCATTACAGTGTAACTCTTGCATTTGGCATGAATGCTTATATTCAAGTAGCTTTTTTTAAAACTCTTGAAGAAGGCGATTTTACCACTAGTGAATTGGAGATTATAAAGGAACTATACATATTCATCTCTAACTCTTACAAGAATTTCAAGAAACATGAGCAGAGTCAGATAATTGCCAGCTTACAAAGTCGTGTTATTGACATCGGCGAAAAATCTTTTCTTGTTACTGATGACTTTATGCATGTGCTGAATCTAAACGACACTGCTTTGAAGTACTTACAGGATATTTTCGGCGAACTGATTGAACTCCCTATCGACAGTGAAACCTACTGCGATTGGCTCTCTCTCATACTGCGCAGAGATGATTTTAATGGACCTTCTATCCAAAAGCGCATCATTAAGAACTATGTTTTTAAGATTCATGCACACAACCAATGTTACTCTAACAAAATCATAGATCGTTATTATTGGATTACTGTAACGCCTTTGACCACTCATAATGACGTAGTGCTGCACTTAGATTCTTGCCCTCTAACCAAGACAGAGCTAAAAGTAGCCGAATTGATGTATCAGGGTTTGACTTACAAAAACATTGCCAGCGAGCTAATCGTCAGCTATCACACCGTTAAAAAGCATGTACAAAACATCTACCTAAAATGCAATGTCAAAAGCAGGCATGAACTTTATAATTGGTTGGAAAACAATAAAAAATAATCTAAAAATAACTAGACCGGTTTGAAATTTATTCATTCCGGTCTATTTGTTACATAATCGCTTGTATGCTACTGATGAACATATTTCCACCAACAATTAATAACACAACATATACAACTCGTAAGAATGTAATTTTATTAATCTTCTTCAAGCACTTCATTCCGATAATCAAACCGATTAACGCCAATGGCAATGCAATGATAAACGCACTCCACATCTCTGGTGTATAGTAACCAGATGCATAGTGGCTAATGCTGTTATA
Source organism: uncultured Lachnospiraceae bacterium (assembly GCA_964369425.1). Taxonomy (GTDB): domain Bacteria; phylum Bacillota; class Clostridia; order Lachnospirales; family Lachnospiraceae; genus CAUPWF01. Next base: position 10,010 of record CAYJGW010000053.1, read on the forward strand.
TGTATTGAGAACAACCCATACCCAAGTCATCGTATTTCGAAACTTCTCTTTGTCTTTTACCGCTTGTAGTGTGTACACTGTAATAAGTGGTCCACCAATAGTAAACGCTCCATGTACGATTCCTCCTAGGATTAATGCGCCATATCTCACTGCCTTCTTTAATGATGTATCTGGTGCATCTTCTACAAATTCTTTCTTTAAAATCAGTGGTGCAACAATTGTCTTATAAATATTCATAAGTGCAATAAACGTTACTACTCCACCGATTGCCACCTTTGCATAGTTTGGGTCTACTTGCTTTAATAAAATGTTTCCAATTACAACACCTGGTGCACAAAGCAGAACAATTTTACCAAGATCTTTCCAAGCTACGTTCTTAATTTCTTTGATTGCCAAGAAAATAAGTGTCGGTGCACATAATAGGGTTGCAAATGCTGTTCCTACTGCTGGTCCTAAAACTGTCGAGTGAAACGGTGCCGATAATACGGTACATCCAAATCCTGTAACCCCTTGAATAAAAAATGCAAATACTTGGTATAGTCCTAGCCATACATAATCCATGTTAAAAACAAAATCCATCTTCTTTTTCCTCTTTTCTAGTAGTCTCTTTTATTCTTTTTCGGTTCTTACACTTCTTAGAAATGAAGCTCTGTTCTCTGAATCAAGTCTTTTTGAAGCGGTTTTCCTAACTCAACGAAGTAAGCGCTATACCCAGCCACACGAACAAGCATGTCTTTGTAGTTTTCTGGATTTTTCTGTGCTGCTTTCATTGTTTCTGATGACATAATGTTGAATTGTACGTGCATTGCTTTTTTCGCCATGTATTCATCGATAAAACTGATTAAGTTGTCTCTTCCTTCCACTCCAGCAACAGTCTCTTCTGGGAATCGTAAGTTCAATAATGTTCCATTTGATGCCAGGGAGTGATCTACTTTAGATACTGAATTTGCAATTGCTGTTGGTCCCATAATGTCATGTGAGCCCCCATCTGTGTGAACAGGTCCCATATTATCTGAGATTGGTTCATATTTTTTACGTCCATCTATCGATGCATTTGTGTTAAGTCCCATACCTACGTTAGCGTTTACCGAGTATACTCCTGGACTAAATTTGCCTCCACGTGCATTTGGAACATCTTTGATGTTTCTGCAGTAACATTCAAACATATATTTGAATAAATCATCTGCATAATCGTCATCGTTTCCATAGTGATGTACTTTTGAACTATTTACCAAGGCATACAATTTATCATGCCCTTCCCAGTTGTCTTTGATTGCTTGTAATAACTCTGCTCCAGTATATTTCTTTTCATCAAATACTAATTGTTTAATAGTCGCTAATGAATCTGCGCAAGTTGCCATTCCGCTAGCTTGTGGTCCCGTTCCATTGTACTTAGCACCACCTTCCGTCACATCTTTTCCTGTTTCAAAGCAATTCCCAAAGAATGCTGATAAATATGGCAATGGCTTCAATTGTCTATGCACTCGATCGATCAAGTTTAGGCTTGAAATCATCTGTCCTGTCCAGTATTCAAATTGTGCATCCACACTCTTTAGAACTTCATCAAATGATTCATATGTTTCAAGGCTTCCTGTATCTGGTCCTAATTGCTTTCCTGCATTTGGACCATCTAAAATACGTCCACCATTTAAAACCATCTCCATCATTTTTGCGGTATTTACATATGCCGCATCATGCCATCCGTATTCTTTCGCAGGTAGTGATGGCTCTACACATCCAACCACGGCATACTCTCTTGCTTCTTCAAGAGTCATACCTTTTGACATCATTCCCTTGATTGTAGGAATATCGTTGAATAGTTTTGGATGTCCATATCCACATCGGATACACTCAACTGCTTTTACTTTTAATTCATGGGGTGTGTTCTCATGCATACGAACACATACCCAAGGATTCATCATACGAGTATGGGCAGAAGCCTCTAGCATTAACATAGTCAAGTCATTTGTCACATCATTTCCATCTGCATCTACTCCACCAATTGTCAAGCTCTCTCCACCAAACCCACGACCGTTACGAACTGCTACGGTTCCTTTATCCTTTAGTTTTGTCGCGTTGTTCATCTTTACATATTGAACTTCGATTAACTCAAGTGCTTTTTCTTTCGTGATTCTTCCAGCTTCTAAATCTGCTTTTAAGAATGGATATAACCATTGATCCATACGACCATAAGAAATGGAATGTCCATTACTCTCTGTCTGAATTAATGCTGTAGCAATGTTAAATAACTGTAATGCCTCCCAAAATGTAGTTGGTGCTGGACCTGCTACTGCATAACAATTCTTAGAGATTTGCTCTAACTCTTCTTTTCTTGTAGCATCCTTCTCTACTTCTGCTTGATCTGCTGCCAATTTTCCATATCTCTCTAAGTACGTCTTTGCTGCCTCATGCATGATGATCATTGCTTGAAAGAAGTCTCTTTTCTCATCATAATCTGCATCTCTCTTGCTCAACGTATCTAAACAAGACTTTGCTTGACTGATTAACCCGTCGTATCCTACTTCCATTAATTTTGCATAATCAATTACTAAATGACCTGCACCTGCATAATGATAAAGATTCGTTTGGAATATCTTTTCTCCCATTTGGGATCCTTTTACCTGATCGTACTCTAATCTTGCATTTACATAATCATCGATTGTCTTTCCTTGCCAATAACGGCATAACTCTACAATCTCTGCTCTCTCTTCATCATTTCGAATATAAAACTGATCGTTAGCCCTCTCTTCAAACGGTGAGTTTAGGATCTCATCAATAATCCAATTTACAGAGAATTCAGGATAAATCGGTGATGCCTTTGCAGGTGCTGCGATTTCTCCACAAATCAAATCCTCATCATACACATATAATTGGACTTTCTTTAGTATGTTCTCAAATGCATATGCTACCTTTAGTTTTTGTGGTTTTGACTCATGCTCTTTATAAGCTTCTGTCACCAAACGAAGTCTCTCTACATCGATATCGTATGGTCTGTCCAAGAAAGTCTGTCTCAATCTGTTTACCCTTGGGTACGGAGACCAGTCTTCGTGTCCGACTTGATAACCAAGTCCATAGCTGTGGTCAAATGGTAGCGTTCCGCTTGCTGTTGTGTGTGTTTTGCTCATTGTAATTTCCTCCAATTATAATTTGAATTTATTTCTTTTCCTTTGTCCCTACGAGACAATGAATACCACGGTTATTAAAGTATTTTGCTATTTCTTCTACTTTCTTTTGAAATGCTTTTCGATTCACTTTCACATCGTTCATCTTGTATTCGAGATTGAGTGATTTGTATTTCTCTTCCCCTAATCTCATAAAACTAAGAAGTTGCAATGTTCTTACTTTTCCATTCATTTGATTCAATATGAAATCTGCGGTTGCTTCTATATTCTCCATATCATCATTTACATTGGGAATCACTGGAATTCGTAATATCAATTCCTTGTCTAATTCAGAAAGTTTTACCAAGTTTTCTAGTATTAACTCATTTCCTACCCCTACATAGGTTTTATGTTTTACCGAATTCATATGTTTAATATCTGAGATAAATAAATCTGTATAGGGCAATACTTTTTCCAATTCTTCCCACTTTCCATAGAATGCACTTTCAAAACAGGTATGTATCCCCTCTTCTTTACAAGCCATAAATAGCTGTCTTATAAAATCGCTGTGAAGCATCGCTTCGCCTCCAGAAACTGTGACTCCTCCACCGGATCGCTCATAATACCCTTTATCTTTTCGGATAATCTCCATGCATTCTTCGACAGACATCTCGTCCCCCCATTTCTTTATCGCATCTGCAGGGCAGGCTTCAAAACAGGCATGGCAATTCGTGCATTTATCCGAATCGATGGATACGAGTTTTCCTCTATAAAATTGTAGTGCTTCTACCTGAGGGCAGACTGTTAGGCAATCTCCGCATTTCTTTTTTGAAAGACATTTCTTAGAGTACACCCCTAGTTGAATGTTTTTTTGAAAACTTTCTGGATTCCCACACCACTTACATCGCAGTGGACATCCCTTAAAAAACAGTTCTGTTCGAAGACCTGGACCATCATGAATCGTAAATCTTTGAACATTGAATATAATCCCTTTTTCTTGCAACTTCATTGCCCTCCATCTAACTGCATCAGAGCTACTACATCGCCCCTTTGCTTAATAAAATTGTATATATATTTATACATTTTTATAAGTAGGTATAGGTAGTATTGATGTAAGTAATTCTCCCTATTTTGTCTTTTTTTTAACATATTGAGCATTTTTTTAACAATAAAAAGAAGAGCCACTGAAAATCCATGGATTCTCAACAACTCTTCCCTCTATTTTATTCTTGTTTTATGCGTCTAATCTAGGCTCTAAGGAAAGTAATCTCCCTCCGCTAGTTTCATTGTTTTTCACCATGAATTCTACGATTTGTCCTAATGTACTACAAACAGTCACTCCTGCATCCTCTAGTGCCTTAACCTTAGACTCAACTGTTCCCATTCCTCCGCTTACAATCGCTCCTGCATGTCCCATTTTCTTACCTGCCGGTGCACTCATACCAGCTATATATGCACAGATAGGCTTCTTAATTCCAAGTTCTTTTATTTTTGCTGCTGCCATCTCTTCACTTGTTCCACCGATTTCTCCGATGATTACAATCGCATCTGTCTCATCATCGCTTGCAAATAACTCCACTACATCGGCATGGTTCATCCCTACAATCGGATCTCCTCCTATACCTACACAAGTAGATAGTCCATATCCTTTAAATGTCAGATTCGATGCTGTCTCATGAGTCAGTGTTCCCGAGCGTGAAATAATTCCAATATGCCCTTTTCCATAGATATAGTCTGGCATAATACCTACTTTTGATTTTCCTGGTGAAATCACTCCAATCGTATTCGGTCCTACCACGCGTGCTCCTAGTTTCTTAGCAAGAGTTACAATCTCTAATGTATCTGCCACTGGCACAAACTCTGTAATTAATACAAGTAACTTAATCCCTTCATTTAGAGCATTGATTGCAGCATCTTTTACAAATTGTTTTGGTGTAAGTAGTAACGCTGCGTCAATTTGTGGATACTTTTCTCTCGCTTCTTTTACACTGTTAAATACAGGTACCCCTTCTACTTCTTCTCCACCTTTTCCAGGTGTCACACCCGCAAGAAGGTTTGCGTTTGCTTCTAGTGTTCTTTTCGCATGCACTCTTCCTTGTTTTCCTGTGATTCCTATGATTAATAGATTTGTATCTTGATTGATTAAAATACTCATATTAGCATACTCCTTTTGCTTCTAATAATAGTTGCACTGCCTCGTCTGTCGTTCCAAATTTAGTTTGCATAAACCCTAATTCCTCAAAGATACGCCATCCTTCTTCTTGATTGAATCCACGACTCTTTACCACAACTGGCTTTGTACTGTTTAACTCTTTATATGCACGAGAAATTCCCTCTGCCATATCTGCACAATTGTTAATTCCACCGAATATATTTACTAGTATGTAGTCAGTTTTTTCATTTTCTAGTAATATTTTCATCGCATGATACGTCTTTTCTGCTGTAACTCCACCACCTAAATCAAGGAAGTTATTTGTCTTTCCACCATAATGAGTAATGGTATCCATCGTAGCCATTCCAATACCAGCTCCACCAGCCATTGTTCCGATATCTCCATCTGGATCTACTTCCACATAGGTTAGATCATACTTCATCGCTTCTTCCTCTTGTGGAGAATATTCTTGGGCTGTTCTTGCCATCAATGTATAGTCACCTTGGCGGTACATTCCGTTATCATCTATAGATAATTTTGCATCAATTGCAACTAGTGACTCATCTTCTAATAATGCCAATGGATTGATTTCGATTGTTGTTGCATCTAACTCAAATCCTGCTTTCACTAACTTTTCTGCAATCCCTACTACACTGTCTAATCGATTTTTTGGTAAGTCAAATCTTTTGCAACCTTCCACGAACTCTTTTTTGTCAAATCCTGAAGTAATATCCACTCTCAATAGTTTCTCTGGTGTTTTTTCTACGAGTTCTTCAATATCCATACCACCAAATGGTGTAAACAGAAGTAACATTGCACGATTCTTTGTATCTAATGTCATTCCTAAATAGTACTCTTCTTTAATAGGTAAGAATCCGCAAGCAATGATTCCTTCCATAGGTAGGTCGTTAATTGTAATCCCTTCAATAATACGTTTTGCTTCTAACAACTCTTCCATTGTTTTTACAACACGTACTGCTCCATGCTTTCCACGCTTTCCTGATAAAATCTGCCCCTTCATCACACATGGAAGTGGTATTCCTTCTGGAATCTTATCCCCTTCAAATAAATAACTGTCATTAATCGGTATTCCGAAACGCTCTAATTGTATTTTTCCTTCTAATTCTAAAAAGTCCATGCTATGTCTTCCCTTCTATTCTCAAACTTGATTTCAAAATGTATTACTCTTTCCAAGCAAGTGCTGGGTCTGGTAAATAAGATTCAGACTTTAAGTATCCCACTCTTGTAATGTTCATTAAGTGTGTATAGTTTAAGTTACCACTAAAACTGTTATTTCCCCAAGATCCGCATCCAAGCGTTGTTGTTGGTACAAATCCGTTTGTTGGAGATCCACCACCTGTTGTTCCTGTTGGTTGGTTTACGATACATCTTGATACACAGCACTGTGTTCCAACATACTCGATATGCTCATCGTTATTAGAATGAACTCCTACAGAGTGTCCAATTCCTTCTGCTGCAAGGTTTTCTACCATCATAGCAACACCTTCTTCAAATGTCTTATATGACATAATGTTAAGCACTGGGCACATTTTTTCTCTGCAAAGAACGTCAGCATGTCCAAGTCCACTAGCTGTAGCAGCGATTACCAACGTTCCTTCTGGAACTTCAATTCCTGAAAGTTCTGCAACCTTCATAGCATTTTGCCCTACGATGTCACGACTGATTGGTCCTTGTTCTGGAAATACACCTTCTCTAAGCTTCTCTACTTCTGTAGCATCCGATACAAAGTATCCACCTACTTTATTGAACTCTTCGATAAATTGAGCCATTTGCTCTTCTTGTACGAAGATTGTTTGCTCGCCTAAACAGATTAGTCCATTGTCAAATCTTCTTCCTTGAAGAATCTTCTTTGCAGCATCTGCAAGATCTGCATCTGTATCTACGATAACTTGAACGTTACCAGCACCAACTCCGTATGCAGGTTTTCCACTTGAATAAGCAGATTTAACCATTCCCATACCACCAGTTGCTACGATTACATCAGCCTCAGCCATTAATGAAGTAGTTGTCTCTAAAGACACTTCACTAACTGCTTGTACTAAATCTTCTGGTAATCCTAATTTTGCTAACTCAGCTCTAAATAATGTTACAAGATGAGCAGTAAGTTTTACTGCGCGTGGATGTGGTGCAAATACAACTGCATTTCTTGTCTTTAGAGAAAATGCTGCATTACTCATTGGTGTAACAACTGGGTTTGTTGAAGGTACAATACTTGCTACAACTCCCATTGGTTTCGCGATTTCGATAATCTTCTTCTCTTCGTCTCTGTTGATAATTCCAACAGATTTCTCGTTTTTAATTGAATGCCAGATTTGAGATGACTTGTTCTTGCATTTTGCAATCTTATCGTTCAAATCTCCCATTCTTGTCTCTTCAAA
>CAYJGW010000054.1:0-2739 GCA_964369425.1 uncultured Lachnospiraceae bacterium
CCACACTTATCTGTGCTTAATTAAAAAACACGACTCTAGATTGGAAAGAGTCGTGTTTTTTTCTAGTCTGCTAATATTTTTTCGATACTAACAAGTTTTACGCTTGTTACAAATAAATCGGTAGCAATCGCTAATTCCTCTGGAGTTGGAAAAGAAGGCGCGATCCTGATATTGCTATCTTGAGGGTCTATTCCGTAAGGATAAGTAGCCCCAGCCCCTGTCATTACAAGTCCCGCTTCTTTTGCTTTTGCAACAATTGCTTTTGCACAACCATCTAAAGCTTCAAATGAGATGAAGTATCCACCATTAGGCTTTACCCAAGTTCCAATATCAAGACCAGAAAGTTCTTTGTCAAGAACAGCAAGAACAGCCTCGAATTTTGGTTGCAAAATAGCAGCGTGCTTTTTCATATGCGCTTTTACTCCGTCAATATTTTTGAAAAATCTAACGTGGCGCAATTGATTTAATTTGTCGTGGCCAATTGTTTGGTATTGTAAATGTTTCTTAATATCAGCAATGTTAGCAACAGAAGTGGCAATACAAGAAACACCAGAACCTGCAAAAGTAACTTTTGAAGTTGAAGCGAATTCAAATACCATATCCTCATTGCCTGCTTTTTTACATTCCTCTAATATTTCTAGAATCTCATCTTGTTTATTATCATAGATGTGGTGAATTGTATAAGCATTATCCCAAAAAATTCTGAAATCAGATGCAGCTGGATTCAGAGAAGCTATGCGCTTAATCACTTCATCAGAATAAGAGATTCCTTGTGGATTTGCATATTTTGGAACACACCAAATTCCTTTGATTGAATTATCATTTGCAACTAATTCTTCAATCATATCCATATCTGGTCCATTAGAATCCATTGGGATATTAATCATCTCGATACCAAAGTGTTCAGTGATACCAAAATGTCTATCATATCCAGGTACAGGACAAAGGAATTTTACTTTATCTAGCTTTCCCCATGGCGTAGCACCACATACACCATGAGTAACACAGCGAGATACTGTGTCAAACATTGCATTTAAGCTTGCGTTTCCATATAAAATAATATTTTCAACAGATACCTCGCAGATATCAGCAAATAATTGCTTCGCTTCTTTGATTCCATCTAAAAGTCCGTAGTTGCGACAGTCCATTCCATCTTCACTGATAAGTGAGTCGTTAGCAGAAACACAAGTCAACATGTCATTAGCTAAATCTAATTGAACAGCGGCAGGTTTTCCTCTAGACATATCTAGCTTTAATCCTTTCGCTTTGATCTCCTCATATTTTGCTTCTAAATTTTGCTTTTCTATTAAAAGCTCTTCTTTTGTTAATTGATTGTATGGCTTCACAATAAATCCTCCTTAAACTTAGTGTTTTAATAATAACAAAAAAATGAAATTTTATCAATACAAACTTGCATTTTTGGAATAAAAACTTGAAAAAACAAAGTGAAATTCTAAGAAAATGAAATAAATAAATTATTGGGAATCATTACTATAAACTTAATAGCTCCCAATCTTCATATAATTTCTCGAGTTTCTCGCAAAGATTATTTTTTTCCTGAGAAAGTGCGATACATTTTTCGACATCCGAATACACAACAGGATCTTCGAGAGCAGTATCGATATCCTGTATTCGTTGCTCAAATATATCAATCTGTTTTTCGGTTTCATTCAATTGTTTTTCTTTTTTTCGCTGCAAGGCTTGTTGTTCTTTTTGCTCTTGCCAGTTTAGTTTAGTAGAAGCTGTAACCTCAGTTTGATTTATAGCTATTTCCTTATGCTTTTGAGGTGAATTGGAAAGAATCTCTCTCTTTTCAAGATAATAGTCATAATTACCGATATAATTGATGAAATGTTTATCTTTTAACTCTAAAATACGAGTAGCTGTTTGATTAATGAAATAGCGATCGTGGGAGACGAAAATTACAGTTCCAGTATAACCAGTCAAAGCTTTTTCGAGTATTTCCTTAGATGCTACATCTAAGTGGTTGGTAGGTTCGTCTAAAATTAGAAGATTCCCTTCTGAAAGCATTAGTTTTGCTAACGAGACACGTCCCCGTTCACCACCGCTTAATGATGAGACAAGTTTGTAAACTTCGTCACCTGTAAAGAGAAAGGCTGCCAATGTGTTTCTGATTTTAGTATTTCCAAGAGTAGGAAATGCATCGGCTATGTTATCGAAAATTGATTTATTCAAATCTAAAACAGCATGCTCTTGGTCATAGTAACCGATATGAACATTACTTCCTAATACAATCGTACCCCTATCCAGAGGAATCAGTTCCGTCAACAGTTTTAGTAATGTGGATTTTCCAGTACCGTTATCTCCTATAATTGCTACACGTTCCCCACGTTTTACTTCAAAATCAATGTGGTCAAATAAAAGCATATCATCAAATGATTTGGAAAGGTCCTTGACTGCTAGAACATCGTTCCCACTTGTGATTTCAGGTTCGAGTTTTAAGTGCATATCGGAATTTAATGTAATTGGTTTATCGATACGTTCTATTTTGTTTAATAGTTTTTCTCTACTTTCTGCGCGTTTGATAGATTTTTCCCTGTTGAATGAGCGTAATTTTTCAATAACCTTTTCTTGATGCTTGATTTCTTGTTGTTGTTTTAAAAATTCTTTAATCCGAGCTTCCCGCAAATGAGCTTTTTTTTCAGAGAACTCAAAATAGTTTCCTAGGTATGAGGAGAGTTCTCCATTTTCTATTTCGATAATTTTTGTTGCTACTTT
>CAYJGW010000054.1:2839-17578 GCA_964369425.1 uncultured Lachnospiraceae bacterium
TGTTCAAATCTTGCTGTACAGCGATGGTAAGTCTGTAATTTTTCTTCTAATTCAGCCCCTTCTAAAAGCTTCATTTGAAGTTCTAAATCTCGAATTTGTGACTCGAGATTAATCAATTCAGCTTTCGCAGACTCCACCTCCACTAAAACAGTATGGTTTGCTTCCATCTCTTGGTGCTGGGAGAGATACCCAATTGTTGCACCTCTAGCAATAGAAACACTTCCTTCATCCGGTGGTAATTGGTTCATGATTATTTTGAGAAGAGTAGACTTCCCAGCTCCATTTAAACCTACTAAAGCTGCTTTTTCGAATTTTTCTATATGAAAACTTCCTTTGTGAATCACCAATTGATCCGCAAAGGATTTTGTGATTTGACTGCATGACAATATCATAATTTCCTCCAATATGTAACGTATAGCATTTGTATCTCATCTAATTATAATGCATATTAGAAAAAACACAATAAAAATATACTAACAATCTTATAATAAGTATTGTTTGACTTTCTAGCAAGCATTTACTATAATAAGAACTAGTATTATTATGAGAATTGAAGTGACGGAAGGTGAAGAGATGACAGAAAGAGATATATCACAAGCGGTAATTGGAAGATTACCTCGATATTATAGATACCTAGGAGAACTGTTAGAAAATAACGAAGAAAGAATATCTTCAGGAGATTTGAGTAAGCGCATGAGTGTAACAGCATCTCAGATTAGACAAGACCTCAATAATTTTGGCGGGTTTGGGCAACAAGGGTATGGATATAATGTAAAATATCTACATACAGAAATCGGAAAGATTTTAGGATTAGATGGGAAGCACAATATTGTTATTGTAGGAGCTGGTAATCTAGGACAAGCTTTGGCGAATTATTCATCATTTGATAATTTGGGGTTTGTTTTAAAAGGGATATTCGATATTAACCCTAGACTAGAAGGTGTTACGATTCGAGGGGTAAAGATTCACCTAATGGATGAACTAGCAGAATTTGTCAAGAATGAGAATATTGAAATCGCAGTGTTGACTTTACCAAAGACTAGAGCAGTAGAAGTTGCAGAAGTTCTTGCAGATGCAGGAATAAAAGGAATTTGGAATTTTGCCCACACAGACTTGAACTTATCGGGCAAAGTAATGGTGGAGAATGTACATTTATCAGAAAGTCTGATGAAACTTTCGTACAACGTAAGCAATGCATTCGATCAAAATAGCGAGAAATAATTACTGTAAGATAACGTGTGAGTAGAGGAATTACATACTTACACGTTGTTTTGTGTAATGTTTGTGGTGAATGAGGGGTGAACAGTTATGAAAGAGTATGAACGAGGATACTTAGAGATACAGCTAGATACATTACTTGAAAATGTGAAACAGTTAAAGAGCAATTTATCTGCGGATACAAAGGTTATGCCGATTATAAAAGCAGATGGGTACGGACATGGCGCAAAACCAATAGCGAGAACATTAGAAGAAGTGGAATATGTATGGGGATTTGGCGTTGCAACAATCTGGGAGGCTGTCGCGCTCAGAAAAGATGGAGTTCAAAAACCGATTCTATTGCTAGGTAACTTTTTTCGTAAGGAATTTGAGTTGGCCATAAAATATGATGTTGCAATAGCTGTCTACACAGAAAGTATGGCAATAGAACTAAATGAAATTGCAAAAATAGAAGAAAAAAGAATTAAAATTCATATTAAAATTGAGACAGGTATGTCTCGGCTTGGAATAGAATATAAGAATGCAATCGAAGTTATACAAAGGATTGACACTTTAGAGTATTGCAAGGTTGAGGCAGTTCTTACTCACTTTGCAAAAGCAGATGAAGTCGATAAAATGGATACGTATCAGCAAGCAAAGCGATTTCAACAAGTGTTGCAAGGGATAGAACGTGAAGGGGTACCTATAAAATATGTACATTGTTCTAATAGTGCTGCTGCAATAGATATTCCAGATTTGAATTATGATTTGGTGCGAACTGGAATTGCAATTTATGGGCTTGCTCCCTCGCAAGAAGTAGATAAATCACAAGTGATCTTGAATCCGATTCTATCTTGGAAAAGTAAATTGTCGTCTATTCGTACTATCGAAAAAGGTGTTGCAATCAGTTATGGAGGTACATTTATTTCTAAGGAAAAAATGACGATAGGCGTTGTACCAATGGGATATGCTGATGGCTACCCACGTTCTCTTTCGAATGTAGGAAGTGTATTAATAGGCGGTAAACGGGCGAAGATATTGGGGCGTATCTGTATGGATCAATTCATGGTAGATATCTCAAAAATAGAAAATGTTGAAGTTGAAGACGATGTTGTTTTAGTTGGAAAACAAGGGGAAGAGACAATAACGATAGAGGAACTCTCTGAATTGAGTCAGCGTTTTAATTATGAATTCGTCTGTGAAATTAATAAAAGAGTGCCTCGTGTATATATTAAGAACAATAAAGTAATAGAACAAATTGACTATTTTGCATAATATATAATAATTTCAAAACCTTATAGCCTCAGAGGAAAGTTTGAATACTTAAAAAGAAAATGGGAATGATAAAAGTATCAAATAATTGGAGTGAAAACGATGTTAGTAAAAAGAGGCGATATATATTATGCAGACTTAAGTCCGGTTCAAGGTTCAGAGCAAGGTGGGGTAAGACCTGTATTAATCATTCAAAATGATGTAGGGAATCGACACAGTCCTACAATTATCTGTGCAGCTATTACATCTAAGATGAATAAGGCGAAGTTACCAACGCATGTGGAAGTAGATGCAACACGCTACGGGGTTGTAAAGAATTCAGTTGTGTTGCTAGAGCAACTACGTACAATTGATAAACAGCGATTACGTGAACTAGTTTGTACTACAGATCGAGAGTTGATGGAAAAAGTAAACCTGGCATTAAAAGTCAGTTTGGAACTCCATACATAAAAGGTTGTATCTTGTTTAATTGACTAAAAAATGTTAGAATGGATGGAATAAATACAAATGGAGAAAACAGAAATGGTAAATGAGATTAGAAGCGAGTTGATAAATCTGTTTAAGGACAGTAAAGATTTGGTGAAAAAATTTAAAAGAGCAACCTATGAGGAAAATATTACAACACTGTTTGAACAATATAAGGATACAATACGAGGGATAGTTGACGCATATACCCAATCAAAGACAAAAGATTTAGTAGTGGAAGAAGTAGGCGTTGTATTTCGAGACTACACAATAGAAGAGTTAGCACCCTTTTCAAAGAGAAAGAGATCTTATACAATGATTGACTACAACATGGGAATGGTTGCTTTTGTATTTCCTGTTCTTTTAAAAGAGCCAAGCGAGTGTATGGAAGCGGTAGTAGCAAAAGCGGTGGAGAGTTGGAATGCAGAATTTGTAGAACATAAAATCTCTCGATCCACACAAGATATGATTCAAGGTGGGTTTAAAAAAGGCTTTTGTTACATTAGTACAGCTGTATGTTCAAGTCTTGGAAAGGGTGATGATTGTTATGAACTTAACTTACTAAGAAATTATCGTGATGAGTACTTAGTAAAAGATTCTAGCAGTGGTCACGAGATTGTGAAAGATTATTACAATATTGCGCCAACTATAGTGAAGAGAATCAATAAAGATGCACAGGCAGGGGAAATATACAATGATATTTGGAACACATATTTAAAACGTTGTATAGAGTTGATTGAAGGAAAAGAATTAGAAAAGTGTAAAGAAATTTATATAGAGATGGTGAAAAAGTTAAAGGCACTTTATTTTTAAGGAGATTAGTATGAAAAGCAATTATAGTCAAGAAACAAAATGTATTCAAAGCGGATGGGAGCCTAAAAACGGAGAACCGAGAATCCTACCGATTTATCAAAGTACTACATATAAGTATGATTCTAGTGAGCAGATGGGAAGATTATTTGATTTAGAAGAATCAGGATATTTTTATTCAAGACTACAAAATCCAACAAATGATTTTGTGGCAAAAAAAATCTGCGAGTTGGAAAATGGACATGCAGCTATGTTAACTTCTTCAGGTCAATCAGCTAATTTCTACGCAGTTATGAATATAGCTGAAGCAGGAGATCATATTGTGAGTGCATCAACCATTTATGGTGGAACGTTCAATCTGTTAGGAAATACTCTTAAGAAGTTTGGAGTAGAAGTTACTTTTGTGGATCCTGATTCCAGTAAAGAGGAATTGAAAAAAGCTTTCAAAAAAAATACAAAAGCAGTGTTTGGAGAAACAGTATCAAACCCTTCACTTGTAGTTTTGGATATCGAAAAATTTGCTGAAGTAGCGCATGAGGAAGGGGTTCCGCTTATCATTGATAATACATTTCCTACACCGATGAATTGTCGTCCATTTGAGTGGGGAGCAGATATCGTGGTACACTCTACGACTAAATACATGGATGGACATGCTATGACCATTGGTGGATGTATAGTAGATAGCGGTAATTTTGATTGGAGTAGATATCCAGAAAAATTCAAAGGTCTTACGACACCTGATGAGACTTATCATGGACTTGTATATACAGAATCATTTGGGAAATCTGCATACATAACAAAAGCTACTGCACAGTTTATGAGAGATTTAGGTGCGTGCCAATCTCCACAGAGCGCTTTTTTGTTAAATGTAGGGCTTGAGACACTACACTTGCGAATGGAACGACATTGTGAGAATGCACAAAAAATAGCAGAATACTTAGAGCAGCATCCGAAGGTATCGTGGGTTAATTATCCTGGTTTGAAATCGAGTCCATATTATGAGTTAGGGCAAAAATATTTACCGAATGGAAGTTGTGGTGTTATTTCGTTTGGCCTTGTGTCAGGTAGAAGCGGAGCACAAGAAGTTATGGATAAGTTAGAACTAGTCAATATCGTGACACACGTTGCAGATGCGAGAACTTGCGTATTACACCCAGCGAGTCACACCCATAGACAATTGAGTGATTTAGAGTTAGTAGAAGCAGGTGTAAAACCAGATATGATACGTCTAAGTGTTGGAATTGAATCAGTCAAAGACATCATAAGCGATTTGGAAACTGCATTGTCGTAATGAAAAGTTAGATATAAAAAGCGGAAAGAATTGGTAGTGAAAAACACTACCAATTCTTTTGCATATTTTTGCCATCACCTGTTTATGCTATAGCTAAGGAGGTGTAATATGTCAAAAGAATCGGAAGAAATAAAGGAATTAGGAACAACCTTTGTACAAGAACAAAGGAAAGAATCCAATATTCAATTAATCACAATCATTGGAGAAATCGAAGGTCACGAAGCGGCAGCTGGAAATACAAAAGCAACCAAGTACGAACATTTAATCCCACTATTGATAGAAGTGGAAGAAAATGAAGAAATTGAAGGTGTTTTGATTATATTAAATACGCTAGGCGGCGATGTAGAAGCTGGACTTGCAATTGCTGAATTAATTGCGTCAATTAGTAAACCAAGCGTATCATTAGTGCTAGGGGGGAGTCATTCTATAGGTGGACCGTTGGCGGTATCTGCGGATTATTCATTTATAGTTCCAAGCGGAACTATGGTAGTACATCCAGTGAGAAGTTCTGGATTATTTATAGGTGTGATACAAAGTTTTCGTAACCTAGTGAGAACGCAAGATAGAATCACGAAATTTATTTCGGATCATTCTAAAATATCTGTAACAAGGCTGGAGGAATTGATGTTAGATTCTAATGAATTAGTAAAAGATGTCGGAACCCTTTTGGTCGGAGCTGCTGCTGTAAGGGAGGGAATAATCGATGAGATAGGCGGTGTTCAAGATGCATTCGGTAAACTGAAAGAATTAATCCATGAAAAATCCGCTAAAAATGAAGAATAATTGATGACACTCCTATACAAGAATGGTATAATACTATGGTTAAGTTAGAAATAAGGAGAGATAGAATTGCCAAGAAAAACTGCAAAAAATTCAAAAACAGGAACAAGAAAAAGAAATACGAAAAGTAATCAAAAAAATAATGATACAAATTTTTCAAAGGTGAAAGACGAAGTGATTGGATTGGGAGTACTAGCACTTAGCATCCTTTTATTCGTGGCTAACATAGGTTTAGGCGGCATGATAGGAAGAGCAGTATCTGATTTTTTCTTTGGAATATTCGGGTTGCTTCAGTATGTGTTTCCTCTTTTTTTGTTTGGGATAACTATGTTTATATATGTAAATAGAAAGAATAAAAAAGCATTTATTAAAGCAGGATTGCTTATATTGATCTGGTTGACGACATGTACCATAATCCAATTGATTATGGTACCATTTGCGGCTGGTAATAGGATAATGGATTACTTTCAGATTGGTAGCAAAGAACACATTGGTGGCGGGTTAGTCGGAGGATTGGTGGTTGATACTTCGATTCCTCTCATTGGTACGCTAGGGTGTTACATTGTTTCATTTATGATACTTGTTATTGCGCTGATTCTAGTTACAGAAATTTCTGTTTTAGATGTTGTAAAGCAAAAACATGAAAAAGTGAACAGGGGCAAGTCTCCAAAAAGAGACTTGAAGCCAAAAGAAAGTGTACGTGTAAAAGAAACTACATATGCAGATGAAAATGATGTTGCAAAATATGAAAAACCACGAAGAAGTGATAAAAGTGTTCGAGGTGTTACATTTGATACTACTTTAAAAAAACCTGAAGAACTTACAGAGATGAGGAGTGAATTTCCTGAACTTACAAAAGAAGATATTCAAAATGAAAACCTAGATGAACAAGTGGTTGATTCAATTGAGAAAAAGCCTAGAAAACAAAGAGGAAAGGCGAAAAGTATAGAGGAAGAAAATCAAGTTGCAGAAATAGAACGCGTAATCATACGCAATGATTCTCAAGGTACCTATAAATTCCCACCGCTTACATTATTAGCCAAAGGGAAGGCTTCTTCGGGAAAACACGATGCACAATTACATGAGACGGCAGAGAAACTTCAACAGACATTAAAAAACTTTGGAGTGAATGTTCAGATTACCAACTATAGTAAAGGTCCATCTGTAACAAGGTATGAACTCCAGCCAGACCAAGGTGTGAAAGTTAGTAAAATAGTCGGGTTAGCAGATGATATAAAGCTTAATCTAGCAGCACCTGACATAAGAATAGAGGCTCCGATACCAGGAAAGGCTGCGGTAGGAATAGAGGTTCCAAACAAAGAAAATGCCACAGTTGCATTAAGAAGTCTCTTAGAAAACAAAGGATTTATGGAACACGACTCTAATATATCCTTTGCAGTAGGGAAAGATATCGGTGGAAATGTAGTGGTGACGGATATTGCAAAGATGCCACATTTACTCATTGCAGGATCCACAGGTTCGGGGAAATCGGTGTGTATCAATACATTGATAATGAGCATTTTATTTAAGGCAAATCCAGAAGATGTCAAATTAATTATGATTGATCCTAAAGTGGTGGAATTGAGTGTTTATAACGGAATTCCGCATTTGTTAATACCAGTGGTTACTGATCCCAAAAAAGCAGCAGGAGCACTTCACTGGGCAGTAGTTGAAATGGAAAAAAGATATCAACTTTTTGCAGAGTATAATGTGAGAGACTTGAAGGGATATAATAAAAAAGTAGAAGGCATTAAAGATATTGAAGATGAGAGCAAACCAGAAAAAATGCCTCAGATTGTAATAATCGTAGATGAGCTTGCAGATTTAATGATGGTGGCTCCTGGAGATGTTGAAGAAGCTATTTGTAGACTTGCTCAACTAGCGAGAGCTGCTGGAATTCATTTGATTTTAGCTACCCAACGACCATCTGTTAATGTAATTACAGGTTTAATTAAAGCCAATATGCCATCAAGGATAGCTTTTGCTGTATCCTCAGGGGTTGACTCTCGAACAATTATTGATATGAATGGTGCAGAAAAGTTATTAGGAAAAGGAGATATGTTATTTTATCCGTCCGGTTACCCAAAGCCAGCTAGAGTACAAGGAGCCTTTGTTTCAGATAAAGAAGTGCAGGAAGTCGTAGAATTTCTTTGTGAAAATTATGGTTCAGCAACCTATAATGAAGAAATTGAAAAACATGTAGTCAGTAACGCCACCAGTGGGCAAGGCGGAAGCGGAGGGGTACCAGAAGGACAAAGTGATAGAGATGTTTACTTTGTAGATGCAGGTAAGTTCATCATAGAAAAAGATAAAGCATCTATAGGGATGTTACAAAGGGTATTTAAAATAGGGTTTAACCGCGCAGCAAGAATTATGGATCAGTTATGTGAGGCTGGGGTTGTAGGAGAAGAAGAAGGTACAAAACCACGAAAAGTATTGATGTCAATAGAAGAATTTGAACAATATATCGAAGAGTACGTGTAGGAGGAGAAAATTATGAAAACAGATATTCAAATAGCACAAGATGCACAGATGAAGCACATTAGGGAGATTGCAAATAGCATCCAAGTATCAGAGGACGAATTAGAATTGTATGGTAAGTATAAGGCCAAAATGTCAGATGAGTTATGGGATAGGGTGAAAGAAAATCCAGATGGGAAATTAGTTTTAGTTACTGCCATCAATCCAACGCCAGCAGGCGAAGGAAAAACGACTGTATCCATTGGTTTGAGCCAAGCTTTAAACAAAATTGGAAAAAAATCAATTGTTGCACTTAGAGAACCATCACTTGGTCCTTGTTTTGGAATCAAAGGAGGAGCAGCAGGTGGGGGACATTCTCAGGTGGTTCCTATGGAAGATTTAAACTTGCATTTTACTGGAGATTTTCATGCGATTACTTCAGCAAACAATCTATTAGCCGCTCTTTTAGATAACCATATTCAACAAGGGAATGAGCTTCAAATCGATCCTAGACAAGTGGTGTGGAAACGATGTTTAGATATGAATGACAGAGTTCTTAGAAATGTAGTAGTAGGTCTTGGAAATAAAATGGATGGTATGGTAAGAGAAGATCATTTTGTAATTACAGTTGCTTCAGAAATTATGGCAGTTTTATGTCTGGCTAATGACTTAGCGGACTTAAAAGAAAAGCTTGGAAACATAGTTGTTGCATATGCATTTGATGGAAATCCAATTACAGCGAAGCAATTAAATGCGGTAGGAGCAATGAGTGCATTACTAAAAGATGCCATTAAACCAAACTTGATTCAGACTCTTGAACATACGCCAGCATTTGTTCATGGTGGACCATTTGCTAATATTGCACATGGGTGTAACAGTGTACAAGCAACGAAGATGGCTTTGAAGCTTTCTGATATTACTGTAACAGAAGCAGGGTTTGGAGCAGATTTAGGAGCAGAGAAGTTTTTAAATATCAAATGTGTAAAATCAGGCTTAAAACCTGATGCAATAGTAATCGTCGCAACTATTAGAGCACTGAAATACAATGGACTAGTTCCAAAAACTGAACTAAATACAGAAAATGTAGCAGCATTAAAAGTTGGAATGAAAAATTTAGAAAAACATATTGAGAACATGAAAAAATTTGGAGTTCCAATTGTAGTTACTTTAAATGCCTTTGTTTCAGATACAGAAGATGAAATAGCGGTTGTTAAAGAGTATTGCGAAGCAAACGATTGTGAATTTGCCTTGGCTCGCGTATGGGAAAAAGGTGGAGATGGCGGTGTGGAACTTGCTGAAAAAGTTGTGAAAACACTTGAAACAAAGGAAAGTAACTTTAAGCCATTGTATGATGTTAATATGGGAATCAAAGATAAAATCCATACAATTGCTACAGAGATATATGGAGCAGATGGAGTGGATTATTCGCCTGAGGCAATGAGACAATTGAAGCGAATCGAAACATTAGGATTGGATAAAATGCCAATTTGTATGGCAAAAAATCAGTATTCTTTATCAGATGATGCTACAAAGTTAGGTAGACCAGAGAACTTTAAAGTTCACATTCGAGATATCTACGTAAATGCAGGAGCTGGATTTGTAGTTGCTCTTACAGGAGCGATTATGACGATGCCTGGATTACCAAAAATTCCTGCTGCTTATGGAATAGATGTAGATGACAATGGAAAAATACTAGGATTGTTCTAAAAAGGAGAGTTGCATGATGATTTTAGATGGAAAAAAAATAGCACAAGAATTGAAAGATGATTTAAAAGCAAAAGTAGAAGAGGAAAAACTAGAACGCTGCCTTGCAGTAATTCAAGTTGGTGAAGATCCAGCTTCTTCAGTGTATGTAAAGAATAAAAAATTAGCTTGTCAATTTATTGGAATTAGATCAAAGTCATATGAATTGAAAGCAGATATTACAGAGTTAGAGTTGCTTGAATTAATCAAAGAGTTGAATCAGGATGCAACTGTGAATGGAATTTTAGTTCAATTACCACTACCTAATCATATATGTGAAGATTTAGTGATAAAAACCATAGCTGCTGAGAAAGATGTGGATGGCTTTCACCCTTACAACGTTGGGAAAATGTGTATTGGAGAGAATGGGTTTCTACCTTGCACGCCAGCAGGTGTGATAGAAATTCTAAAAAGAAGTAATATCGAAATAGCTGGAAAAGAATGTGTGATTGTAGGGCGTAGTAACATCGTAGGAAAGCCTATGTCATTGTTAATGCTACGAGAAAATGCTACAGTTACTGTAGCGCATTCTAGAACTAAGGATTTAAAGGAAGTTACAAAACGAGCAGATATCCTCATTGTAGCAATAGGGAAACCAAAGTTTATTACAAAAGACTATGTGAAGGATGGAGCTATTGTAATCGATGTAGGGATTCATAGGACTAGTGATAATCGTTTATGTGGGGATGTTGATTATGATGAAGTTTCACAGATTACATCAGCAATCACGCCAGTACCTGGTGGAGTCGGACCAATGACGATTGCAATGTTGATGAAAAATTGTGTCTGTGACTAGAAGAAAGCAGTTAAAGTAGTAAGTGATAGGGGAGAAGTTATGTCAGGAAAGTGTTCAAATTGTGGAGAGAACTTACGAGTGGAAGATGTAAGGTGTAGGAGATGCGGACAAACTGTCCAAATTGTTCCAGATTATGATGCGAACGAAGAATTTATCGCGGGAGAGATAAATAGTAGAATAGAAGCACAAGAAAGAGCAGCTAGAAAAGCAAGAGAAGCAAAACGACAACAAATTTTAATCATAAAAAGACGACGACGTATTTTTGTTGGAATTTGCATTGCTCTATTGATAGTGATTGGAGTTATTATCTATAGTTTAGTTTCTAATTCTTACAGCGGACAGTTGAATAAAGGGGAGGAAGCTCTTAAAAATAAAGAATATGATATGGCAATAGAGTATTTTGAAAATGCTATTGAAAAAGATAGTACGAAACCGGAACCGTATATAGGAATCAGTGAGGTGTATCTAGCAGAAGAGGATGTTGTGGCAGCAGAAAAGATTTTTACAGAAGTTGTTGCGAAACAAAGGGAGAATGAGGCCTTAGTAGGAGCCTTGTTTGATTTCTATGTAGAAACAGAACAACAGATAAAAATCCGTTCTTATCGTTCTAAGCAGGAGTTAGATGAGTTACCAGATAGTTTGAAAGAATACGATAGCCTAGAACCTGTATTTAGCTTGGAAGAAGGAGTATTCGAAGATGTTCAAGAGTTAACGATTGAAACAAAAGAAAATGAAGTGTATTATACTGAGGATGGTAGTGAACCAAGTATAAATTCGACTAAATATGAAGGGCCTATTCAAATTAGTGAAGGTGTGACAATAGTTCGAGCCATTAGTGTTTCGAAACTTGGCATCCCAAGTTTTGAGTCATCGGCTGAATACACAGTAGAACTCCCAATAGAAGATGCTCCGATTGTTAGACCTTCAACTGGTCAATATGATGAAGCTACTCAGATTGAGATTGTGGTACCTAGTGGATATACGGCACATTATACACTAGATGGATCTGTCCCGACAGAAGAGTCAACTGTATATGAGGGTGCGATTAACATGCCAGAGGGTAATACGATTTTTAGTGCTATTTTAGTGAAAGCTAACGGCCAAAAGAGCGATATCACTAAGCGTAACTATGACTTAGTTTTTGAATAAAAGGATGGAAAGAGGAGAAGATATGTACAAGATAGTAAAAGAGAAACAGCTGACAGAAAATATTTATTTAATGGATATTGAAGCACCGAGAGTAGCTAGGAATTGTCATCCAGGTCAGTTTATCATTGTGAGAATTGATGAAAGAGGAGAGAGAGTACCTTTGACAATCTGCGACTATAATCGTGAGGCAGGAACAATTACCATTGTATTTCAAACAATTGGAAGCTCGACAAAGAGATTAGCTGATATGAAAGTAGGAGATGAAATTTGTGATTTCGTAGGACCACTAGGTCAAGAATCAGAATTTATTCATGAAAATATTGACGAATTGAAAAATAAAAAATTACTATTTGTTGCAGGTGGGGTGGGTACTGCGCCGGTATATCCTCAAGTGAAATGGTTGCATAAGCGAGGTGTAAAAGTTGATGTTATCGTAGGTGCAAAGACAAAGGATATGGTGATCTTAGAAGAAGAATTAGGGGCTGTCGCTGAAAACCTTTATATTACAACAGATGATGGTAGTTACGGTAGAACAGGAATGGTTACTCAAGTGATACAAGATCTTGTAGATGAAGGTCGTTCTTACGATTGTTGTATTGCAATAGGACCTATGATTATGATGAAATTTGTCTGCTTACTCACTAAAAAATTGAATATTCCTACGATTGTTAGTATGAACCCTATTATGGTAGATGGAACTGGAATGTGTGGAGCTTGTAGATTGCAAGTAGGAGAAGAAATTAAATTTGCGTGTGTAGATGGACCAGAATTTGATGGTCATTTAGTAGACTTTGACCAAGCGATGAAACGAAGCCAACTATATAAAAGTGACGAAGGAAGAAAAGCATTAAAAGAGATTGAAAAGGAAACCCATCATGGTGGATGCGGAGTCTGTGATGGAGGTGACGAATAATGAGTTTGACTAGAGTACCAATCAAGGAGCAAGACCCTATAGTAAGGGGGAAAAACTTCGATGAAGTTTGCCTGGGATATGGCAAAGAGGAAGCAATGCAAGAGGCAGAGAGATGCTTGAATTGTAAAAATGCAAGGTGCGTAAAAGGCTGTCCAGTTGCAATTGACATCCCAACTTTTATTACGGAATTAAAAAATGGAGAAGTAGAAAATGCATATAAAACTATCGCAAAAGCTTCTTCTCTACCAGCAGTTTGTGGACGCGTGTGCCCACAGGAATCTCAATGCGAAGGGCTTTGTGTGCGTGGAATCAAAGGTGAGCCAGTGGCAATTGGTAAATTAGAGCGATTTGTCGCAGACTATGCACTTTCAAATGGAATAAAATTTGAAAAACCAGAAAAAACAAACGGGAAAAAAGTAGCTGTAATAGGATCTGGTCCTGCTGGTCTTACTTGCGCAGGAGATTTGGCAAAACTTGGTTATGAAGTGACTGTTTTTGAAGCACTACATGAACTAGGTGGAGTTCTAGTTTATGGAATTCCAGAATTTCGTCTACCAAAGGTTGATATAGTAGCAAAAGAAATCAACCAAGTAAAAGAACTAGGTGTAAAATTTGAAACAAACGTAGTAATTGGAAAATCAACAACTATCGATAGTCTGTTCGATGATGAAGGATTTGAAGCAATCTTTATTGGATCTGGAGCTGGTCTCCCTAAATTTATGGGTATTCCAGGAGAAAACGCGAATAATGTATTCTCGGCAAATGAATATCTTACAAGAAACAATCTTATGAAGGCATATTTGCATGGGTATGACACACCGATTGCAGCAGGAAGTAAAGTTGCAGTCATTGGTGGTGGGAATGTAGCGATGGATGCTGCAAGAACAGCACTACGACTCGGAGCAGAAGTACATATTGTGTATAGAAGAAGTGAAGCGGAATTGCCAGCGCGTGTCGAGGAAGTGCATCATGCAAAAGAAGAAGGAGTTATTTTAGATATTCTTACTAATCCAAAAGAAATCTTGGTGGATGAACAAGGAAACGTGACGGGAATGAAGGTTGTTAAAATGGAGTTAGGTGAACCAGATGCTTCTGGAAGAAGAAGACCGATAGAAGTACCTGACTCTGAATATGAAATTGAATTAGATACAGTCATTATGTCCCTTGGCACTTCTCCAAACCCATTGATATCATCTACTACAAAAGGGCTAGAAATCAATAAATGGAAGTGTATCGTTGCAGATGAAGAGTATGGTAAAACGACGAAAGAAGGAGTCTTTGCAGGTGGTGATGCAGTGACAGGGGCAGCGACAGTGATTCTTGCCATGGGAGCTGGAAAGAATGCTGCTAAAGGAATTCACGAATATTTGAAAGATAGATAAAATATGAAGATAACCATAATTTCCGTAGGGAAAATCAAAGAAAAGTATCTAAAAGATGCTATTGCTGAGTATACAAAACGGTTGAGTAAATATTGTAAACTAGAGTTGATAGAAGTAGCTGATGAAAAAACTGTGGAAAACGCAAGTGCAATTGTTTGTGACAAGATTAGAGAGAAAGAAGCAGAACGTATTCTAAAGAATATTAAGGAAGACTCATATGTTATCACCCTTGAAATCGATGGTGAAATGAATACATCAGAAGAATTAGCAAAAAAAATCGAAAAATTGGGTGTGATAGGGAAAAGCCATATAACTTTTGTAATAGGTGGATCTATCGGCCTCGATAAATCAGTCACAGCTCGTTCTAATTACCCACTTAGTTTTTCGATGATGACATTTCCACATCAATTAATGAAGGTGATATTGCTGGAACAAATTTATAGGTGCTACAGAATCAATGCAGGTGAACCATATCACAAGT
>CAYJGW010000055.1:0-9018 GCA_964369425.1 uncultured Lachnospiraceae bacterium
AGCTGGATCATCAAACTCCCATACAACTCCTTCTCCATTTGGCTCTGTTGTCCATTTATCTGGCTCTCCTTTGCCTGTCATTGGATTGTTATCATCTGGAAGTGTTACCGTATCTTTATCTAGAACATTGTCTTTCGTATCGTGGATAATTCCACCTAAATCTCCATCTTGATCGAATTCTACTTTATGCTCCCAGTACGGATATAGCGTTACATCTTCTTCTACTTTTGTTCCTTCGTCTTCTGGAGTTGTTGGATCATCAAATTCCCACTCTGTCCCTTCTCCTCCTGGCTCTGTTGTCCATCCATCTGGTTCACCTTTTCCTGGTGTTGGCTCTGTTGGTACCTGATCTTCATCTACTCCATTGCTATCAGGTACTGTAGTAGTTGTATTGCCCTCTGTTGTACTATCATCTCCATCTTTATCAAAGGTAACTTCATGCTCCCAATATGGATATAGAATTACATCTTCCACCACTGGTGTTCCTTCTTTGTCTGGTGTAGCTGGATCATCAAACTCCCATACAACTCCTTCTCCATTTGGCTCTGTTGTCCATCCATCTGGTTCACCTTTTCCTGGTGTTGGCTCTGTTGGTACCTGATCTTCATCTACTCCATTGCTATCAGGTACTGTAGTAGTTGTATTGCCCTCTGTTGTACTATCATCTCCATCTTTATCAAAGGTAACTTCATGCTCCCAATATGGATATAGAATTACATCTTCCACCACTGGTGTTCCTTCTTTGTCTGGTGTAGCTGGATCATCAAACTCCCATACAACTCCTTCTCCATTTGGCTCTGTTGTCCATTTATCTGGCTCTCCTTTGCCTGTCATTGGATTGTTATCATCTGGAAGTGTTACCTTATCTTTATCTGGAACATTGTCTTTCGTGTCGTGGATAGTTCCACCTAAACTTCCATCTTGATCAAATTCTACTTTATGTTTAATATCTGCGATTACACCTACATCTACATAACCCTCTTCAAGCTCTGTTTGTGTCAAATTTTGTCCATCTTCAACGACTACTTCAAATACAGTTGTGTTCGCATTAAACTTAACACCTCCACTTGTTGGATAGTTATTTGTTTTAGTGATATCTCCTATAGTTGGCAGGGCTGTTGTGACACTGTAGTCATCGGTCTCTTGGTAACTTATGTCGTAAGAACCTTCTTTTTTCGGTGGTAACACAATAGTGTATTTCCCATTATCTGCATCATACGTTACATACTTTTCATCAATTACTACATTTCCATCTTTGAACGTCGGAACGTCTACAATAACTGTTTCCTCTGTATCAAAGATACCATCTTTATCTGCATCATTAAATACTGTACCACTTATTTCATACCATTTAAAAATATAAGTAGCTGTTGAATTTCCTAAATTTGTACTCCCATTATAAATATTTGCAGTTACACTTGACTTAGTTCCATCAGCCGCACCATATAAACTCTCTGCGTCTGCTATAATCGGAAACTCAAACATAGTAGATATATCTTCGTTTGCAGTACTTAAAACTTCTATCTGTGCTACATCGCTTGGTTTTCCTGTAGTCGAATCTATCTCAACACCGTTTGCATCATAATACTTAATCGTCCATTTACCTGAGTCATCTGCAATAAACGATTCTAATGTTAAAGGAATATCCCCTGTCTTTGGAATATCTACTACAATTTTAAAATCTGTTTGTGATTTTAGCTTTGCTACTTCTACTGTCAAAGATAAGTCATTATGATCTTTGGCTAGATACTCTATTGTAGTTTCTTCTTCTGTTACAACTGGCAATTCACCTCCGCCTTCTACTTCTGGTGTTAAACGAATAGCTGTTGCAATTGCCCTATTACTTGAAATAAGTGGAATCAAATGTTGGTTGAATACTAATGCTCCATCTGGTAGTGTTCCATCCTCATTAGGCTCTAATTTAGGACCTAAATCTAATAATCGCTTACCCTCTAAAATTTCATCTGCATTAACACTATATTGCAAATCACTTTTTTCTGTTAAACCTAAATCATCTGTAATCAAAGCTGGTGTGTCACTCCAATATAATTTATGCTGCCAAAGTTCGTCATATGTCAATGCAAGCAATGGTCCCACGTCAACATAAGCATCTAAAAATAGTGGATAACTCGTATTCGTCTTTGTATTAAATGTTGTTTCAAAACTATCTGCTCCAAGCCGCGTATACATAGCCCAAGCAGCGTGTTCTGTATAACCATCTAGGTCATTATATGGATTTCCATTAGCATCCACTATTTCTACTCTCAACCAGGTATCACCATTCTCATCCTTAAATGCTGTAATATTATCTTGTTTTCCTACATAACGGAAATATTCTTCATTAAGTCTATAGTATACGGCAGTAGCCTCTGGTAAATTAATGCGTTTGCCTTCTGGGGTACTGCTTGACGTGCTATGAGCATAGAATTGGTTAGATTCTCGTTCTAAAGTAAAGTATACATCTTTATTCCCGAAACCAAAACTACCTGTATTTGTAGTTTTATTATCAGTCACTGCTAATTCATGGTACAATTTAAGGCTATCTTCAAAATCAAAGAACGAAGAATCATCATCAATTCTTGCCACTTCAGGCTCGAAAACAAAATTCTCTGCCGAAAGTGAAATATTGAAATCTGCTTCAAATATGTCTTCGATTCCATCCGAATTATTATCAACCCCTGGGAAAGTGCCTGATTTTGTAGCAGAATCTGATGAATAGTAAATATAAGCAATCGATTCATCATAGGTACTAGCACCAACATAAGAATATTGAGTACTTCCTGGCACCGCTTGAAGTGTTGGGAATGTCATCTTAAACGATGTTAAATATATATCTTCATCCTCTTCATTTTCCTTTTCAGGCACTTCAAACACATAACCTGTATTCTCTTTCACATATACATTTACTGGTTCTGTTTGTACATTAGTGGTATATGTAATAATCACAGGTTCTGCTTCTGAAGCTGAGTACAAAAATCCTGGACTAGAATCTGAAGTACTTCCATCTTGAAGTGCAATTTTACCGACTTGCTCCCAATGTTTTGAAGTTCCCATATCTATAGTTATTTCTGCATTTTGATAAACCATAGATTTAACGACTGCATCTTGCACTCCATTATCATTATCATTGGTTGTGTTATAGTAATCTTTTGTATCTATAGCTACATGCCACGCACTAATATCCTCCGGATAATCATTTAACAGATATGCTGAACTAGAGGAATTGGCTAAATGTATATACACATCGATATTGTCTACTTCACCAAGCACAGTCCAATAAAGATCGATGGAATCTCTATCTTCTCCATTGATAACATCCGCTCCTTCTCCTGCTATGTTATCTTCATCTTCTACACGGATATGGCGTTCTTCTATTTCATCTCCCACTTTATCTGCAGTATCTCCATCTGAAATATCCACCAATACTTTAATCTGACCCGATTCTGCTTGGTAATCACCTTTGAAACTTCCGTTTATATTACGATGGGTATTCGACATGTTCATGCCATAATATGCTGGCAACCCTTCATCACTCAACTGAATATGTATGGTTTTTGTTCCTGACGGAATTCCAGTAATAACTCCATTTGATGGATATGCTTGCTTTGTTGCTGCATCTGCATTGATATCACCAAACCAATAGGTAGAAAAACTATTAAATTCACTGCTATTATTTTTTAGTGTAAACTCAGTAACATCAAAATCTGCTGGGAATGTGAATGTTACTATTTCCCCTTCATAATTTTCTGCAATACGAAGGTTATTACTGTCATCATCATCCCCTATATTTGTAATGGTAAAATCGTAATTTTTCCCTTCCAACTCATCTTTACTAATCGCTGAACTCGTAACTTTAGACTCTAGTCTGTCTACTGTAAAATAATTTGGGATATTAACTGTAACGGCTCCCAAATCATGAGTTTTAGGAATAGTTGTTGCTGGTTCATCACCTGTAGCCGGAACATACTCATTCCATGTAATACTAGAGTTCTCTCCTGCAACATAAGTAGAACCCGGTTCAAAACTATTTATATCATACTCCGGCAATGCTTCAATCACTCCATACTGTAAGGTATATCCTGTAGTTCTGTAAAATCTTCCTGTCAAAGAAAAATCAATGAAGTTAGTTGCTGTATTTGGTAATGGTTCTGAGCCTTGGAAGTAATGAAGCTCCCCCTTGGAGAAGTTTGTCGAAAAAACTTCATCCCTATCACTGGTAAGTGATGTGTCAAACTTGACCAAGTCAGAATCGGGATTTCCTGTATTATATCCAAACCCTTGTGTCCCAATAAAAGGCGTTGTATAGCTGGTTTGACCATACTGAACAAATTTTTCTGGTAATGTAATATTATAAGTTAAATCACTCATTGGATAATGCTCAGTGTTTTCAATATTTGTTCTTAATACATATTCACCCACACTAAATTCACCTGCTTTACCTGTTCCAAAATACACATGTCCATCTGGTAATAAAAACAATCCTTTTGTAAGTGGTGTTCCTTCTGTCGTTGCATTGTTTGCAGCTACTATTTGCGCTTCTGTTAATGTGAAATCAAAATTACTTGTATCTGTAGCAGTGTCTGCCCCTGACGCACGAACAATACTATCATTCAAGAAATTTTCACTAGTAGCACTCTGCTCTGCAAAATCTAGTCTGTGCTCTTTTTCAATCGTATGCTCTTCCATTACGGTATCATTAGAAATTACCGTGTCTCCATTTATAAGATTTTGAGACACATAAACCGCAGCACCAAATTTAGAGTTAGGATGGGTCATCAATAGATTACCAATTGAGCCTGCCAACGTACCACTTGAATCAACATATGTTGTAAGTACTGCATTATCTTTCAATTCTAAACCAATATTAGTTGACATCTCAAAGTTAATCAACCCATCTGTATCTACTTTATAAATAGCTCTATTTCCAGCAACGCTCACCTCTACATCATAATCATTTGGAACTGGTAGTGGTGCACTTGTAATTTCAAACGGAAATTGCTCATCAGGTATACCGTATGGATTTACATCTATTGCTATATAATAAACACCACTGCTATCTGGTAATTTAATGTTAACGGGATAAAAGAAGGCAAATGTACCATCAGGTGTATCTTCTGTATACTTCCATAAAGTAGTAGCAGAGTTTGCACTATCATAAAATGGTACTCCATCACTAGTAATCTCTATAGTCGGAACACTAACACCGCCAACTAGTGCTTGAGGTACATTTCCTTTTGCTATATCCACTGCTACACTAGAAGCTTTCACTTCTACTGTAATACTCGGAGCTGCTACTCCTTCTTTCAATTCATAGCTTTCCACTAGTGTTGCCACATAGTTATATGTACCTTCTGCTGTCGTATCAAAAGCTAAATCAGTGTTCCAAGTCACCTCAACTTCTTCCGTTAAGTTCTCTTCTTTGAGCGTCTCACCTTCCATTAAGTTATAAGTTGCCATAACCTTTGTAGGTAGGTTTACTGTGTATTCACTTCCAACTGTAGTTTCTTGTGTTAATACACTGTCATCTAGTTGAAATCCTGTGAATACTTTCGTTGTCGTGACTTCACTCTCCCCGTCACCTTCTGGTATCTCGCCTACTGGCATGACACCGTCTCCATCTGTAATTGTGTTCACATTACCTTCTGTTCCTACTGGTGCTGGATCTTGTTGTGTCGTTTCCTGCGCATTGGCATATCCGAGTGGCTGCAATGCAAGTCCAAGCACCAAAAGTAATGTAACAATTTTTCTGGTTACTTTCATTTTTATCCTCCTGTATTTTTATTCCCTAAGAAAATCTAGGCATTTTTACACATACATTTTAACACAACTCCCCTGTATGCACAAGCATTTTCCTCTATTTTTAAGCTATTTTCTCACTTTTCTTAAGTAACCAAAAAGTAACCAGTTTTTATTCACTTTTGTCATTTTGTAACTTTTTTCTATTTTTTCTACACTTCATACGTAACCTATGTATTAGAATAGACCGTCAAGATTTGTAACAATCAAGGATACCCCCGATGCGATTAAAAGTATCGTTATCCAGCGTTTTACCACAGACTCATTCACCTTTTGGGCACATCGTATCCCTTTGTATAAGAACAGCATCGCAATCGGAAATACTAGCCCTATCATCTTTATTACCCCAAGCGTATATAACCCCATTGTGATATAGAGGACAAGGCGGAATAATCCATCTACCAAGAACACTACTGCAACTGTCCCCTTAAATGCCTCTGTATCCTTAGTCGTTTTGCTGACATAAACTGCCATTAATGCACCTACTCCGAATAATCCGCACATGACACCGGCTACTAGCCCTAATATAATACCTTCTAAGATGTGCGGCTTTCTCTGATGACTCTCTTTCTTTCTCAACATGTCTATCCCCATTGCCACTACGACCACGCCGAAGACCACTTTTAATAAGTGTTCGTCTGCATTCTTTAGAAATATCGCTCCTGGTACTGCTCCTAGTATTAATAATCCTGCTAGAAATAACGCCTTCTTCCATATTATTTTCTTTCGAAATCTACAAATCATGATTGTATTCATCGGTAAGTTCATCATTAAATCAATAGGGGTAATCGTAGCATTACTTGCTCCAAAACCCGCTACTGCATTGAACACTAAGGTGTTTGCAAATCCACACATCCCCTTAACAAAAGCTGCTGCCATAACACCTAATATTATCATCACAAGTTCCATACTGTCTTTTTTCTCCTTTTCATGCGAATTATTGGTCATACTCACTCGGTCAGTGTAAAATATTGTAACAAATTATTGTTGCGATTGCTAGTTCTGGTGTATACTATAAGCACTACATACACTCACACAAGGAGGGCGCACCATGAATCGTTTGTTATCCGAAGTATCCAAGGTAATCGTAGGCAACACACAATCTTCTTACCTAATTTTAGTCTGTCTTTTGGCTAAGGGGCATGTCCTAATCGAAGATGTTCCCGGTGTCGGCAAGACGCTCATGGCTACTTCTTTTGCGAAGGCTTGTGACATGTCCTTTTCACGTGTACAATGTACGCCTGATGTTCTTCCTAGTGATATGCTAGGTTTCCATATGTATGATCTAAATACTGGTGTTAAAAACTATATAAAAGGTCCTGTAATGTCCCACTTTGTACTGGTTGATGAGATTAATCGCGCCTCTCCTAAGACCCAGTCCTCTCTTTTGGAGGTCATGGAGGAATACTGCGTCACTATTGATGGTACTATCTATCGTGTTCCAGACCCATTTATCGTAATGGCAACTCAAAATCCCATTGAAAGTGTAGGTACTTCTCCACTTCCAGAGGCTCAAATGGATCGTTTTATGATGCGCATCTCTATGGGGTATCCCACTTTCAAAGAAGAGGTGCAGATGCTTTCCCAGTTTCAGAATCAAGAAAAGAAACCTTCTGTTAATGCTGTGTTTACAGCTGCGCAATTAAGGGAGGCACAATCTGTGGTTTCTAATGTCCATGTAAGCGAGGAAGTGATGTCCTATATCATCCGCCTTATAAGTGCTACAAGAACACATCCAAAAGTTGCTCTTGGTTGTTCTCCACGTGCTTCGCTGGCTCTTTTGCATTGCGGACAAGCTAACGCCTATTTAAACAATAGAGATTATGTCATACCTGATGACATCAAATCTCTTGCACCTTTTGTACTATCACACCGACTAATGCTCAATACCAAACAGCATGGAACCGCCAACGCTACCATCGCCGAAGGAATCATCTCTCAATTATTAGAGGAACTTAGCTTATGAAAATCAAAAGAAAAAAGAAGCCTAAAAAACCACACAGCTATATTTTACTATTTCTTTCGCTCTACACAATGTCAACTTTTTTATCGCTATATTCAGGAAATTATATCGCATGGAGTGTTTTTTATCTTTTGACTTGCATTTTTTTCGTGGATACAGTTCTATTACTTGCTGTTTCTCGAAACCTTTTATTATCCCAAGAGGTCTTTCCTTCTGTTCTTGAATGCTATCAACCGCTTTCCGTTAACTTAGTACCAACTAAAAAATCTAAATTTGCACTTTTGCCTCAATATTTTTTTCCATACAAGGAAGCCGCGGATAAAAAATTCAAGTTTTATACTTTAGATACCATTAAGACCTTACACTTTATCCCCAAAGAAGTAGGAGTCCACTACTTTGGTCTCGACTATTACTATCTAAAGAGTTTTTTCGGTCTATATCTATTAAAACGGAAATTGCCAAAGGATAACATCCCTTCGCAGCGTTGTTTTGTGCTTCCTGCACCTAGGGAATTGGAGAATCCACCACAACTAGATTTAGATGCAAAAATTACGGTAATAAAACGATTTAATAATATCAGTGACTACGAGGACTACCTAGGTGTTCGCCCCTATGTTGCCGGTGACCCTCTGAAATCGATTCACTTTAAGAAGTCATCTGCACTTGGAAAGTCTATGGTAAAACAGTATGGTCACTTGCCGCAAGGACCTTCCGTCCATATCTATGTAGGGCAGATTTCATCTGCACAGTACACACTTACTTGCGAAGCCATCCTTGCAATTGCAAAGTGTTATGAATCCTTAGGTAACCAATTCACTTTTCTTACATTTTCACAGGGCTTCCAAAAAGTATATCCACAAGATACACTTTCCTTGTTACAAAATGATTTGGCACATTACAACCCGATGAATACATCAGTGGATACACCTTTAGCTATTCCCCTTGAGTTTGCTCACTTACCCACTGCGTATGTACTCTCTAGCATGTCTGATTTAGACAGTTCCCTGTTCTCCAACCAACTTGACAACAGCTTCTGCTTTGCTCTGGATGAACGAACTGCTCAACTATTAGCCACTATGGGACTAGCTTTGCCTATTTACACCGCGAATCACCTGCTGTAACTCACAATAATCAACGAATGTAATTATAGCGAAAGGAGACTTTATGAATAAGAATTCGTTTTCTAAACAGCAATATCTAGCATTAGATGGCATATGCTTTGCTCTCATTGCATCCTTGCTTTCTTTCAGTGCGCTCTA
>CAYJGW010000055.1:9118-17526 GCA_964369425.1 uncultured Lachnospiraceae bacterium
TTTTTCTTCCTCCTAAACCTATTCCCTCTTTTTTATCTCTTTACAAAGAACTGTCAATCACTGCCTAAGTTACTAATATATTTTTCTCCTTTTGTACTAGCTTGTGGAATGATTTTCGTACTGCCTACTGACTACCAGCATACTTATCTAGTCTCAAAAGGGAATGAATACTTTACCACAATTGTTAACCGTTCAGAAGTCTTGCAAAGATTTTCTTCCAGAATTTCTAGCAATGATTTCTACGATGTCACTTTAGGCGGTGAATTAGTTCAAACAGGGGAAGTACACTTTATGCTAACAGGGAACCCAGGGCTTCTGCGTACTCACGCTTATGATGAATACACTGGATTTGGATTTCGAAAAAGCACCTTAGACACCGACTTTTCTGAAAGTGAAATGCCTGCGAGCATCTACGGTACCGAAGGTGAGTCTCTCTTTATTGACAGCGGCTCTTACGAGATTGAAATGAGAAGTTATTATAGCAACACCTTCCCTGTTGCATATTCACCTTCAGAAATTTTTACACTTTCTGATAGTCAGACTAGAATTTCCCTCAACACCTACGGGGAGTATGCTTCTTCTAACTATTTTATCCGTGGGGATAGCTACCAGATTTCCTACTCCTCCCAATCAATCCTCCCTATCGAATTTGATGACGCCATTTACCTTCAACTGCCAGACACAATCACTCCTCGTACCGAAGAGTTGGCACATCGATTGGCTGACGATGCACTTGCAGATGTGTATGAGATGTATGGACTGACCTTGCTAGATAGCGGTGAAGTCACCACTACTCGCGGTATAACTTTATCACCTGAAGAAGTGGAGCTTCTCAATACCTACACCGTAGCATTTGCTTTCAACAATTTTTTAGAGACGAACTACACTTATACCAAGACCCCTCCTAGAGTAAGTACTGGAGACTTTGTTGATAGCTTCCTCTTTGAATCTCAGGAAGGATACTGTACTTCATTTGCTGCTTCTATGGTGGTTTTGTTGCGGATTGTTGACATTCCTTGCCGTTATGTCACCGGATATAATACACCTGCTTGGCGCTCTCCTGCTAAAGAACCCCTAGCCATTACTGATTATGACAAGCATGCTTGGGTAGAAGTCCTATCTGATACCTATTCTATCATACCTCTAGACCCTACTCCACCGGCGGTAGAACTTGCCGACGAAGCGGAACCCTCTAGTGATGATTCAATTCTTGGTGATATTATGGAAGAAGATATAGAGGAAACTACAGATTCTAAAGAGGCTGCATCTACAGAGGATTCGCCCCTTACTAAAGAGGATGAAAATGAAACAATCACAGAAAATCAAGAAGAAACCGATTCCGACTTTTTCTTTAACTTTTCTGCGGTCTGGATACAACACAAGAAACTATTTTATGTTTTTAGTTTTATATTAATATTTATTATTGGTATATTGTTAATACGATACTATCACAAGAAGCGCATTCACTCTATATTGAATTCTAATGACCCTATCAAATTATATGGGTTGTTGCTTCGACTATTAAAGCGATATCGCATTGCAAAAAGACAAAACGAGACCGTTCGTGAATTCTTCTCACGCGTTCAAGAGCTACCACCACTTAATGTTGCATTGAGAAATCTAGGTAATGATTTCGAGATAGATAGCCTTATCACTCCAATCGAACAACAACTGTACAGCAATCAAAATCCTTCTCCTAAAGACTCGGAACATTTAGCGAAAGTAACTCGCTTTTTGTATGAACACCATCGCAAGCTCCGCTAAAGGTGCTTGTGATTCCATCCGCTATCTTGCAAGTAGAAATTCAACATGATAAAATAGTATATAACTTGATTGTTACAGTCTAATGCTTCAAGGAGGTGCCTATGAAATATGTAATCCGCATTATCTTTCGCTCACTTATTTGTTCCCTTGTTTTTTGTGTTCTTTTAGGCAAGGTTTCGTTTTTAGGGATTTTTTGTGGCATTTTTGCCAGTCTGGTGTTTTCGTATTTAGTTTCTCACATTCAAGATAACGATACACCTCACTTTCGAGGCGTTTGGTCCTTTCGCTACTACTTCCTTTTGTTTCGCGACATGGTCACCGCTACCTTCAAAGTGTCCCGCTCTATTTTTTCCAAAACACTACCATCTATCTCTATTTTACACGAACCTGCTTCTGTAAATGATTCTGGTAAAGTTCTCGTTTCAAATAGTATTACTTTGACTCCTGGTACTGTTACTCTAGAAGAAAATGATGATGGCTATACCATTTTGCACTTGCAAGAACCTAAGGCACTTACTGACATTACGTCTGTATCCGATGTGTTTGAAACTCGTATCCCAGAAAGGACTATTTGCCATGATGATTAAAATTGCTCTTCTTTTTATGATTCTTTTTATCATCCTCTGTGTGCTTTTGCTCTTAAAAAGTCGCGGACCTTTTTCACGCATACTTTTCTTAGGTCTCCTTTCAACCTTTGTAGTGTGTACTGTCGCATTACTAGCTATCGAGACTAATAACAGTATGTACATAGATATCGCTCTAACGCTTGCTTTACTCAGTTTTATGGATGTTCAATTCTACGCTGTATATCTCAGAAGAAAGGGGGATTTATAATGATTATCGCATCCAATGTTCTTCTTGCAATTGCATTGATACTGATGACTATTGGCATGATTGGTCTCTTTCGAGCAAAGGGATTCTACCGCAGACTATTGACCTGTGCCCTCATTGACACCATCGGTTTTTTATTCTTATTAATTGGTTTAATATTTCGTGCTCCTTCGCTTTCATTTGCCTTAAAAATCATCTTGTTGCTTGTTGTTATATTTTTAACTGCACCATTAATCTCTCATAAACTTGGACGTTCATCTTATATGTCTGGCCACCTAGAAGAAACGGAGGAAATCCATGAGTGAATTATTGTTATATGTGGTACTATTTTTTATGGTTCTATCGGCTATTTTAACCGTTATCACAGATAAACTGTTTACTGCGGTGGTGTACTCAGGTGTACTTTCTCTACTTACTACACTATCTTATCTTCTCCTCGGTGCTCCAGATGTTGCACTTGCCGAAGCTGTAATTGGTTCTACCCTCGCAACTGCAATCTTTTTAGTAACCTTAAAGAAATATCGTATTTTCACTGTGTATTTAGTCGGAAATCGTGACGATCAACTATCTACACAAATACTACAAACTATTACCACTACATTAAAAAAGATGAATATCGAACTACACGTCTTGCAGACCCAAAGTGATGCTCATGAACTCTTTTCTCACCCTAACTGTGATTTAGTTGCCGAAAAAAAGGGAGAGCAAATCGTACTCCATGGAGAATTGCAAAGCCAGTATTTTTCAAAGATTACAGAAGCTCTCTCATGCGAAATTGACTCTGGAGTTGTTGTCGTAGAGGATAGCATCACTGATAGTATTGTTAATTTTAGAGAGGATGAGAATTATGAAGAAACGAATTTGTTTTAATAGAAAAGTATTTTCACTATTTTTTCTAATCCCTTTTGGTTTTATATTTTTCCAAGGATATTTTATGCAAGGAAATCCTGGTTCCTCCTTTTTATTTAACGAAGTGTTCTCAAGAGGTATCACTGAGACCGCTGCTCAAAATCTAGTAGCTGCTATTTACTTAAACTATCGCTTGTTTGATACCTTGTTAGAAGCACTACTGCTTTTAGTTTCTGTAATTGGAATCGCACAATTTGCAAGGCTTGCACATGCGGAAAAGCAACATCCCAATTCCACAAAGCGTACTACCCCAAGAAATGATACTTCTTCTCGTATCATGATTGGTTCACTTGTTCCTGTATATCTTTTAATTTCCCTATTTGGAAGTTATATTATTGTAACTGGAATGGACGGTCCTGGCGGTGGTTTTCAAGGCGGTGCCATCTTAGCTGCCATTGTAATTAGTGCACACTTTGCAGAGGGACGTCATCTCATTACACTTCGAGCAGCAACAATCCTTGAAAAAACTATGTATGTATGCATCCTCGCTGTTGGTGCGCTATTTCTCACCACTTCTTTAGGGTGGAACTATTCGCAACACCGGTGGTATTTACTCATTATGAACATTTTAATCGGAATTAAAGTATTTTCAGGCTTATCACTGATTTATCTTCATTTTATGTCAGTGGGATTGGAGGAAGAAGATGGATTTTAATATTGTAGAAATTACAGGAATCTTGTTATTCCTAATAGGATTTTATGGGTTGATCGCTCGTCGAAATATTATAAAAACGATACTTTCCCTAGGAATTATGGATATCGGAATTATTACATTCTTTTTAGGAATACGATATCAAATGGGTATGGAACCGCCGATTGGCGAGGACACAACCCAGTCTTTAACTGCGGATCCTATTCCACAAGCTTTAATGATTACTGCAATTATTATTGGTGTTGCAGTCACTGCTGTCACACTAATTATGTTTTCAGCCCTATACCATCGATACGGTTCAACGAACTGGAAAAAAGTACACGAAATTCGAAAGAAAGAGCAGGAGAGTTAATGGAATTATATCTAATTGTTATACTACCTATATTTGCATCATTATTTCTATACTTGATTCCACATAAAGTTACGGTAACCCTTTCTGCTATCGTTTACGTCGCTGTATTTCTATTTACTTTAAATATTTTCTATAGAGTGCGTTTTTTAGGTGAAATCATTACTACAAAACACAGCGATAACTTTCTTGGAATCACTTTATACTGTGATGAGACAGCAAGCGTTTTTCTTGTTCTTGTTGCCTTCTTATTTATGTGTATGTTTTTATACACGAGTGTAAGAGAGCGTACAGATAAACTTTTTTCTTTCCTTTTTACGGTATTAGAAGGTCTAGTCATGTTGATTTTTCTCTCTCAAGACCTTTTCAATATCTATGTAGCTATTGAAGTATCCGCAATTGTATGCGGTATTTTAATTATGTTCAAGCGGGAAAGTCGCTCCATCTATGATGGTTTGGTCTATCTATTGATAAATATTGTGGGCATGCTTTTCTTTCTACTTGGAATCGGAATGATTTATCGACAATTAGGTGTGCTTGATCTTGAGGGAATCCAAGCCTTAATCCATACTAGAAGCAGTGAAGAACTCTCCCTCGCGTTTGCACTCTTGATGACTGGAACTTTATTAAAATGCGCCGTATTCCCTATGCATTTTTGGCTTCCTCTCGCTCACGGAACACCAGGTGCCCCTACTGCAGTCTCTGCAATTCTCTCTGGTATCTATGTCAAAAGTGGAATCTACCTCTTCATGCGCATGGAAGAAATCTTCTCCGAAGTATTTCCTGTCTCTGAGCTTTTCTTTTGGATGGGTGTCATTACTTCCATTGCAGGCATTATAATGGCAATTTGTCAAAGTGACATCAAGCTTATATTGGCTTATCACACAATCTCTCAAATTGGCTTAATCCTAGCAGGTCTTTCTAGTCAAAGCGAAAAAGTAGAAGCCGGTGCAGTCCTTCACATCGTAAACCATGCCATC
Organism: uncultured Lachnospiraceae bacterium; assembly: GCA_964369425.1. Taxonomy (GTDB): domain Bacteria; phylum Bacillota; class Clostridia; order Lachnospirales; family Lachnospiraceae; genus CAUPWF01. The sequence continues at coordinate 14,604 of CAYJGW010000055.1, forward strand.
TTCAAATCTCTCCTTTTTTTAGCTGCTGGTATTTTAATCAAGCGTTATGGAACACGAAATATTTACAAAATGAAAGGTGTTATGAAAAGCATCCCCCTTGCTGGCATTGCCATCTCTAGTGGAATACTTGGTATTACAGGTGCTCCATTTTTCAACGGTAGTATCTCTAAATATTTCTTAGCTCAGACAGATACTACTTTGTCAACTTTTGTATTTACATTGATTAATTTTGGAACTATTCTTTCCTTTGTAAAATTCGGTCGTGTTCTATTCGGCGAAAAACGCGATCTCCACTTTACCTATGACTTTTTTTCAACCGCTGTTATTCTAACGCTGAGTTCACTCTGCCTTATCACAGGTATCTTCGCAGAACCTTTTTTAAATTTTGTACTAGGAGTATCCCTAGACATTGGCGTCTCTGGATATATCAGCAAGACATTAATCTGGGCAGGTAGCTTCATCTTTGCCGAACTTTTTTATCGAAAAGTACTCAGTCGTAGTGTTCGCCTAAAGGCTGGTATTGACTTTACAGTTGACTTTAATACAATTATCCTTTGCCTTGGTGGAAGCTTTTTACTGATTCTAATCTACGTAATGTAGATTAATTACCGAGTTAACATTTCCCCCTACATGCTCAGATTTTTGCTACAAAAAAAATACAGCTTAGATAGCCTTTAACATTTTCAAAAATGCTTGCTTTTCTAAACTGTATTTTTATGATAGCTTATTAATTATAAAACTACTTTATACTACTCTTTTGAGAATTCAACTGTACCTAATGTCTCATCTTCTGTAACTAGAACATCTCCATCCCAGTTAAACGCTGTCTGGTTTACTCCATCTTTATCAAGAATTAGTGCATCACTTTCGATTACCCATGCACCTTCAAGTGCCTCTGGTGCCATAGTTTCAACTAATGGATCAATTTGAGTGCTAACATACTCATCTAAACTCATTCCCATCTGTGCTTCCATTTGCGCTTGCATCTCTTCAACTGAAACACCTGAATCTTGGCTTGCAGTTGTAACTTGTGCTAAAATTGCATCTGACACAAATGTCTTCACTTCTTCAAGTGACTCTGATGATACAGTTGCTTCTAGTACAAAAGTCTCATCTTCATTTACAGCTAATGCTAAATCAACATCCACAGCAAGTTCTCCCATTTCTGGAATCTCTTCTGTAATTGTTGCTACTCCTGTCCATGTTCCTAGATACTTTTCAGTATCACTTCCACCACATCCTACTAATACGGAAGCACTTAATACTCCAACTCCTAAAATTGCTAATAATTTTTTCATTCTTTTTCTCCATTCTTTTTTCGTTCCTCGTTGATACACCAACTCTGCTAGTGTATCAAATTCAAGTCAGAATTTCAACCTTAAAATGAAAGTTATTGCTACAAAAACAATTATTAATATGTCCCTCCTGTAAACCAGTAACTATGAGACCATTCCCCCTTCTTCGTTCTTGGGATAATCGCAACCTCTTTTAAAGTAATAGGCGCAAAGGCTATATCAACATTTGTAAATGTGTTGACCGCTCCTCCTGCAAAGCTACCAAGCAAAGTCCACTGTCCTGCTGATGTGATTCCATATACCTCGAAAACCTCTCCCGTATAGCTTCCATTATCTGCTAACAAGTGACTCAATGATAGCCCTGTACAATTTGGAATCTCATTTACAAATACAGCCGTATTCCCTGTCCAAATATAGCCACTATCATAATTGGTGTACTCCCGCAACTCTGTTGATATATCTGAATAGAATGTGTCTCTTACCTCCACTTCCACCTGCTTTTCCAATCCATTCTCTGTTGATATTGTCGCTATTGCAGTTCTTGGCTGTCCACCATTTTCTAAAATATCAGCCATAATCACACCATCTGCACCTACCGTAAATACATCTTGGTCACTTGTGCTATATGTAAATTCTCTAGGCAATGCTGTCTCTGCCGGAGACATGGTCGGTGTCAACTGATACGTCTCGCTTAGTTCTAAGATTATCTTTTCTTCTGGCACTGTGATTTCTACATTATTCAATATAATGTCTATTACTTTTTCCACACCATTTGACGCTGCAATCTTTACTTGGGCTAACTCTTCACCTTCTGGCACTAGAGCTACCTTTACTGTAACCATTCCTTCTCCATCTACCATGATGTGTGACTGCCCCTTCACCACCTCATACGTAATGCTATTCATATGCGAACTTGGTGTAATCATTGCATCAATCGGAGTAACCGTTCCAATCTCAAGATTCATAGCTTCTGCCTCAATTTCATGTACAGTTAAGTAAGTCATATAGTAATAGATTCCTCCACCTACTACTCCGCCTACCAAAACTACAAATCCTACAATAATTCCGATTATCAAGCTTCTGTTCTTTTTTTTATTAACATTTGTATTTTCTTTTTCCATCATCCTCTTTAGTTCACTCCGTATATTGTTTTTAGTAAATTAATTCCTGTTTCTGTTTTAAAGACTTTCTCTTTTGTATTGCATATATTTTCTCTAGAATAGCTAGACTCATCTGCATTCACTAGGTAGTCTGCCTCTAGAAGAATTTGATAATCTTTCCCATCTACACCTGTATATGTGTGGTGATGCGAGACCAAAAATGTAACTCGCTCTACAATATCCTCTGGCACTGTAAATCCTTGAAAAAATTCTCTAACAAGTAGTGCGCTCTCTTTCTCTTGATTTTTTCCACACGCGTCTCCATACTTCTTACGACATAACGGAATCGCAATATCGTGTAAAATCGCTGTTGCTTCTAGGGTAAATTGATCCTTTTGATTCAACTGCTCCCCTTCACCAATCGTTTTTGCATACGTATACACTTTCAACATATGGTTGATATCTTTTACATTCCCGTCTAACTGCTCAATCATTTTAATCATAATCTCTGTAATCGTCATAATGTCT
>CAYJGW010000056.1:0-16225 GCA_964369425.1 uncultured Lachnospiraceae bacterium
ATCAGCCAGCCAAATCCGAAATTGGCGCTTGCAATAATGACGCAATACGGAGGTCCAGATGGTGAAGCGGGTGCAGCATTACGATACCTTTCACAAAGATTTACTATGCCATATAAAGAAGCAATAGGAATCCTCACAGATGTAGGAACTGAAGAACTTGGGCATATGGAGATTGTCTGCACAATCGTTCAACAGCTTACAAGAAATTTGACACCAGAACAGATAGTTGAATCAGGATTTGACCAATATTATGTAGACCATACAACAGGTATTTACCCACAATCTGCTGCAGGAACACCTTTTAATGCAGCTACCTTACAATCAACAGGGGATGCAATTACGGACCTTCATGAAGACATGGCAGCCGAACAAAAAGCTAGAACGACATACGACAATATACTTCGCATTGTAAAAGACCCAGAAGTGGCAGATCCTATTCGGTTCCTAAGAGCTCGTGAAGTTGTGCATTATCAAAGATTCGGTGAGTCTTTAAGAATTGTTCAAGACAACTTGAATAGTAAGAATTTTTACGCTATTAATCCAGAATTTGACAAAAAATAAAAAATAAATTTAAATTGACAAAAAATCCAAAATTTGTATAATTGAAACTATAATACAGATTTGGAAGGTGGTCCAAATTGCTTTGTGAGGAGCAGTTTGGACTTTTTTGGAATAGTGAGGTAAATATATGTATATAGCACGAGTTTCAGAAAATAGAGTACAAGAGTTAAAAGTACATTTGATGAATGTAAGTCAATATGCTAGTAAACAAGCAAAATCAGTGAAGTTATCCAATCTTGTAGCATTATGTGGATATGTCCACGATATGGGAAAATATTCAGATGGGTTCCAAAAATATATTCATCAAGTAAATGATAATAAAAAGAAGCACGAAAAAAAGGTAGATCATGGAGTACATGGAGCAAAATATATCTATGAGAAAATTAATCCTACAAATCCTTTGGAAAAACTTGTGATAGATATTATCGCAGAGGTTGTATGTTATCATCATGGTGGACTGCCAGATTTTTTGAATTCTAATTTTGAAAATCCATTAACTAGCAAGCCGTCAATAAACCTAGGTCGCACCCCATACGGGTGCGTGAGTAGAAATCGTTTATCATTTTTCATAGTTTCTGTAGTATAACATAAAAATCCTCATTATATGCAAATGTCAATAGAAGGTCAATTGAATGCAAAATCCCAATTTGACAATTCAATAAATCTGCCTTATAATGTACTTAACAAGAGAACCGATAGCTAGCTGAACCCTAGCCACCTCGGAAAATATTAGTTAAAAATAACGCTACACTTTGCGGGTGAGGGCGTTATTTTTTATGCTTAAATTTGATAACAAGAGTTATGACTGCTACAAGCATGATAACAAATGTAAATAAGTCATTAAAAGTAACGTACATAAGCACCAGCCCCTTTCTTATGTAAGTAAGTGGCAAGGAATAGCGCCCCATCGGTTCTCTGGGTAAATACATTATAAGGTTTTCAAGGTTCTACTTAAATCCATTCAGTCGCAGGCAGTTGCCGAGATTTACTCGATAACTGAATTAGCAACACGTTAGTACAGGCTTACAACCCATAGTAATAAAGAGAAAAGGCGCTGTCATAAAGACAACTCCATCTAAATCAACTACAGCTTGCATAGCAGCTCTTCTTGACATGGTAGTTAAAGTTCCAATAAATGCCACATACCTTATCGTATAAAATGTGTTCTGGGGCAAATTCTGAATATTCTTTAAGTGTTCCTGCATCGATTAATCGATTTGCTTTTTTAAATTTTAAACGTTCCTGATTGCTTATATATCATTTGTAATTAGGCGTGTCCTCAGATGCGACAAAAGCATCTGTCACGAAAAAGGATAATTCTAGGAAGGTGGTGCAAGATAAAGAATAGAGTAACAAGTATAAACATCGCAACATACTATAATCAGAGGAGGTGATAGCATGAAAGAAAAGCCCACAATCATAAATGTATTTCTGGTTGATGGTAAAGAAATCAATGTAAAAGATTTGACACCAGAAGAGCAGGCGAGGTTTAGAGAAACGATGAACTGCAGAGCATTGGAATGCATAGGAATGCAAGAGGATAAAAGTGCATCATAGCGCTTAGGAAGGAGGACATACAACTGATCAAGAAGTTAACTATTTTTTTCTAGAATCCAAATTTGTATTATAGTTTTAGCTATTCAAATTTGGATTCTTTGTCAATTGCTATTTATCTTTTATCAATTATCAAATTCCGGATTAATAGCATAAAAGTTCTTGCTATTTAAGTTGTCTTGAACAATCCTTAAAGACTCACCAAACCTTTGGTAATGCACTACTTCACGAACTCTTAGGAACCGAATAAGATCTGCCACTTCTGGATCTTTTACAATGCGAAGTATATTGTCGTATGTCGTTCTAGCTTTTTGTTCGGCTGCCATGTCTTCATGAAGGTCCGTAATTGCATCCCCTGTTGATTGTAAGGTAGCTGCATTAAAAGGTGTTCCTGCAGCAGATTGAGGGTAAATTCCCGTTGTATGATCTACATAATATTGGTCAAATCCTGATTCAACTATCTGTTCTGGTGTCAAATTACTTGTAAGCTGTTGAACGATTGTGCAGACAATCTCCATATGCCCGAGTTCTTCAGTTCCTACATCTGTAAGAATTCCTATTGCTTCCTTATATGGCATAGTAAATCTTTGTGAAAGGTATCGTAATGCTGCACCTGCTTCACCATCTGGACCTCCGTATTACATTAAACTACAACATAGTTTCTTCTATGTCATTGATTAATCTACTTTATTAAGTTGGTTCGATAAAACTCTCCTATGATTCACTGATGTAATATCGAGAATCTCTTGAACTATCAACAAAACGTATAGTTTGCTATGCATTTTCCGATGTCGATGATATCACTAGAACCACTAAATTCAAAGCGAACCCTTCCAAGTCCACCACTAAAGTACAACTCTAATTCACTATCGATATCAATAATTCCAGCAGTCTCGATTGAGAATACCTGCACTTTTGAATAAGGGAGTGAAGTAAAGTCCTTCTTCTTTCCAGTAAGTCCTTGAACATTTACTGCGATGATTCGCTTGTCGGTAAAAACTACTTGATCACGTACAGTTTTGTAACTACCTACTATTTCTTCACCTGGTACTAATAAAGGAAGAACATCTTCTACATCTTTTGTTTTTCGAAGCTTGAGAAAGCTTGCATTTTCAAAATCAATCATTTTTCTTACTCCTTTTCTCTACATAGTTTATAATTTTATAATTATTACTGGAATAGGGGGATTATTCGGTCTGTTATAGTACTCACTTACAATAACCAAATATTTCTTACCATCTAGTGTTTTTAAATAGTTTAATATCATATTTTTTTCATCAAATCCAGTATCACCACCACTATAGATACAAAGGCTCATTAGACCATCTTTTTTTAAAAGAGAAAGACCCATTTCAATAGCTTGTATACTTGTATCACCGTTAGTAGAAACTTGATGGTCTCCAGTTGGGAGATAGCCAAAATTAAATACGATACAAGAGACTGGTGTGTCTAAATCCACATAATTAGCCATGTTTTGATGACCATCTAAGATAACTTGTGCAGATAATCCTTTTTTAGAAAGCCGTTCTTTAACTGACTGAACAGCGATTTCTTGAATGTCAAAAGCATATACTTTCCCAGTGGAGCCAGTCAGTTCACAGAGAATCTCTGTATCGTTCCCGTTGCCAGCAGTAGCATCAATGCAACAGTCTCCTTCTTTTACGTGTTGTTTGATAAATGAGTGACACCAATTAGTCACTTGATACTTTTTGCTCATTTCTTTTACTCCATCTTTATAATTTAGTTGCGACAATAGCCATTACTGTTCTAGGCGGGATTTTGACACGACTATTTTTAACTTGATATTCTGTGCTTGCTCCATCCCAAGTGCATACTTCTACTTTCCAGAATAGTGTACTTGGTAAAACAGGCAAGTCAATATCCAATGCCTCCCAATAGGAATTAACGCCTAAATATACGATATCAGCAGTCTGTCCACTTTCTTTTCCAGCGAACATAACACCCACATAGCGGTCATACCCTTGGAATTTTCCGCAAAAAGGAGTGGTTCGGTGGAAGCTCATATCAGGAAATGTAGCAGCACCGTTACTGACATTGGTTCGCAGACATCTATGTTTTTTTCGAAAAGCAATCATTGCTTTGAAAAAATCAAAAAGTTCGCGATTTTCATCTAATTGATTCCAATTAAGCCAGGAAACCTCGGTGTCTTGGCAGTAAGCATTGTTATTACCAAACTGGGTGTTACCAAATTCATCACCAGATAAGAACATAGGGTTTCCACGACTGCACATTAAAACCGCACAAGCATTTTTCATCATGCGAAGTCGTAATGCGTTGATAGAAGGATCATCAGTTTCACCCTCCACACCACAGTTCCAACTATTGTTATCATTTGCACCGTCAGTAGAATTCCAACCGTTCTTTTCGTTATGTTTTTCATTGTAAGAGTATAAGTCATGAAGCGTAAAACCATCATGGCAGGTGATGAAATTAACAGAAGCGTTCTTCCTTGAGTTTACATCATAGATATCATAAGAACCAGAAATTCTATGTGCAGCAATTTCAGCAAATCCCTCATCTCCTTTTAGAAAACGCCTCATGTCATCTCGATACTTGCCATTCCATTCAGCCCATCTCTCCCAAGAAGGGAAATTACCTACTTGATAAAGCCCACCAGCATCCCAGGCCTCGGCAATTAATTTTACATCACCTAATACAGGATCAAATGCTAGAGCTTGTAGTAGAGGTGGTTTGCTCATAGGAGAACCGTCCTCGTTTCGGCCAAGAATAGATGCTAAGTCAAAACGGAAACCATCGATACGATACTCAATAACCCAATAACGTAGGCAGTTCACAATCATATTTTGTACGATTGGGTGATTACAGTTTAGGGTATTACCACAGCCACTAAAATTGTAGTAATAACCATCGGGAGTGAGTAAATAATAGATATTATTATCAAATCCTTTAAAAGAGAAGAAGGGACCATCCTCATTTCCTTCTGCGGTATGATTAAATACAACATCTAGATAGACCTCAATACCATTTTCGTGAAGAGCTTTGATTAGACGTTTCAATTCCTCACCCTCACGATTGTACTCTATACTAGCAGCATAGCTAGTATTTGGAGCAAAAAAGCAAATAGTATTATAACCCCAATAATTATAGAGATCTTGTCCATCTACAACTCGATGATCCAACATTTCGTCAAACTCAAAAATTGGCATCAATTCGACTACATTTACACCAAGTTCTAAAAGATATGGAATCTTTTCTATTATAGCCTCGAAAGTGCCAGGGTGTGTTACGTTTGAAGAGGAGTGTTTTGTAAATCCTCGTACATGCATTTCATAGATAATCAATTCATCATTTGCAAGCATAGGTTTCGTAGAGTTACCCCAATCAAAATCATTTCTCACAACTCGAGCCTTATAAAACTCATTATTAGACATAGGTTCGCCCCATTTGCTTTGCCCTGTGACAGCTCTAGCATAAGGGTCTAATAAAAACTTTGATTTATCAAAAATAAATCCTTTAGAAGGGTCATTGGGACCATCAATTCGGTATGTGTATTCGAAATCTTCAATATCCAAATTAAATACAATCATAGAGTATACATTTCCAACTCGATAATGCTCTGGAAAAGGTAGGATGGCAAATGGAGTTGTTTCCGTTCGCCTAAACAAAACCAACTCAATAGAGGTAGCATTATGAGAGGATACAGTGAAGTTTACTCCACAGGGTATTGCAGTTGCACCATTAACCTCATAAAATCCAGGGCGCACATCAAAACCATTTATCATGTCCATTGGTATTAGGTTAATACTTCGTGAGCCTTGCATAACAACTGGATCACAAGCTGGTCTGGTACTCTTGTTCAAGTTTCTAATCTTTGTGATAGCCATAAAATCTCCTTCCACTACAGTTCCTTCAGTCATATATGTTAATTGTAACAAATTGATGGAATAAAGGCTACAAAATAAATAAAAAAGATAAAATTCTGAAACTAATCAAACAAGTTATACATTAGGACCATGTATTTCAAGGAATAAAAAAGTTAAAACATGACAAACTAAATTTGAAGTAAGAATAAGGAGGGAAATTAAATGGGAACAATTTCAGAAAAAGAATTAGCTTCACTTAGCGAATTATTATCTAGTGAAGAGTTGCTTGTAAAAAAATTCCAAGTAATGGCAAGTCAGGCGGATGATACGAAGATGAAAGCGATGTTTGAGTCAATCTCAGATAAGCACCAAGAGCATATGAATCGATTGTATAAATATTTATAGGGAGGAAATAAAAATGCAATATACAGAAAAAGAACTATTTGCTGATGCGCTGACAGCAGAAAAAACAGCCACAGGATTATATAATATTTTTGCAAATGAGTGTACCCATAAAAATATTCGTGATGAAGTCATGTGTTTATTAAATGAAGAACATGGACTCCAAGAAGAAGTATTTAATATGATGCATGAAAAAGGCTATTATCCTACACCAGAAGCAGAGATGAAAAAAGTTGAAGAGACAAAGTCAAAGTACGCTCAATCCATAAAATAGAAAAAGGATAGCGGGGATGTCGAGGAGAGACAGACCCGCTCATTTGAGTTATGAAATGAATTACAGAAAATTAACTTGTATTTTACAAAATTAAGATGGAAGAATATTTGTGATTTTTGATATGATAAAAAGAATGAATGTAGAGAAGCAGAAGGAGTATAGATATGGGGAAAATAGTATCAAAAGTGGAAGGAGATGTTAATATCTCACCAATTAGACAGTTGTGGCAAGAGAATAACTTGAGTCAGTTATCAAAAAAGCTGATTAATGAAGATCGGCAATATTTTTTAGAACAAGCATTGTCTACTCCTTGTTTGGATGTTGTAAAATCAGTAGATGGAATTTATTTAATTGACTGGGATGATAGAAAGATTATGGATTTCCATGGGAATAGTGTGCATCAATTAGGGTATAATCACCCAAAATTAGTTGAAGTGATGAAAATGCAATTAGAAGAGCTCTCTTTTTCGCCAAGAAGATTTTGTAACGTAACAGCAACTAAATTGGCAAAAAAATTGTGTGACTTAATGCCAAGTGATGGGTACCGAGTACTGTTTACCACAAGCGGTGCAGCATCTAATGAAGTAGCATTAAAATTGGTGCGGATGGTAAAAAAGAAACATAAGGTGATTTCCTTTTGGAATTCTTTTCATGGTGCAAACATTGGGAGTGTTTCAGTAGGGGGAAGTGGACATTTTCGTAATGATTTGGGGCCTCTTATGACAGGGGTGGAACATATAATGGAGTATAATTCATATCGAAGTATACTCGGAGAAGGAGAAGTTTGCGAGAAAATTTCTCTAGATTATTTGGAGTCTATCTGTGAGATAGAAGGGGATGTTGGTGCGATTATTACAGAACCTATTCGGTGCACTGATGTGCAAATTCCACCTGTTACATATCATAAAAGATTGAGAGGAATTTGCGATAAGTATGATATAGCACTTATCTATGATGAGATTCCGACTGCATTTGGAAGAACAGGGAAAATGTTTGCATTTGAACATTATGGGATAGAGCCGGATATTGTTACTGTAGGGAAAGGTCTTGGAGGAAGCCTTGTTCCGTTCTCAGCAGTGATTGCAAGAGAAGAGTACAATAAATGTCAAACGACTTCTTTGGGACATTATACTCACGAAAAGAATCCAATAGGAAGCGCAGTGGCGCTATCTTTGATTGAATGTTTAGAGGTAGATGGAATTCTAGATAGAGTCTCGCTTATAGAAAGGATTATGAAAGAGGCAGCTGAAGAGATGAAAAAAAAGTATTCTGTTATTGGTGATGTAAGATGTCTGGGTGGAATGCTAGCGATTGAGTTGGTGAAAAATCGATTGACAAAGGAAAAGGCAGTTGAAGAAGCTGAAAGGGTTTTATATGAGTGTCTTGAGAATGGTCTTAGTTTTAAAATATCCAATGGAAATATTCTAACCTTATTTCCACCTTTGATAATAGAAGAAACAGAACTCAGACGAGCAATGAAGATATTGGAAAATGCGCTAAAAGAAAGATGTATATAATGCATTAAAAGAAAGATTGCCTTTCTAGCAGAAGAATAGTACAATGTACTTTGCGAAAGATGGAAGTTAGGAGAGGCATATGAAGGAAAATAAAAAAACAAAAATAGCAGACATAGCATTGATAATAACAGGAGTGGTATGGGGTACTGGGTTTATAGGTACGGAATATGCTATAGAGACAGGTGCAACAGCGTCGCTAATTGTTGCAATGCGCTTTACGATAGCGACAATAATATTACTACTGCTATATAGAAGGAAGCTATTGGGGGTTGATAAGAAAACCTTGATTGTAGGTAGTGTGGCAGGAGTAGCACTTTTTGGGGGATTTTACTTACAGACATTGGGACAAAGTATGACTACAGTGTCAAATAGTTCTTTTTTGACAGCGACAAACGTAGTAATGGTGCCATTTATTGCGTGGTTTTTTACGAAAAAAGCACCAAAATTAAAGTATGTAATACTAGCTTTTACTACATTTTTAGGAGCAGGTGTACTAGCACTTAATATTGAAGAGGGCTTTTCGTTTCAAATGGGAGATACATTGGTTCTAGCATCGGCGCTGTGCTTTGCACTACATATAGCATTTCTTGGGGTGTATGGAAAAGACAAAGACGCAAAACAAATGACATTCTTACAGATGGCATCCTTATCGGTATGTGCTATTTTGTTTATTTTATTGTTTGAACCAGAGGTAGCAAATCTTACGATTATAAAAAAGGCAATTCCATCTACTACATATTTAGCAATATTTTCAAGTTGTCTGTGTTACTATATTCAGACGAAAGCACAACAATACACTTCTCCATCCAAGGCAGCAATTTTTTTGTCCACAGAAGGATTTTTTGGAAGTGTATTTGCAGTTCTATTAGGAATTGATATGTTATCAATCAACCTATTTTTAGGAGGAGGTTTGATAATAGGTTCTGTAATATTATCAGAAGTTGATTTTTCTACAATAAATGCAAAAAAACATAAAATAATGCAGAAAGATGTGAAAAATAACTAAAAAATATTAATGTTGGATAAAAATAGTTATTGACTCTGTTGATAAAGATTGTTATAATTGTAACGATATATAGACGCAATATATTACAAATCGGGGTGTAATATAGAGTGGCTAATTAAAATTAATGGAGGAATTAAAAAAAATGGATATAATTACTATTATGCTTATGGTTTTAGGTGCACTTGGTCTATGGTTTGCATTCTTGTTTATAAGAGATTTTGTGATTTACAAAAATGATTTAGAGAAGAGAAGTTGGATAACAACGTTGATTATTGGTTTTGTTGTAAACTTTTTTGATGTTTTAGGGATTGGATCATTTGCGCCAACAACTGCTCTACTAAGAGCAACAAAACAGTGTGATGACAGGTTTATACCAGGGGTTCTAAATATTGGGTGCTGTATTCCGGTTATCTTAGAAGCAATCCTTTTTATTGATCAAGTAGAGGTTGACCCAATTACATTAGTTTCTTTGATTGGGGCAGCTACAGTGGGAGCATATGTTGGATCGAAAGTTGTATCACACTTACCAACGAAAAAAATTCAGTTTGTTATGGGAATTGCGTTACTAATTACAGCTTCAATTTTTATATTACAGCAATTAGGACTTTGGACAACAGGAGATGGAAACACAGATATTGGTCTTACAGGTATTAAATTAGTAGTTGGTGTTGTGATTTATTTTGTACTAGGTGCAATGATGCCAGCTGGTGTTGGACTTTATGGACCAGGAATGGCAGCAGTATTTTTATTAGGATTACAACCACTTGCAGCATTTCCACTTGTTATGGGGTCTTGCGCATTCTTGATGCCAGTAGCATCAGCAAAGTTTATCAAAGAAAAAGCGTACGAGAGACTCCCTTCTATGGCAATTACATTAGGAGGTGTAGTGGGAGTAACAGTAGCGGTTAATCTGGTGCTGAATATTCCAATTAAGTATGTAATATGGTTAGTAATTGTGGTTGTTTTATATACATCAATTACATTACTTAGAGCGGCAACGAAAAAAGAAGCAGCATAGATTAGAGTATTTAAGGGTGGAAATCAGAAATGATTCCACTCTTTTTTTTGTGTATAAGTATGGAATGATGAAAAGAAAATTTACCAGGTTAATAATTGACAATTTACTTGATTGGTGATATGTTTGTTGAGATACAGTTCGATTGTGTGAGTTGAAAAAGTATAAATCTGGAGGTTATGTTTTATGCTAGTGAGAGAAAAGGCATTTTATAAAGCTATCTTGACAATAGCGATACCTGTTGCGTTTCAAAATCTAATTAATTTTGCAGTAAATCTAGTAGATACATTGATGATAGGTACACTTGGGGAGAATTCTTTATCGGGTGTAAACTTAGCTGGGCAATTGTTTTTTATATCGATGATTATTAATATGGGGATTTGCGAAGGTGGAAATATTTTAATAGCACAATATTATGGAAAGAAGGATGTAGATTCTATAAAAAAAGTATTTCCGATTGTTTATCGATTAGCTGTACTAGTAGGGATGATTGCGTTTATTATTGGTTTTTTCTTTCCGGAGCAATTTATTCGAATTTATGCGAACCCAAATGATACAGATGTTGTGGCAGAAGGGGCGAAGTATTTAAGGATTATCGCGCTTACGTACATACCGAATGCGTTGACAAATTGTAATATAAGGGCTCAAAGAGCAGTGCAGTCCGCACATATATCAATGTATATCTATGGATCCTCGCTTCTAGTGAATGCGTCGCTTAACTATATTCTAATATTTGGGAATTTTGGATTTCCAGAACTAGGGGTAGAAGGTGCTGCCATTGCAACTTTAGTAGCGAGACTTTTAGAGTTTACGATTTCTATGGTGTACATCTTCAAATTTGATAAAAAGATAAATTTGAAAATTAGAGATTTAAAGAGTGTGAACAGGCGCATTTTTTTGTTATTCACGAAAGCAGCAACACCGGTTGTGTTAAATGAAATATTTTGGGTATTTGGAACCTCTGCTATTGCAGTCATCTTAGGGAGATTAGGAAAAGAGGTGGTAGCGGCGAATGCTATTAACTCGGTAATATCTCAGCTTGTTAGTTTGTTTTTGTTTGGTGTTGGATCAGCTTCATTGACGATGATAGGAAAAACGATAGGTTTAGGTGATACAAAAAAGGTATATGAATATGGGAGAAGTTTTCTTGTGATTGGATTTGCTATGGGGCTTGTGTCAGCAATTATTATTTATTTTACGAGAGATAGTTTTATAAGTCTGTATAACTTATCAGATGATACAATTGTGATAGCAAGAGAGCTACTTTCTGCTAGTGCAATTATGATGATTTTTCAAGCGAGTACGTCAATATCAGGAATGGGGGTGCTCAGAGGAGGGGGTGACGGCAAGTATATCCTCTTTACGGAATTAGCTTTTGTGTGGTTATTTGCACTACCGCTTGGAGCATTGGCAGCTTTCTATTTTGAGTTTTCTATTTTTTGGGTTTTTGTATTTACTAAATTCGATGGGATACTAAAGACGGTGTGTTATAGCGTTAGGATTCTTCGAGGAAAATGGGCAAAAGATATGACGGTGTTGGAGTAGAAAGGAAAATAGGACAGTTGGAATCTTTTTGGATTCAACTGTCCTATTTTTGTTGAACTATATTTCGTAGGATTTAAATATTTTTCGAAAAGTGAAACAATGTACATAGCTTAATGTAGACGAGCCGATCAATATAAAGAAAGATGCCACCAGTAAAGCTGTATAAATTGAGTAAAAGGCTAAAAACACAATAGGTATTAAAGGGAGTATCAATGTAAAAAAATATATGGGATTCCTTGTAAGCATCTGTGGGATGTGCAAGTAAGCTTGCTTTACAGAAAAGTGAAATCTAGCAATAATGGCGAAAAAATATAATGCACAAATCCCTGCTATAAAAAGAAAGAATAGAGAGGTGACGTTTATAAGTATAAGGAGCATGGAACTGCTAGAACTTGTGAAAGCAATATTGAGTGTCATTAGAACGCTAAACGCTAATAGTGGGAGAAACCCTAATGTAGCTACCCGAAAATTTCTTTTAAATGACTTGAAATAATAGGATGTTATATAGCTTTCCTCGTTTTGTACCATTTTGAGATTTACGGAGTTAAGCGCTGTTAAAGAAGCGCCAATAGTAATAATGGGTAAAGATGTAAGTACAAATAAAATATTTAATAAAAATAAATTTACGAGCTTATCTAGAAAAGCAATTAGTTTGTTATCGTTAAACATGTAATCCCTCCTTTTTGAATATTATACAATATTAACTAGTAAAAAGCAAATATTTAAGAGGGAGAGAAAATGTACAAAATGTACAAAAAAATATGTTAAAGTTTAAACAATGGTAAAAATAAACAAAAAAAAAAGAAAAAAATTGTAGAATATAAAAGAAAGTAAAAATTAACTAAAGTAAATTATTGACATTTGACTAAGTAAATGTTAAGTTATAACCAAGAAATGGAGGAGAGAAAGTGAGACTAAAAAAAAGATGGGAAAATGAAGAGATTCTTCATATAGGACGTTTGAGCAGTCACACTGATTTCAAACGTAAAAATGTGGAAGAATTTTCAACATTACTAAATGGACAATGGGATTTTCTTTATATGGAGGCGCCTGAATATTCTCCAGATGGTTTTTCGGAGAAAAATTTTGATACGAGCAAATGGGATGAAATAGCTGTTCCATCATGTTGGCAATTAGAGGGATATGGAGATATGCATTATACAGATGTATGGTATTTATTTGCGATTAATCCACCCTTTGTTCCTTCGAAGAACCCTACAGGGATTTATAGAAAGACGATAACTGTTGAGGATTCATGGTTAAATGAACGTGATATAATTCTTCGGTTGAATGGGGTGAGTAGTGCCTATGATGTTTGGGTGAATGGTTCGCATGTAGGATATAGCAAAGTAAGTAGGCTAGCATCAGAATTTGACGTTACACCTTTTATAACATCAGGTGAAAACCAGATTACAATCAGGGTGTACCAGTGGTCGGATGGAACATATTTGGAATGCCAAGACATGTGGTGGTATAGTGGAATATTTAGAGATGTAGAAATACAGAGCAAGCCTAAAGAGAGAATTGAAAATTACATTATTGATGGAACGCTAGATAAAGAATATATTAATGGAATTTTCAAACAGGAAATTGTATGTACAAGTGAAATAGATGAAGTAGATTGGGTACTATATGATGAAAACAAAAGTGTAGTAGCAAGTGATACTGTAGTAGATGTGAAGGGTAGTGTAACTTTACAGACACATATTAGTGAAGTAGAAAAGTGGAATGCAGAAGAACCATACTTATACAAGGTAGAGGTGACAGCTAAAGCACATGGACGTGTTGTAGATGAAATTTGCTCAAATGTAGGATTTAGAAAAGTTGAAGTTATGGGAAATAATTTCTTAGTTAATGGCGTTGCTATTTTGTTAAACGGTGTAAATATGCATGATTTTAACGCAAAGAGGGGTGGAACTGTCGATGCAAAAGCAGTTGAAGAAGACTTAATTCTTATGAAACAACATAATATAAATGCAATACGTTGTGCGCACTATCCTAAAATGTCGTATTTTTATGACTTGTGCGACTATTACGGATTTTATGTAATAGATGAGGGTGATTTAGAAACTCACGGATTTGAGTGGATTGAAAAATATGAGTGGCTAAATGAGGAACCATCTTGGAAGGAAGCGTTTTGTGATAGAAGTATTCGTATGATTCAAGAACATAGAAATCATCCATCTATCATTATGTGGTCTATGGGAAATGAATCGTCAACGGGTACGAATTTTACAGAATGTGCAAAAGAAATAAAAGCTTTAGACTCAACAAGGTTGCTTCATTACGAAAGTGATCATGCAGCAGATAATACAGATGTGTTTTCTTCTATGTATACAAAATTAGCTGATATGGTTTGTATCGGCGAAGGAAACGAAGCACATGGTAAACCTCATGTTTTATGCGAATATGGTCATGCGATGGGAGTGGGCCCTGGAAATTTAGAAGAATATCAGAATCTTTTTAGAAAATATGATAGATTACAAGGTGGATTCATTTGGGAGTGGTACGATCACGGGATAGAGAGTAAAGAGGTGAATGGAGATATTAAATTTCTTTATGGCGGTGATTATGGAGATCAACCAAATAACTCTAATTTCTGTATGGATGGGTTGATTCGACCAGACGGAATTCCTTCTACAGGATTGATACACTTTAAACAAGTGATTGCACCTGTAAAAGCAGAATTATACGATGAAAAAAATAGTACGATTTGCGTACATAATTTATATGATTTTAGAAATCTATCGCATATTGCATGTAAATATGAATACATTCATGATGATGTGACAGATCAGGTTGGCGTTGTTGAGAATCTAGAAGTGGAGGCGGGAAAAAATGGAATAATAAGTATTCCGAAGTTCCAAGGAGAAGTACAAGCAGGGTGTGAGTACTATTTGAATATTTCATTTTTTGAAAAAAATAACAGCAAATATTCAAAAGCATTACATATTGTGGGAAAACAACAATTTGCTTTATCTATCTATAAAGAAAAAGAAGTGATAGTCCGAGATAAAAGTGGATCATTGAGTGTTGAAGAGACTCCTACGGTGATTGAAGTTCAAGGAGATTTTGTTCGAGTTCGCTTTAATAAGGTAACAGGGAGAGTTGCAGAGTACCAAGTAGATGGACAAGTTCAATTCTTAGAAGGGCCTAAGTTGAATATGTTAAGAGCCACCATCGATAATGATATGTATAAAATTGGAGATTGGACTACCAAGTACTTCTTGCACAAACAACAAGAGCAATTAGAAAGTATAAATATTTGTGAGTTAGAAGATAGGGTTCAAGTAACAGTAGAAACACACTTTTCACCACTTAGTATGGCATTTGGATTTAAGGGTAAGTACTGCTACACTATATATGCAGATGGGGAAATGGAACTAACTATCTCGATGAATGGGTTTAAATATAGCAAGTTTGTTCCAGAGTTCATTCCTAGGATAGGAATTGAGATGAAGCTTCCAAAAGAATGGAATCAAGTGAAGTGGTATGGAAAAGGGTATGACGAGAATTATAGTGATATGAATACTGCATCGATTATGGGGGTTTATAAGGCAAGTGTGGAAGAAATGCATGTAAATTATGCAATGCCGCAAGAAAATGGACATCGTGAAGGTGTGAAGTGGTTCTCGGTAGGGGATGGAAATCGCAGCATGTTAATTGTTTCAAAATCTGATATGGGCATCAATGTTCATGATTATACTATAGAAGCGTTGGATAAAGCGAAGCATATAGGGGAAATTGAAAAAGCAGATGCAACGATAGTTCATATTGATGCAAAACACTCAGGACTCGGAACGAATGCGTGTGGAGAAGATCAAATTTTTAGAAATAAAACAAGGATTAATGATTATCGATTGGATTTACGGTTTAGAAGTGTAAAATCAACTGAAGATATTACAGAAAGTAAACGTGAGAGGAGATAGGAGATGGGAAAGAGTAAAAAACCTATTATTAATAAAAAAACAGCACCGTATTTTCTGATTGGTCCTGTATTTATAATATTTGTGGTATTCATGGCCTATCCAATAGGACGATCTTTTTACTTGAGCTTTTTTGAATTAGAATCTGGCGTATATGAGTTTGTTGGTTTGAAAAACTACACGTTATTGTTGCAGGATAAAGTTTTTTATAAAGCAGTATTTAACACTTTTATATTTCTGCTTATACAGGTTCCAATTATGATAGGAAGTGCGTTGTTAATCGCGGTTGCTATTGAACAAAAATTTATAAAAGGCAGAGCGTTTTTTAGAACAGCAATTTTTTTGCCATCGGTAACAGCTCTTGTGGCGTATGCACTTGTATTTAAGGTGTTGCTAAATGGAGAATATGGACTTGTAAACTATGTGATTGAGGCAATAGGTGGAACAGGTGTTGATTGGTTCTATAAAGAGTGGCCTGCGAGAATAGCGATTATCATTTCAATCACATGGAGATGGAGTGGTTATAACATGATTATTATCATGGCAGGTATTCAAGGAATATCTAGTGATATTATGGAAG
>CAYJGW010000057.1:0-16115 GCA_964369425.1 uncultured Lachnospiraceae bacterium
CTCTCGCTTATCATTGGAGATTCTCCAGATAGTGAACTAGCATCAATATCTGCCATCAGTGTATATTCTGCTTGCTTTGCAAGAGGCTCTTCTGAAGTTTCAATCGCTAATAAATCTTCTAACGTATAAATCTTCGTATTAGCAATTTCATAGTTCACTTCACTTAACTCCACGTTTGAACCTTGTTTATTCGCAAACAATGGTAAATTTACATTTATGTTTTTCACACTCACCGTATCTACTACTGAGTTGTTCACAGTGTTTGCAATCAATGCAACATCTCCACTGCTGACATCAATATTTTCAATCAAGATGTTTTTAAAATGCCCATAATCTGCTTGGTTAAACATCGCTACATCTAACCCTGTAATCCCAAAGCCATTTCCATCTAAAACTCCGACAAAGTTGTTTGTCGCATAGGATTTTGTCCCTTCATTCACTGGTACACCTGAAAAATCGATGTCATTCGTTAGTATATAAGAACCCCAATCATTTTGATTCACTACATCTACTAATTGCTGTGCTGATGAAATCTCTGTCTGATAATTCATGTGATAAGCATCAGATCCTTTATCAAAATCTTCTGTATTATGCTTTATCGCATTATATAGGGTGTTTCTTAGCGTATTTGTATTGCTTCGACTTCCACTTTCTGCATCTTTTTTCAGTGCTTCCACGTATCGCTCAATCACAACTTCTGAATCGAAATGATCTAAGTGCTCCAAGTTCGCCTCTACCTCTACCCAGCGAGACATCTTGTATGATTCCCAAGTCATAGTGTCATCACCTGTTACTGCACGAATCGCTTCTAAGTCATTGTCTGATTGGCCACTTGCATAAGCAATCCGTCCTTCTATACCACCTACACCTAGCATTTCATAGCTGGTTCTTTTAAACACCGTTCCATCAGCTACTCGCTCATCATTGTGTGGGTGATACCACAAAATGTCGTAATGTGAACTCGATCCATACACATTATTTCCTACTGTTATAGGATTTCTAAACACCAAGCGATTATCCCACAAATCTTGCATCGTCTGTAGTTCCATCTCTGCAATCTGTTCTGCACTAAGCGCTGTATACGCTGTCTTTCCAGTTGCTGCACTTGCAACTGGCTGTGCAACACCACTAGCATCTATGTAAGACACTTGGGTAACTAATTTAGCCTGTTGGCTCGGTGTTAATTGCAAGAAGGCTTGAGCAGTCAGATAATCGAGCAAGTAATATGCATCAAACATGTACTCATAGAACGAGTGTATATTTTCTTCTCCTATGATTCGATCCAACTTTAAATTTACACTCAAATCAGAGTTTGTATCTAGGTCGTACCTTTGATTTGGTGTGTAATGCCCCTCATGCATATTTTGTGCAATATTATAATCTGCATGATCTTCTGCCCCTGTTCCACTTCTTCGCCAGTTTCCATTATAAAAATACCTACCATCTTGATTGTGAGCTGTCTCATGTGTCCATACACTAAAAGAGAAATCCGTCCATAATGCAGAGTAAACTACCCAATAAACATCTGTTCCATTTGCATATGCACCTGAACCATTTGCTGCTGATTGTACTCCTATAGTTTCATTAATCCACTTAAATACAGAATCTTCTGATGTTCCAAATTCTTGAGTTCCTGGAGTTGGTGCTCCTGCTGGAAAATCAAATCGTGTATCGTATTGAATATTCGTTCGCTCATTAAACCAATGGACAGGATTTGGCTGATAAGTGGCTGAAGTCTCATAAAAACTCAGTGCCATATCCGCATATCGTTCTATGTGTTGGCGCATTACTTCTGTATCGCCATCTAAATGTGGTTGATATCGATTAAGGCTTCCTATTGTTATCTGTGTCGGTCCTGACATGATGTATAGGTCGTCTTGTGTATCTCCTGGCATACTTAAAATTGGTAATAATAAATGGTTCCTCATATTTATTTGATCCCATGCTGTAAAACGTACTGCTGCAAGTTCTGGTGCTTCTAATTGTCGCTCTACCAAAATTCCTGAGAATTGTTCTGCAAACCACTGGTCTGGATTTTGATTTCTTGCTAGTTCTAAAACCTGACTCTCTAAAAAAGTCTTAATATCTAATCCACCATACTTTGGTTTTAGTATCTCATTATAAAATGTAATAGATTTATCTTTTCCTCGATTAGCCTGACTGGTGTTTAATGTTTCACTTACTAGATTTTCTGCCGACACCTTGCTATCTGAATACAAATCACTTTCAAAGAAGATTACATCGGATAAATCCTTTGCAATTCCAACTTCAAAGTTATAATATCTATCAAAGTAATTCGCTGTGTAGAGAATACTTTCTAACCTCTGCTGATTCATCAATTCTGACTTTATCCGGTTACTGATATTCTCACTGTCATTTGTCAATGTATAACTTGGCATTGTTTCAAAGATATCTAATACCTCTTCTTCTATCTTTGTAGCATAATAGTCCCGATAGTAATCGTTATATAGTCGATCTTCCACCTCCGTAGTTACTACGCTGATATCATCATAGTACTGCAGACCAGAGACAGTGGTTAAAACTTCTTGAAACATCGGATGTTGATTATGAAATACCAGTTTCGGATAGTTGTATTTAATTCCAAGTGTGGCCACTTCGTATACGGATACACTATCTAACATCTTCTCGAATGTAACGTCGTACTCTTCCACTACTTCATCTTCGAACACCATGCGAATTTTGGCAATACTTGCTTTTGTATCGGTATTTAGACCAACAACAAGATTCCCCTGTGCATCGATTGGATATATCTTTTCAACCTTTACTTGATTCAGTGCATGATCCGCTGGAATCGTATTTCCGTATCTGATCAAGGTTTCCGCATCTAAATGTGGCATTATCACATTCATATTATGATACGTCATTTCCCTAGCTTCTTCATACGTCGCTAATTTTGATACGTATCCATAATTAGCAATAGACACATCATTAGTTGGTCCTTCTTTTACACTACTTGTTGAATCTAGACCCAGCAAAGTCGGCATTACTCCACCTTCTGTCATGTCTTCTAAGTTCCATACTGTTGGATCAAACTTGACCGTATCTTCTAAGAAATCAGAAGTGATATCCTCTCTTTTGATATTGGTAATCTGGGCGCCTGCCTGATCCTTGAGGGAACTATCTATCAAGGTGTAGTTATTCTCGAATATATATCCGCCTTGTCCTGTTAGCCTATATCCATCTTCCCCATCGACTCCTGTAGCCAAAGAAATCGAATTTATTATTTTATCAGTGTGACCTCCGCCATATCCTACGAATCCTCCACGTGAGGTAGTACCTGGTGTATCGAGAATCACATCTGCATACAGATTTTCAAATGTAATATTGTAATAACTCTCTCCTAAAATTCCTCCTGCTGCATTCCATGATGACTTTATTTTGCCTTGTACATAGCTATTTTTAATAGTTAATTGACCATACTGCTTTCCAACCATTCCTCCAATCCATCTTCCACCTTCGATAGTCGTATGAGTGATCGAAGAATTCTCTATTGACAAATCGCTTCCGTTTTGTGCATGCCCTACAAATCCACCTGTACTGTCTCCGCTTTTAATGGAAGAATTCTTAATATGTACATTTTGAATACTTACTTGATTTTCTGACAAAATGGATAGTATAGACTGCTGTGTTACATTTGCATTTTCAATTACCAGATTCTCAATTGTTGCACCATCTAATAATTGAAACAGTGGCTTACTTGTATTTTTTATGGAATAGCCATTCCCTTGAATCACTCCTTTAAAGGTTTCAAGATACGTCGCTTCTGATATAGATAGTTCACTTGCATCTAAATCATTTGTTAGACTAACTGTAGCGGATGGGTTTTGTGTTAATTGTCTGATAAATTCTTCAAAATTAATCTTACTAGAAACTCCATCTACCACTCCACCAAATTTTACAATCGTTCCTTCACTCTTTTTATCTGTATGGGTCACACTATTTTTAATATCCAGTGTAAGGTATAAGTTCTGATCTTTTACGCTATAATCCATCACATCTGCATATCTTTGATTCCCATATCCATCCTTTACTTCTACAAAATAATCAGTAGTATTCAAGTCTTCAATTTTCACTTCTGTAAGTTGTTCCGATGTATCTCCAGTCGCTTTATACAAGATTATGTCACTAACATCTTTTATCTCAATAAATTCTTGTGTCAATTCTACGATTTCATCAAAAAGTAATACTTGTGAAGCATTCTCATCCGCTGTTAATGTATTGGAATCCAAATCATACATAGCACTAATTTGCACACTATATTCTTCGCTTATAGTAGGTGTGAAATCAATGTATTGGGCCATCTTGTCCACAGAATCGTTGCTATAGATCACGCTTGTACCATCATGTACGCGAACCGTATAACCTGTCACCGCACTGTTATCCACTATATCTAGATAGATTCTAATCTTGCCATCTTCTAGCTTTTCATATACAAATGTAGCTGGAGTTGGCATTGATTTTAATACTTCTACCTGAAGCATCTCACCAATATCTTCTACATAATTATTTTCTAATACTGCTTCTGTAACTGAATAATCGTATACGCCAGACGTATCCTCTGCAACAATCACTACAGAATACGTGTTTGCTTCTGCTTCTTTCGTTACGGTATACTCAGTTCCATTAATTTTTAATTTTTTTGGTATATATACCGAATCATTACTACTTGTAAAATAAAGTTTAAAACTTTCCCCTTTTTCAAAATATACCGTTGGTTGATTTTCTAAATCTTTACTTTGCAGGTTTTCAAAGGCGAAATTATAGTCTGATACTAGCCCTATCTCATGAGTATAAAGATTTACATCTTCTAGCATGGTCTCTGCTATATCTTTGGTTCTTTGCGCATCAATAGTTACACTATATCGTTCACCAATTTTAACCGGAATCGTAACCGTATTTTCTCCAACGGTCAGATTGTGACTCATCAACTGTTCCTTTAGATTATTTCTCACGATTAGTTGTCCTTTTTTGAATCCAGCATCCGGATCATTTATAGTAAAGACCAATGTAATCTCTTCTCCAGAAAAATCCTCTTCTATTATCACTTCACTCATGGTGAGTGGTGATTTTAAGATCTCTATCTCTGCTTCGCTTTCTACCTCAACTTCAACTTCATCTTCAAATATAACTTTCGAAAGATCAATCTTCTTTTTACCTGCTTCTAGAAACGCTACATTTAGTTGCCCGATATATGCTCCACTTCCCGACTGTTCTACTGAAATCACTGTGTCATTTACTATGACGCCACTGATGATTTCCTCTCGGTTTGACTCTACTGTTAACGTCACTCCTAGCGTATCTTCTTTTTCTATATGTGACTGTTCTAAGGAAAAATCAGTGACTGCTACTCGTACTGGTACAGTATAAGATGTATGTCCTAATTCTTCATTTTCCATTAGATGTCCTTCATTGATACTATACGTTGCAAATATTCGAATGGTGTATTCGCCTTCCACTAATCCATTCGTATCTAACGTTAACTCAGTTGTATCTATTGCTAAATCTGCCTCGCCTATTATTACATTGCCTTCATTATATACTGCATAACTCATAGACTGTAAAGTGCGGTCTGTATCTTGCAGCAACCACGTTATCTCTGCTAAGCCAGTGGCTTCATCTACCACTGCACTTTCCATTTCTAGACTTGGTTTTTCCTTTACAATTTCCACCTGTGCCGTATTAGATACATCTGTGGAGATTCCTAGCATCGTTTCAACTTTATCTACCCTCAGCTCTAGTGGACCTGCAACTGATTGCCCAGGTATCTGCGCGTAATAGGTTTTTATAATCGAATTATTCTCAGGCTTAACAAGTTCCCCATCTTCTTTTTCAACCAATTCTACATAGCTATCATTGAGTAGAATTTTAGTCGGTCTATCGCTTCCTACAATTTCAAAATCCAAAGTTAAATAAAAGGCTTCATTTTTTGCAACTATCGCTGTTTCTTGAAATTCCTGATCCACAACCACACTTTGAATCACATTCATTTTATAAATTTCATCAAATCCTATTTCAGGTGTGGAAACTTCCACTGTTCCATCTTCTAGCACTCGGAATAAGTATGTATAGGTCACACGCCTTTGGTAATCCTCGCCCTTGCCTAATTCACCTGTCGCTAAATCATATTCCAGATCTATATTAACGGTATATTCTGTGTTGTAACGAACATCCATTTCTAGTGAATTTTGTCCACTCGTAACCTTTTCGCTTGCTACACTCTCATCTCCTGCTACTATATTTACACTTGCTGTAGAAAAAGTGATATCATCAGGATTTTCAACATCAAATGCTATTTTGGCGCGTTTCTCTGATTCCATTGTCACATCAAAGCCTTCAATTGCTACATCCTTCTTTAGCACTTCAACCTGTAATTTCCCTAAATTTGTAAACCTTCTTCCATTCGAAAGTACTACTTCATCTAGAGTCATCTCGTAAATACCAGGTTTTTCATATCCTGGCATTACTATGGAATAAAGTTGGGAAAAATCATGATTCGCAAACTCTATTTCTTCCCCGTTGATGACTAGTTTTTCCAATCCATATCCTGCATGATTTCTAAGTGCTAATTCAAAAGAGATTGTCTCTCCTTGCTCAAAATAATAATCACTTAAAATAAACTCTGTATGGAATGATTCTAATACATCCTTTTCTACTTCTGTCTCTAGTAGACCTAAGTCTTTTAAGTCCACTTCACCATCCTTATTTACATCCAAATTCCTATCATATGGTTTTGAAGATGTCGCCTCTCTTTGCTCTTCTTCACTAGAAGCTTCTCCTTCTTCTTTGCTTATTACAATCGTCTCTTCCATAGAAATCAAATGATTTTGCAAGGTCTCAACATCCTCTTCATCAACCACGCCATCTTCATTGACATCTAAGTCTTCTGTTCTACTATTGAGATACATCCATAGGATTCCTGCTACAACTATTGCTATAGAAATTGCCATCATTATTTTATGTTTCTTCTTTATCGAAAAAACAAACCATCCAAGCCCTATCAAAGTTATTCCTAGCCCCACATATAGCATCAGATTACTCTTTTCTTCCGTCTCTGATTCTAGGTGGAGTTCCTTTGATACCTCTGTTGTTGCTTCTTCTAGCTCAAGGTTTGATTGATTCTCAATAATATTGAACCCATAACTAATTTCATCTAATGAATGATGACTATCTTCATTGTAATATTCAAGGTTTTCTAGTCGAATCTCTTCGCTCCCAACTTTCACTGCGTCCTTTACTTGAAAATTAAGTGTGATGTAATCACCATCTTTTCTCGAAATATGCTTTACTACAAATTCATCATCTACAAATTTCAAATTTGTTATATTCGATGAAAGTTCAACATTTTCAAAAGAAATCGCCTCAAACACTTCCTGATTATATACAATCTCCCCTTCTAAATACGAAAGCACCCCTTCTTCAAACTCTTCTTCTAGTTTTACAGTAACTGCTACTGTGTCACCTTCTCTTATCTCTTTTACTTCATTTTGTGCATCAACATCAGTCGTTCCACAAAGAATGAACGCTCCAACTAAAAATAGCGTTCTCAAAAATCTCTTCTTCATATCATTATCTCTTTCTAAATCTGTACCATACGTTGCTGTTATACTTTACTATTTAACTCCACTTTAGTCAACCTGTAACCGCTATTACCAATTACATCAGCAACACTCTTTTATTACAGCTACTGCCTTTTCTAACAATTCATCCGGGATATTTAAGGCCGGTAACAACCTTACTTTTGTCTTCGCCGCTAGTACCAAAACTCCATTGTCCATACAAGCTTTAATCACTTCTTGGG
The DNA here is from genome assembly GCA_964369425.1 of uncultured Lachnospiraceae bacterium. GTDB lineage: Bacteria > Bacillota > Clostridia > Lachnospirales > Lachnospiraceae > CAUPWF01. Next base: position 7,820 of record CAYJGW010000057.1, read on the forward strand.
CTGGCTTTTCTGTCTCTATCCCTATCATCAATCCTTTACCAGAAACTGACTTTATTCCTTTGGCTTTAGAAAGTTCTTCGAAAATGTACTGTGACTTTCTCTCTATTTCTTTTAAAAAGTCATCATCGATGCGATTCACAATACTGACTCCACCTGCACAACAGATTGGATTTCCACCGAAAGTTGACCCATGTTTTCCATAAGTTAGTACATCTTTTGTTCTATCATTAAATAAAGTTGCACCAATTGGTAGACCTCCACCAAGTCCCTTTGCTGTAGACACAATATCCGGTTTCACATCATAATGCATGTAACCGAAGTACTTTCCTGTTCTTCCATTTCCAGTCTGAATCTCATCCACTACCATAAGGATATCTTCTTCTTTGCATATCTTTTCGATTGCTTTGATAAATTCCATGCTAAGGCAATGAACACCGCCTTCTCCTTGCACAGTCTCTAACATAATAGCAGCAACCTTATTCGTTTTGACTGCTTGCTTCAATCCTTCCACATCATCTACATCCACATAGACAAATCCTTGGGTAAGTGGTTGAAAATCTGTATGAAAACTATCCTGCCCTGTAGCTGCTAAAGTCGTAATCGTTCTTCCATGAAAACTATTCTTCATCGTAATAATCGTATAGTATTCACTTCCTTTTTTATCTGCTGCATATTTTCTTGCTGCCTTAATTGCACATTCGTTCGCTTCTGCTCCTGAGTTTGAGAAAAAAACACACTCAAAGTGGTCTGCCTTCTTGCAAAGTAACTCTGCAAGTTCTACACAAGGCTTTGTATAGTAAAGATTGGAACAATGTTGCAATGTTCCCACTTGTTTCATCACTGCACTTTGCCACTCATCATCACAAAATCCAAATGTATTTACAGCAATTCCAGATACCATATCGATATACTCTTTTCCACCTTCATCGTAACATAGTGATCCCTTCCCACTGGTTAATTCTAAATCAAACCTTGCATATGTATTTACTATATATTGTTTATCAAATTCTTTCATCTTGTCACCCTTTCATTTTCCATGTCTTTCTTAAAAATCTTCTACCTTACATTCTACCTAAAAGTTATTCTTTTGTCCACAAAAAAAGAACTGCCACAAACGTGGACAGCACTCTTTACTTTTTATATTTCATCCCATTGTCTTTGATCTTCTTCAAACCCTTTTTTCTTCAGCCTTCTAACGATTACTTTTACAATGAAACCACTAAGAATACAAAGAACAGTTATTAACCACCCTCCTATGTACATTGCATATACTGGATAGCCACCGTATACCCCTTTATCCACTACAAATAGGTTGTAGAACTTTAAGGATATTAAGATTGCTAACAATACTGGTGCAACAAAACGTATAGTCGTCACAAACCACCATGCTGGCATCTTAAACTTGACTGTATTTTTATTAATTTCTTCTAATATTTTCGATGTTTTAAAGAACCATCCAACTGCAATACACTCTGCAATTCCAATTAAAATCATGTGGTATTGATTGGTCCAGTTATCTACAATATCAAGCCAAGCAAGCCCTGCCCTTGTAGCAAATACTAAGGATATCACTCCTGCAATCCCACACACTCCTATCGTTACTTTCCGATGAGATATCTTAAACTTATCAGCTACCGCTGTAGATACCCCTTCTACTATTGAGAAAGCTGAATCAATCGCTAGTGTTACTAGACATAGATAAAAGATAAACCCAAATACCGCATTTAACCATCCCACTGATGTCAAATTGACAATCGCCTGTGGATACACGATAAATGCTGTGGCAATTCCTGATTCTGTCATATTATCTAGCATTCCTGTTCCACCCATTGTAGAGAACATTACAATTCCCGCTAGTACACTGATTGCCATATCTGAAAATGCAATAATCATCGCATCTACTGCAATGTTTGATTTTCTATCCAAAAAAGAGCCATAAGCAAACATGATTGCCATCATAATCGATAAACTAAAGAATACCTGACCAATCGCATCAATCCAAAGGGTTGGATTTGAAAACGCTTCTACATTTGGTATAAATAATCTAGAAACCCCTTCCATTCCTCCTGGCATAGTCATTCCTTTTGCTGCCATGATAATCAGACAAATAATTGGCAGAAATACCGTATACTTCACTACACTCGAAACACTTTTTGCACCATCTTTAATACAGATATAAATCAAAATCCAGGCGACAATCAATGCAAGTAAAATCGGAATTGGTATTCCATAATTCTCCACTGTCCACGTAGTTTCTGTAATCTGCGCAAATAAATTGCTGGCAGCTTCTGAGTCACCTGTCATTCCCGCAAATCGAAAACTAAAAAATGCCATTACTAAAACCCAAGCAAATACTACTGCATAGTACGTAGTAATTACAAATGCATTTGCTGTCGCAGCCCAACCGATTGGTTCAAACTTCTTATTCAGTACTCGTAATGCGTCCGGCGCCCCACTCCTAGTCCTTCGTCCAATTGCAATCTCCATCATAAGAAGTGGAATCCCAACTACCAACATTCCGATTAAATAGACTATTAAAAATGTGCCACCTCCATGCTTTGCTACAAGTCCTGGAAAACGCCATGCATTCCCAAGTCCAACTGCTGAACCTACAGCCGCCAAAATAAATGCACTTCTAGAACTCCACCCTGCTCTTCCTTTATCCCCCATATAGTTACCTCCTTTACCCGTACTATATTACACGATAATAGGTGTATTGTGCAATAAGTTTTTACACATCTTCATTTATTACATATACTATTCTAACTTTTCCGATTGTATGTTAGATATTTTCTCATCTTATGTCTGGTGTAAAAGCAGTGCTTGCGCCTCTTCTTCAAACTGGTGCATATACAGGTTAAAATATTCACCTCTACGCTTTAATAAGTCTTTGTGTGTACCTTGCTCTACAATCTTTCCATCTGATACCACTAGGATCAAATCGGCCATCTGTATGGTTGATAATCGGTGTGCTATCACAAATGAAGTCCTATCTTGCAACAAGTAATCTGTAGCTCTTTGAATCAATTTCTCTGTGTGTGTATCGATAGATGAGGTAGCCTCATCTAATACAAATATTTTAGGATCTGTAATAATTGCTCTTGCAAAAGATATGAGTTGTTTTTCTCCTGTAGAAAGCATATCCCCACCTTCTCCGACATCACTACTATACCCATCTTTCATTTTAGCCACTACACTATCTGCGCATACTTTCTTTGCTGCTGATTCAATTTCTTCTTGAGTTGCATCTAATTTCCCGTATCGAATATTGTCTGCTACCGTACCCGAAAACAGATGCGGTGTTTGTAGGACATACCCTAAATTATTGTGAAGCCAGAGTTGCGAACGTTCTTTGTAATCACGACCATCTATTAAAATCTTCCCTTTTGTAGGCTCAAAAAATCTACAAGCTAAATTTACCAAAGTACTTTTTCCTGCTCCCGTCTCACCTACTATTGCTACAGTTGTTCCTTTTGGAATCTTTAGGTTAAAGTTTTCCAGAACATATTCCTGTCCATCTGGATATTTAAAACTTACATCTACAAACTCAATTTCCCCTTCTAACTCTTCCCAGTTTTCTTTTTTACCAATAAAGTTATCTCCGTACTGCTCTACCACTTCTGGTCGCTCTTCTATCTCTGATGTAGCTTCTAAAAGCCCTGTCACACGTTCAATATTTGCCTGTGCTGAGATAATTTCTGCAATCAATCTAGCAATTTGTTGAATGGGTTCAAATATCCCAGTTCCATAAGCAATAAAGGCAGAGAGAGTTCCCACTTGTACCACCCCATTGATAGAGAGTATCCCCCCTTGGTATAACACCATGGCAATGGCAAAAGAAGAAAACAGCCCTACTAGTGGAACAAAGATTGCATTTAACATAACAGAGCGCATGGTTGCATCGTACATCTTCGTTGTGGTTCGCTGAAACTCCCTAAAATTATCACCTTCCATTACCAATGTCTTTGATGTCTTTGTTCCTAAAATTCCCTCGTTATAACCACTCGTAATCTCTGAATTGATTTTACGTACTTTTCGGTTGTATTTTAATATTTCTTTTTGAAAAAAGTATGTTGTAAGAGAGATAATTGGCAAAATCACTGCAACAATCAACGCCAGTTTATAATTTAGTATAAACATAGCGACAAAAGCTCCTATTACGTATACTGCTGCCCAAAACATATCTACAAGACTCCATGCTACAAGCGCTGCAATCCTTAATGTATCACTCATCACTCTGGAAAATATATATCCCACTGGAGTCGTATTGTAATAAGAAAAGGATAGCGATTGCAGGTGTAAAAATTGAGCTCTTTTCAAATCTTTTCCTAAACACATTTCAATATCCATAGAATTCTTTACAAATACGACTACGATTATAGTTTGTAAACCTATCACTACAAAGTTAAGTGCAAAAAACACCCAAAGATTCTCTAATGTATTTTGCTCAATGAAATAATCAATCGCATATCGCTGGAACAGCGGTAGCACAATATCAATACTAGCTACAAAAATCATCAGTGTGATTACTAACATAATTCTGTTCCTATAAGGTTTTAAAAACGGAATCAACTTTTTCCATATCGCTAGGCTAAAGGGATTATTATATTCTTGTTCGTTAAATCCTGCCATCTTTTACACCTCCTCTTCCAACATCTCTTTTTTCATCTGAATCTCATAAATCTGCTTATATATTCCATCTTCTTTTATCAATTGCTCATGGTTTCCAAGTTGAGATATCTTCCCGTTTTCCAATACCAGAATCTTATCTGCACTCATCAACGTGGTGATTCTATGAGCGATAATAATGACTGTACTCTCTTTCATATTCTCTTGTAAGGCTTTTCTTATCTCCGTATCAGTCTGAGAATCAACCGCACTGAGGGAATCATCGAATATCATAATCGGCGCCTCTTGCAAGAGCATTCTAGCAATCGCTATCCTTTGCTTTTGTCCACCCGATAGTGTAACTCCTTTTTCTCCCACCATAGTTTCATACCCTTTGGTAAACTCATTGATTGACTCGTGAATACAAGCAATCTTTGCTACTTCTTCCACTTTAGTATCGTTTACATCGGGCTTTGCTGCTTTTATATTCTCTCCAATTGTTCTTGAAAACAAGAAGGGTTCTTGCAATACAATTCCGATGTTCTCCCGAAGCCAGCTTCTCTTAATATCCCTAATATCAACATCACCAATTGTGATTCTTCCCTTTGTCTCTGGTAACTCGTACAATCGATTTAATAATTGTACAAGCGTAGACTTCCCACTTCCAGTTCCTCCTAAAATCGCAAATGTTTCTCCTGCTTTAATCCTAAAATTAATATCCTCTAGTACATGCTCTTCATCATACCCAAACGATACGTGCTTAAACTCTATATCTGCATTCATTGAAGGAGTCTGATCACTTTCTTTATCTTTTTCCTTTTCCACATCTAAAATATAGCGTATCCGCTCAAAAGATACACTCATCTTACTCGTATCTGCTAAAATACGACCAAGTGAACGTATTGGCCATATCAAGCTTTGATTGTATGCAACAAAAGCAATGAATTCCCCCGTAGTGATGGTACCATTTACAGCCTCTATGACTCCAATTGTGGTAATTAGAGCAATCTGTAAACCCGTTATAAAATCTCCAATCCCCCAGTAGGCTCCTGTTACTCTCCCTAGTTTCATCCATGAATTCGCATACTTCTCATTCTTTTCATCAAACTTTTTCACCTCATGCTGTTGTGCTGCAAAGGCTCTTACCACTCGTACTCCTGAAAGATTCTCTTGTACGACTGATGCCAATTCTCCTTCTGCTGCATCAGCTACGTGAAACTCTTTTGCAATTTTTTGATAAAAGATTCTCGTATAAAAAAGAATAATCGGCATAAATACAATTGCAATTAATGATAACTTTACATTCATCGATAACATCATTGCAATGGAAAATATGATAATAAACACTGTTCGAAATATCTGTATCATCTGAGTAGATACAAATTTTCGTACCACCTCTGTATCGGATGTACAGCGTTGAATCAAATCTCCCGTCTGATGTTTTACATGAAAATCTAATGGTACATTTTGAACATGAGTAAACAACTCGTCTTTCAACCTCTTAATATAGGACTCTGCATATTTCGATGATAACATAGTGGAAAAATAAGAAAAAACACCCGATATTGCTGCTAAAATCATAATCAAAATAACAATGTATAACAAATTCCTCGTAGAGGTGTCCGTCCCTTCTATAATCGTATCTACTGTATAGCGAATAACCTGAGGTGTTATCGTATTAAGTGCACTTCCTATCACACAGCAAATCACTGCAAACACCATATACTTTTTAATGCCTATTCCAAATTCATTTAACATCCTTATATTCAAAAATCTATTTTTCGGCTCCATAATTGCTCCCTTTCACTCTATTGTCTTTTCCATACTTATATAATACTAACACAGTCCCCTCCATTAATCTAAGGTATAACTAGCGATTATAATCCCTTGTATTGAAGATTGATATAGATGATAGACAAATACCAAATTCCAAATAGTATCACCATTAAAATCAACATCACCCATATACTCGGTAAAAGTGTCACACTTCTACTTTTGGGTAATGGCATATGGCTCTCTAAACTCTTTTTTGCCCGAAAATACCAATCCCAATAGCTGATAATTACTATTATCCCAATAGCTATACCTACTATGTATATAGTTGTCATTATCATGCGAGGTAACTCCTCGCTTCCGTACACTTGTAAAGCCAATAAATTAACCATACACAAAAACAGCAGGAATACTCCTATCAACATTTCACGTCTACCTAATTTATTGATACAATCGAACCTCTCTTTTGAATCTGTCTCTATAGGAGTAGGTTTCTTTTCTTCTGATGAAAAGATTCTCATTTGTCCACTTCCGCCTACATATTCCCATCCCTCAACTTCACAATAATCAAAATACTCCACATCGTCTTTCGTTATCTTCTTGTCCAATTCATTTCGCTTTGGAAAGTACACAACATCATAATGTATCATTCTAGGTGTAATTTTTTCATATTCCCACAAAAGACCAGTTCGTTTCAATTTGTATCCTTTTAATGACATTTTTTCTAAATGCTTTTTTATAGCTTCATAATCTTGCCACGAAAACATTTCTAGACGTTTCATCTCATTTTCCCCCTTTATATTTTTCATAATCTTCCGATAATCGTCTCAATCTGATGTATTCATCTTGCAACATATGATACCCTTTATCTGTCAGCAAGTAACACCGCCTTCTTCCTTCCACCTTGGTCTGAACTATCATATTCGCCTTCACAAAATGGTCTAATAAGTTGTAAAGAGTCCCTGGACCTATCGTAATTCGACCTTTTGTCATGACTTTGACTCGTTCCATAATATCCATGCCATAACACTCATGTTGTAAGCAGATTAAAATATAAAACATCTGCTCTGTAAGAGTCGTAAACTTCTCTCTTGCCATCTTTAGACCTCCTTTTATCGATATTCGATAATCATATTTTTATGGTATCACTGTATATCGATTATGTCAATCTAATTTCCCTCTTGCATTTGTAAATTATCTAGTTCATAATATAGATAGAAAATATCCAGTTTTACTCGTAACAAATTGACTATTTTGATCGGAGGTCCATATGAAAAAATTATTTTATGCTATCTTACTTTCATTCACTCTTTTTTTAGTATCCTGTTCCTCAAACAACGAAGGCTCTACGACCGAAACTCAGACCGATGTAGGTACTGAAACCACTGAAAATCCCCTCCCGGAGAATGATACTGCAACTATTGAAGAAGCAACTCCTGATATAGAAGATGCGCCAATGGTTGTTGCTTCCCAAATTTCTTCCAAAGAATCTTTTAAAAACACTTCCCATAATGTAACTGGTGAGGTCAGCATTTTCAGTGATAACACTTTAAATATTGAAAATTTTAGCTATGACGGAAAGGCACCTGATGTCTATGTCTATCTCGGATACTACGAAGGTAATAAATTCATCCCCACTCATAGGATAAGTGAACTCTTAGACCGTGCCTACACTGGAGAGCTTTTTATTACTTCCATCCCTGCTGACATAGATTTTAATTCTATTAATGCCGTTTCTATTTGGTGTGATGAATTCACTGAAGATATGGGTTCAACCTCCTTAACTGTCAATTAGAATAACTATAAAAAGTAGCGATTAACTTCGCTACTTTTTATAGTTATTTATTCAATTTCTGTATACGCGGTAATATTAAGCGCTTATTAAAAAAGATCTCCATACCATTTCTGATATATG
>CAYJGW010000058.1:0-1852 GCA_964369425.1 uncultured Lachnospiraceae bacterium
GCAACACCTTGACCAGTCGCACCTGTACTTCCGGTATCGCCTTTGTCCCCTTTGGAACCAGTTGCCCCCGTTGAACCAGTATTACCATAAACACCTATAACTTTTTTTGCAGTAGTTGTAGGAGTTCCGCTAGTATAGTTTATAACTTCGTAATTCCATAAGTATCTGTTTGACGATGTTGGAGACATAGGAGTTGTAGTCCAACCAGATGTAGGAGCGGTTGTAGGACTGTTGTTGATTTGATAGTATTCTAAAATACTTGTGATACCTTTACCCGAGGCTCCTGTCGCTCCATTGGCTGCGTAATTTCCAATAATACTAGGAGGTGTATTTACACTTGTACCATTTGTATATGTAATCCGCTCGTAATTCCACAAATACTTCTTTGCAGATGATGGGTTTTGCACTGTAGTTGTCCATCCACTAGTAGACGTAGTAACACCGCTACTGGAGTTTGTAGCTAAATAATAATTCACTACCGTTGAGATTCCTACTCCAGTTGCACCCGTATCTCCTTTTGGTCCTTGCGCTCCTGTATTGCCAGTGTCGCCTTTTGCTCCTGTAGACCCTGTTTCTCCCTTTATTTTTGTCCATTGATATCGCGATGGGTCTGTACTGTCTGCTGAAATAAAATCAGTATATTGTCCAATATAAAGTTTATTAGTTCCATCTGTTGTACTAAAACCACTTGTCCCTGTTGAGTTATTCGCATACGCTATGTGCAAATAGCTTGTTTGACCATTGGAACCGTTCGTGCCTTTTATACCTTGGTCTCCCTTAGCACCTTGCGAACCTTCAAATTGCGCCCATGTATATCTAGTGTAATCCGAAGAATCAGCTTGAACAAAATCTACATAAGTTCCTATGTACTTGCTAGGAGTCTCAGTCATTGGATTCCCATTAGCATTTGCTGAATATTTAATGTGGAAATAACTTGTCTGCCCATTAGATCCATTTAGTCCTGGTATTCCTTGTTCCCCTTGCTTTCCTTGTATCCCTTGCAAACCTTGAATGCCTTGATCTCCTTTATCACCTTTGGGACCTTGTGCGCCTGTATCTCCTTTTGCTCCGACATCTCCCTTGTCCCCTTTGCTTCCGGTATCGCCCTTAGGACCTTGTTGACCAGTTGCTCCATCAGAACCTTTAGCACCTTGAATGTTAACAGGTTCACTTGTGGTCACTTTGTTATCTATATAAATAGTTTTGACCCTACTCCAGATATACTTGCCTTCTGTCCAGTTCGGACTTTCAGAACTCCACCCTGCTGTAGGTGCGACTGTAGCACTGTCAGATAAGGCATACTCTACAACGCTTGATTTTACAGCCAGTCCAACCTTCTCTTCGATTTTCTCCTGGTTAATCTGAGCATTGGATTCTACTCGCTCCACTACCTCTACGACTTGCCCTATTTGCTTATCATTATCGACTACCTTATCAGTTAGTAACTTGCGCTCATCCCCTAACGACAACTTGCTATTAGATGGATCCAATAAATCAATAGTACGCATCCTTGTAACGAAGTTTTGATTAAAATCATGTGGTTTCGAAATAACTTTTGTATACTTCCCAACTTCGAACGATGAAATGTTTTGATTGATAGCCGATAAGTCTGCTGCTGAAACTTGTAAACTTATGATTAAATTAATCCAGTTCTGCAGTTCTTCTCTTCCCTTGCGCAACAAATTACTTGGCTCTGTCACATCATCCCATATCACTGGTTTGAATATTCGGCCATACTTCTCCACTGCTGTTTCATCAAATACATAGTCAACACCTTCGTTAATAGTTTCAATACCAATCCTTCGCTCTATGGCACTTTCATCCGTCTCATCCTTTTCAATTTTTGCTCCTA
>CAYJGW010000058.1:1952-14963 GCA_964369425.1 uncultured Lachnospiraceae bacterium
TTCGGATCTGTAACAGTAATACGCCCAACATTAAATCGCTTATGCTCTTCTACTTGACTATTGTGATTCGTAATCAATTGCTCAAATAATTCTGCAGGTGTGCCGCTGAATTCGTAAGGACGTTGAATAGAATCAATTAAAAAAGAGAGTGCGCCCTCACATGTGACTACTCTCTCTCGATAAAATCCTTTTGTAGTGTTTAATACTCTACCGTAAAAAATCTTTTTCTTTATAGACCTCTGAATATCATATACACTCACTATACTCTTTAGTTTTTTTTCGCTCCCATAATACGGATGTGTCGGATAGATTGTGTATACAAATGCCCCTGCTTTATTTTCTTCCTGGTTTAACTTCGCTGTACTTAGCAGCAATTCTTTTAAATTAGGGTGATACATTAATTTTCCGTCTAATTCAACTACATACATTATATCGCCCCTTCCTGATATTCAAATGTTATATTGCCATTACCATAGCACACTATGTTATTCTGTCCTTGCTTTAGAACAATTTCTGGAACTATATGTGTTCCTGCGCCCATACTATAGGATATTCCTTCAAACTCCAACCGCATATCATCATCAACTGTAATAGTTGGTACGGTTGGCATTTTTTCATTGAGAAGCGTGAGGTGTTTTTCTTCCTGGATAGCAAATGTAAGGACGCTTTTATTTATCCTAAGCCTGTATGGCTGTGCATCTATTTCTAATGAAACTCCATAAATTCCATCCTCCCGAATCTCTTTGCAAGTTGCTCTACCTCTATAAAAATATTCATTATCAAGTGTCAATTCTATCCACTCACCATCAAACTCCTTGACAAGACTTTCAATGCTATTTTTCCATGTTTCTGTATATACTCCATAAAGTAATCTGATTGAAATTTTCCTATTTTTCCTATTAACTCTACCAAAATATTCTGTCAAATCTAATTGACTATCCATTCCTGGTATCTCGATAGTCATTTTCTTTAATTCCGGATGTGCTATGTCTATTTTATTTATCACTAAATCATGTGCATTACACAATTCATCTAACTTTATCATCACACACCCCTTTCTATTAGTGCTTGTTTATCTCCTGCTAATCGGTCGTATAATGGAAATGTTTCTTGTGATATAATTTTCCCATTCAAAACATTGTTGAGTGTAACCGTAATATTCTTCGGTTCGTTATTTGCCTGCTCTGAGTATACCTTGTTTTCTTCTGCAGTTAATACTCTTTCATTTTTATGCAATCTTGCATAATATCCATCATATGGAACGTTGTCCAATCCATTAAATCTGAAACTTGATACAGCATCAGTATAAATTCTGTGGATATTCTCTGAAATATTAGTTGTAATATTGAGTACTCTAGCTCTAGTAGCGTTATTTGCAGTTGTATTGACTTCATTTAACTTGCTAATTGTACCTGATGAATCCACCCTGATATTATATGGTGTTCCATTAATATTTACGATTCCTTCTCTCGTTCCATCTGTAGCAGACTTTAGGTCATTCATTGATCCTACGGCAACATGATTCGCATCATATATATTGCCTTGTGCATCAACATACATTCTACTGTGGTCTACCACCGATTTATAGGATGCGTTTTGAGTATCAGACATTGCTTTGGTACTTTCTCCCATTGATACGCTATATGCACCTACTCTATTGTTCATCACATCATGCATCCCTATTATTGCATTCGTATCCTCATCCACTTTTATCGCTAACTGTTCATACACACCTGTAGACGTATTATACATCGTGTATAATCCACTTTCCTGTATTTGGTTTATGCCTACATATTGACTTTGCATTATTTCCAACTGTTTCTGAGCATTTAAATCTGCATTGGTTAAGATTTCTCCATTGTATTGATTGATACTACCCATCAATTCTGGATACTTTTGATTGATAATATCTATATAGCTTTGATATAAATCACTTTCTACTCCTATTTTTTCATCACGTGCTACCTTGAGGTTTTCTATTTGTTTATCTATTTCGACTTTTTCTATCGCAGTTGCTTCGGCACGCTTTTCCTCTAACAGACCTATTTGCGTATCATATGAACTCTTGATTGCTACTATCTCTTCATCTCGTATTTTTGCTTTTTCACTAAGCAATTTAGATGCACTTTCTGAATCCATAGTTTCTAATCGTGCTAAAAATTCATTTTTTGCGTACAGCATCTCTTCATGAGATGAACCAGTTGCTTCTAACTCTATTTGATGAATTCTTTGATAATGCGATTCAATTTGTGCTATTTCCTCTTCTCTCAAAGCACGCCCTTCAGCTAGTGCTGTTTGTTCTATTGCTAATATGTCATTCTTGATGCTCTGAATTTCCGTAACCTGATTGTCATGACTCCTACCTAAGAAATCCAATACAACCTGCTCGCTTTCATCTAGTGTATTATCATCTACCGTAAATAGCTCATTAAGGGCTTGTTGTGACTCTGCTTTTTTCGATTGTACTGTTTGAATTGCTGAATTGCACGCCGACTCAACTTTGCTACTGAGTTCTGCTGATTCTTCCGCTGTAAATGCATCATCGAAATTAAGTGTCTTTAGATAAATTCCAAAATTTTGTACTTCTTCAGTTGATTTTTCTACCGCTTCCTGGAACTCTGGGCTTATATCTTCACTAAATTCTTTATGTACCCATCCCAATTCTTCCAATTCTTCTCTTGTTCGAATCTCTTGACCTCTAAGTTCTGCTAATATACGTTCCATCCATGACATATCATCGCTCGCTTCATTTATACTTCTGCTTGCAAATTGATTGGATTCGTGAAACGCATACATTCCTAAACTCAATGCTCCTATTCCTACTATCAACGGAGCTATAACTGTACCCATTCCAGCTAACACAGTAGTGGTCGCACCTGCTGCAGTTGTTGTTCCTCCTATAGCGGTAGTTGTAACTGCTGTTGACTTCCCTAAAATTCCTAGTGCTTTACTTGCTCCTCCAATCATGCTGGTCAAGTTGCTAAATGTTTTTATCCCACTTCCTACTACACTAAGCACAGGACCAGCTGCTGCCGCTACTCCAGCCCATTGTAATATATTTTCTTTTTCTTCATCAGATAGTTCACTGAATTTCTCCGTCAAATCTTCTAATAGATCTGTGATTTTACCTATCACCGGAACAAATTCTCCCCCCAATTCGATAGCTTGATTTTTCATCTTGTTTAATGCTCCTGCTAATTGCTCTGCTGGAGTTGCATCTATCTTTTCAAACGCCTCTTGTGTTGCACCTGCACTTTCTTCCATCTGTTTTAGAATACTGTTATACTCCACTCCATCATCTTTCATTATTGTTAATGCTGCTTTTGCTGCCTCTGAAGACCCAAACATATCTCCTAATGACTTTCCCGAAGCTTGCGCCTCTGTCTCTAGCGTTTTAAGTATTTCAGTAAGAGGCACCCCCTCTGCTTGCAATTCTGCAAATGACTTCCCTAATTTATCTTTTAGTACATCACTAGCTTCTGTACCTGCCTTACCTAGTTCGTTTAACATGCTGTTGTAATATGTTGTAGCTTCTGCTGTTGCAATACCATTCTTTGTAAGTATTGCCATTGAAGTGTTTACATTTTCTAAATTAACATTATATGCATTTGCACTTGGTATTACTTTTCCCATGCTTGCTGCAAGTTCATTTACCGTAGTCTTCCCTAGATTTTGAGTCGTAATAAGCATATCAGAAACTCGCTGTGATTCACTTGCTTCCAAGCCATATGCATTAATAGATGTTGTTAATATATCGACTGCTGAGGCGCCATCTGTAAATCCACCTTTTGCTAATTTCATTGCTTCAGTTGTGAATCCTATCGCTTTTGTCTGGTCTACTCCGGCTGATATTGATTGATATACAGCCTCCGAGAATTCTCCTACTGCAATCTTTGACTCACTACTCGCATCTAATATATCACTTTTATATTGTCCAAAATCCACTTGACTACTATCTAATAATGTACTAACTTTCGCAAAGCTACTTTCAAAGTCAACTGCCATTTTCGTTGTTCCAACTGCTGCAGCCGCCAAAGGAACTGTCACACCTTTTGTCAATAAAGAACCTACCTTCACAAAGCTATCACCTACCTTTGTGACATTTGACATGCTCTTACTAATCTTCTGTGCCTCTGCAACACCAATAGTGGCTGCTTTCTGCATGTCATTCTTAAAAGATGCCGTATCTACTTTAATTCGTGTGAGTAACGGCGCCAGTTCAATTCCTCCACTCATGACAATTTTCCTCCTTTCAGCGCATTAATTTTCACTTCGTCTGCTTTTGTCTGTTGCAATCGACTCAGCGTTTTTAATATTTCTCTGCCTTTTTCATAACTCATATAACTTTCTATCCAACTCTCTTTATTCAAGAGCAAAAAATAAGAGTAAGGCAATTCTAAGACTTCATGGAAATCAAGCCTTGAATAGTCACTTACTCTTTTTATCATAGATGTTGATAAATTATAGTTTTGCTCCCATCCCTCGCTTGGAAAGTATTTTTCAATAATACTTTCTCCTATCGCACCATCTGGAATGGGAATCCTTAGTTTGGGTCTGCATCCGCTTTCACTCTCATGCTACCTATTCTTGTAATAAATTCTACAATCGCTTCAAGTGGAAGGGATTTAACTTCATTTTCTACAAATTGTTTGCCTTCCTTATTATGATTCAACATCACCAATGCTACATCCACCCTTTTTTGGTGAATGTTTTCCTCCGTCATGTCTTTTTCGATTTCACTAATTTTCTCGAGCATACATAGGCTTGGCTCTAGTACATGTATAATCTCATTTCCGATTTTTACTTCTTCGCTATTATTAATATACTTATTTAGATCTAACACTCTATTCCTCCTATACTGTGTCTTCTACTGGAGCCTCACTTTGTTGTTGACTAGAAGATGAAGCTGGAGCCTCTATTTCTTCTTCGAACGATGCCAAGAATCCATCTAGCACTTTCACTGCTGCAAGTTCCGCATCCACTGTTAGTTCTTTGTTTTCAAATGTTAATGCAAAGCCAGAACCACCTTGCCCCAACATTGTAAATCGAATTTTTTTTCCGTTTTCTTTTTTGTGAACTGCTCTTAACAAAACTGTTTTTAATGCTTTCCCATTTCCTGTGAAAGTAAGTGTCTTAATGTTTTTTTCATCATCAACTTCAAATTCAGCAGTTGAAAGTAGTGCTAATCTCCCTAGATTCCATGTCATGATTCCTGTTTTAGCAGATATTTCTTCCTTGGTGATGAATGATTTTACTATTGCACCATGCTGATTCTCTACATCATATTTTGTAGGTTTGTAATCAATTGCAAAACCTCCTGAACAATCACCTACATTATGTTCAGATGTTTCGATTTCTTCATGAGACGGAATAGTCTCACCAGTAAACTCGTACATGTAAATATCACATGCACCTAAAATAATTTCTTTATTTTCCATCTTGTATATACCTCCACTTTATTATAAAAATTTTACTAACTTCAAATAGTTGTGCTGTATCATTAAACAGATATCCTCCACCTGATAGTTGCGAATAAAATAGTATATTGTCTAACACAGTAAAAGTATCACTACTAGTTTTTCCCAGAAGATCTGCTACTTTTTCCGCTACTACGTCACATTCATCGTAATCTGGTCCTACAACAGTAACTGTGAACTGGCTGGTATTGACGTGGTCTTTACCTATTGCTTGTACCGAATAATACCCACTCAGTAACTCTGTTTCTGTGGTAAATAGTGGATACAACTTACCTTTTAATGGCTCTACATGATTTTCTATGTATTTTTTTATTGTCGTATTCATGACTTTCCACCCAATATCCTTTCTATTTTATCCATATTGAATATCTTTGCATATTCTAAAAATGGTACCGCTTTCTGCCCTTCTGTATAAAATGTACCTTTAGGTGTCTTATATACCCACGGTGTTTTTCTCCCATCACCATTTATGGCATAGATTCCTGTTCCATTATGAACATAGGGAGCATACGCAAGGTTACTCCCTATCACTCCTTCAATTCCACTTATATCTATCATAACATCACTGGTAATAGACGCTCTTAGCACTCCCATATCAACAGGGCAATTAATCTTTGCATCTCTTTCTACTACAAGACACGCTTTTTTCATATGTACTGCTGTGTCTTGTACTATTTTTAGTGTAGCATTTTCAATACTTCTAACAAATTCACTATTATCCATTACTGGTCACCACCTTTAACACTAGAGAAACAAGCCTACCATTTCCGTTACGTGCCATTACTTGATATTTTACAGCACCACTTTTCAGCTCCATTCCTGATAGTATTTCTCGATCTCTAGTTAGACCTATATGGGTAGCTTCCTTATACTTGATATTTTCCGTACTAAATCTTTCACTCTTATCGTAGATAGCTACCGATACTTCTTTTAATTGTGTCCAGATACTCTTCTTTGCACCCGACTCACTGCTTGTATCTTCACGCACTAATAGTTCATATTTTCTCATATCTCTATTAATTGACACTGTTACACCTCGGTAGCTTTCTTTTTGAAAAAATTCGCCTTTTTAGAGCTTTTGGTACATCCTCTATGTATGATGAGGACGTACCTTCTTTACTCTCTGATTTAAGTCCTTGCACTCCATCTGTGTTTACTTTGATAAGAACAAGTTCCTTCACAATACCTTTCACACCTTGTGGAAGAGTATCTTCCGGCAAATAATTCAAATAATCTTTTAACTCATCAACGCAGTCCGAAATCATATCCTTAAGGACATCTTCATCCGGCATACCTTGTCTAAGTTTTAAACTATTTAATATCACGCTTTCCATTGAAATATCATCTTCCATTTGAAATCCTCACTATGGTGTTACTTCTTTTGTATTTACTGGATCCTCTGCTGTATTAGCAATTGTCACTTTCGTAGGTACGTCATCCGCTGCAGTTCCAATTTCATAGTTGCATACCACAATGGCTTCTCCTAATAAAACTTTTGCACCATACTTACAAAGTCCTCTTATACCATCAGCGAATGAGGTTTGTAATCTCATGGCTTCCATCTCACTTAATTGCTTTGCTGCACCAATAGCCCCTTTATAATGTGCAACAAACTTATTTGCTGGAAGCTCTTCTGTACACATCACTTGCAAACCGTTAATTTTTTGTCCTTCCACAAAACCATTTGCTAACACATTTGGATTTGCTGTGAATCTTCTATCTTTTGATAGTAATCCTAAAATTTCTGCGTTTACAGTAACAAATCTTTCTGTTTTTGGCACCTTGTTCTTTGACATTACTGTCCCCATATCTACAATGGTGTCATAAATATTGTTCGGTGTTAACTTTTTCTTATTCGATGTTGTACCGATAGTATTCCCGCTCTTGGCACCTGCTGTTAATTCGACAAAGAAATCCTTGTCGTAAGTCTCTGCTAATATTGCTGAATGTTCCGCTGTAGTTGCACTCATCACATCTGCTTTCAATTGCACTGCATCCACATCGTCAAGCGCAAAAGCAAAGTACTTTTGTTTTGGAAATGTCATCTCGATTGGAACTGTAGAGATGGAATCCCAACTAACAGTTCCGGTATAATCTTTTAAGGTTCCTGCTCCAACTCTATTGAAAATGACTTTCTCTCCTTTAATGCTACTAGGTTTTGTACACATTGCTTCCGCAATAGATACTGAATGGAAGTTATGAATTAATGCACCCTCCCATAAGGTTGGTTTAAAACTTTGTGTTGACATATTTTATCCTTCTTTCTTTCTGTTATTGTTTACTCATCGCTGCAAATTGTGCGGCGACTTCTTCTGCGGTCATATTATCCGCATTTGCTACTAATGAATTAAAATCACCTGACTTAAAGCCACCTTCTGGATTAGAAGGAGTTTTTCCTGAAACAGTTACCTCGAATAAGTCTTTGTATGTCTCCTTCATTGAAGTCACTTGTTCCTCTAATCCACTTACTTTTCCGTCTTTTACTACCACCTTATCCAAATCAAATTTCCCTGCTAACAAATCAGCATGTTTAGCTTTATTCTTTGATAGTATCGATTGGATTTCTGATTGAATATGTATATCTCTCATTTCTTTCTCATGGGTTGTTTTCAATTCTTTAATAGTTGCCTCATGTGTCTTTACTGTGTTTTGTAATGCTTCGTTGTCTGCATTATCCTTTTTTAATGTTTTGATTGTTTCATTTGCAGTCTTTAACTGTCCATTGACGTCATTAAAGTCAGCTTTGGGAACTGCATGTTTTGGGAACTCTGTATTAGCTAGTTTCATAGTCGCATCCATATCGACCTTTCCATCTACATATACAGCTTTCTCCAATATTGCTTTTAACCACTCCATTATTTTTCCTCCATTGATTTTTATTCCTGCTCTCCAGGTATTGGGATTTCTCGTTGTTCTTTATTCTCTGCAACCATAAAAAAGAGTATATAAAAAGCACCCACCTATGTGAGTGCAAATTATCATAACAAAAAACCACCTACCAAAGTAAGTGGTTGAACTGTCTATAAATTAATTAATAAAGAGATTCTTTGGCGAGCGTCGCAGCTCTCGCATCTCTCGGGTTTCCCCTGTCGTCCCATCGGGTTGTGGTCGCAACGAATTTTACCACCTCAAAGAACCTCTCTATATCTTATGTTCATTATACCTTTTCTATTCTTTTTTGTAAAGAATATTTTTATTCTTCAAATAATTGTTCCATCTGGTTTCGCTGATTTTCCACGCTGAGATAATACTATTTTTAAATCCATTATTTTCCTCTACAGCTTGTACCCTTACAATTATTTGCATTCTTAAATCACCATTCTGAATCTGTTTTAATATCATACCTGTATTTTTATGTTTCCCATCATCTAATATATAATCAGGTTGGGATAACGCTTCTTCAAAATAATTAGAGATAACCATATAATCCCCTGCATGTCTTTGTTCTATATGCTCTATCCGCTCATCTGTAATAACCACTTCATCTGTAGCTATATTTTTAGCAATGCAACTATATAATTCCTTATCTATTTTCCCAACACTATGCACTTGAATTACCTTGTCCTCATTTTTCCCTAGTGTATCATTTTTTTCAACCACAGGCAAGTATGTGCATCTACAATTCGGATGAAATGGTATAATAGGAGCTTTATTTATAGGATAAACATTCTCATGGTACTCACCACAATCATCGCATACTCGTTCATCAAGTGCTGCCCATGCTTGCACGTAGCTTAAATTCGCATCTTTGTAACTTTTCATCGCAGCTTGATTCAAATAGTGCATTGTCTCTGTTCTTATAAGACGATGTGCCTGGTTGAATCCAGAACTCATATTATTCTGTAAAATGATTGCTAATTCTGTCACTGTTTTTCCTTGTTCTAATCCTATTGTCAATTCTGTATTCAATACATGTAGTAACTTACTCTGATTTTCCCATAATCTGTCAGAAAAACACATACCATGCCATGGCTTTTCAAGCAGCTCGTTCATCAACTCTTTATGAGGTACTGTAAAATCTTCATATCCGATTTTCTTACAAATATCCGGATATAATTCGCCAAATCCTTCAAACATATTATTTTTAACATGTGTTTCTACATTCTCCCCCAACTCCTCCAATACTTTCTTGTATTTATTTTGAAGCTGAGATAATCGATTCAATTTATGCATTTCTGTTCGCGATAATACTCCATCTTTAGAATACTTTTCTCCAACTAAATACAATTCTTTCTTTATGTTAGCTATTGCTTCGTCATATAGTTCGATAAGCGCTCTATTTTTATCCCCTATAGTATTGTATTTTTTCCAAATAGTGTTGGCTATTCTTTTCTCCCAATACTCAGAATTATTCTTCATCACTTCCACCACCATCTCCGACTGGCACAGTACCCCATTGATTATCTAAACTCTCTTGTTTTTCTAATTCCTCTAATTCTTTTTCCAGATCTCCAACCCACGGATGGTTTGCTACTACTGATTCATTTGAAATAATTCCTCTTGATTTCCCGCAATTTTCAATTACTTCTGTTTCATTAATCTCCATGTCTCTATTGAATATTAATTCCACCTCTTCACTATACGTATTGCCATTTATCCCCAAGTATTGATTTACAAAGTATAATAATTGCTCAAATGAAATTTGATATTCTGATTCCATCAAATTGCATTTCAAATCCAATCCTGCATACATAAACTTAAGAGCCACCCCTGAAGGAGATGCGCCAAACTTGTCTAAATCTTTATTTATACTTTGACCATCATCAGCAATATCTCTTTTCAATTGTTCGTAATGTTCTCGAACAGCTGTTATATCCATTGTTGGAGTAAGCGCATCTACCCCTCCTTCCTCCGGATCATCAATCTTTATTGCTCTGTATTGATTAAGATCTCGCATGAATTCATCAAGATTTGCGCCTCCATATCCTTTTAATACAAATATTAAGTTTTTTACCTCTTCAATATAGTTAGATACCTCACTTCTACTTGTATCATACGAATCTAATAAGGATTTTATAAAAGAAATATCTGGCATTTCTAAATGATTATTCTTGAATCCTACAAACGGAACCTTTCCCCATCCCGTCATATTTCCATCACTTACATAATGTCCATCCTCTAATTCCGTTGAAATTAACAATTCGTTTTCCAACTTATAATATTTAACTGTGTCAGATGTCCATATTTCAACATGTCGCACTGACTTTTTTTCATTTAATATCCAATAAAAACTATCATATACTCGTATCATCCCCTCTAATTCTGTTCTTGTTGCATCTTTCCAAATCGGAATACATTGCTCGGCCGGTATAAGAATGGTTTTGAACTCTCCCAACTCATTGATATAACAGTGTAGCCATCCTATTCCTTTGTTACTACTTTCATATCCTAGTTGTTTAAGTTGGTACTGAAATCGCTTTGAAAGCAATTCTCTGATTTTTTTTACGTATTCTTCATCATCACACTTCAGTGTAATGTTCTTACAAAGTAGATATGATATCTTTTCATCTACCATTGTTTTATACTTTCCATGTGCAATTCTGTTATTTGCTTTGAACTCTGAATTTTCTTTTCGAGTGAGTACATCATTTTGCACCTTGTAATATCGCTCTCCCACTTTCATGCATTTACAAACATCTGAATTTTCAAATTCTCGAATCATTCTAACTATTCTTCCATCCGTTATTTCATTACTGCCTTTTATCGCTACCAAACCTGCTCTCACTCCTTTTTTTATCTTGTTTATCCAGCTTTTTATCATCGTTATCACCTCATTATTCCAATACCGCCATAGCTTTTCAAAACTTTATAACAGAAATACCGCACTGCATCCATACAGTGGTCATACTGTTTGATTGGCTTATCTTCACCTCTATCTGTAGCTTTGGGATCCCAACTATATGCTGCAAACTCTTTTATCGTCTCTTTGCAATTTCTAGTAAATGTAATTTCTCCAGCCTCAAGCAACTTCCCCACAATTCGAATTCCGTCAATCACATCATTTTTAGCTTTCCTAACGCTATATCCTCTACTTCTCAGTTCAGCTATGAATGATGCCGCCGATGGATCTACTATAATTGCTGTTGGCTTTAATCCTTCAAGGAACACTTGCATATCATCTGCATACTTACTGTCAGTCTTTTGCCTTTCCTTATCTCTTCCTGAATAGTAATATTCTCGAATACATGTCCACGTGTTACCTATCCTTGTCCACAATAGAAAAACCGTCGCATTTTGAGTTCCATAATCACATGAAACATATGTCTTACCCTCTACATTCCCTTTGAAAATGTCAGTGACGTTTTTTAATGAATCAAACATATCATATATTACGCCTTCAGCTGCAACCCACATTCCTAATATGTATCGCTTGTAAAAAACTCCGGTATACTGTGATTCGTATCTTTCAATTATCTTTTTTGATAATGATAAATTATCTTGCATTCTAAAATGCAAATAAATCATCTTCTTATCCTGACGCTTATCTATCCAATTAACCTTGAACCAATGATATGGTCCTGCAGGATTACAATTAAACCAAAACTTAGATCCGTCAACTGAGCATCGACCCGTAGCTTGATTTACAAATGACTCAGGCATAAGTGCAACTTCATCAAAAAAGCAGCCTGCAAGTGTAATTCCTTGAATTAAATCTTGCGACCGCTCATCTTTTCCACCAAATATATAAAAATAGTTCTCGACTTCATTTCTCGCAACAACCAGCAAGTTGTCCGCTCTATGATCTGTTACTTTGTATCCTCTGCTTCTAAGCATAAGCTTGAGCCAAAACAATACATTTCTGCGGAAAGATCCTATTGTTTTTCCGCACATTCCAAAATTTTGATTACTAAACTTTGACATAGCCCATATGACATATGATAGTGACATGCATATTGTCTTCCCTGATCTAATCGCTCCATCCGCTATTATTCCTTCTTTTTCCTTAACAGGAGATTCATCACACCACCAATTTAATACCTGGCGTTGCTTTTTTGAAAATGGCTTGAACTTAAATAGTTGAGTTATCTTCTTCATAATCACTCCAATCATTCTTTGCCGAACCATTCAAAGCTTCTAAAAATCCGTCATCAGCCACCTCTACATCATCATGATTCTTTTTCTTCTCTGCTGTTGTTTTTGCTTCTGTATATGCAGTTTCAGCCTTTTTGTGCCTCAATGTTTCCTCTTTTAATCTTATATCTGCATTGGAACTTTGAGCATCTATATCATCCTTAACTGATTGCCCCGAATACTGCGCCACTGCTTTATATGCTTTAACATCTCCTTCAAGCCCTTGCTTAATCATTTTCATATTTAGTGCAGTTTCAAGAGTGCAATCAAGCCCCATAGCTTTTAGCATCGGCGTCCATTCCTCATCATCTATCTCCATGGTAAGCAGTTGATTGAGTATGTTCCTAAAGTTTGCTTTTCTTCGCCTTGCCTCACCCGATGCCTTTCCTGCTCTTGATGATATCTCTCTTAATTCAGTCGGATCTCTTTTATCAAAACCTTTATCTTTTATGTTTTCATAGCC
>CAYJGW010000059.1:0-14916 GCA_964369425.1 uncultured Lachnospiraceae bacterium
CTGTATTTAGATTCACAGGTGATTATATCTTGCTATTAGAACTTTTCTGCTTGTTGCTATAATGATAACATATCTGAATTTTTTTCTCTACACGCCATAGCAAAAACGTACTTACTATAGCAAAAACTTTTATATGAGAGTGAACTTTGCTATTTCAGAATCTGTATCGTCGCTAATTTTTCTTACCATTCTTTCGTATAGCAATTCAGTATTGCGATTGAATATAAGTGATTCTGCACATTGAACGAATGAACAGTTCCCACCATGCCAAATGAATCTTATCGATTCAAAGATATAGGTAATACATATTGTAGTACTAATTTTACAGAGAAGTGTAGCGTATCTGTGAAAAGTAACATTGTATTCTCTCTTCTTTCACCGTATAATAACTACTACACTACTATTGAGAAGAGGTTTAAAAATATGAACTACCAATTAATCGCCATAGATGTAGATGGCACACTGACAAACAGTGAAAAAATCATTACTCCCGCAACAAAAAAAGCACTAATTGAATTACAGGAAAGAGGGAAACATGTTGTCATTTCAACCGGACGCCCTCCTACTGGCATCGATCACATCGCCAAAGAATTAGATATCGAACGATTTAATGGACACATCATCTCGTATAACGGTGGTCAAATTTATAATGCAAGAACAAAAGAAGTCTTATTCAAGCAAACATTGGATTCTAAATATATCCAGTTGATTTATGATTTTATCAAGGGACGAGATTTAAATATTGTTGCTTACTGGGGCAACGAAATTATCTCAGCCTTCAAACCAAATCCACAATCGCTTCGCTCTGCAAAAAATAATCAAATGCCAATCAGACAAGTAGATAACTTTGTTGACTTTTTCACAGGTCCACTTTACAAGTTGTTAATCGTTGGAAATATTGAAGTTGTAAATCCCACACTAGAAGAATTAATAACGACATTTGGAGACTCTTTAGGTCTATGTACCTCTCACCCTGAATTCATTGAGGTTACCCCACCAAATGTAGACAAAGGTGCTTCTTTACAATTTTTACTGAATCATTTGAACTTAACAACAGATGAAACCATTGCCTGTGGCGATGGAAGCAATGATATCACCATGCTTCAATGTGCTGGTCTTGGTGTTGCTATGGCAAATGCTCATCCAGATGCTCTAGCTATAGCAGACTACATCACCACGTCTAATGATGATGAAGGTGTTCTTCGGGTCGTAAAAAAATTCATGTAACTTTCTATAAAATTACTTTTCACATACATTATTTACGCTTTATCTGCAAATACTAGTTGCAATCAAACTAATAGGAGCGAATAATTTTATGAAAATAGCTTTTTTTGACACAAAGATTTACGATAGAAAATTTTTTGAACTGTATGCAAAAGAATATAAGCAAGATCTATATTTTTTAGATTCAAAATTGACTGCTGAAACTGCTAATCTTGCATCAGGATTCACAGCAGTCTGTGCCTTCGTAAACGCAGATATTTCGAGAGATGTAATCTCTTCTCTAAAAGAAAATGGTGTAAAACTTATATTAATGCGTTGTGCAGGGTATAACAATATTGATCTAGCTGCTGCCCATTCTAACGGCATTGTCGTCTTAAGAGTTCCACACTATTCCCCTGAGGCAGTTGCCGAGTATACCATGGCACTTGCACTTGCTGCCAACCGCCGAATTCATAAGGCTTACAATCGAGTTCGTGAAAACGACTTTAGCTTACAGGGCTTAGAAGGGGTTAACTTCTATGGCAAAACCGCCGGAATTATAGGTACTGGCAAAATCGGTCAAGCCATGATTAACATCTGCAAAGGATTTGGTATGAATATCCTTGCCTACGATACTTTTCCAAATAAAGACTTGGACGTACAATACGTCTCTCTAAACTCTTTAATAGAATTATCCGACTTGATTTCACTTCATTGTCCTCTGTTTGAGAATACACACTATATCATCAATTCTGAATCCATCGCTAGGATGAAAGACGGTGTTATTCTAGTCAATACTTCTCGTGGTGGACTTATCAATACCAATGATTTAATCACTGGTATTAAATCGCAAAAATTCCATGCTGTTGCGCTAGATGTGTATGAAGAAGAATCATCGTTGGTATTTGATGACTATTCTAATGACATTTTAAACCGTACCACATCTGCAAGATTGTTATCATTCCCTAATGTCATCTTGACCTCACATCAAGGATTTTTAACCGATGATGCATTAGAGACCATAGCCAAGGTGACACTAAAAAACGCATTAGATTTTGAAATCGGTAACCCACTCACTAATGAAGTCATTGATTAATAGTTTTCTCCCTTGCTACATTTCATTTCTTTCACATTACTTTTTTGTAAGTTCACTTGTTTTATTCGCATTTATCACGTATAATATATGTACAACCCGTTAACATTTTATTATCTGAAAGGTCTAATTTATGAAAAAAGCTTTGTTTCAACGTGTCGATGTACAAGTAACCATTCTTATTGTAATTTTAGTGGCTTTTAGTAGTTTCTTAATCTTCTTTCTCGATTATTCTATGAGTTACGCTGAGATGATTCAAGTTCTTGCAAGGAATGCCAATGCACTTGAAGAATACGTAGAAGAAAATTTAGATGTGGCTGTCTTTCACGATATCCAGACTAAAGAAGACATGGCAGACGTAGCTTATATAAACGCATACGCATTGTTAAATGAAGCACGAAGTATCAGCGGCACTAAATATTTGTATACAGCTACATGGAATGATGCTGGAGAGTTAATCTACCATATTGATGGTTTACCCCAAAGAGACCCCGATTTTAGAAATGTTGGTGATTTAATCGAACCCGAATTTCAAGAACCGCTCTTAAAAGCACTAAACGGTGAAACCGTAATGCCTGATGATATCTTCTCCACTGAGTGGGGAAATGTCTACGTAACCTACTATCCATTAGAAAATGCAAAAGGAGAGGTCGTAGCAGCTCTTGGAATTGAGTTTGCTGCTGATAGCCAGTTTGCTGCCTATGAAAAGATTCGAACACGCACTACATTGGCAATCATTATCATTTGTTCACTTTCTGCAATTATAGCTCATGGGCTGTTTAGACGGATTTCAAACCCGCATTTTAAAGACATCTATAATACTGACTCCTTGACAAAATTAAAGAACCGTAACGCTTTTGATACCGATGTGGCCAACAGCATCCAAAGAAAGGTTTTAAATGGAGTGATACTAGTTATCACAGACTTGAATGGACTCAAGCCCGTAAATGATAAACTTGGACATAAATTAGGTGATTTTTACATAGAGTCTTGTGCTAAATCACTGATTGTTCCTGGATTTGAGGATTGTATCGCTTATCGTATAGGTGGTGATGAATTTGCTACAATTCTTCCTGCTACTTATGTAAATAGCGTATCCGAATACATTAGTTGCGTAAAACAACAATTACGGACGATTTGTGAAGACTCCATCCCTACAGCCTCTGTGTCCATGGGCTATGCCATCTGTAATGGAACCAATCTTGCTGCCTGGGAAAAGGTTCAGCATGATGCTGATCATGAGATGTACCTAGATAAACGAGCTTTCTACGAAGCTAATAAGGATTTAAATTCTAGGAGAGACTAATAAAAAAAGATGTGAGAAAGTAATTTTTCGTTACCCTCTCACATCTTTTTTATTTATTTTCAGATGAAATCATAAAAATAGAAAGCATCTTTAATATATACCTTACACTATTAATTTCTTTTTCCGTCCACACTCTCTTTGACTTGCAGTCACCAAATCCGATACAAAACCTCGTGTAGTCTAATTCCTTATCCTTCGTCTGCAACAAAAGAATCGACTGTATATCTGTTGCTTCAATCAGCTCTCTTGTGCTCTCTGATTGCAATGTTGTAAAATCATTGCAATAGAATACACCACTTTTATCTATCAGCTCAATAACTTCACCAAAAATCTTCTTTGGTATATTCTGAAAATACATTCGAAGAGGTGCTACAGCACCAGTACACCACTCATTTGTCTCCGAATAATTTTCTCCCTCATCCAGACTTTCAAAAATAAAGCATCGATCCACCTTTAAATATTTTCCTATGAATTCTAGAACCAATTCAATAGAAGTATCTTTGCTCTTCATATCGTACAGAAGTTCAAATACATTTGATACAAAATCCGAATCAAAATAAGAATCTGCAATTCTTCCTACATTTTCCAATAGCGTTAAGTTTCTCATCGTCCCATCATTAAACTCCTCGGAATAAAACGAATAACAGTCCTTTCCACCTAACTTCGATTGATATAAGGCCCGATCTGCCGATTTAAATAATTCTGTGTAACCCTTTCCATGTTGTGGGTATAAAGCAATTCCTACACTTCCAGAGACCTTATAATCTCTCGTCTCTCCTGTATACGTGTTTTTAAATGCCTGTGTAATCGCCCTAGCCTTTTCTTCAAGGGCTTGCATATTGTCGATATTTTTTACAAATACAACAAATTCATCTCCACCGATTCGCCCAATAATATCACCACCTCTAAATTGTGAGTGTAGATTACTTGAAACTTCGCGAAGTACTGTATCTCCAAAAGCATGTCCTAAGTTATCGTTAACAGCTTTAAAATCATCGATATCTACAGCAAATAAAGCATGCGACCGATTCGCATTATCCCATATTAATTCTTCAATTATCTTTTCTGTAGATACTTTATTGTAACAGTTCGTCAACAAGTCTTTTTGTGCCAATGCTTCTAGTTTCTTTTGATCATCTATATCAAAAATTTTCCCCACTGCATAAGTTGGTTGACCTTCTTCATTTTTGATAATTTTATAGATAAACCTATAGTAACATGTCGATCCGTCTTGATGATTCATACGAATTTCAACACTTTTTTCTAAACCACCTTTTACCATTTCAATAAATTTATACATGAATTTTAAATCTTCATGATACACAAATTGCTCCATTAGTTTAGCATCTGGAAATTTATGCTTTCCTCTTGGGAACTGTATCTTCTCTGTTCCTTCTCCAAAGAACTGAATCATAGAATTCATGATATCAAAATTAAAAAACCATTCATTAGAAAGCCCCGTTACAATATTAAATAAAGTCTTATCTGTTATTTTATCAAAAAAGAATCCATCTTTACCTGTATTATCCTCTGCATAATCTGCAAGTTGACCTCGCATATCTTTAAACAGTCCGATAAATAGCTCTTCACCATAATCATCTAATAAGTGAAGCTTATTAATCGTAATCACGCAAGGAATTTCATCTCCTTCTACTGTAATATGCATCCAATTAAACCTTATATGCCCTTGATTCACTGCTTTTTCAATATATTGCTCTGACGCTTGCTTAGAAACCCGCCCGTCAGGTTGGCGCTCTGGAGATAGTTCAAAAAACACTGTTTCCCATTGACTCTCATAACCCATTTTGAACATTTCAAGACCCATCGCATTGCATCGATGTTCACTGAAGCTACGGGTAAAGATTGTTGCTGGAACTTTTAAAGAATTTAAAATATTCAATGCGATATCCAGTTTTTGATTCCCCCGCTTTTTCATTACCTTGTACGGTTGCACTTCTTTCTCTTCTACATTTAAAGCTAATTCTTCTCCATACCGTTCTTCAAATGTTAACACTTCCATAGGTCGCGCAAAACAATAACCTTGTATTGCATCGCAATCTATAGCTCTCAAAAATTCAACTTGCTCTAAACTTTCTACGCCTTCTGCCACTACATACATACTTAAGCTTTGCGCTAACTTTACCAAACCTTCAACAACAAGATCAGCTCTTACGATATCTTCACTATTGTTAAACAAGCTCTTATCGAGCTTTAAAGTATCTACCTTTAAGTCTTTTAAAAGTCCTAGAGATGAAAACCCTGAACCAAAATCATCAATAGAAATTTTGAATCCAGCAGCTTTCAAATCTATAAATAACTGCGCCAGTATCTCTTTATTTTCTATCATCGTCGATTCTGCCAGTTCTATTTGAATATATTCATGTGAAATCCCATGCTTCCTAACTATTGCACTTATCTCTTCCACGAAGTTAGGATTTTTTAAATTCAATTGTGAAAAATTGACTGATATAGGAAACTTTCTGTATCCCTTATCATCCCAATCTTTAATGATTGAACAGGCATATTCTATCATATACCGATCCAACTCTAGGATAAATCCATTTTCTTCGAATTGCGGTATGAACTGATTCGGTGAAATCATATTCCCCTCCGAGTCCACCCATCTCACCAATGCTTCTGCTCCCACTATGTGATTATCTTTCGTGCTGAATTTTGGTTGCAACAACACTACGAACTCTTTTTCCTCGTATAATAATTTCATTTCCCTCTTCCTTTATAATCCATTTTTCTTCACCTCGTTTCCTCATCATATAATAGTTACATGAATATGTCAACAAAATACAGCAACACGACACCTTTGGTTGTGTGCAATTTTCAAATGTTTATACTTTCTATATTTTTATTTCATATTATATATATTCATTCTCTTATTACAATGTAGTATGATTGAATATAATAAGATAAAGGAGACGTTTATGAAGAATGAAAAAATGACAAATAAAGACTATTCCATTATTGAATATGTGCAAGATAAAAAAGAAACGTTTTTTGAATCTGCCTTTAATGAAGTGGACAGTTTAGTATTTGCTCAATTTTGCTATTTAAAATTCACAAGATTAGTAGGTTCGCCTGATGACAACAAAGATTGGGTGCCAATTTCCTCTTTATTTCGTTCAGAGGAAATCGACTATTTGGTTTCGGAGACTTGCTTTCCTGACCTAGATAAAAAATTAATTACAGCAATATGTTCAAGCCCTCGCTTTCGTGATGTATTGATCAATTATTATGTAGAGAAAAATTGTATACAAGGAAGAGAACATTTTTCAGCTGTATCTTTTCTCCTACCTACAAAAGATACTGTTATCGCTTATCGTGGTACTGATGATTCTCTAATCGGTTGGAAAGAGACGTTGAGTATGATTCATGCTTCTCCCATTCCTAGCCAGCTCTCTGCGCTTGAATATTTAAACTTCGTTGCTGCAAATACGCCTTCTTCCATTTACCTAACTGGTCATTCAAAGGGAGGGAACTTAGCAGTCTACAGCGCTTCCTGCGCTACTTTGAATTTAAAAAATCGTATACTCAGCGTATACGACTTAGATGGTCCTGGCTTTCTACCTAAATTATTAAGGTATGATGGTTTCAGAGAATCTGCTCATAAGATTGTGAAACTCAGTCCTAGTGGTTCTTGTATTGGCAGCATAATGAAGAGTGCAGGAAAGCTTAACTATATTCAAAGTAAAGGTCGCGGTTTCTTGCAACACAGTGCCTTCAATTGGCAGATTAATGGGATTCAATTCATAAGAAAAGAACGAAACTCAAAAAGTGTATGCTACTGGAAGAAAACAATTAATACTTTTATATACAAACTCACCTATGAGCAACGCGCCCTTTTAATCAACACCCTCTTTCGTATTTTGAATGCAACTAAATCTGAAGGTGTATCCACCCTCATACCTCTTGCTTTTAAAGAAAGGGATAATGTATTGAAAACTCTTAAAGAACTCGGAAAAGATACTTCAACTGCTTTCAAAGAAGTATTTAACCTCTTTCTTCGTATCACAGTAACACATGCACTGGCAAAACAAAAAATCAAATGAGAATAGGAGTAATAAAATGATGAAAAAAAACTACGAGTATATATTATGGGATATTGATGATACCTTAATTGATTTTAAGAAATCACAGACCGCTTCATTATGCAAAATATTTGCTGATATAGGTGTAACTCTTTCCCTCGAAGATCAACAGATTTATTCAGATATTAACCATTCTTATTGGCGGAGACTAGAGTTAGGGGAGATTACAAAATCAGAAGTTTTGTTAAATCGCTTCATAGATTTCTGCAAGTATTTAAATGTAACCGATGCAGATCCAGCACAGCTCAATACTAACTTTCAACTTTCTTTAGGTGCAACCGCTGTATTATACGAACATGCCCTAGAACTTTGCACACGACTAAAAAAAGACTATCAGCAATACGTAGTGACAAATGGAACAAAGCTTGCACAAGATGCGAAGCTTTTGAATACAGGTCTTGGAGATTTAATGGATGGCGTCTTCATATCAGAAGTAGTCGGTTTCGAAAAGCCTTCTATTCATTTTTTTGAACATTGCTTTCGTCAGATTCCAAATTTCACAAAGGAAAAGGCTCTCATTATTGGAGATTCTCTCACTAGTGATATGCAGGGTGCAAATAACGCTGGAATCGATTGCTGTTGGTTTAACCCGAACAATCAGACTCCAGCGCCTCATCTTAAATTAGACTATATCATTTCCTCACTTGATGAATTGATACCTATTTTACTTTTATAACAATTCAGCCTTACGGCTGAATTGTTATTTACTTTCTAATACACTCATACAATACTCTTGCACCATTACATATATTTTCAATTGTCGTAAACTCCATTTTATTATGACTAATCCCTTTTTTACAAGGAATAAATACCATTCCTGTATCGCATAGACTAGCAAAGGACATGGCATCGTGTCCTGCCCCACTTACCATCATTCTTGTGGACAGTCCTAAATCTTTTGCTGCTCCTTCAATTCTTGCTTGTACCTCTTTAGACATCTCTATAGGCGGTATACTTCCAATCTTCTCTTCGATGAAGTTAATCCCTCGTTTAGCACATATCGCCTGTGCTGCCTCTAACATACTTCTCTCCATACGATCAAGGCTAGCAATATCTACCCCTCTCATATCTACTCCTAATTGAACTGTTCCTGGCACTACGTTTAATGCATTTGGTTGATTTTCAATTACCCCGATTGTAGCAACTGATTGACAAAAAGATTCCCTATTTCCTATCCGCTCTACCTCTAAGATAATCTCTGCTGCTGCACATAATGCGTCATTACGCATCATCATTGGTGTAGTTCCTGAGTGTTCTGCTGTTCCATGCAAATGCAATAGATATCTTTTAGGACCTGCTACTGTAAAAACAACTCCTATTTCTGTATTATACTCTTCTAATATTTTCCCTTGTTCTATATGAACTTCCAAATATTCTCTAATCCCCGAAATTTTTTTAGGGTTAAAGCTATATCCATATTCGTCAAATACCTCACTTAATGTTCTTCCATCGCGCCCTTCTAGTCCCCCTATTTCCTGCTTTGTTGCTTCCTTAGTCACTAAACCACTACCAATTGTGCAACAGCCAAAGTTGCTAGATTCTTCACAGCGAAATGCACCTACTCTAATTGGCACATCTAATTCGTCCTCTTTTGCCCATTTTAATACTAGTAAACCTGCAATAATGCCTGCAACTCCATCGTATCGACCACCCTCTATAACTGAATCTAAGTGTGATCCTATCAAGTAATAATCTTCTTTATTGTTATTTGCTATGTACGTATTTCCCACTTCATCCGCAAAATTTTCACATTTCAACGCCTTCCCTAACTGCTTAAACTCCTCATGCATTAGGTCTTCTTCTTTCGTGTACCCTAACCTTGTTACTCCACCTTCTGTTCCACAACCAATTCCATAAAAGCTTTCTACTAAGGATTCACAATACTTTATATCTTCTTTCTTATGTATCATTTGTTTCTCCTTTCTCTCTACACTTTATCTTACCATGAAATATTGAAAAATCAATACTTTCTATCGCCACATTTCACCTCTTATCTACTCTTCTACAGTCACTATTTTTATACACAGCATTAATATAGGTTATAAAAAAGTAGCAACACCTTTGCAATAAAAGTGTTACTACTTCAATCTTTAATCTAACATTAACCTAACATTGATTATTTACTTTTTTTGTTATACACATCTACATCTAATGTCTTCTCAGATTTCGCAACATATAGACAAGCTGTAGAATCTCCAACTACGTTCAATGATGTAACTAACATCTCGATTGGACGATTGATTGCAAGAATCAATGAATATGCTAGTAATGCTGCCTCATTTGTATATCCTACTCCCGATAAAATCGTGAATAATACGACTGCTCCTGCCCCTGGTGCTGCTGGTGTTCCCGCTGATGCGATTAATGCTAGTAAAGCAGTTACTATCAGTGACATAAATGTTACATCATACCCTGCACTTCCTGCGATAAATAATGTAGCAACCACCTGCATAATTGCAGTTCCGTTCATATTGATTGTCATACCTAATGGCAATACAAATGATGCCACTTGATCATTTACTCCCAATTCATTTGTTGTAACTTCGTAGTTCATTGGCAATGTTGCCGCACTTGATGAAGTTGAAAATCCAAAAATTGCAACTTTGAGAATCTTCTTTGCAAATATGATAGGATTTAGACCTGTACCAATCCATACAAGCAATGGATACCCTACAAATAGGAATACCAACAACAATAACGTAGTGATTACTACATATGCCATTGCAGGTGTTAGGTAATCGATACCATAGATTGCAAATGTACGAGTTAATAATACAAAGATTGCAAATGGTCCAAATTTTGTTACTACAAAGTTCAAGAATACAACAACGATATCATTAATCTCTGTCAATAATTTTTGTAAGGTTGCAGTTTTTTCTTTCCCTAAAGCAGTCATTGCTAATCCGACTGCAACTGCTAAGAATACTACAGATAGCACTGCTGTATTACTATTGAATGCTGTCGTGATATTACTTGGTATGATATTCAACACCACAAGTAATGGGTTTTGTCCTGTTGATCCTGCTGATGTCTCTAATCCTTCAATATTTGGCTGGAATACACCCATTGAATAAAATGTAAATCCGATTGCGCAAGCCAATGCTAACGCGATTGCTGAACATACTAAAAACCATCCTATTGTCTTTGCAGAAATTCTTGCTAGTGATTTTGTATCTGAAATCTTTCCAATCGCTAATGCAATAGACGTAAATACCATAGGTACGATTACTAGCTGTAATGACTTGATAAATAATTGACCAATTATATAAAAAGCACCAATTGCACTCTCTGCACCCTCTGCTGTGATATCTTGGAATAATAGATTATTGATAACTGTCCAAGTCTCCCCCTGACCGCTTCCGTTAAGGTATTCGCGTAAGTACAGGCAGATTAGACCTGCTGCTAAACCACAAACTAATGAAATTCCCATTTTTACGGCTAGTGAAAGTTCTCTTTTCGTTTTTTGATTTTCCATTCATTCTCTCCTTTTTCTTATGTTTTTCTTGTAACAAGCAGCCTTCGCAAACCGTTACTTTACCACATAAGATTATCGCAAATTCTTACACTTTTTTCAAGCTTAATATTCTATAAAAATTCTTAATATCTTAATTTTCATCCCTATACACTACATTTCCTTCATAAATAGTATACTTTACTCGACCATAAACCTTTTCTCCATCAAATGGAGACTGTTTTGCTTTCGATTTTGAACCTTTCACTTCCCAGCTTTCATATTCATCAAATATCACAATATCAGCCGCTTTTCCTATTTCAATACTTCCTTTATCTAATGAATAAAGACTAGCAGGATTCATTGTCATCTTCTCCAATAAATGTGACATTGTCAAATGACCTGTTCTTACCAAATTAGTGATTCCTAGGGCCAATGCTGTCTCTAGTCCAATCATTCCACTTGGCGCTTCTTCTATTGTTTTTGCTTTTTCTTCTGGTGCATGAGGTGCATGGTCTGTCGCAATAATATCAATCGTATTATTCTTAAGCCCTTCAATAATTCCATAGCGATCAGCATCTGTCCGAAGTGGAGGATTTACTCTAGCTAAACAACCTTTTTTTATAACGAGTTCTTCTGTTGCGGAAAAATGTTGTGGCGTAGCTTCTGCCCATACATCTGCCCCCATACTTTTCGTTAACTCCACAAGTTTGATGGACTCTTTTGAGCTTAAATGTTGAAGATTCACTCTTGCCTTTGTCTCCAGTGCTAACATGCAGTCCCTCGCAACCATTATATACTCCGATAGCGAACTTGCACCGCCATATCCTATTTCAGACGACACGAGTCCTTGGTTTACACCACTGCCTATAATAAAGTCCGGATCCTCTTCATGAAGACTTAATACCACGTTCATCTCTTTTGCTTTTAACATTGCCTCTCTCATAAACTTTCCATCTTTGATTGGAATCCCATCATCAGAGAAGCCGATTGCCCCTAAGTTTAATAACCCTTCAAAATCGGTCAACTCTTTTCCACCAAATCCTTTTGAAATCGCTGCTACTTGCAATACATTTATCGCTGCTTTTTCTTCTTTTTCAATTGCCATCTTCAAAGAATTTTCATCATCGATAATTGGTTTTGTATTCGCCATACATACCACAGTTGTGTATCCGCCTGCTACAGCTGCATCTACTCCACTATTAATATCTTCTTTATAGGTAAATCCCGGCTCGCGAAAATGCACATGTACATCAATTAACCCTGGAGCTACAATTTTCCCCTTTGCATCAATTATCTCATCATAATCTTCACTTCTCTTGTATTTTCCAATCCCTGCTATTACACCGTTTTCAATCTTAATGTCTAAAATCTCGTCTAATCCTGTCTTAGGATTTATAACTCGTCCACTCTTTACTAATATCATATTATATCCTTCCCAATACTTTTTATTAATTTTTTAAAAGAAGTAGCACCCTTTGCTTATCAGCTAAAAGTGCTACTTGAATTTATTTATTTCATAATTTTTTTCATCTTATCAATCTCTGCCTTAGCACCTAGTACCTTCTTCGCTACCATAACCAATTGTAACTTAAAGTTATCCTCTGTGTCATGAACATCGAGACCTGTATTAAGCTTTACATCAAATAGTGCTTTCTCCACCTCTTCTTGGGTTAATGACAACGACTCAGCTGTCAAAGCTGTATCTTCTTTACACTTGTAATATTTTGCAAGTACTCTCTGTTGCTGATCATCTAGCTGCTTTAGAACAACACTTGTTATTCTATCTCCATAATTAGATACCATAGCATTGATACTTCCATAAATCTCCATACTCATATATTCAAGAACATCACGCTCTTTTTTGAAAATCTCTCCAGCATGAATCGCATCGACTGAATTCCTGAAGGTTCTCTTGATACCTTTTACATTCTTCTCGATTAAACCTACTCCTATTCTTACACGCTCTTTTAGATTCGCTTCCTTAAGAACCGCTAATGCTTGCTCTTTAAACGGAACCAATGCTTCAATCAATTCATGTTTATTTTCCCCTATTAAAAAAGTAACTACACCTTTTTCAATAAATAGAAATTGCTGTTCTGCTATTTTTTTATTAATTGCAGGCACTTGATCTATCTTCGCGACAATATCTCTAAGTTCCCCTTTATCTTCAAAACTTGTACGTACATTCGATGGATATAGAAATGATACTGCAACAAAATAATTGTTCTCTACATCAAATCCTAAACTCTTCCCTAATTTTTTTACATCATTTTCATCTTCATAAAAATTAATCAATATCTCATTAAAATAAGTTATAAAGTCTATTTGTTCGGTTTTACTATGCATAACTTTCCTCCTTGTGATAAAAAAGCATTATACCCTTTTTTAAATAATAATTATACCCTACTCTTATATTAAAGTAGGGTATAATTATAACATATGTAATCTATGAAATTCAACTTAAAAGACTTTCAAATAGTTACTACTTTAGTTTGATAACTTGCGTCTTCTATAAGAAACAACTACTGCCGCTATTAGAGCCGTTATCATAAGTACTACAAAAATCATTACTGGAGAGTTATCACCTGTTGGAGGTGTATCACTAACTCCGCTGTCAGGTGTCTGGGTTGGAGTTGGGGTTGATTCCGGGGCTGGTGTAACTGGTGCGCTTGCCTCTGGAACCGAAACTATTGTAGGTCCAATTTGAACATCTGGGTTGCTCTTAGCTGTGACAGATAGATTGTATTGTCCACTTGGTAGTGATTTTAAGAAATCTTTGTAAAGTGTTACCACTATACTTCCACTTCTAACTTCACCAATAATCTCGCTACTTCCTACTGGGTATCCGCTCAAATGCGCAACACTACCGTCTGCACTAAATGTAACAACTAGCTCCACTCCATTGAATATTACTTTATCCAAGTCGTTAAAGTCGCCTGTAAATGAACTTATGTAATCTTGCAATTCTTCTAAACTTGTACCTGCAACAGTGTTTACTATTAATACAAAACTTGTGCTTGCCGATGCATAAGTTGCATCTTCTACTGCTGTTGCTGTAATAATTGTTGTACCTGCACTAGCTTGTAAGGAAACCATACCTTCCGCATTTACGGTTGCAACATCTGTGTTCGAACTTGTAAAAATTACAGCTGTTTTTGCTCCACTTAGTTCGTTTTTAAATGCTTGATCTCCTATTATTTTAGTTATGTTTTCATTGCTAAAGTTTAATGTTTGTGGCATAAGGGTTGTTTCTTCCCAAACTGCATATACTATTGTATTTTTGGTAAATTTATAGCTATCGTCTACTTCTGTGTCATCGTCTATAAACCAGCCTTCAAATGTGTATCTATCTTTTATTGGCGGTTTTGGAAGTATTACATTTCCGTTTACATCTGTTTGAATCACAGGGTTTTCGGTACTTCCATCAATGCTTCCACCTTGTAAATCGAAAGTTACATTGAATAATTCTTTAAACTCTGCGGTTGCGCTCACATCTTCTGCTGGCATTGTAAAGCTTACTTCTCTGTTTGTTATGTCTTTTTCTTCTATTGTAATGCCTATTAAGTTGCTCCATTTCACAAACGCTTTGTTCTCAATAGCATTTGCTGTTATTGTAACTAATTCGCCTTCTTTAGCCATTGCTTTGTCAGATGTTCCACCGATTACTGTAATATTAAAGCTAGGATGCTCTTTTACTGTCAATAAGTAACTTGCAGTCGCAAAGGCATATGTATCGTTTTCTACCGCTGTTGCTGTAATT